>LR134389.1:600000-1200000 GCA_900637675.1 Streptococcus equi subsp. equi
TTAGCTCCGCGACAAAGGAAAATTAAATGGCAGATAAGACAAAACATTCAGAAGAAAAAGCCGCTTTGACCGAATGGCAAAAGCGTAATATTGAATTTCTCAACAAGAAGCAGCAGCAGGCTGAGAAAGACAAAAAACTAAAAGAAAAATTATTAAATGAGAAAATAGCGCAAGCTCAGGGAGAGGCAGCTTCAAAGGCTGACCAAGAAGATACAGATGAAGCTGAGGAGAAAACTGAGGTAAGCCAAGCGGGTACTGATGAGGGTGAGCCGCTGCCAGAAGCATCAGAGCAGGAAGTCCCCTCCCCAAAAGACAAGCCATTAAAAGTCCCCAAAGAAAAAAGTCCAAAGCAGCAGGCACTTCAAAAGGGCTGGCCTGTATTGCTGGTGTCGTTTGTGGTTTTGTGCCTGTCGATTTTTATGATCACACCCTATAGTAAGGTCAAGGATTTCTCCGTCAAGGGCAATAAAAAACAAGCGTTGAGGACTTAGTTAGAGACAGTGGGATCAAGTCATCTGATTACTGGATTACTCTATTAGCCTCTCCGGGTTCTTATGAAAATGCGGTTTTAAAAGCCAATCCCTGGGTGAAAAAGGTGGCTTTGCGTTACGGCTTTCCCAATCATTTCCGCTTTGATGTGACAGAGTTTGATATTATTGCCTACGCTCAGGTAGCTGAAGGGTTTCAACTGATCCTAGAAAATGGCAAGCGAGTTGCTGCTGTCAAGCAGGCTGCTTTGCCTAAATCCTTTTTGATTTTAAATCTTGAGCATGAAAAAGAGATTCAAGATGTCATTAATCGCTTGACCAAAATCCCAAGTGACCTAGTCAAGGCTATCAAATCAGTGTCATCGGCCAATTCACAGACAACTAAGGATTTGCTGCTTCTTGAAATGCACGATGGCAACCTTATCAGGGTACCTCGGTCACAGCTTGAGCTAAAGCTGCCTTATTACCAAAAAATCAAGAAGAATCTTGATACTGCTAGCATTGTTGATATGGAGGTTGGTATCTATACGACCACTGCTGAAATTGAAAACATGCCTGAGGTGCCAGCGTCTGCTCAAGCTTCTCAGGCAGATAAGCCTGCTGAGGCTTCACCAGAGCAGGGTGAAGAGCAGGCCACACAGGAGCAGCCTAGCCCTGAAACACCTGCTAATCCTGAGGCCACAAATCCCTCAGTCGCCCAGCCTACTGAGCAGGCAAATCAACAGTAATCGTTTAGGGTAAGAGAAGGGGGCAAAAAAGCATTTAAGGCTCTTAAATTAGGCCCTTGTTGAACGGCAAAAAAACATTAAGTTTATATAACAAAAAACGTAAAATGGTAACATTTTACGTTTTTTTATGATATAATATTCCCTGAATAATTCTGCTTTTTAGCAGTGTTTTTGAATAGTAAAAGTTTGGAAAGTAAGTGAGGTCGAGTGAATGGCTAGAAATGGCTTTTTTACTGGTTTGGACATTGGAACAAGCTCGATAAAGGTTTTGGTAGCAGAGTTTATCTCTGGCGAGATGAATGTTATTGGTGTGAGCAATGTTCCGAGTACTGGCGTAAAAGATGGCATAATCATTGATATAGAGGCAGCAGCCGCTGCTATTAAAACTGCAGTAGAACAAGCTGAAGAAAAAGCAGGAATGACAATTGAAAGGGTCAATGTTGGGCTGCCAGCAAACCTCCTTCAAATTGAGCCGACACAAGGCATGATTCCTGTTCCTAGCGAATCAAAAGAAATCAAAGATGAAGACGTTGATAGCGTTGTTAAGTCAGCACTAACTAAGAGCATTACTCCAGAGCGAGAGGTGATTTCCTTAGTCCCTGAAGAGTTTATTGTAGACGGCTTTCAGGGCATTCGAGATCCTCGTGGCATGATGGGGATCAGGCTTGAAATGCGCGGTCTGATTTACACTGGACCAAGCACAATCCTGCATAACTTAAGAAAGACAGTTGAGCGTGCTGGGATTAAGGTTGAAAACATCATCATTTCTCCTTTGGCAATGGCTAAGGCGGTGTTAAATGAAGGTGAACGTGAATTTGGTGCTACGGTCATTGACATGGGTGGAGGACAAACCACCGTTGCCTCAATGCGAGCACAGGAATTGCAGTACACCAATATCTATGCAGAGGGTGGCGAGTATATCACAAAGGATATCTCTAAGGTTCTTAAAACGTCAATGTCAATTGCAGAGGCCTTGAAGTACAATTTTGGGCAGGCTGATATGGCAGAGGCAAGCTTGACTGACACTGTTAAGGTTGATGTTGTTGGCAGTGATGAGCCAGTTGAGGTAACAGAGCGTTACTTATCAGAGATTATCTCGGCTCGTGTTCGCCATATTCTAGATCGTGTTAAGCAGGATTTAGAAAGAGGACGCCTGCTTGATTTACCTGGTGGCATTGTGCTGATAGGTGGCGGCGCCATTATGCCGGGCGTGGTTGAGGTTGCTCAAGAGATTTTTGGAACCAATGTTAAGCTTCATATTCCAAATCAGGTTGGTATTCGTAACCCAATGTTTGCCAATGTCATTAGCTTGGTCGAGTACGTTGGTATGATGTCAGAGGTGGACGTTTTAGCGCAAAATGCTGTATCAGGCGAGGAATTGCTAAGACGTAAGCCGATCGACTTTACTGGCCAAGAAGCTTACTTGCCAGACTACAATGAGACTAGGGGATTTGAACCGGCTCCTAATTATGAGCAGCAAGTGCCCCAAGCAGACTACGAGCCTCAAGAACCCGCTGAACCAAAGCAAAAGATTTCAGAGCGTGTTCGTGGCATTTTTGGAAGTATGTTTGATTAAAAGTAATAAAGTGAGGAAATAAAATGGCATTTTCATTTGATACGGCATCCATTCAAGGTGCAATCATTAAGGTAATCGGTGTTGGTGGAGGTGGCGGAAACGCTATTAACCGCATGATTGATGAGGGGGTTGCAGGTGTTGAGTTTATCGCTGCAAACACTGATATTCAGGCATTAAGCTCATCAAAAGCAGAAACAGTTGTTCAGCTTGGTCCTAAATTAACTCGTGGTCTTGGTGCTGGAGGTCAGCCAGAGGTTGGTCGTAAGGCAGCAGAGGAAAGCGAAGAGGTTCTCACAGAAGCTTTGACTGGCGCTGATATGGTCTTTATCACTGCTGGTATGGGTGGAGGCTCTGGAACAGGAGCAGCTCCAGTGATTGCTCGTATCGCTAAGAGCCTAGGAGCCTTGACTGTGGCAGTTGTAACACGTCCATTTGGCTTTGAAGGCAACAAACGCAGTAATTTTGCCATTGAGGGGATTCAGGAGCTAAGAGAGCAGGTTGATACCTTATTGATCATCTCAAATAATAACCTGCTTGAAATTGTTGACAAAAAGACACCATTGCTTGAAGCGCTTAGCGAAGCAGACAATGTTTTGCGTCAGGGTGTACAAGGGATTACTGATCTGATTACAAGCCCTGGCTTGATTAATCTTGACTTTGCCGATGTTAAGACTGTGATGGCAAATAAAGGCAATGCACTTATGGGGATCGGTATTGGTTCTGGTGAGGAACGTATTGTAGAGGCAGCTCGTAAGGCTATCTACTCACCATTACTTGAAACAACAATTGACGGTGCTGAAGATGTTATCGTTAACGTGACAGGTGGACTTGATATGACCCTCACAGAGGCTGAGGAGGCATCTGAAATTGTTGGTCAGGCAGCAGGTCAAGGCGTTAACATCTGGCTAGGAACATCGATTGATGACTCTATGAGAGACGAAATTCGCGTAACAGTTGTTGCAACAGGTGTTCGTCAGGATAAGGCGGAGCAAGCCTCAGGATTTCGTCAGCCACGCACCTACACTCAGTCTAACGCTCAGCAGGCTGCTGGAGCACAATATGCTTCAGAGCAGGTGAGACAGACTGCGCAGCCAAGCTTTGATCGTCGTTCATCAAGCTTTGATTTTGATATGGGTGAAACACGTGAGATGCCTAAGTCTCAGCAAGCTATGCCAGCTCATGGCCACAATCATAATCAGGGCTCAGCTTTTGGAAATTGGGACTTACGTCGAGACAATATTGCTCGTCCAGCAGAAGGTGAGCTTGACAATCAATTGAACATGTCAACCTTCTCATCAAATGATGACATTGATGATGAATTAGAAACACCACCATTTTTCAAAAATCGTTAATGATGGATTTACAAAAAAATAAGGATATTGTTTTTGAAAATATTCGCTTAGCCACTCAGGCAGCCAACCGGCCTGAAAACAGTGTGTCAGTTATCGCTGTCACAAAATATGTGGACAAGGCAGTTGCAGGTCAGCTGATTGATATGGGGATTGAGCATATCGCTGAGAACCGTATTGATAAGTTTCTAGATAAATATGAAGCCTTGAAAGATAGGCAAGTTACTTGGCATTTTATCGGTACTTTACAGCGTCGAAAGGTAAAGGAAGTGATTAATAAGGTTGATTATTTTCATGCCTTAGATTCAGTAAAACTGGCTTTAGAAATTGAAAAGAGAGCTGACCACCCTGTGAAGTGTTTTCTACAAGTTAATATTTCTGAAGAAGAAAGCAAGCATGGTTTTAAGATTGCTGAGCTTGATGCTGCTATTGAGGAAATCAGCAAGATGGAAAAGCTTCATCTTGTCGGTATCATGACAATGGCACCTATTGATGCCAGTCAGCAAGAGCTTAGAAGCATTTTCCAAAAAGCAAATCAATTAAGAAAAAACTTGCAGTCAAAAAAGAGAAAGAATATGCCGTTTACAGAATTGAGTATGGGCATGAGTAACGATTATCCAATTGCTATTCAAGAAGGCTCAACCTTTGTTCGTATTGGAACATCTTTCTTTCACTAAATGGAGAATAAGATGGCAATTAAAGACGCATTTAATAAGATGATTTCTTATTTTGATACTGATGGGGTCAGTGAAGTAGAAGAGGAGCTATCCTCTAAAAAGCAAGAAGAGCCTGTGACTAAATCACAACAGACCAGCAGACCTAATCAGCAGCAACAAGCAGCTAGAGCGAGTCAGCCCCAGCAGCCTAAGCAGGCTAGACCTCAGATGCAAGCTCAGCAAAGACCACAATCACAATCAAGAGCTGCCTATGCTGAGCGACCATATCAAGGTCAAAGTCAAGCACGTGTTTCTCATGACTACAATGACAGAAGGGCGACGTCAGCCCCGTCTGCTTCTAGTCGTCGTGAGCAATATCAGCATGCTGCTCATCAAGAGCAAACAACTATTGCCTTGAAGTATCCTCGTAAGTATGAGGACGCCCAAGAAATTGTTGATCTTTTGATTGTTAATGAGTGTGTGCTGATCGATTTTCAATACATGCTAGATGCTCAGGCAAGGCGTTGCCTAGATTTTATTGACGGTGCTAGTAAGGTATTGTATGGTACTCTGCAAAGGGTTGGTTCTTCCATGTATCTGTTGACCCCATCAAATGTATCTGTTAATATTGAAGAGATGAATATCCCAAATAATGGCCAAGATATTGGTTTTGATTTTGATATGAAGAGACGCTAGTGTGATGATTTTTATACTGTTGATACTTCTAAAGCTAATTAAGGTTTATTCCTATTTGCTGCTAGTCTATGCCTTACTGTCTTGGTTTCCTGGAGCCTACGACTCTTGGCTTGGCAGGCTGGTCAGCGATATAGTAGAGCCTATCTTAAAACCCTTTAGATCATTGAACCTACAGTTTGCGGGCTTGGACTTTACTATTTACCTAGTGATGATTGGTCTAAATGTTTTAAGTGAGATCTTGATAAGAGTGTTGATCTCATGACTGTTCAAACAATGCTTTATCAGCATTTTCAGCCTGATGAACACCCATTTATTGAAAGAATGCTTGACTTGATCGCTCGTGTTGAGGCTAATTATTTATTAGAGGTTACTGATTTTTTAAATCCGCGAGAGGTCACGATTTTAAAAGGCTTAGTCGCAGCAACCAATCTGCAGTGCTTTAGCTCTACTGATTATTATCCTAGTGAATATGGTCGTGTGATTGTTGCTCCTGACTATTATTGTCTAGATAAGGCAGATTTTGACTTGGCTTTGATTGAGGTGACCTATAATGCTAAGTTTAATCAGCTGACACATGCACAGATTTTAGGCACCTTAATTAATGAATTGGGAATCAAAAGAGCCTTACTTGGCGATATTTTGTTGAGATAGGTCATGCTCAGGTCATGATTAATCGACAGCTGTTAAGCTATTGTTTAGGAACGATTGCTAAAATAGCAAAAGCTAGGGTCAAGCTCAAAGAAATTGATCTTGATCAGCTGTTAAATCTGACAGCTAATCAGCAGGTTCTGACTGATATAATGGTATCTAGTCTACGCGTTGATCGCTTGATTGCTACCGTATTAAAGCAATCTAGAAATCAGGCGATAAGGCTTGTTGAAGCAGGCAAGGTCAAGGTTAACTATCAGCTTGTCACTAAAGCCTCTCAGCCTGTAGCTGTTGGTGATTTAATCAGCATTCGTGGCTACGGTAGGTTTAGCATACTAACAGACAATGGCTTCACAAAAAATGGGAAATATAAGCTAACACTTAGCAAAATGATGCGTAAATAAGGAGATATAATGGCACTTACAGCACTAGAAATTAAAGATAAAACGTTTAAGACAAAGTTTCGTGGCTACAGTGAAGAGGAAGTAAATGAATTTCTTGAGATTGTTGTAGACGATTATGAGGCTTTGGTTCGCAAAAATCGTGATAATGAAGCTAAGATAAGAGAGCTTGAAGAAAAGCTGTCTTACTTTGATGAGATGAAGGAATCATTGAGTCAATCTGTTATCCTAGCCCAGGAAACAGCTGAAAAAGTGAAATCCTCAGCAAATGCTGAAGCAACCAATTTGGTCAGCAAGGCAACCTATGATGCTCAGCATTTACTTGATGAGTCAAAAGCAAAGGCTAACCAACTGTTGCGCGACGCAACAGATGAAGCAAAGCGCGTTGCTATTGAGACAGAGGAATTAAAGCGCCAGACACGCGTTTTCCATCAGCGCTTGGTTTCAGCTATTGAGTCACAGCTAAGCTTATCCAATTCGCCTGAGTGGGACGAATTGTTGCAGCCAACAGCTGTCTACCTTCAAAACTCTGATGCAGCCTTTAAAGAGGTGGTTAAAACTGTCCTTAATGAAGATATTCCTGAGGCTGATGACAGCAATTCCTTTGATGCAACACGTCAGTTTACACCAGAGGAGCTAGAGGAGCTGCAGCGTCGTGTTGAAGAAAGCAATAAGGAGCTAGAAGCCTATCAGGTGCAGCGAGAAGAGCAAGCTAGCGAGCCTGAAGTGAACCTAAGCGAGACACAGACCTTTAAATTGAATATTTAATCATAAGAAAAACAGGATTGAATGCCCAAAATCACAGCAAGTAGGAGATGATGAGAGTCCTATATTCCCTGAGCATGACAATTATCATTTTCTTCAATCATCACTGAATGACAGTAAGTGACGAGGGAGGCTCACCTTACGAGCAAAGAGGGAACAGCAAAAGGGATTTTACTGTTCTGAATTAAGGTGGTACCACGAGCTTTCGTCCTTTTTGAGACGGGGCTTTTTTTGTAATTCTGATAAGATATTGACTAAAAGGAGTTTGACAAGATGAAATTAAAAGAAACACTTAACTTAGGCAAAACGGCCTTTCCAATGCGTGCCGGTCTACCCAACAAGGAGCCACAATGGCAAAAGGCTTGGGACGAGGCTGAGATTTACAAAAAACGTCAAGCCTTAAATGAAGGCAAGCCTGCCTTTCACCTGCACGATGGGCCTCCCTATGCAAATGGTAATATCCATGTCGGACATGCGCTGAATAAAATTTCAAAAGACATTATTGTACGTGCCAAATCTATGTCAGGCTATCAAGCGCCTTTTGTTCCAGGTTGGGATACTCATGGCCTTCCTATTGAGCAGGTCTTGGCTAAGCAGGGGGTTAAGCGTAAAGAGATGGATCTGGCTGACTATCTTGACATGTGTCGTCAGTACGCGTTAAGTCAGGTTGATAAGCAAAGAGACGACTTTAAGCGTCTCGGTGTATCTGCTGATTGGGACAATCCTTATGTTACCTTAGATCCAAGCTTTGAAGCCGATCAAATTCGTGTCTTTGGTGCGATGGCTGATAAGGGCTACATTTATCGTGGGGCAAAGCCTGTGTATTGGTCATGGTCCTCTGAATCTGCTCTTGCTGAGGCAGAAATCGAATACCATGATATTGATTCTACATCGCTTTACTATGCTAATAGGGTTAAAGATGGTAAGGGAATCCTTGATACTGACACCTATGTTGTGGTTTGGACGACCACACCATTTACGGTAACAGCTTCTCGTGGTCTAACAGTTGGACCTGATATGGATTATGTGGTTGTTAGACCTGCAGGTTCAGACCGTAACTATGTGGTGGCAGAAGGACTGCTAGACAGTCTGGCTGCTAAGTTTGCTTGGGAATCATTTGAGATTTTGGCCAATCATAAGGGCTCTGACTTGGAATACATTGTAACCGAGCACCCTTGGGACAGTGAGGTTGATGAGCTAGTCATTCTTGGCGATCATGTGACGCTAGATTCAGGTACAGGTATCGTTCATACAGCACCTGGCTTTGGTGAAGATGACTACAACGTTGGTATGACATATGGACTTGAGGTTGCAGTTACAGTTGATGAGCGTGGTTTGATGATGGAAAATGCAGGTCCTGATTTTCATGGTCAATTTTATGGCAAGGTAACTCCGATTGTTATTGAAAAGCTTGGAGACCTATTGCTTGCTCAAGAAGTGATCAACCACTCCTATCCATTTGATTGGCGCACGAAAAAACCAATTATTTGGCGGGCTGTTCCTCAGTGGTTTGCTTCTGTGTCTGACTTCCGTCAAGAGATTCTAGATGAGATTGACAAAACAACATTCCACCCGACATGGGGAAAGACACGACTCTACAATATGATTCGTGATCGTGGCGATTGGGTGATCTCTCGTCAGCGTGCTTGGGGTGTTCCACTGCCTATTTTCTATGCAGAGGACGGCACAGCCATTATGACTAAGGAGGTAACTGATCACGTCGCAGATCTGTTCCAAGAGCATGGGTCCATTATTTGGTGGCAAAAAGAGGCTAAGGAGCTTTTACCTGAAGGCTTCACACACCCAGGCTCTCCAAATGGGGTATTTACCAAAGAGACAGATATCATGGACGTCTGGTTTGATTCAGGGTCTTCTTGGAATGGTGTGATGAATGCTCGTGATCATCTTGCTTATCCAGCTGACCTCTACCTTGAGGGCTCCGATCAATATCGTGGTTGGTTCAACTCATCACTGATTACCTCAGTTGCGGTTAATGGTCATGCACCGTATAAGGCTATCCTATCACAGGGCTTTGTCCTTGATGGTAAGGGTGAAAAAATGTCTAAATCTAAAGGAAATATCATTTCACCTAATGATGTTGCAAAGCAATATGGTGCTGATATTCTCCGTCTCTGGGTAGCTTCTGTTGATACAGATAATGATGTGCGTGTGTCAATGGATATCCTAGGACAGGTCTCTGAAACCTATCGTAAAATCCGTAACACGCTTCGCTTCTTGCTTGCTAATACATCAGACTTCAATCCACATACAGATAAGGTGGCTTATGCTGAGCTTGCTGCTGTTGATAAGTACATGACCATCAAGTTTAACAAGCTAGTAGGAGCTATCAATACTGCCTATGAGCGTTATGACTTCATGACGATTTACAAGGCTGTGGTTAACTTTGTGACGGTTGACTTATCTGCTTTCTACCTTGATTTTGCCAAAGATGTGGTCTACATTGAGGCTGCTAACAGCCTGGCACGTCGTCGTATGCAGACTGTCTTTTATGATATTTTGGTTAATATCACTAAGCTATTGACTCCGATCCTTCCACATACGGCAGAGGAAATCTGGTCATATTTAGAGCATGAGCCAGAAGACTTTGTACAGCTATCAGAGCTGCCACAGGCTCAGACTTTTGATAATCAAGATACTATCCTAGAGGAATGGGAAGCCTTTATGACGCTTCGGGCACAGGCGCAAAAGGCTTTGGAGGAAGCACGTCATGACAAGATTATTGGTAAGTCCTTAGAAGCTCATCTGACAATTTATGCAAGTCCAGAGGTTAAGACACTGTTGACAGCTCTAGATAGCGATATTGCACTGCTATTGATTGTCTCTCAGCTAACCATTAGTGAGGAGCCAGCTCCTGAGAATGCTGTCAGCTTTGATGATGTTGCCTTTACGGTAGCTCGTGCGCAAGGAGAGGTTTGTGAGCGTTCACGTCGTATCGATCCAACGACCAGAATGCGGTCTTATAATGCCTTTGTTTGTGACCACAGTGCGAAAATTATCGAAGAAAACTTCCCAGAAGCAGTAGCAGAAGGCTTTGACTCAGCTGCTAATTAAGCAACTAACAGCTCTGTTCCCGAGTTAAATAAGCATTGGCGTGCTTTTGCCAATCCAGCAGCAAGGTGCTAGTCGGTCTGGGCGTACCTGCCTTACTAGGGACTCTTTGTGTGGGAGCTGATAAGTGACCTGCCTTGAGCTTGGCAGGTCTAGGCTTCTTTATAGGTTCACGATTTACGATTGACTGGGCTTAGAGAAGGGCTAGTCCTGCTAGGCGGCATTGGATATGAACTGAGTAGTCATCATAGCTATAAAAAAACAAGCGCAGACTCACGTCAGCTTAATCGTGAGCGGCGCTTGTTTTTTCTTGGTTGGGGGGTGAAGGCGAGGAGCTATTAAAGCTAATATTAAGCGATCAAAAAAGCCTAGACCACTAGTCATGTTGTCTAAGCTTCAGCTGTTAGAGAGGAGCTTTCTGAGTGGAAGGTAGCCTATGCTGATAGGTGCTGCCTTAGCCTTTTAGCAGTAGTATTAAGGCTAGACAGACGTCTGGAAGGAAATTTCAATCAAATTATTGGTGTGCAGGGTTTTTGAGTGACCTGGAATCACAATAGATTGGTCAATCTTACGCTTTAAGAAAAATTCGCGAATCACTTCAAGCTCGTCCTCTTTGATGGCACGATATTTATTTGAAATGAGTAGCTCATAATGCTTGGGTGCTTGCGTAAAGATGACGTCAGTGTTACCAGCTGAGTAAACTTCAACGAGGTGAGCATCTGTATTTTGCAGCTGATTTCTGACAAGCTCGGGGTGACTGCTGGTGGTATTAATAAGTCTCATAAATCTTCTCCTGACTATTTTTACTTTTATTATAGCACTATTTTTAAATTGATTACGGATTTTAATGGTGCTTTTTCTGCCATTCTTCGACGCCCCATCTGTGGCTATCACGCTTTAAGACTGTTATGGCGTCCGCAATAGGAAGAAACCAAGCCAGATGGTTAAAGTCTTCCAAGGGCTTTGAGATAGCTTGGAATGATGTCACCTCGTACAGGTAGGCAGGATTATAGTAGTAGGTATCGCGGTGACGAGAATAGAAGTATTCGTCTGCTTGACCATAATAATAACCAATATCAGCAGCAAATCCCAGCTCCTCAACTAGCTCACGCTCCAGTGCCTGTAGCTGGCTTTCACCAGCCTCTATTTCTCCTCCTGGCAAAAACCAAGCACCATTTGGAGCCTGCACTAGGATAATCTCTGTTTTAGCCGAGTTAGGAATCACTGCATAGACACCGTAACGTGCGGTGTAATGCTGGTCATCTATCTTATCACCAAATATTGGAACGGTCATATCGCTTCTCCTTTGTTTTATTATACTAAATTTTTGGTCATTATTCTCATAAAACTGTAGATTTATCAAAAATGTTTCATAAAAAAATGCTCGTCAAAAAGAGAGAAAATGCTGTCTGCTTTTCTCTCTGCTTTTCTCTCTGCTTTTTGGTATGCCCTGTTAGTCCGCCTGCTTCGCCTGAGATTTGACTACAGGCTTGATTATAATGTGTCCATTAGAGGTCAAGACAGCTCGCATGTCTTTTTCTGCTGGGTGCTCAAGGTAGAAGTCAGTAATGGCGTCCTCAATGTAGTCCTGAATGGTGCGGCGCAATGGTCGTGCTCCCATCTTAGGATCATAGCCTAGCTCAACGAGCTTTTCTTTGACCTTTTGGGTGACATCAAGGCGAATGTTATTGTGAGCAAGGCGGTGGTTAACATCATCGAGCATTAAATGAACGATATGTAAAAGATTGTCCTTGCTTAGTGGCTGAAACTCAATAATGCCATCAAAGCGATTCATGAACTCGGGGCTAAAGAAATGACTGAGCTCTCCTAAAACAGAGTTTGTCCGCCCTTCTCTAGCAGCGCCAAAGCCTACTGAGGCCTCTGTTTTGCCAGTGCCAGCATTTGATGTCATGATGATAATAGTGTCCTTAAAGCTAACGGTACGTCCTTGTCCGTCGGTTAATCGTCCGTCATCTAGGACCTGTAAAAACATGTGCATGACATCAGGGTGAGCCTTTTCGATCTCATCTAACAAAATGAGCGAGTAAGGGTTGCGGCGCACCTGCTCTGTTAACTGACCTGCCTCCTCATAGCCGACGTAGCCGGGAGGGGCACCGACAAGCTTAGCCACAGCGTGCTTTTCCATGTATTCAGACATGTCAAAGCGAATCATGTTATCAGCAGAGCCAAAAAGCTCAATGGCTAATTGCTTGGAAAGCTCTGTTTTACCGACACCAGTTGGGCCAACAAAGAGGAAGGAGCCGATAGGACGATTTGGGGCTCCCAGTCCAACACGATTACGACGGATAGCTTTTGCAATTTTATCAACAGCATCGTCTTGACCGATAACATGCTTTTTGAGATCGGCGGCCAGATTGACTAGCTGTGATTGTTCCTTTTCCTTTAAATCACCAACTGGAATATTGGTTTTTTGCTCAACGATTGCTTCGATGGTCTTGTCAGTGATGATTGGAATATCCTGCTCATCTAGCTTTTGAGCCTGCATTTCTTTATATTTGGCGATTTGATCGCGGAAATAGGCTGCTCGCTCATAATCCTCATCACGTGTGGCTTGTGTCTTGAGGTTTTCAGCCTCAATCAAACGCTTATCAATGTCTTTGGGGTCAACAAAGTTAAGGGTTAGGTTCATCTTTGAGCCGGCTTCATCTAGCAGGTCAATGGCCTTATCAGGCAAGAAGCGGTCTTGAATATAGCGGTTGGAGAGGTTAGCAGCTGCTTCAATAGCCGACTGGCTATATTTGACATGGTGATAGTCCTCATATTTGGGTTGGATTCCTTTTAGGATAGTGATTGTTTCTTCAACCGAAGGCTCGTCCACCTTAACCGGCTGCATGCGTCGCTCAAGGGCTGCGTCCTTTTCGATGATGCGATATTCATTGAGAGTGGTCGCTCCCACTAATTGAAGCTCACCACGAGCAAGTGCTGGCTTTAAAATATTTCCTGCGTCCATGCTGCCGTCACCAACTGCACCAGCTCCCACAATTTCATGGATTTCATCAATAAATAGAATCACGTCATGGCGCTTGCGGATTTCCTCCATGAGCTTTTGCATGCGCTCTTCAAATTGGCCACGAATACCTGTCCCCTGAACGAGGCTAACCACATCAAGGCGAATCACCTGCTTACTCTGTAGCTTTTGTGGCACATCGCCATCAACGATTTTTTGAGCAAGGCCTTCAACGACAGCAGTCTTACCAACACCTGGTTCTCCGATTAGGACAGGGTTATTTTTGGTACGACGGTTGAGAATCTCGATCACGCGGATAATCTCATCGTCACGTCCGATGACAGGATCAATATCACCACGCTTAGCCATTTCAGTGATATTAATGCCGAATTCCTCAAGCAAACCTTTGTTAGCCTCTTGTGCTGGCTGTGTGTGATTGGGACGGTAGCCATTGTGACCTCCGCCATTATGGCCGCCTGATTGGGTAGGTGGTGTATTGGGCAATTGACCGAAGGCTCTAAAATTGTTCAGGTCACCAAAAAAGTCATCAAAGAAAGGGTTTTGAGAAGGCTGCTGCGCCTTTTGGTTGCCATTATAGCCTCCTAAGATAGGATTTTTAGGGTCTGTTTTCATGATTTGGTAGCAATTTTGACAGAGGTCAATCTGCCTTTGCTTTCCGTTAATGCTTGTATAAAGATGAATGGTTGATTCGTTTAAATTACAGTTTTGACAAAGCATATCATACCTCCAAGGGGTTATCTAAAAAGTCAAGGTCATTTAGTCAAAAATGGTCAAACTTTATAGTCATATTATAGCACCTTAGGCTTGGAAATCAAGTAAAAAGCTTCATTATTAGCACTTTCAGGTATAGAGTGATAATCTCTATAAATCTTGCTGCTCATTGGTTCAAAAAAGTCGTCAAAGGGGATAAAATAAAGAGAAAATGGCTACTTTTCTTGTTTGTTTTCGATGATTTATGTTAAAATATATAGGGACAATAAACGAATAGGAGAAACGAAATGGAATCACATTTAGTGAGAATCATCAACCGTCTGGAGCTGATGGTAACAGATGGCGGTAATTTAAAGAGAAACTTTGAGCGAGATGGTGTTGTTGTTGCAGAGGTTGCATTTGTCAACGATCCTGAAAATGGTCCAGTCTTTATTTTACGTGATATTGAAGCGCGTGAGTCATATTCATTTGATAGCATCGATTTGATTGCGATGGAAATTTACGATTTGTTATATTAAGCTATTGATGATGACATGGGCTTGCTGGGAGGCAGGTCAGACAGAGGACAAGCTGGTGATTTACTGGTTTGTTTTTATTATCCCTTAAAGCCTCAAGACAGCTCCAGGAAAGGCCTTTCTCCTATGGTCTTTCTAGCCGGTAGGGCTTGATAGTGATTAATAGTGATCTGCTCTAGCACGGTCTTGAGCTTTTACTGTCAGAGGCTTGTGACCTTAGCCACTCGCAGTAAAGGGTACTGGCCCAGTAAGCAAGGTAGGCTAAGTATCAATGTGAAGTTCTAACCTTGATCTTAGTGAAATATTTTTGAGGTGAATTAAGATGTTAAAAGTCCTTAGAATGCTCATTTCTAAGGGTTTTGTTGTGTCTAGCTGTTGGTGTTTGAAAGAGCGGTGGTATGATAAAGAGAGGTCAGAAAAGACCTCTCTGATGTTTGTGATTAGCTGTTAGCTATTGCCATAGGGGAAAGACACAATAGCTAGCTTAGCTTTTCTTTTTCTTTAGGTTTAGGACGCCTGCGCTAGTGATGACGCTAAGGGCTGCAAGGGTGAAGAATGGGTGATTTGTCTCCCCTGTAGCTGGTAGCGTGCTCTTTTGAGCTGCTGGTGCTGACTTAGGCGCTGGTGCTTTAGGCTGAGCTGATTTTTCTGGAGCCTTTGGTGCAGGTGTCTTTTCAGGTGCTTTTGGAGCTGATGGTTTTGTATCTTTTCCTTGATCACCCTTTGGTTTTTGCTCGCCTTTTTCGCCGCGTTGTCCTTGCTCGCCTTTTTCGCCGCGTTGTCCTTGCTCACCTTTTTCACCGCGTTGTCCTTGCTCACCTTTTTCACCGCGTTGTCCTTGCTCACCTTTTTCACCGCGTTGTCCTTGCTCACCTTTTTCACCGCGTTGTCCTTGCTCGCCTTTTTCACCGCGTTGTCCTTGCTCACCTTTTTCACCGCGTTGTCCTTGCTCACCTTTTTCACCGCGTTGTCCTTGCTCGCCTTTTTCGCCGCGTTGTCCTTGCTCACCTTTTTCGCCGCGTTCGCCTCTGTCACCCTTAGGGCCGGCTGGTCCTTGTTCACCTTTAGGACCTGTTTCTCCGGTTTCGCCTTTATCTCCACGTGGTCCCATAGGCCCAACAGGACCTTGCTCTCCGCGTTCCCCTCTAGGTCCGGCAGGCCCCACAGGTCCCTGAGGACCACCTTTTTTAGCTTGTAGTTCTAAGTTTTGTAAGTAGGTTTGCATGAATTGTCTTAATGTATGTAGGTATACTCTTACTTCGCCATCTCCGAGTCCGTCCCTAATTAGTTCAGCTGGATCTGGATAGGACTCTAATCGCGTATAATCTTCAGCTCGGGCATTTCCAGCTGTTCCTAGGCTGGCCATTGTTGCTAGGGCAATGGCTGCTGAGCAGACGCTGTACTTGCGTATTGTTTTTTTCATCTTTCTCTCCTTTGATGATAGTATCATTACTTTTTCAAAATTCTTTCCCGAAGAAGAGTTTAACATGGTAGCTTGCTATGAGAAACAGCTAGGCGCCACTTTGTCTCCGTAGTTTTTTTAATTCAATGCTGAATCGTCTGATTTTATCAGAGGGTTATTGTTTTTAAAGGCGAGGAGTTGCTTTGCTCAGCTAGTCTAGCAAGTTCACAGGTCAGCTTATGTTTCTTATCAAGCTTGTTTGTTTTTGAGAATATTTTTCGATAAAAAGATGTTGTATTAATATTCATGTTATAGTATAATTATATTCGTTGCCATGACTTTATGAATGTTAGGAGATAGGAATGGATTTTACCTTTTTACCCAAATACTGGGCTTATTTCAATTATGGTGTGCTTGTAACCATGATGATTTCAGCCTGTGTTGTCTTTTTTGGCACGATTATAGGTCTTTTAGTGACCCTGATAAAACGCAGTCATATCAAGCCTTTGTCTTGGCTTGTCAGTCTTTATGTCTGGATTTTTCGTGGAACGCCGATGGTGGTACAGATCATGATTGCTTTTGCTTGGCTGCATTTCAACGATCTGCCCATTGTAGGCTTTGGTGTGTTGGATTTGGATTTTTCAAGACTGCTTCCTGGTATTATTATTATTTCCTTGAATAGCGGTGCTTACATATCTGAAATCGTCAGGGCTGGGATTGAGGCGGTGCCAAAGGGGCAGCTGGAGGCTGCTTACTCTCTTGGTATCCGTCCTAAGAACGCCATGCTCTATGTGATTTTGCCTCAGGCCTTTAAGAATATTTTGCCGGCCTTGGGCAATGAATTGATCACCATTATCAAGGATAGTGCCTTGCTTCAGACGATTGGTGTGATGGAGCTTTGGAATGGAGCTCAGTCGGTTGTGACGGCGACCTATCTGCCTATTACACCCTTGCTGTTTGCGGCCTTTTATTACTTGATGATAACAACAATATTGTCGCAATTATTAGGCTGCTTGGAGCGCAAGCTAGCACAGGGAGGGAGATAAGATGACTGAGACAGTGATTTCGATTCGTCAGTTGCATAAGAGCTTTGGCAAGCATGAGGTGCTAAAAGGAATAGACCTGACCATTAATCAGGGTGAGGTTGTGGTGATTATTGGGCCATCTGGCTCAGGAAAGTCCACGCTATTGCGCACGATGAATTTGCTTGAGGTGCCAACAAAGGGACACATCAGCTTTGAGGGCGTCGATATTACGGATAAGGCAAATGATATTTTCAAGATGCGTGAGAAGATGGGCATGGTTTTTCAGCAGTTTAATCTGTTTCCCAATATGACAGTGCTGGAAAACATCACCCTGTCACCCATCAAAACAAAAGGAATGTCAAGGGCTGGCGCGGAGCAGAGAGCTTATGAGCTGCTTGAGCGAGTTGGGCTGAGAGATAAGGCTGCTGCCTATCCGGCAAGCTTATCCGGTGGTCAGCAGCAGCGCATTGCGATTGCGCGCGGCTTGGCAATGGATCCCGATGTGCTGCTCTTTGATGAGCCGACCTCAGCGCTTGACCCTGAGATGGTGGGTGAGGTTTTGGCTGTTATGCAGGATTTGGCAAAATCAGGCATGACGATGGTTATTGTAACGCATGAAATGGGCTTTGCCAAAGAGGTGGCGGATCGCGTGATTTTTATGGACGGTGGTCTTGTGATTGAAGAGGGCAGTCCAGTTCAGGTATTTGAAGCTCCTAAGGAGGAGCGGACCAAGGACTTTTTGAGCAAGGTATTGTCATAGCTGGCGCAGCTAAAGGGCAGCATGTCACCTCAAGGTCTGGCTATTAGTCAATTGGCTGTTTGTTTTGGGCATTTTGTTTGTAAAAGGCTTAGAAAGTCTGGTTGGTGCTGTAGCCATATCTGGCTTTGCTACGCTTGGGCTGCTAGCTGGTCAGTGGGTATCATAGTGATTGGAGGTGTGGTCTCTTTATTGGTCAACATTGCTGTGGCAGGCTAGCACAGGGGCTTTGCTTGTTGTGCTGGGTAAGGGGTTTCATTTGCATGACTGTTAACATTGCTTAATTGATGAATTAGGTTGACTTTTGTTTTATTGTTTGATACTATTCAGGTAAGTCTGTCATTAGAAAGCGCTTTGCTTTTTTGATGATGGAAATCATGATCATATGATCACGTCTTAGGTAATATGTTGTTGTCAACATGGTGGTCTGAAAGTAGGAGGATAATATGGACTACAAAGCTGTTTATCAGGAGTGGCTGCACAATGATTTTTTCAATGAAGAAATCAAGGCAGATTTAGAGGCGATTAAGCATGATGAGGCTGAGATTCAAGACCGTTTTTATAAGGTGCTTGAGTTTGGGACAGCAGGACTTAGAGGAAAGCTCGGTGCTGGGACCAACCGTATGAATATTTACATGGTTGGTAAGGCTGCGCAGGCTTTAGCTAATACCATTATTGATCATGGGCCAGAGGCAGTCTCACGCGGGATTGCCATCAGCTATGATGTGCGCTATAAGTCTAAGGAATTCGCAGAATTGACCTGCTCGATCATGGCAGCCAATGGGATCAAGTCTTATATCTACAAGGGGATTCGTCCGACACCGATGTGCTCTTATGCGATTCGTGCCTTGAACTGTATCTCTGGTGTCATGATTACTGCTAGTCACAATCCTCAGGCCTACAATGGCTACAAGGCTTATTGGGAAGAGGGGTCACAGATCCTAGATGACATTGCTAATCAGATAGCGGTTCATATGGACGCTATTGAGCGCTTTGAGGACGTTAAGCAGATACCCTTTGAGGAGGCATTGGCAAGTGGTCTGACCAGCTATATTGATGATAGTATAGAGGAGGCCTATAAGAAAGAGGTTTTAGGCTTGACCATCAATGATACTGATATTGATAAGTCAGTGCGTGTGGTTTATACACCTTTGAATGGCGTTGGTAATTTGCCTGTTCGTGAGGTATTGAAGAGACGAGGCTTTGATCATGTCTTTGTAGTGCCGGAGCAGGAAATGCCAGACCCAGATTTCACAACAGTTGGTTATCCAAATCCAGAGGTACCAAAGGCCTTTGCTTATTCAGAAAGACTAGGGCAAGAAGTAGGAGCAGCTATTCTGATTGCGACTGATCCGGACTGTGATCGTGTGGCACTAGAGGTTCGAGCTGCTGACGGTAGTTATGTCTTTCTTAATGGTAATAAGATTGGTGCTTTGTTGTCCTACTATATCTTTTCACAGCGTCATGCTAGGCATAATCTTCCTGACAATCCTGTCCTTGTCAAATCAATTGTAACAGGGGATTTATCAAAAGCTATTGCCGCTAAATATGACGTTGAAACGGTTGAGACTCTTACAGGCTTTAAAAACATCTGTGGTAAGGCTAATGACTATGACATCACAAAGGAGAAGACCTACGTCTTTGGCTATGAGGAAAGCATTGGTTTTTGTTACGGTACCTTTGTGCGTGATAAGGACGCGGTTAGCGCCTCAATGATGGTGGTAGAAATGGCTGCCTACTACAAGCAAAGGGGTCAGTCACTCTTAGATGTGCTTCAAGACATTTACAAGGAATTTGGCTATTACAATGAGCGTCAGGTAGCGCTAGAGCTAGAGGGTGTTGAGGGGCAGAAGCGTATTGCACGTATCATGGAGGACTTTAGAAATGAGCCTATTGAGCATGCAGGTGCTATGAGCTTGAAGACCATTGTAGACTTTAAGGACGGCTACCTTGATTTTCCAAAGCAAAATTGTTTGAAATATTATTTTGATGATGGGTCATGGTATGCGCTGAGACCATCTGGAACAGAGCCTAAGATCAAGCTTTACATCTATACTATTGGTGAAACAGAGGCAGACAGCATTGCTAAGCTAGACGCTATTGAGTCAGCTTGTCAAGCAAAGATGGACAGTGTCAGCTAATTGTTCAAGCTCTGCAACAGAAAATCAGCTAATCAATAAGCAAAAAGGAAAAGGAAGTGACAGTGCTTCCTTTTTTCGTTATAATAGTTAAAAAATTAGCAAGGAGCGCATATGGTACAGATTATTGATGGGAAGGCCCTAGCACAGAAAATGCAGGCAGCATTGGCTAAGAAGGTAGAGAGCTTAAAGGCAGAAAAAGGAATTGTTCCAGGCCTTGTTGTCATTCTGGTAGGAGACAACCCTGCTAGTCAGGTTTACGTCCGTAATAAGGAACGCGCTGCCTTAGCAGCAGGCTTTAAAAGTGAAACCGTTCGCTTGTCTGATTCAGTCTGTCAGGAAGAGTTGATAGAGCTCATTGAGCAATATAATCAAGATGATACGATTCATGGTATTTTAGTGCAGCTTCCTCTTCCGCACCATATTAATGACAAAAGCATTATCCTTGCTATTGATCCTAAAAAGGACGTCGATGGCTTTCACCCTATGAATACAGGTCATCTGTGGTCAGGTCGTCCGAATATGGTCCCTTGTACTCCGGCAGGGATTATGGAGATGTTTCATGACTATGGTATCGAACTTGAAGGGAAAAATGCTGTTATTGTCGGGCGCTCAAATATTGTTGGGAAGCCTATGGCGCAGCTACTGTTGGATAAAAATGCTACGGTAACGCTTACCCATTCGCGCACGCGCCGACTGGCAGATATTTGTCGTCGTGCTGATATCTTGATTGTTGCTATTGGTCAGGGGCATTTTATCACAAAGGAGTTTGTTAAAGAGGGTGCTGTTGTTATAGATGTTGGTATGAATCGTGACGTCAATGGGCGATTGATTGGAGACGTCGCCTTTGATGAGGTGTCAGAGCTGGCTAGCATGATTACTCCTGTTCCGGGTGGTGTTGGACCGATGACCATTACTATGCTTTTGGAGCAAACCTATCAAGCAGCTCTAAGAAGGGTGAGTCAATGATTATAGATCAATCGTTTGTTGCTAGGGTTGTTGTTCCGCGGCAGGCTGACTCCCATAAGGGGAGTTACGGCAGAGTACTGTTAGTAGGTGGCTTGTATCCATACGGTGGTGCTATTATTATGGTAGCGCTGGCCTGTGTTCATAGTGGTGCTGGCCTAGTAACTGTTGCAACTGATAGAGAAACTATTGCTGCCTTGCATAGTCATTTGCCAGAGGCGATGGCTATTGCGGTAGATGATGAGGAATTACTGTTATCTCAGCTAGGTATGGCAGACCTGATTTTGATTGGTCCGGGGCTGTCGGAGAATAGCAGAGCAGCTAGGCTGTTTGAATTGGTCCTTGCACATGTCGCTGATCATCAGGTATTGGTCATTGATGGCTCTGCCTTAAGGCTTTTAGCGAAAAGGGCAGCTGATGTTAAGCAGCTGAGGTGCCCTCTTGTGTTAACGCCACACCAAAAGGAATGGGAGGCGCTGTCAGGTTTAGCGATTGATCAGCAGTATGATGCTGCCAACCAAGCAGCTCTCAAGCATTTTCCAAGGGCTACGATTTTGGTTGCTAAAAGCTCAGCAACCAAGATTTATCATGGCAACCAGATCTACCGGCTAAGAGTGGGCGGACCTTATCAGGCTACAGGTGGTATGGGGGATACCTTGGCAGGTATGATAGCAGGGATAGCTGTCCAGTTTCCAGAGTCAAGCTTGGTGGCTAAGGTTGCTTGTGCGACCTATCTGCACTCTGCGATTGCTGATGAGCTGGCAAAGACTGCCTATGTGGTTTTGCCGACTGCTATTAGCTATGAGCTTCCTAGATGGCTAAAGGCAATCAGCACAGGCCAGAAGCTAGGTTGAGGCTGTGCTGCGAGGTCGTTTGGGAAAAGCGGTTAATTGGTAGGCATGACAGCAGCTGGTTTCAGTCGTTTAGCTATTTTGAGTTTAGAGCTGCTAGCTTAAGACTGGGTGCTGCTTTATGATTCAAGGAAGCTATCATTGGAAAAACTTGTGTCAAGCTGTAGAAGCCCTAGCTGGCTTCTTTTTTTGTCTCTTTTTTGCTCACTATTTATGTGGAAACATGATATAATTGCATTAGTATACAGTTGGAGCAGTTAGGCTTCATGAAGTGAAAGGTAAACTGATGGCAGACTATTTATCCGTCACTCAGCTGACAAAATATTTAAAATTGAAATTTGATCGAGACCCTTATCTGGAGCGTGTCTATCTCACTGGTCAGGTATCTAATTTCAGAAAAAGACCAAATCACCAATATTTTTCCTTAAAGGACGAGGGAGCGGTGATTCAGGCCACCATGTGGGCAGGAGCTTATAAAAAGCTTGGCTTTGATTTAGAAGAGGGCATGAAGCTCAATGTGGTTGGGCGTATTCAGCTCTATGAGCCAAATGGCTCGTATTCAATGATCATTGAAAAGGCTGAGCCAGACGGTATTGGTGCTTTGGCGCTGCAATTTGAGCAGCTCAGGCAAAAGCTGGCTGGTGAAGGCTTCTTTGATGAGAGGCATAAGCAGGCCCTGCCGCAATTTGTGACAAAGGTAGGTATTGTGACGAGTCCAAGTGGGGCTGTGATTCGTGATATTATCACAACCATCTCAAGGCGTTTTCCTGGGGTGAGTATTCTTTTGTTTCCAACAAAGGTTCAGGGTGAGGGGGCAGCTCAAGAGGTTGCTGCTAATATTACTAAGGCTAACCAGCGTGAGGATCTGGATTTGTTGATTGTTGGACGCGGCGGTGGCTCGATTGAGGACCTGTGGGCTTTCAATGAGGAAATCGTTGTTCAGGCTATTTTTGAGTCTCGCCTGCCTGTTATTTCCAGCGTAGGACATGAGACAGATACAACCTTGGCTGATTTTGTGGCTGATCGCAGAGCTGCCACCCCAACCGCAGCTGCAGAGCTGGCGACACCTATTACAAAAACAGATATTGTCTCTTGGATTGCTGAGCAGCAGAGCCGGTCCTATCAAGCCTGTCTGCGCTATATCAGACAAGGGCAGGAGCGGGTGGATAAGCTTTCTTATTCTGTTATTTTCAGGCAGCCAGAGAGGCTCTATGATGCTTATAGTCAACGCTTAGATAGGCTTACGACCTCCTTGATGACCACTTTTAAAGAGACATTATCAGGAGCTAAGCAGGAGCACTTGATTTTGGAGCATCGTTTAGCCTCTGTCAATGTACAGGCAAGGCTTGAGCGTTATCAGGATCGTCTGGCAACTGCGCATCGTCTCTTGATAGCCAATATGACCAATCAATATGACAGTAAGCTAGCAGGCTTTGAGCGAGCTCAAGCTGCCTTGCTGTCGCTTGATACGAGCCGTATCATTGCCCGCGGCTATGCCCTGTTAAAAAAGGACGGTGTAGTAGCTGCTTGTGTTAAGGACATTAAAAAGGGAGATCATCTTAGTATTATCATGCGTGATGGTCAATTAGAAGTAGAGGTAGAAGATGTCAACGAAAAAAATATTTGAAGAGCGTTTACAAGAATTAGAGGCCATTGTGACGAGGCTAGAAAATGGTGATGTGCCACTAGAAGAGGCCATCTCTGAATTTCAAAAGGGTATGGTGCTGTCCAAGGACCTTCAAAAAACCTTACAAGCAGCTGAAAAGACACTTGTTAAGGTCATGCAGGCAGATGGCACAGAGCTAGAAATGGATGCCTAATGGATAAGCTAACAAGAATTAATGCCACGATTCATCAGTATTATGACAGGCAGTCTACTGTTTCAGCAGATCTGGAGGAGGCCATTTTATATTCTGTTGATGGTGGAGGAAAGAGGCTCCGTCCACTCATGTTATTGGAGCTGCTAGAGGGCTTTGGTCTTGCCTTGACAGACGCTCATTACGCGGTTGCTGCTGCTGTTGAGATGATTCATACAGGAAGTTTGATTCACGATGATTTGCCTGCTATGGATAACGATGATTACCGTCGCGGGCGACTAACTAGCCACAAGCAATTTAATGAAGCAACTGCTATTTTGGCAGGAGATAGTCTTTTTTTGGACCCTTTTGCTCTAATCGCAGGGGCAGATTTGCCGGCTGACCTGCTGGTGCAATTGATTCAGCAGTTTTCCTTAGCGTCAGGAACCTTTGGCATGGTCGGTGGTCAGCTCTTGGACATGAAGGGTGAGCATCAGCTGCTGGATATTCAGGAGCTATCTGATATTCATGCCAATAAAACAGGGAAATTGTTGACCCTTCCTTTTGTGGCTGCGGGTATCATAGCTGAGCAGTCAGCAGACGTTTTGTCTTGTCTGTGGGAGGCTGGTAGGCTTGTTGGACAGGCCTTTCAGATAAGAGATGATATATTAGACCTTACGGCTAGCTTTGCTGATCTTGGCAAGACACCGCAAAAGGACCTTGCTGCTGCAAAATCAACCTATCCGAGTCTGCTTGGTTTAGAGCGCTCAAGGGCTATTTTGGAGGAGTCTTTGAGTCAAGCGCTAGCTATTTTTAGCAGACTAGAAAGGGAAGAAGGCTTTGAGTCTCAGGCTATTATCAAAAGGATCGAGGGGTTGCGACTAAATGGCTAAAGAAAGAGTAGATGTGCTAGCCTATAGACAGGGACTTTTTGAAACGCGAGAACAGGCCAAGCGCGGTGTGATGGCTGGGCTAGTTATATCAGCTATAAGTGGCTTACGCTTTGATAAGCCTGGTGAAAAGATTGATGAGGGGATCGAACTAAGGCTCAAGGGTGAGAAGCTTAAGTATGTCAGCCGAGGGGGTCTCAAGCTGGAAAAAGCCTTGCAGGTCTTTGGGATCTCTGTGCAGGATAAGGTGACAATTGATATTGGTGCTTCAACAGGTGGCTTTACAGATGTTATGCTACAGGCAGGAGCTAGGCTGGTTTACGCTGTTGATGTTGGAACCAATCAATTGGTCTGGAAGCTCAGGCAGGATAGTCGTGTTCGAAGCATGGAGCAGTACAATTTTCGCTATGCAAAGCTAGCAGATTTTTCAGAAGGTCAGCCAGCCTTTGCCAGCATTGATGTGTCCTTTATTTCTCTTAGCCTGATACTGCCGACATTGCACTGTATTTTGCAGGAAGGGGCAGAGGCTGTTGCTCTGATCAAGCCACAGTTTGAAGCAGGGCGCGAGCAGATTGGCAAAAAAGGGATTGTCAAGGATAGACTGATTCATGAAAAAGTGATTAAGCAGGTGGCAGATACTGCTCTTAATTGCGGATTTATCGTTAAGGGGCTTGATTTTTCGCCTATCCAAGGTGGTCATGGCAATATTGAATTTTTGGCTCATTTAGTCAAGGGAAAGGGCTCCAAGGCTATTGATGATCAGCTCATACAGAGCGTTGTTAGCAGTGCACATAAGGAATTTAAACAGCATGAAAAAGAGTGAACGATTAGATTTAATAAAAAAAATGGTTTTGTCTCATGAGATTGAGACTCAGCATGAGCTATTAAAGCTCCTAGCTGATTATGGGCTAGAGCTAACTCAGGCCACTATTTCAAGAGACATGAATGAAATTGGCATTGTCAAAATTCCATCTGGAACTGGGCGTTATGTCTATGGCTTGTCACAGGATAGTGGCAAGCGGGTGGTGCAAAGGCCTGCCTCTATCAAAAAAACGATTTTGGAAATGTCTGAAAAAACAGCGGGCTTGGAGCAGCATATTCACCTCAACGTTGTTCCAGGCAATAGCAAGCTAATCAAACGTTATTTGATGACAGACTTTTCAGGTCAATTGTTTAGCCTGATTGCAGATGATGATAGTTTGCTGTTGATTGCAAAATCAGAAGCAGACGCTGATCATATCCGTCAGGAATTGTCCCTTTGGATGCAGGGATTGGTCTAAAAAATAGAGAGAAGCCGATGTTATTAGAAATTTCCATTAAGAATTTTGCTATCATAGAGGAAATCTCTTTAAACTTTGAAAACGGTATGACCGTACTGACTGGGGAGACAGGGGCAGGAAAGTCCATTATCATTGATGCGATGAACATGCTGCTGGGTGCGCGCGCAAGCACTGAGGTGATTCGACATGGTGCTGATAAGGCAGAGATTGAGGGCTTCTTTTCGGTTGATGCTAATCCTCATTTAGCCGCTGTGCTGGCAGAATCAGGGATTAGCATGGAAGAGGAGTTGATTCTTCGTCGTGATATTTTTGCTAACGGTCGTAGCGTCAGCCGTATCAATGGTCAAATGGTCACTGTCAGCACCCTAAAAAAACTTGGGCAGTTTTTAGTGGATATTCATGGTCAGCATGATCAGGAGGAATTGATGCGTCCACAGCTGCACCAGCATATTTTGGATAGTTTTGGAGATGAGGCCTTTGACCAGCTCAAGCAGTCCTATCAGCAGATTTTTGATCGCTATAAGGCTTTGCGAAGGCAGGCTCTTGAGAAGCAAAAAAATGAAAAAGAACATCAGGCGCGCCTTGACCTGCTGGCCTTTCAGATAGGGGAAATTGAGGCAGCAGATTTGGTTAGAGGAGAAGATGACCTGCTTAACCAAGAAAGGCAGCGATTGCTCAATCACAAAAAGATTGCTGATACCTTAACCAGTGCCTACCTTTCCTTGGATAATGAGGACTTTTCCAGTCTCTCACAGGTCCGCTCTAGCATGAATGAGTTGCTGTCTATTGAGGACCTTGCCCCAGAGTATCAGCTTATATCAGCTGGTGTGTCAGAGGCTTATTATATTCTTGAGGAGGTCACAAAGCAATTATCTGATACCATCGACCAGCTTGATTTTGATGCAGGCAGATTGCAGGACATTGAGCTGCGTTTAGACAGCATTAATAGTCTGACAAGAAAATATGGCGGTGGTGTGAATGATGTTTTGGACTACTATGCCAATATTACCAAGGAATACCAGTTATTAAGCGGAGATGACCGTTCCTCTGATGAGCTAGAAAGGGAATTAAAGGTCCTTGAGAAGCAACTGGTGATGACTGCCTCACAGCTAAGTGACAAGCGTCATGCCCTGGCTCTAGAGCTAGAAGCCGACATCAAAGCTGAGCTGAGAGAGCTTTATATGGAAAAGGCGGACTTTAAGGTCCACTTTACAAGGTCAAAGTTTAATCGAGAAGGCAATGAAAGCTTAGAATTTTATATCTCAACCAATCCAGGTGAGGGCTTTAAGCCGCTGGTTAAGGTTGCTTCAGGTGGTGAGCTTTCCCGCTTGATGCTTGCTATCAAGGCTGCCATTTCTAAAAAAGAGGACAAGACGAGTATTGTCTTTGACGAGGTGGATACTGGAGTTTCAGGACGTGTGGCCCAGGCCATTGCTAAAAAAATATATAAAATTGGCAGCTATGGTCAGGTATTAGCGATTTCGCATTTGCCACAGGTGATTGCTATTGCAGATAACCAGTATTTTATTTCCAAGGAAAGCAAGGAGGAGTCGACAGTGTCTAAGGCTAAGCTGTTGACACAGGAGGAGCGGATCGAGGAGATTGCGAAGATGATTGCAGGAGCTGATGTCACAGAGACAGCAAGAAATCAAGCGCGTGAATTGCTAGGTAAGGACTGAGTATCATAGCAAAAGCAGAACAGTAGCTTTAGAGCAAGCTTGCCTGCTGCACTTGTCGCTACATGTTCAGAATGAGCCACCTGAAAGGCAAGCAAGAAGGCTAGCTCTTATGCGTATGCTATCAGAAGCTAAGTCTTTTTGTCTCTTGCATTGGCGAGTGATTGATTGATAATATTATGATAAATAGAAGGACTAAAAGAATACTGACTGAGGAGGTAAAATGCTGAAAAAAAGAATGGGCTTGGCTAGTCTGCTAGTGTTGATGACCTTTGTGTATCAGTGCTGTTCAGTTACTGCTGAGCAGTATTCCGATACTGAGGTTGAGGTGCTGCAGATTAGCGAGGAGAAAAGCCAGATCATGGAAAATCAAGAGGCGCTTAAAGACCTCACCACGTCGTCTGATCAGCTAAAGAAGGAAGCTTTAAAGCCTAAAGAGGCAGCTACCAACAAGAGCAAGCAAGAGGCTTCGACAGTTTATTTAGCTGAGGACGATCCTGTAACCATTGATAGCTCTGACGAGGAAAGCAATCAAGATATCATAGCGGATTCTGTTCCTGATTTGGTTATTAAAGGTGATCAGGTGGATGTATCTGAGGTTATGGTCTCTGTAAAGGAGGATTCATCGAAAGTTGCTAAGCAAAGAACTGACGCAGCGCAGCGGTACAGTATAGCCAAGCATCAATTGACCCAAAAGCTTGAGGCCTTTAATGCGGCAACGGACCAATTGCTGACCATGATTGCTAAAAAATCTGATTTGACTGGTCAGTATTATGTGGTTGGGCATTCGTTGGGAGAAATGCTGGCTGCTCAAAATGAGAAAAAGCTTGCTGAGCAATTAGTCATGCAACAAAAGCACAAAAAAGGCTTAGGCTCATCAGTCACTATTTTAGACGAATTAGGACGTGTGATTTCTGACATTAGTGGTCATAAAGGCATGCTTCCTTTTAATCGTAAGATCAGCTTTAAGGTACATCAAGTCAGATACGATCTTCCACTAACTGGTGATCGAACAGTGCTACCTGCCCAGCTGGCTGGCTTACTGCTTTTACTAATAGGTCTTATGCTGCCTAAAGTAGCTAACAAGAAAAGCTAAGATATGGTCTTGGCTTTTTTATCTTTTAAGAGGGTGAGTTTTTGACAGATGTTTTAGCTAACACCAAGAGCTAGATACCAGCTTTGCTTTATTTTTAAAGGAGTGATAAAATAAAGAGACGATAAATGAGGTTAGAAATGGAACTTAAGATGGGAACTATTAAAATTGTTGCAGATTCATCAATGACGATTGAACCAGAGCTAATCAAATCTCTTGATATTACGGTTGTACCGCTTTCTGTCATGATTGATAGCAAGCTGTATTCTGATAATGAGCTAAAAGAGGAAGGGCAATTTCTACAGCTGATGAGAGCTAGTAAGTCATTGCCAAAAACTAGTCAGCCACCGGTAGGGCTTTTTGCAGATATTTATGAGCGATTGGTCAAGGAGGGGGCGACAGCTATTGTTGCCATTCACCTCTCACCAGCTCTTTCAGGAACAATTGAGGCATCACGTCAGGGAGCTGAAATTGCAGCAGCACCAGTTACGGTATTGGACTCAGGCTTTACAGATCAGGCTTTGAAGTTTCAGGTGGTTGAAGCGGCTAGACTGGCTCAAGCTGGCGCTAGCCTTGAGGAAATCCTTGAGGCGGTAGAGGATATTAAACGAAAGACAGAGCTTTATATAGGGGTATCAGCACTTGAGCACTTGGTTAAGGGGGACGAATCGGTCGTGTGACAGGCTTGCTTAGCTCCTTGCTGAATATTCGTGTGGTCATGGAAATGAAAAATGATACCCTGCAAACACTTGTTAAAGGACGCGGCAATAAGACCTTTACTAAATGGCTGGATAGCTATCTAGCAGAAAATAGCCAGCGACAGATAGCTGAGGTGGCCATTTCCTATGCTGGTCAGAGGGATTTTGCTGATAGCCTGAAGAAGACAATCGCTACGGTCTTTGATGGGCCAATTACTGTTTTGGAGACTGGCTCAATCATTCAAACACATACTGGCGAGGGCGCTTTTGCGGTGATGGTTAGATATGAATAAGCGAGGGTTTTTGGGAGGCCTTATCTTCTTTTTCAGTGTTTTTGCCTTATCATTTGTGATATTAGCTGTCCTTATTCCAAAGTCTGACCCACAGCTGAAGAAAAGTGATTTTCT
The DNA here is from genome assembly GCA_900637675.1 of Streptococcus equi subsp. equi. Classification (NCBI taxonomy): domain Bacteria; kingdom Bacillati; phylum Bacillota; class Bacilli; order Lactobacillales; family Streptococcaceae; genus Streptococcus; species Streptococcus equi. The sequence continues at coordinate 629,571 of LR134389.1, forward strand.
AAAAAATAAGAAGATAAGCCTCAATTATATTGCTATTGGAGACTCCTTGACAGAGGGAGTGGGTGATCTCACCAACCAAGGAGGCTTTGTGCCCTTATTGTCTGGTGATCTTGGAGACTACTTTAATGCTACCGTTAATACTGAAAATTACGGTGTTTCCGGTAATACCAGCCAGCAAATTTTAACGAGAATGACTGAGAACAAGGAGATCACAGAGCAGCTCAAAAAAGCTAATCTCATGACATTAACGGTTGGTGGCAATGATGTCTTGGCTGTTATTCGCAAGAACTTAGCTAATCTTAAGGTATCAAGCTTTAAAAAGCCAGCAAGGCAATACCAAGAGCGCTTACGCAAAATCCTTGATTTGGCCAGAAAGGATAATCAGGATCTGCCGATCTTTGTTTTAGGTATCTACAATCCTTTTTATTTGAATTTTCAGGAGCTAACAGAAATGCAGACGGTCATTAATGACTGGAACAAAAAAACACAAGAGGTTGTTGATGACTATGACCATGTTTACTTTGTTCCAATTAATGATCTATTGTACAAAGGAGTAGATGGTAAAGAGGGCATTGTCCAGTCAACAGGAGAGCAAACAACGATTGTGAATGATGCTTTGTTTTCAGGGGATCATTTTCACCCCAATAACACAGGCTACCAAATCATGTCAGACGCAGTAATGGAGACAATAAGAAAGAATGGAAAAGAAATTAAACCTTAATTGGTGGAAATGGGCTTTTTTGCTATTATTGGCTTTTAATGCAGCCTTTTTAGCAGTTATTGGAAGTCGTATTATACAAATAAGAGAGCCTAAGTCTGAGCTGATCAATCAAAAAGCAGCAAAGAATATTAAAATAGGGACCTTAACAACCACTAAAGAGCAATTAAATGAGGCAGTCGTTAGCTACCTAAAGGATTTTCAGACGGAAAAAATGACCTATAAGGTGTATGCCACCTCCTCGACCATTCTCTTTGAAGGAACCTATCAGCTCTTAGGATATGAGGTGCCGTTATACATTTATTTTCAGCCTCATCGCTTAACCAATGGTGCGATACAGCTGCAGGTTCTCTCCTTTTCTGTGGGGACCCTTTCTTTGCCGGAAAAGGACGTTTTGCAATACTTGAAATCCAGCTATAAGCTGCCAAAATTCGTTGAAGTCTTACCTAAGCAATCGGCTATTATTATCAATCTACAGCAATTGGAAAATGATGCCAACATCTATTTAAAGGCTCAAAAGATTGATCTTGTCAAGGATGATATTCGATTTGACATCTATAAGAAATGAGTCTAACTAACGTTTAATACTTGACCTGTGGCTGTTTTTTAGATATGATAATATCTGTTAAAGCGTTAAGCTTACTAATTATTTGGAGGATTGTTAAATGGCTAACAAACAAGATTTAATCGCAAAGGTTGCAGAAGCAACTGAGCTTACAAAGAAAGATTCAGCAGCAGCAGTTGACGCTGTCTTTTCTGCAATCGAAGCTTTTCTTGCTGAAGGTGAAAAGGTACAATTAATTGGTTTTGGTAACTTTGAGGTTCGTGAACGCGCTGCTCGTAAAGGTCGCAACCCACAAACTGGTGAAGAAATTGAAATTGCAGCTTCAAAGGTTCCAGCATTCAAGGCTGGTAAAGCTCTTAAGGACGCTGTAAAATAATAAATCAAAAAAAGCCCTATCTCATTAAGCTGTTTAGCCTGTGAGATAGGGCTTTTTCCATTAAGGAAGGAGTCTTGTTTCAATAAGTAATCTTGTGTGATCGTCTGAAAGATTAGCGCCAATAATTTCTAATGTGCACTGTCTTGGGAACAAGAGTTCCATTTCATAAGGATAAAATGAGTAGGGCTGTACAAAAGCAGCCTGGCTGCCTTGAGGGACCTGAATTCTTAATTCCACTGAGCGATGTGGCATAGCAGCATTTTTGATGGCTGTAGTACTCATAAAGCCTTGCTTTGTATAATGAGTGCCTGGCTTGATCGCTGATAGGATCTGCGGATCAAAGGTCTTATCATGGTAGTAACGAGCGAGTTCCTCTTCAGAAGTGCCCAATTCTGTTAAGAATGTTTCATAAACATAGCGATAGACGATGATATTCCAAGGGATGGTTAGCTTATGAGTAGCACTATCAAGTAAGGCTACAGACTGCTGCAGCTGGGCATCCAACTGGCTGGTATCTCCCATCACCTGTTCTAGGGCTAGGTTAATAGGGCTGGCAGAGGCGTATGTATACTGATACATCATCTTTTTTTCTGCTTCTGTAAAGGCTGTTTGAGACCTCCAGCGATTGGTGATAATGTATTTGGTAACATCAGGCTCACTAAATTTATAATAAGGCTTAAAGCTATTCCCATAGGGCTCAAAAACAACTGTTTGTCCTTCATCATAAGACTGTGCCTTGATGGTTGAAGGCTGAACGACAAGCAACGATAAGAAAAATGTAAACAAGCATAGTGTACGAATAGCTATCCTTTGATAAGATAACTTTGCGTTATGATGTTGATGAGTCATTTAGCTTTTCCTCCTTTACAGTAGTGCCAAGAGTGTCATCACCTAATGATGATGTCTGTTGCTAACAGGATTAGCCTTAGTTGAAATGATTACAAACTTCCTTAATGTAACAAACATAATAAAAATAAATTATTTTTTTATTATATATTAGTTAAGCTCAGATGACAAGCTATTTGATTTTTTTCTGAGATAATGTTACAAGGGATTTCTAACACCAATGACTAACTCAGATGAAGGGCTTTTTCTTGGAGGATTGCCTATAGTTACAATAGTAGGCAAGACTGGCAGTCGCCATGATACCTATTCCAATAACAGCAAAGGTTGCTAGATGAACAGAGGCTGGTATACAGGTCATGATGGTAGTTGCCAGTGGCATTAAGAGAATAGCAGTTGTGACGATTGAGCTAAAGACTCGTCCTAGCAATGCCTCAGGAACTTTTTTTTGAACGATAGAAAAGAAGTGAATGTTAAAGATTGTTAAAAAGCATTCAAACCATAAATTCCCAAGGGCAATCACAATGACTGGAAGCTTCAAGAGAGCCATAGCTGTTATTAGAAGCATCCCTAGGCCACTAAGGCCTAGGGATAGGAGTAAGCTTTGCTGATTATTTTTAAAGAGCTTGTTAGCCATAAAAGCTCCTAAGATAGCCCCTAAAGCTCCCATCGAAAGAAGACTAGCATAGCTTGATTGGCTGCCTAGCAGCTGATTCGAAAAAGGAATTAAATAATTGAAAGCAGCAATAAAGAAATTCACAAGAGAAGCAATAATCAACAAAGAAAAAATGTCATTGTCATGGTAGATGAATTGCAGCCCCTCCTTAATATCTGTTAAAAGCTGAAGCCTATTGCCTTGGCTGCTCTGTTTAGTGATGTGCCTTTCTTTGTCCTTGATTGTATATAGACATAGAAAGGACAATAGAAAGCTAATGCTATCTAGAGCCAAGGCTGTTTTGATGCCAAAGCAATCCATCACTAAAAAAGCAAGCATTGGTGAGGAAATACTGATGATTTGAGATACGATTTCTAGCTGAGCATTGAAATGAACAAGTCTTTCTGTTTCAACTAGTGTGACCACATAGGCTCGAAAAGCAGTTCCAGAGAAGGCATACGATATTGCTAAAAGAGCATTAACAGTGATAAGCCCATAAAGCATGATAGTAGGGTTAGCTATCAGGGCTAAAAGTCCGCAGCTGATAGCTCCGATAGCATCTGTCCACAATAACAATTGTCGTCGTTTATAACGATCAGCAATGGCGCCACCGATAGGATTTAAGATGAGTGAAATAAGGCCTTCAGCTAGCTGATAATAACCCAAATATTGTCGGCCAGTTGCTCCGAGTCCAGCAATCCCGCTGCTGTTGCTGTAGTCGTAAACAGTATTGCCTATTTTGTTAATAGCTCGACTTGCGAGCAGCTGGTAGTCGTTTTTGCGCATGATAAAACCTCCAAAAGATTATGTGGTTTTATTATAAATCAGTTTTTTAGGGTCTTATGTTTTTTTGCAAATAAGGCTAGAGGAGGCTACAAATCTTTCAAAATCCTTTTGGTAATTGTGCGCTAGGTGAGGACAATCCAGGCTCTCAAAAATGGAAATAGCAGTAGTCATATCCTTAATGCCAGACAAACACTGTCCTCTTTGGTAGTCCTCTAAGCCCTTTAAAAATAAAAAGATGGTTTTTTCATATAGCTTGGTTTCATTATTGAGTAGGGCTAGTATCTGCTTTTGATAATAGCGCGCATAGTCAAGCTGATGTCGGTGGATACAGGTTTCCCAAATATTGAGAAGGGTGATGGTAACCAAATGCTTATTGGTTGAAATGCTTTCGTAGTAGGTATGATTGTTTAGAATTTCCTTTCCCATTTTATCTAATAAGGGAATATCAATAAAAAGATAGAGATTTCCAATTAAAATCAGCTCATAGATATGCCAGCTTTCAGTCCTAAAAAGGTAGTCAGTGACCTCATCAAGATAAGCCTTAGGAAAAGGAATGCTAGGATTGCATTTACAGATAAAGCCTTGGAGTAGAATGCTGTTTAAATAGTAACGATTGGTATCAGGATCAGCTTGGTGCTTTGCCAATTCCTGCTTTTGCAGCTGCTTGAATCCCTCAATATCGCGTGCATATTCCAGCTTGATCAGCTGCGACATGAATTGAATTTGCTCTGTCTGTTTGAAGTTGGCAGCTATGTCCATAAATTCGCTGATTTCCACTTGCATGCTGTCTAAAGCTGTTAAAAACTTTGTTACTGATAGATCAGATTCGCCGCGTTCAAAGCGGGATAACTGAGACAAGGACACGTCTTTACTGGCAAGCTGCTGTAAGGTGATATTTCTGTTTTGTCTAATGCTGCGAAATGCTTTTCCCAACTGATGATTAGTCATATTTTTTCCTCCTCTAATGAGTATATCATGTAAGGCTTCTGTTGCTGTATTTTCCCGTATGTGCAAACCTTGAAACTTGTCTGCTGCCGCCACAAAGGCATGAAAACATTTACACTTTTTGATAGCTATTTTTATCATTGATGTAGTCTTTTTCGCAACATTTGTACGGGATCATCAGATTAAAATTAAGAAACTGATGATGTGACACTGTAAACATGCTAAAAATATGTTGAACAATGCCTGTAGCTGGAAAATGGGTACATGTATTTTCTTCATGCCTGCGTCGTGACCTGCTGCTATTAAAGCTTGCTTGAAAGGGAAAAAGAGCTTATAATAGCAGTGAGAACATTAAAAATGAAAGTAGAGATATGCCAATAATTGTTATCCTTGGACTTGCTATCTTTTCGGTGGTTAAGGTCATTATTTTTCTATGCTTTTATAAAGCATTTGAGAAAAAACAACTAAAGAAGCTAGAACAGGATCAAAAAGAAACCAAGCAGGCGATTGACCAAGAGGAGTCAAAAAAAGCCTTTCCCTTTTAACATAAAGCTAGAAAAAGTCTGAGACCTTTCGTCTCAGACTTTTTTTAAGGCTTATATTGTAATTGACCACGAAAATCGTCTAGTGTCTGGTAGCCCTTTTCAGCCATAATGTCTTGTAGCTCCTTAGTGATACGCTTAAAAATAGCTGGACCTTCCTGGTGCAGTGCTGTTCCAATTTGTACCATAGCTGCGCCGCATAGGATATGCTCAAAGGCATCACGTCCTGTTTTGACACCGCCTGTGCCAATGATCTGAATAGAAGAGTTAAGCCGTTGGTAAAAGGCATGAACATTAGCCAGGGCAGTTGGCTTGATGTAATCACCACCAATACCACCAAAGCCGTTTTTAGGCTTGATGACGACCTGCTCATCATCAATAACCAAGCCATTGCCAATGGAATTAACACAGTTGGCAAAGGCTAAGGGGTATTGATTGAAAATGGCTGCGGCTTGGTCAAAATGGACAATATCAAAATAAGGAGGTAGCTTGATGCCTAGAGGCTTGGTGTAATAGGAAAAGATCTTTTTTAGGAGCTGATCTGTGGCTTCAAAGTCATAGGCCAGCTGAGGCTTACCTGGGACATTAGGGCACGACAGGTTTAGCTCGACAAGTCCTTGATAATCAGAGGCCTGAATAGCTTTTAGGATAGTCTCGGTTTCTTCAGCAGACATGCCCACAACAGATAAAAAGTGGTGCTTGCTTGCTTGATCCTTTTGCATTTCTGTGACAATATCTAAATAATACTGGTAGCCATGATTAGGAAGTCCCATTGAATTGATTGAGCCAAGTGCTGTATCTGCATAGCGAGGCTCAGGGTTGCCCTGTCGAGGGGCTAGAGTACCTGTTTTTGTCACAAAGGACCCAGCCTCAGAGGCCTCAATGGCTAGCAGCTCTTCCTTGGTCATGCAATACACTCCAGCAGCGTTCATCAGGCAATTATTAAAGGCAAATGTAGCGATTTTTGTGGCAGTAGAAACCATGTTTTCCTCCATTTTTAGACAAATTTTTTCTATTCTATCACTAGGGCATGAGAATAGCAAGGCATTTTTGCAAAATACTTGCTTGAAGGCTTTCTTTTGTGAGGTTTTAGCGTTTTTCATGATATTAACAAAATGATTTTCAATAAAGAGAGGAATAGACTAGCTTTTTTGACCTATTTTTGTAAAATAGGAGTTGTAAAAAGGCAAGAAGCCTTTAAACTTAATAAGGAGATATTAACTAATGGTAAAATTGGTTTTCGCTCGTCATGGTGAGTCAGAATGGAACAAAGCAAACCTTTTCACTGGTTGGGCTGACGTTGATTTGTCCGAAAAGGGAACACAGCAGGCTATTGATGCTGGAAAATTGATCAAGGAAGCTGGTATTGCATTTGATCTTGCCTTTACATCTGTGCTTAAGCGTGCTATCAAGACAACTAATCTTGCACTTGAGTATTCTGATCAGCTTTGGGTACCTGTTGAAAAATCATGGCGCTTGAACGAGCGTCACTATGGTGGCTTGACTGGTAAAAACAAGGCAGAAGCAGCTGAGCAATTTGGTGATGAGCAGGTTCATATCTGGCGCCGTTCATACGATGTGTTGCCTCCTGATATGGCTAAAGATGATGAGCATTCAGCACATACTGATCGTCGTTACGCTCATCTTGATCATTCTGTTATTCCAGATGCAGAAAACCTGAAGGTAACACTAGAGCGTGCCCTTCCTTTCTGGGAAGATAAGATTGCACCAGCCTTAGTTGATGGTAAAAATGTTTTTGTTGGAGCACATGGTAACTCTATTCGTGCCCTTGTCAAACACATCAAGCAATTATCAGATGACGAGATTATGAATGTGGAAATCCCGAACTTCCCACCGCTTGTGTTTGAATTTGATGACAAGCTAAATCTTACTGCTGAGTACTACCTCGGTGGTGAATAATGCTGTGAGGCCAGACCTAGCTCTGGCTTTTTTTGTTATGTGATAAAAAAGGCGTTTCCAACAGAAATGTGATATGATAGTTAAAAAGTGGTAAAAGAAGGGAATCTTATGAAAGTAAAGGAACGCCGAGAAGCTATTACAGATAGGTTAAGCCAAGCACAAGAAGCCATCTCAGCAACTAGCTTAGCCAAGGCATTGGGAGTTAGTCGTCAGGTGATTGTCGGAGACATTGCCTTACTTAGGGCGCAGCAGCTTGACATTATTTCAACACCAAAGGGATATATCCTGTCAAATGCTTTGTTTAGTCATCACTATTCTGCTAGAATTGTTTGCCAGCATGGACCTGAGCAGACAAGGCAGGAGTTGGAGTTGATATTAGCACATGATGGCATTGTGACCAATGTGGAGGTAGAGCACCCTATTTATGGCATGCTGACAGCACCGCTTAACATTAAAAGCTCAGCTGATATCAATAACTTTATTGAAAAGCTCGGAGCCTCTAAGGCAGAATTATTGTCGTCTTTGACAGAGGGTCTGCACACTCACCTTTTGTCCTGCCCTGATCAGGAGGCATTTGAAGAGATCAAGAGAGATCTAGCAGCTGCAGGCATTCTCTATGGTGAACAATAATCTGATAGCAGCTGGCTTCACAGGGATTTAGTCTTGGCTTGATAGCCAATGTCCCTCTTTTGTCGTAGGTGATAGGGACCGCAGGACAGCTCCTAGATGCTGAGGCCAAAGTCTTGTGGCTGGGCCTCAAATGAGGTTAAAAGGGAAGGAAGCTGCTATGGTTATGGTGAAAGGGCTAGATTTACCCTTACTTTTTTGCTAGGATAATCTTTTATGCTGTTAGGCCGCAGGGCTTGGTGCTGCAATGGCTGAGATGTGTCTGTCTTTTGTCTTAGCTTTTGGTGCTTGAGAAGGGCTGGGATTGAGCTTATGCTGTGGTTGTTTTTTGATTTGCTAGGTGTCTTGACATCTGTCGCGTTTTTGGTTATACTAACGACTAGTAAAAGGAGATATTATGACCAAAAAACCAACACAACTGATTGCCTACTCTTCTATTTTGGTGGCCTTTGCCATCTTGATTCCGATGATAATGCCCATTAAGCTTATTATTGGCCCGGCTTCCTTTACCCTAGCTAGTCATCTGCCCTTGTTTTTAGCCATATTTATATCCATTCCGGTAGCGATCTTGGTGGGGATAGGAACAGGTCTGGGCTTTTTGCTAGCAGGATTTCCTATGATTATTGTTATGCGAGCCTTCTCACACGTGCTTTTTGCAGCTATTGCGGCTTTTATGCTCAAAAGGCAGCCTAAATGGCTGGAAACACCGTTAAGAACCTTTGTTTTTGGGATTATAGCAAATGTGATTCATGGCCTAGCAGAGTTTTAGTGGTTTATCTGATGACAGCAACAGCAGCAACTGATCTTTCTTATTTTTGGTCAATGCTAATGCTTGTTGGCTTTGGGTCTTTGCTGCATGGTATGGTGGATTTTTATCTAGCCTTATTTATCTGGCGCTTCTTAAGGCAGAAGGGTCATCTATCAGTGACAAGCTAGGATTTCTGTGAGTATTTATGTTTTAGTAGCCAAGGCTGTTACAGGCTGAGGCTCTTTTTCTGAAAGCGCTTGCATTTTTTTGAAAAAATGCTATACTAAAGAGTGCGTTTGTAAATATACTAACAAAAGGAGATGTCATGAAAACACCAGAACAGATATTAGCCGCGACGATTACGATTGGTGAGCATAAGGTTGCAAAGCCTTTTTTGGCTAAGGCTATTTTAGGCTTTATTGGCGGTGCGATGATTAGTTTGGGCTACTTATTGTATGTTAGGATTGCAGCTAGTGGGCTGGAGACCTTTGGCGCTTTTTCTAGTATTTTGGGTGCTTGTGCCTTTCCGATTGGGCTGATCATTATTTTGATGGCTGGCGGTGAATTGATCACAGGCAACATGATGGCGGTGTCGGCAGCCTTTTTTGCAAAAAAGATTAAGGCCAAGGACTTGATGGCCAATTGGCTGGTGATTACCCTTTTTAATATTTTGGGAGCCTTGTTCGTTGCCTTTGTTTTTGGTCATTTTCTGGGTCTGACAGCTACTGGCAGCTTTAAAGAAGAGGTCATTGAGGTGGCCCATGCCAAGCTTGCTGCAACTCCTCTACAGGCTATTGTTTCAGGAATTGGCTGTAACTGGTTTGTTGGCCTGGCGCTTTGGCTGTGCTATGGCGCTAGTGATGCGACAGGTAAGCTCCTTGGAACCTGGTTTCCTGTGATGACCTTTGTTGCCCTTGGTTTTCAGCATAGTGTGGCCAATGCCTTTGTTATTCCGGCGGCTATTTTTGAGGGTGGCGCCAGCTGGATCGATTTTGCGACTAATTTTGCTCTCGTTTATGTGGGCAATGTCCTTGGCGGTGCTATCTTTGTTAGTCTCTTTTATTACAAGGCTTATGATCACTCTAAGGAAGCCTGATTAGTGCTGTTATATTTTTAGACTGGGAGACCTTATTCTCAGTCTTATTTTTATATTTTGTGATAAAATAGGAAACGACGTTTAAAAAGGAGGAGTTGATAAGCATCTAATATGGCATCATGGATAAAAAGAAAAAAGCAAGCATTCCTAGGCGAATTCATCTCCTTTTTTTGGTGATTGTTTTTTTGTTTGTTGCCCTGATTTTGAGATTGGCACAAATGCAGATTTATGAGAAGGATTTTTACAAGGCAAAGCTGACAGCGTCAACCGTTTACAAAGTAAAAAGCTCTATGCCAAGGGGAACCATTTTTGACCGTAATGGGAAGGTTCTAGTTTCTAATCGTATCAAGGACGTGGTAACCTATACGAGAAGTCCCAAGGCTAGTGCTAAGGACATTAAGGCTTTGGCTCATCAGCTAGCTGCTTATATTAGCTATCCTGAGGCTAAAGTGACAGTCAGAGCCAAAAAGGATTATTATTTGGCAGATCCAGAGGCTTATGCTAAGACGGTTCAAGCCTTACCCCAAAAGGACAAGGTGGATCGCTTTGGTAATAAATTAGTCGAAGCACAGATATATCAAAATGCGGCAGCCTCTCTTAAGGAAACAGACTTGACCTATTCAGACCAAGAGCTAAAGGTTATTGCTATTTTTAACCAAATGAATGCAGCAGCTGTTTTTAGCACTGTAAAGCTCAAAACATCAGCCTTATCTGAGCAGGATATTGCCATCATTATGGCCAATAAGTCAAAATTACCAGGTATTTCAGTTGGGACAGACTGGGAGCGTCAGGTGGAGGAGACAAGCCTTGCTGCTATTATTGGAAGGGTCTCTAGTGAGGAAGCCGGTCTTCCAAAGGAAGAAGCAAAGGCTTATCTTAAAAAGGGCTATTCGCTTAATGATCGTGTTGGAACCTCTTATCTGGAAAAGCAATACGAGGAGGTCCTTCAAGGAAAGCATGAAATCAGAGAAATCAAAACGAGCAGATCTGGTGAGGTTATTTCAGATAAAATAGTCGAAAAGGGTCAGATGGGGCGGAACCTGAAGTTGAGCGTGCCACTTGATTTTCAACAGGGCGTTGAGCAGATCTTGAATCAGCACTTCCAGACAGAGCTCAAAAATGGTCAGGCTGCTTACTCAGAAGGGATCTATGCTGTGGCGCTTAACCCTAATACGGGAGCGATTTTAGCGATGGCAGGTCTATCACACAATCCCAAAACCGGTGAGCTTCAAAAGGACGCTTTAGGGACTATTACTGATGTGTTTACACCTGGGTCTGTTGTCAAGGGGGCGACCTTGGCTGCCGGCTGGCAGGCTGGAGTGATTCAGGGGAATCAGGTCTTGATTGATCAGCCGATTCAATTTGGTGGCTCCCAGCCGATTAATTCTTGGTTTACCAGCGGTCAGCACCCTATTACTGCTAGTCAGGCGCTGGAATATTCATCAAATACTTACATGGTTCAGGTTGCCTTAAGAATGATGGGGCAGGATTACGTGACTGGTATGACCTTGGCCAATACTGGTATGAAGGAAACCATGAAAAAATTGCGGGCAGCCTATGCCGAATTTGGCATGGGAGTGGCAACTGGCGTTGATTTGCCTGGCGAATCCAGTGGCTACCTCATAGATCAATATAATACTGCAAATGTTTGACAGAGGCCTTTGGTCAGTTTGATAACTATACAACCATGCAACTGGCCCAATATGTCTCAACTATTGCTAATGGCGGCAGTCGCCTTGCGCCTCACATTGTAGAAGGCATTTATCAGGATAATGACCAGTCAGGACCAGGTAAGCTAAGTAAGGCTATTGAGACTACCTTGTTAAACAAGGTGCACTTAGCTGCTGATAGTTTAGCGATTATTCAGGACGGTTTTTATCAGGTGGTCAATAGCGGTAGTGGCTATGCTACAGGTAGGGCTCTTGCAGGAGGTCCTGTTACCATTAGTGCTAAAACCGGTACCGCAGAAACCTATGCTAAGGATAAAAATGGTCAGGCTTTATCTACCTTTAACTTGAATGTTGTTGCCTATGGTCCGAGTGCTAGTCCTCAAATTGCTGTTGCTGTCATGTATCCTCATGCGACAGACTCTCTAGCCAAGGCACATCAATACGTGGCTAAGGATATCATTAATTTGTACATGAAGATGTATAAAAACCAATAAAGGAGAAACGAGTGCTTTACCCTATACCAATCGCAAAATTAATTGAAAGCTATTCTAAATTACCAGGGATTGGTGTTAAAACAGCGACAAGATTGGCTTTTTACACCATTGGAATGTCTGATGAGGATGTGAATGATTTTGCCAAAAATTTATTAGCAGCTAAGCGAGAATTAACCTATTGCTCTATCTGTGGCAATTTGACAGATGATGATCCCTGCCATATTTGCACAGATAGCAGTCGGGATAAAGAGATCATTTTAGTTGTTGAGGATTCCAAGGACGTTTCTGCCATGGAAAAAATTCAAGAATATCATGGCTATTACCATGTGCTGCATGGCTTGATTTCTCCCATGAATGGGGTTGGCCCAGATGACATCAATCTAAAGAGCCTAATCACGCGTTTGATGGCTGGAGAGGCAACAGAGGTCATTGTTGCAACGAATGCCACAGCAGATGGAGAGGCGACTGCGATGTACATCTCACGTCTCCTAAAGCCTGCTGGTATCAAGGTGACGCGATTGGCTAGAGGCTTGGCAGTAGGATCAGACATTGAATATGCTGATGAGGTAACCCTGCTGCGAGCGATTGAAAATCGGACAGAATTATAGCTTAGCCCATTTTCAGCTCTCTGTCATTAGCCCTTATGCCATGTGATAAGGCCATAAAGGAAGGCAGATTTTGTCAGAGTCTTTGAAAAGCAAGCTCGTTTTTGTTATAATAAGTGGTAGTCTAATTCAGATAGGGAAGGTTATCAATGTCTAAACAAACCTTAATTTTATTATACGGAGGGCGTTCGGCAGAGCGTGAAGTATCAGTGCTTTCAGCTGAGAGCGTGATGAGAGCAGTTGATTACACCAAATTTTTTGTTAAAACCTATTTTATCAGCCAGACAGGTCAGTTTATCAAGACACAGGAATTCTCTAGTCGGCCGACCTTAACAGAAAGGCTGATGACCAACGACACTATTAGGCTAGAGCAGCAGATAAGGCCTAGTGATATCTACGAGGAGGGGGCTGTTGTTTTTCCAGTCTTGCATGGCCCTATGGGAGAGGACGGTTCTATTCAAGGCTTTTTAGAGGTGCTAAAAATGCCTTATGTGGGAACTAATATCCTCTCATCAAGTGTTGCAATGGATAAGATTACCACCAAAAGGGTCCTAGAGTCAGCTGGTATCCCACAGGTTGCTTATACCGTTTATATTGAGGGGCAGGATTTAGACAGGTGTCTGGCAGAGACTGAGGCAGTCTTAAGCTACCCTGTGTTTGTTAAGCCGGCCAATATGGGCTCATCTGTTGGTATTTCTAAGGCAGAATCAGAGGAGGAGTTGCGTGCAGCTATCCTGTTGGCCTTGACGTATGACAGTCGTATCCTGATTGAGCAAGGGGTTTTGGCAAGAGAGATTGAGGTTGGACTGCTTGGTAATACCGATGTCAAATCAACCCTTCCAGGAGAGGTAGTCAAGAATGTTGACTTTTATGATTATCAGGCCAAATACATTGATAATGAGATCACAATGGCTATTCCGGCAGCTATTGACGAATCAGCTATGACAAGCATGCGTACCTACGCAGAAACAGCCTTTAAGGCTATTGGTGCTTGTGGCCTGTCGCGTTGTGATTTCTTCCTTGGTCAGGACGGTCAGATCTACCTCAATGAATTAAATACCATGCCTGGCTTTACGCAGTGGTCCATGTATCCCTTGCTCTGGGAGCATATGGGACTGAGCTATGCTGAGCTTATTGAGGAGCTAGTCAGATTAGCACAGGAAATGTTTGAAAAGCGTGAAGGGCATTTAATATAAGAGACAAAGGACGGAAGGAGATATAGCAATCCTCTGTCCTTTCGTTTGGCCTGATTGGTAGCGTTTTTTGGTCAGAAGCCTTTAAAGCCCTATCGTCTACGGTTGGCTGTGCCAGCTTTAGCCTGTCTATGAAGGATCAGCCTGTAGGCATAAAGTGAAATAGAAAGAATATTCCTAATATGTTATGCTATAATCCCGACTTTATCACTTGTTTTAGTCCACACCTTACTCAACCCCTTGGTAGAGTAAGGTTTTTTAATAAATTTTAACGCTTTTTCTTGTTGTGTATGGTTATATATGTTATAATAAACTATGGCTTTTATTAAAACAACAACGAATAAAGAAGGTAGGACGCATGTCTACCTTGTAGAAGGGTATCGTAAAGATGGTAAGGTCAAACAGCGTATCCTTAAAAAATTTGGTCTCTTAGATGAGCTTGAATTGGAAGAACCAGGGATTCTTGAGCGTCTTAAGCGCGAAGCTAAAGAAGATACTTTAAATAACCCTAAGGTACTCCAGGTTTCCTATGACCTCCTTGCCCCCATGAACCAACCGGATCAATCTTATGGTTGGATGGTTTTGGATAATCTCTTCGAATCTCTGGGGCTCACAGCCTTTTTAAAGGGTATCAAAACGAAGTCTGAGTATGACTTAGTGCAAGTGCTAAAGCTATTAGTTTTTCAGAGAATTCTCCGACCAGATAGTAAACTTGCCACCTATGCCTCTCAAGCAGACTTATTTGGCCATTGGGACATCAGCTTAAATGCCATTTATCGCTCCTTGAACAAATTGAACACCTTGAAAGATGATCTTCAACATCATCTTCACAAGGTAGTGAGTCAGATGATCAAACGTGAAGCCAGTCTCGTTTTCTACGATGTCACCAATTATTATTTTGAGACAGATATTCCAGATAACGAGTTGGTTTCAGAAAATGGAGAGATACTACAAGAAGGGCTTCGAAGACGTGGTCCGAGTAAGGAACACCGTCCAAAACCCATTGTGCAATTAGGACTCTTTAGGGATACCAACGGTATTCCGATTAGCTATAAACTGTTTCGAGGTAATCAAACCGATCCTGTTACCTATCTTCCAGCGGTTGAGGAAGTCAAAAAACAATTTGGAATTGAGCGGTTAATTGTAGTCGCCGATAAGGCGATGAATAGTATGGCTAATGTTTCAGAAATGCTCAAGCAAGAAGATGGCTGGCTCTTCTCACAGAAACATCGCGGACGCCGAGGAGCTCCAAAAGATATTCAAGAACACATCCTTGATTCATCGGATTGGCAATTTAACCCAGAACTTACCTTCGCTAAGAAATCTTATATCCGTGAACGGAAGTTAGGGAATAAAAAATCTTCCCCAGTGGTGTACTGACCCCCAAAAGTTGGACACGACATATTAGTGAAAGGATTTAGTTCTGTATTGCACAGGGCTAAGTCCTTTTAGCTTTGCTTTAATGCGTTTGTTGTTGTAGTAAAAAATGTAATCTGTAATAGCTTGTTCAAGCTCATTAAGGGATTGATAAGTTGTCTCAAGGCCGTAAAACATCTCAGATTTGAGAATACCAAAGAAGGACTCCATCATCCCATTATCTGGACTATTTCCCTTGCGAGACATGGATGGACGAATGCCTTTAGTCTCCAAAAAGTGATGATAAGACTGATGTTGATATTGCCAGCCTTGATCGCTGTGGAGAATCGTTCCATTGTACGAATCCGCTGGAAAAGCCTTCTCAAGCATGGTTTGTACTTGCTTCAAGTCAGGCGATCGAGACAGGGTGAAATCAATAATCTCACTGTTATAGCCGTCAAGAACAGGCGATAGATAGAGTTTCCCCTCAGGTAAGGTAAATTCCGTCACATCGGTATAGCACTTCTCGTAGGGCTTAGAACCTTCAAACTGACGTTTAATCAGATTATCAGCCTTTTTGCCAACCTCACCTTTGTAAGAAGAATACTTGCGCTTACGACGGATACGAGCTTTTAAGCCCATGACAGTCATCAAACGTTGTACTTTTTTGTGATTGACGATAAAACCACGATTTCTTAGTTCCAGATGAATGCGACGATAGCCATAATTGCCATGATGTTCATCATAGATGCCTTGAATGAGCTCCTTTAAGTCCATGTCCTTATCTTCTTGAGCTAGTTGCTTGACTTGATAATAATAGGTTGACCGCGATAAATCAAGGATTTCAAGCAAAGTTGCTAGAGAAAATTGACCGATTAATTCTTGGATGATTTCTGTTGCTCTTTGAGCTTTGCTTCGTCCCTCAACCGGTATTCTCTCAGCTTTTTTAGCACAGCATTCTCCGCTCTAAGGTAGTCTAATTCTTTTTGGAGTCGCTCCAACTCTGTCATTTGTTCTAAAGTCTTCTTTGGTTGACGTCCCATCTTTGGTGGCCTCCCTCTTCTTTTCTCAAGAATAGTATAGCCGTTTTTCTTGTATTGCGCTATCCACCTTGAAAGCATACTAGAATTTGGTAAAGCATAGTCTAAGGACGTCTGTTTTTGAGATTGACCATCAATCAGAACTTTATCTATTATCTCTTGCTTCAGTTCTGGAGAATAATAACTATTCTTACCTTTTTGGACAATGGCTAACCCATACCTGTCAATCAGGCGAATCATGTATTTGAGGTCAGATTCTGCAATACTAAACTTTTCTGATAAGCATTTAATGGACTTTCCAATGTGCCGTAGCTCATAGATTTGAACCTTGTCTTCATAACTCAATGTCATAAAAATAGCCCCCCAATTGTTAGATTTTATGTCTAACTTTTGGGGGGCAGTTCAGTTCAAGAGAAGGTTCTCATCACTTGGTCTAAAAAATATGCCGACCGGGAGCGCATTCGTCGTGAAGGTGCTTTAGACTATGCCAGTCAGTTAACCAATGCGGAGCTTTTTCGTAGAACCAGTAAAAAGGGAGGCAAGAAATACCTAGAGCTCCAATATTTGGATAAAGAAACTGGCGAGGTTAAACCCTACTCTCCTTTGATTACGATTGATCAAGAACAGGCTGATTTTGATGCTCAGTTTGATGGGATTAATGTGCTTGTCACGAGTGAAATAGAAATGACTGATGAGGAGATGTTAAATGCCTATAAAGAGCTAGCCAAGATTGAAGATTGTTTCCGTGTGACGAGAACAGAACTGGAAAGTCGTCCTGTTTACGTTTGGACGGAAAAACACATTCAAGCTCACTTTCTAACCTGTTTCATTGCTTTAGTTCATCTACGCCTCCTTCAACATCAGATAGATTGGCAGATGAGTCCTGAACGTATCATTACTGCCTTAAACAGTGCCAAGGTAACACCGTTACAAGATAACTACTACAGACTTCAAGAAAGCCTTGATATGCAGGAGTTAAACAGACTGCTAGGAATTGAATGGGCGAAGGGAATCGTTAAGTTTGAAGAGCTCAAACATTACGCTAAAAATCCATATACAACACTAAAATAAATTTAAAGACCAGCAAAATCCCTTGGGACACAAGGGGTTAGCTGGTCTTTACTTGTTTTTAAGTGATAAAGTCGGGAGAAAGAATATTCCTAATATGTTATGCTATAATATAAGCAAAGCTTTAAAAACCAGTGTTTTAAGAGGAAAAATAAGATGAAATTAACATTACATGAAGTGGCAAGAGTTGTTGATGCTCAAAATAGTCTTTCTGATTTAGACGACGTTCCTCTGAATCAGATTGAATTTGACAGTAGAAACATCACAAAAGGTGATCTTTTTTTACCGCTACAGGGTGAGCGAGATGGCCATGATTTTATTGACTTAGCCTTTGAAAATGGGGCCGTAGCTACCTTTTCAGAAAGAGCAATCAGTGGCAGACCCTATATACTAGTTGAGAATTGCTTGGCTGCCTTTCAAAAATTAGCCCAGTATTATATTGATAAGCTACGTGTCGATGTCATTGCTGTAACAGGCTCAAACGGTAAAACATCAACCAAGGATATGATTGAAGCGGTCCTGGCAAAAGCTTATAAGACCTACAAAACCCAGGGCAATTATAATAATGACATTGGCTTGCCTTATACGGTGCTTCACATGCCAGAGGATACTGAGAAGATTGTTTTAGAGATGGGGCAGGATCATATGGGAGACATTCAGCTGCTCTCTAGAATTGCCAGACCTCATATTGCATTGCTAACCCTTATTGGTGAGGCTCACTTAGCCTACTTTGGCTCTCGCGAGAAGATTGCCGAAGGGAAAATGCAAATCGTTGATGGGATGGACTCTAACGGGATTTTAATTGCTCCTGGTGATCCTATCCTTGATCCATATTTGCCGGATAGTCAGATGGTCATTCGCTTTGGCGATCATCAAGAGCTGGTGGTTGAGGATATCAAAGAGTGCAAGGACTCCTTGACCTTTAGGACTAATGTCTTACCAAGACCGGTCACTCTTCCCTTAACTGGAAAATACAATGCAACCAATGCTATGATAGCAGCTTATGTTGGTAAACTCTTGGCTGTGCCTGATGAGGATATTATAGAAGCTTTAGAAACCGTCAAGCTGACACGCCACCGAACCGAGTGGGTCAAGGCGGCTAATGGCGCCGACCTTTTGGCAGATGTGTACAATGCCAATCCAACTGCTATGCGGTTAATTTTGGAAACCTTTGCTGCCATTCCGGCCAACCCTAATGGCAAAAAAATAGCTGTTTTAGCTGATATGAAGGAATTAGGTGCTGACTCAGTTGCTTTGCATTCTCAGCTGATTACCAGCTTAGATCCCAAGCGTATTGATCAATTGGTCTTTTACGGTGATGATATTCAAGCCTTGGCCAAGCTAGCTAGTCAAGATTATCCAAGTGGCAGAGTTAGCTTCTTTAAAAAGAATAATCGAGAGGATCAATACGAGGACATGTGCCAGTACCTGTTGACTATTCTTGAGCCTAATGACCAGATGCTGCTAAAGGGCAGCCACTCCATGCTGCTAGCAAATGTGGTTGATCGCCTGACAGCTCCTCATGCTGGGAAGTCCTCCTAACACTTTTTCAGAAAAAACACATGAAACATCTTGTCCTCTCATTAAGATTAAGGTATAATGAAAAAATGTAGAAAGGGATGTTTATGAATTTTTTTGCAATTGAACCTATTGGGCTACCGCATGTGTCCTTGCTATTTTATCTATTGTCGGTGATGATAGCGCCGTTTTTGGTTTTTATGACCCTGCAGCTCTATCAGCTAAAGTCGTATCGCTATATCTTCTTAGGGCTTCAGTTGGTCCAATTGGTTGGTTTGTATAGCTGGTATGCCTTGCGAGGCTTTCCGTTGACAGAGGCTTTGCCGCTTTACCATTGCCGAATGGCCATGCTAGCTATCTTTTTCTTACCGGATCGCAGTAGCTTAAAGCAGCTTTTTATGGTTTTAGGGATTGGTGGGACCTTTTTGGCCCTGTTATCACCTGATTTATACCCTTATCAGCTATGGCATGTGGCTAATATTTCTTTTTACCTGGGGCATTATGCTCTTTTGGTCAATGGCTTGGTTTACCTGCTGCGGTTTTACAATCCAAGTCAGCTAAAGCCAGTCCTTGTTTGCCGTTACTTGGCAACCATTAATTTTGTTTTAGTATTGATCAATTTGGCAACAAAGGGAAATTACGGCTTTGTGATGGATATTCCGATTATTCATACGCATCACCTGCTTATGAATTTTGTCATTGTGACAATGGGGTTGACTGGTTTAATTAAGCTGATTGAACTTATCTATGTGAGATTTAGTGAGGCCAATCAGTTAGAGCTGAAGCTCTCTAAAGAAAGATAGGGCGTTGAAAAAGCGCTTCGAATCAGCTATAATAAAGGAGCTGCTCTAGCAGCTCTTTTTATCATATCAGTATTTAGGAGTGAGATCATGTAGACATAACTGTGACGTGTGACTTGAAGCTATTAATCAGAGTCTTGCTCTGCAATGTGAACAAATAAGGAAAAAAGAATGTCAATTACAGAAGAAATTAAAAAGCGTCGAACCTTTGCGATTATCAGTCACCCAGATGCTGGTAAAACAACTATTACAGAACAGTTACTTTATTTTGGTGGTGAGATTCGTGAGGCTGGGACCGTTAAAGGAAAAAAATCTGGTCAATTTGCTAAGTCAGATTGGATGGATATTGAAAAGCAACGTGGGATTTCAGTCACATCATCAGTCATGCAGTTTGATTATGCTGGTAAGCGTATCAATATTTTAGATACACCTGGTCACGAGGACTTTTCAGAGGATACTTATCGTACCTTAATGGCAGTTGATGCTGCTGTGATGGTTGTTGATTCGGCTAAAGGGATCGAAGCACAGACGAAAAAGCTCTTTGAGGTTGTTAAGCATCGTAACATACCTGTTTTTACGTTTATTAATAAATTAGATCGTGATGGACGTGAGCCTTTGGAGTTGTTGGAGGAGCTAGAAGAGGTTCTTGGGATTGCTTCTTACCCCATGAACTGGCCAATTGGTATGGGACGAGCCTTTGAAGGTCTGTATGATTTGCACAACAAACGCTTGGAGCTTTATAAGGGGGAGCAGAGGTTTGCTGATTTAGAGGAGGGGGCAAGGATTTTTGCCAGCAACCCTTTTTATGAGCAGGTGCTTGAAGATATTGAGCTCTTGGAGGAGGCAGGTAATGACTTTTCAGAGCAGGCTATTTTAGATGGTCAGCTGACTCCGGTATTCTTTGGCTCTGCCTTAACAAATTTTGGGGTACAAACCTTTTTAGATACCTTTTTAGCCTTTGCACCAGAGCCTCATGGGCATAAGACGACAACGGACCAGATGATTGATCCCCTCAATCAGGATTTTTCAGGCTTTGTCTTTAAGATTCAGGCTAACATGGACCCTAAGCATCGTGACCGCATTGCCTTTGTGCGTATTGTCTCTGGAGAGTTTCAAAAGGGAATGGCTGTAAAGCTGTCTCGTACAGGTAAAAGCGTTAAGCTATCAAATGTTACTCAGTTTATGGCTGAGTCTCGTGAAAATGTCCAAAATGCAGTTGCCGGTGATATTATTGGGGTCTACGATACAGGGACTTATCAGGTTGGAGATACCTTGAGCGTTAGTAAAAACCTGTTTGAATTTGAGCCATTGCCGACCTTTACCCCAGAGATTTTTATGAAGGTTGCACCTAAGAATGTCATGAAGCAAAAATCTTTCCACAAAGGTATTGAGCAGCTTGTACAGGAGGGGGCTGTTCAGCTTTATAAGAATTATCAGACAGGTGAATACATGCTGGGCGCAGTTGGTCAGCTGCAGTTTGAGGTTTTCAAGCACCGTATGGAGGGTGAGTACAATGCAGAGGTCATCATGACACCAATGGGCAAAAAGACTGTTCGTTGGATCTCAGAGGAGGATTTGGACCAACGCATGTCCTCAAGCCGAAACATTTTGGCAAGGGATCGCTTTGATCAGCCTGTTTTTCTCTTTGAAAATGACTTTGCGCTTCGTTGGTTTGCAGATAAATACCCAGATGTTAAGCTAGAAGCAAAAATGTAGCAGCTAAGCGGATTAGGGGAACCTAGTCCGTTTTTGCACTTCTGCTGCTAAGAAAAGGCAGGCTATTGGCATAAGGAGCTTTCAGGAATCCTAATTGCTGTCTTTGAAGATTGGTGATGGAATCGCGAAGGCTCGTCTCTGTGCCGAGTCTTTTTAGCAGAGTAGATAAAAAGCATAGGTAAGCAAGTCCGACGAGGCCTTTTTGAGGCTGTTAGCCAATCAGCAATAAGGAGTGACGCTTTTATCAATTTAGCTGCCTGATAGTGTTAATCATTTTGAGATAAAAACACTTTCATGGCTTATTTCCTATCTTTTTAATATTAATTATGTTACACTAAATAGGTTGTTAATCGAACGACAATATTAAAAGGTTTATAAGGCAGCTTCGCACTGCCTTTTTAGAAAAGAGAAACAATTGAAATTTACAGCATTTAACTTATCAGAAGATATTCAGTCAGCTGTTGTTACAGCAGGCTTTGAAAAAGCCTCTCCTATTCAGGAGCTGACCATTCCGTTAGCCTTGGAGGGACGAGATGTTATCGGACAGGCTCAGACAGGAACAGGAAAAACAGCAGCCTTTGGTCTACCAACTCTGAATAAGATTCGTACAGCCGATAACACCATTCAGGCATTGGTGATTGCTCCGACGCGTGAGCTGGCTGTCCAAAGTCAGGAAGAGCTGTTCCGTTTTGGTCGTGATAAAGGCGTCAAGGTTCGCTCAGTATATGGTGGCTCAAGCATTGAGAAGCAAATTAAGGCCCTAAAGTCTGGGGCGCATGTCGTTGTTGGAACGCCAGGACGTCTGTTAGATTTGATTAAGCGTAAGGCCTTGAGGCTAGACCATGTTGAGACACTCATTTTAGATGAAGCTGATGAATGCTTGAATATGGGATTTTTAGAGGACATTGAAGCGATTATTAGTCGTGTCCCTGACGATCGTCAAACCCTGTTATTTTCAGCAACAATGCCAGCTCCAATCAAGGAAATTGGTGTCAAGTTTATGAAGGATCCTGAGCATGTTCAGGTTAAAAACAAGGAATTAACAAATGTGAATGTTGATCAATACTATGTGCGTGTTAAGGAGCAAGAAAAATTTGATACCATGACACGTCTGATGGACGTTCAGCAGCCAGAGCTATCAATTGTATTTGGTCGCACAAAGCGTCGTGTTGATGAAATCACGCGCGGCTTAAAATTGCGTGGTTTTCGCGCAGAAGGGATACATGGTGACCTTGACCAAAATAAGCGCCTTCGTGTCATACGCGACTTTAAAAATGATCAACTTGATATTTTAGTGGCAACCGATGTTGCTGCGCGTGGGCTTGATATTTCAGGCGTTACTCATGTGTACAATTACGATATTACACAGGATCCAGAAAGCTATGTGCACCGTATTGGCCGGACCGGTCGTGCAGGTAAGTCAGGGGAATCCATTACCTTTGTCTCACCAAATGAGATGGGCTATCTGACCATGATTGAGCACCTGACTAAGAAGCGCATGAAGCCACTCAAGCCAGCTACGGCAGAGGAAGCCTTTCAGGCTAAGAAAAAGGTTGCCCTCAAAAAAATTGAGCGTGATTTTGCAGATGATGCTATTCGCTCAAACTTTGAGAAATTTAAGGGCGATGCGATGAAATTGGCAGCAGAGTTTACCCCAGAGGAGCTAGCGCTCTATATCCTTAGCTTGACCGTCCAAGATCCAGATACCTTACCAGAGGTTGAGATAGCGCGTGAAAAGCCATTACCGTTTAAGTATGTTGGTGGTGGTCATGGCAATAAAAATGGCAAGACAGGTCGTGGCAATCGTAGTCGTAGCGGTCGTGATAACCGTCGAGGTGGCTATCGTCATGAGAAAAGAAATGTTTATGATGGTGACCGCCGTCCAAGGCGTGATAAACGTGACAGTCATGATAGCAGTGGTAGCTATGACTTTAAGCGAAAGCAAAAACGCTCTAACAAGGACCTGCACAAGAAGGGCAAGGCTGTCGAAGCTAAGACGTCTGGATTTATTATCCGTCATAAAGGGAACTAAAGTTTCAAGAGAGCTGATGATTGTCAGCTCTCTTTTTAATTTTCTGAAAATATTGATTTTGTTATAGATTTTGCTATAATGGTCTCAGTCCATTTGGCATGATTAAGTCTTAGGAGGAACATTGGGATGTCTAATGCCCATCATGATGCCTTTGATAAAGCAACAAAGGCAGGTTTTATTATTGCACTAGGAATTGTCTATGGTGATATTGGCACAAGTCCACTGTATACCATGCAGTCGTTGGTTGACAATCAAGGCGGCCTTTCACAGGTGTCTGAAGCTTTTATTTTAGGCTCAGTATCCTTGATTATTTGGACTCTAACCTTGGTAACGACAATCAAGTATGTTTTGATTGCTTTAAAGGCTGATAATCATCATGAGGGAGGGATTTTTTCACTCTTTACCTTAGTTAGAAGGATGTCAAGGTGGTTAATCATTCCAGCTATGCTTGGGGGAGCAACGCTCTTATCAGATGGTGCCTTGACACCAGCTGTTACGGTCACATCAGCCATTGAAGGCTTAAAGGCTGTTCCTGAGCTCAGCAGTATTTACCAGAATCAGACCAATGTGATCCTAACGACCTTGCTGATATTGATGGTCTTGTTTGGCCTGCAGCGCTTTGGAACGGGTGTTATTGGTAAATTATTTGGGCCAGTCATGCTGGTTTGGTTTAGCGTTTTGGGGATCAGTGGTCTCTTGAATAGCTTACAGCATTTGGAAATCCTAAAGGCTATCAATCCCTATTATGCGCTGCACTTATTGGTTAGTCCGGAAAATCATCGGGGTATTTTCATTTTAGGCTCTATTTTTTTAGCGACAACTGGTGCTGAAGCTCTTTATTCTGATTTAGGTCATGTCGGTCGAGGAAATATTTATGCTAGCTGGCCCTTTGTTAAGGTTTGTATCATCTTATCCTATTGTGGTCAGGCAGCTTGGATTTTAGCGCATAAGGACTCAGGCATTGCGCTTAATCCCTTCTTTGCTAGTGTTCCAGAGGGATTACGGGTTTATCTTGTTATTCTAGCAACTCTAGCAGCCATTATTGCTTCGCAGGCTTTAATCTCAGGTTCCTTTACCTTGGTTTCTGAGGCTATGCGCTTGAAGATTTTTCCGTTGTTTAAGATTACCTATCCAGGTGCCAACCTAGGCCAACTATACATCCCTGTCATTAACTGGAGCTTGTTTGCGGTAACGTCTTGTACGGTGCTGTATTTTAGAACATCAGCGCATATGGAGGCTGCCTATGGCCTTGCCATCACGATTACCATGCTGATGACAACGATTCTCTTAGCCTATTACCTTATTAAGGAGGGGGTAAAGCCGCTCCTGGCTAGTCTGCTCATGGCTTTTTTTGCCTTTATTGAGTTTATTTTCTTTTTAGCGTCTGCAGTTAAGTTTATGCATGGGGGCTATGTTGTTGTTGTTTTAGCTCTTGCCATTGTCTTTGTTATGGTGATTTGGCATGCTGGAACCATGATTGTTGCTAAATATGTTAAGTCCTTGAGCCTAAATGATTACAAGCATCAAATCAAGCTCCTCAGAGATGATCTTCGCTTTGATTTGTATCAGACCAATGTTGTTTACTTGACCAATCGCATGAAAAAAGATCTGATTGATCGCTCAATCCTGTATTCTATTTTAGATAAGCGTCCTAAGCGCGCACAGGTTTATTGGTTTGTTAATGTTCGTGTGACAGATGAGCCTTATACGGCGACCTACAAGGTGGATATGTTAGAAACAGACTATATCGTTTGTGTAGAGCTCTACCTTGGCTTTAGAATGCCACAGACTGTTCCACGTTACCTTAGAACGATTGTTCAGGATTTGATGGAGAGTGGTCGTCTGCCTAAGCAAGCTCAGGATTACACGATTACACCAGGTCGAGAGGTTGGTGACTTTAGGTTTGTGATCATTGAGGAGCGCGTGTCGCATGCAAGGCAGCTGAGTACTCTGGAACGTTTTGTCATGCAGACAAAGGCTAGTATCAAGCATGTGACAGCAAGCCCTATGCGTTGGTTTGGCCTGCAATATTCTGAGGCAACAGTTGAGGTTGTTCCTTTACTCTTATCAGATGTCTTAAAGCTTCCAATCAAGGAAATCAAAGCGTGTACAAAAGATGAAAAGGCCTAGGTATGTACTGACCCCCAAAAGTTGGACACGACATATTAGTGAAAGGATTTAGTTCTGTATTGCACAGGGCTAAGTCCTTTTAGCTTTGCTTTAATGCGTTTGTTGTTGTAGTAAAAAATGTAATCTGTAATAGCTTGTTCAAGCTCATTAAGGGATTGATAAGTTGTCTCAAGGCCGTAAAACATCTCAGATTTGAGAATACCAAAGAAGGACTCCATCATCCCATTATCTGGACTATTTCCCTTGCGAGACATGGATGGACGAATGCCTTTAGTCTCCAAAAAGTGATGATAAGACTGATGTTGATATTGCCAGCCTTGATCGCTGTGGAGAATCGTTCCATTGTACGAATCCGCTGGAAAAGCCTTCTCAAGCATGGTTTGTACTTGCTTCAAGTCAGGCGATCGAGACAGGGTGAAATCAATAATCTCACTGTTATAGCCGTCAAGAACAGGCGATAGATAGAGTTTCCCCTCAGGTAAGGTAAATTCCGTCACATCGGTATAGCACTTCTCGTAGGGCTTAGAACCTTCAAACTGACGTTTAATCAGATTATCAGCCTTTTTGCCAACCTCACCTTTGTAAGAAGAATACTTGCGCTTACGACGGATACGAGCTTTTAAGCCCATGACAGTCATCAAACGTTGTACTTTTTTGTGATTGACGATAAAACCACGATTTCTTAGTTCCAGATGAATGCGACGATAGCCATAATTGCCATGATGTTCATCATAGATGCCTTGAATGAGCTCCTTTAAGTCCATGTCCTTATCTTCTTGAGCTAGTTGCTTGACTTGATAATAATAGGTTGACCGCGATAAATCAAGGATTTCAAGCAAAGTTGCTAGAGAAAATTGACCGATTAATTCTTGGATGATTTCTGTTGCTCTTTGAGCTTTGCTTCGTCCCTCAACCGGTATTCTCTCAGCTTTTTTAGCACAGCATTCTCCGCTCTAAGGTAGTCTAATTCTTTTTGGAGTCGCTCCAACTCTGTCATTTGTTCTAAAGTCTTCTTTGGTTGACGTCCCATCTTTGGTGGCCTCCCTCTTCTTTTCTCAAGAATAGTATAGCCGTTTTTCTTGTATTGCGCTATCCACCTTGAAAGCATACTAGAATTTGGTAAAGCATAGTCTAAGGACGTCTGTTTTTGAGATTGACCATCAATCAGAACTTTATCTATTATCTCTTGCTTCAGTTCTGGAGAATAATAACTATTCTTACCTTTTTGGACAATGGCTAACCCATACCTGTCAATCAGGCGAATCATGTATTTGAGGTCAGATTCTGCAATACTAAACTTTTCTGATAAGCATTTAATGGACTTTCCAATGTGCCGTAGCTCATAGATTTGAACCTTGTCTTCATAACTCAATGTCATAAAAATAGCCCCCCAATTGTTAGATTTTATGTCTAACTTTTGGGGGGCAGTTCATAGAAGTCCTTGGAGGTTTTGTTTTGCTGCTTTTTTGGTCTTGGTCTTTAGTAGCCTTGGGCAAGCGGAGCTTTGACCTAGTGTGGGTCTGTCTCAACTGTTGTCAGCTAGTCCCATAGTGGTGCTTGGCCGCGGCTTAGGAGGCGTCAGGAGCTTAGTCTGGCTTCGCTTTTTTATTTTGCTGCTCTGCAATATAGGTGAGCTTTTGCTGTCTGGTGTTTCGTTTTTTAAACAAGGCTTCGGCTCTCATCGCAGCCTGCTTGCTATCAAAGCTTTCATAATACAGCAGGCTGACAGGTAAGCGACAGCGTGTGTATTTTGCTCCTTTACCAGCATTATGGGCTTTGAGACGCTTGTCTAAATCTGTTGTATAGCCAGTATAGAGGGTTTTGTCTGCACATTCTAAAACGTACATGTAAGCCTTTTGAGTTGTCATGATGAAAAAACCTCTTGATGCAGAAGAGCCTGCTAGTTCTTAAAAGCCTTGTCCTTGGCTCCGAAATAAATCTCCTTAATTGTATCGGTATAGTCTCCGTTGTCTTTATGGACAATAAGTGGTGGCAGGATTTTCAAGCCTTCCATAGAACCATCCTTGATGGCCTCAATCAAGAGCATGTTAGCCTCCTTACCAAGCTTTGGGTAGACAAATTGCAGCCGCTTTGGAGCAAGACCGTTTATTTTTAAGGTATCAAGAATCTCTAAAAAGCGATCAGGTCGATGGACCATAGCTAGACGACCATTGGACTTGAGCGCATGGCGTGCTATCTGACAGATCTTAGCCAGATTTGTTGTGATTTCGTGTCTGGCTAGGAGATAATGCTCAGATAGGTTTTTCTTTGAGGTCTGACTGCTTTTAAAGTAAGGAGGATTATAAAGAATGATGTCAACACCTGAGCGAGGCACATGCTGAAGCAGGTTAGTCAAATCATCACAAATCATCGTCACCTGATCCTCCAACTGATTGAGCCTGATAGAGCGCTGTCCCATATCGGCTAAGCGTGGCTGAAGCTCAATTTCAACAATAGAGGCCTTGGTTTGTGTACTGTCAAATAAGCCCACTGCCCCATTTCCTGAACACAAATCTACAATGAGCCCACGTGATGGAAGCTTTGGAAAGCGAGAAAGCAAGACACTATCAATAGAGTAGCTAAAGACCTCTTTGTTTTGAATAATCTGAACGTCGCTTGAGAAAAGCTGGTCAATCCGTTCACCATCTTTTAATATCGAATGTAGCATATCATTATTATAGCAAAAATAATCCTATCAGAGTAGGGGGTGCTGATTGAGCTTTCCCTTTAATATTAAAATATTTCATGGTACAATGAGTAGGATTATAAGTGAAAAGGAGACTGATGTGTTTTACGTCTATTTACGTGGCTTAGTTGTCTTTTTATTGTGGGTTGTTAATGGTAATGCCCACTACCATAATGAGGATAGGATTCTTGATAAGTCTGAAAATTATATTCTAGTTGCTCCGCATAGGACCTTTTGGGATCCTGTTTACATGGCATTTGCCGCACGTCCAAAGCAGTTTATTTTCATGGCCAAAAAAGAGCTCTTCACCAATCGTTTATTTGCCTGGTGGATTAAGATGTGTGGAGCCTTTCCGATTGATCGCGAAAAGCCTAGTCCAGATGCCATTAGATATCCTGTTAATATGCTGAAAAAAAGCAATCGCTCTTTGGTGATGTTCCCAAGTGGGAGCCGTCATGCGACAGATGTCAAGGGGGGCGTTGCTGTTATTGCCAAGATGGCCAAGGTCAAAATCATGCCAGCAGCCTATCAGGGTCCTATGACCTTAAAGGGCTTATTAGCAGGTGAGCGTGTTGATATGAACTTTGGTCATGCGATTGATGTTTCCGACATTAAGCGTATGAATGATGAGGAGATTGAGGAGGTAGCTAGGCGTATTCAGGCTGAATTTGACCGCTTAGACCAAGAAATGGCTCCCTTTAAGTCTAATCAAAGGCGCTCTATGCTGACCTATCTTTACCGTATTCCATTAGGAATACTTCTGGTGCTTATTTTGGCTTTAACCATGCTATTTTCTTATTTAGCAAGCTTTGTTTGGGATCCAGACAAGCACCGCTCTTAGGTCGTGTTATGGATTAGCGCTGAAGGCGCGCAAAAATCAGGGCTTTGTTGCTACTCTACTGAGACTGGCTTGCAGTTACCCTTCTGACATGTTATGTCTAGGATACGAATGCTACTGGTTACTCAAGGCTACAAGAAAGCCAGCACTTTCCACAGTAAGGGGATTAGGTAAGCCAAGGTAGGTTATGCTTGTAGTGTAGCTGTATGTTACAATTTGATGAGGTTGAAGAGGTAGTCCATTTTGGACTGCTTTTTTTAATATGCTAGAAAATAGGACAATTTTAAAGGCTTTTATCGAATAATATATTGAGGTGAAAACATGTTAGAAGAATTGTTCTTAAAGAGTAAAGAGATGATAAAGTCCCCTTATTTTCTGTCACGTTGTGTTACTGGTGTGCTGTCTGTAGGGCTTTTGCTGGTGCTGTGGATTGCCTTGACTGGCAAGGAAAAAGCAAGAGAGGAGTCAGCTCCATTTCCTGACCATTCTCAGGTTCAGCAGTCAGAAAAGCCAGCTCAGCTAGAAGCTAGTGAGCAAGAAATGGCGGCAGCTGAGGATATCGTAGTGGATATTAAGGGAGCTGTTCATAAGGAGGGTGTCTATAAGCTTGCTAAGGGAAGTCGTATCACAGATCTGATTGAGCTAGCAGGTGGCTTGACAGACCAAGCTGATAAAAATGCTATTAATCTAGCTGAAAAGCTATCTGATGAAAAGGTCGTTTATGTTGCTAAGCTGGGTGAGAATATATCAGTCATTAAAGGATCTTCAGCTGAGGCTCAATCAGCGTCTGCTGATCATCAGAAGCCTGAAAAGGTTCATTTGAACAGAGCTAGTCTTGCTGATTTGCAAAGCATTCCAGGCATTGGTGCAAAGAGAGCATAGGATATTATTGATGTACGAGAAAGCCTGGGTGGCTTTAAATCTCTAGAAGATCTGAGAAAGGTATCAGGTATTGGTGCTAAAACACTGGAGAAGCTAAAGCATGAGATTTCCCTTGACTAAGTATTTTCCAATTGCTCCGATACAATTTGCCCTTTTAGTGCTTGTTTTGCATTATTTGATTTATCGACCTAGCTGGTTAACGGCTGGTTTGTTAGCTGGCTTGTTGGTATTATTAGGCTATCGCTTTGTCCTCAAGCAGGTCTTAAAGACGCTTCTTTTGCTAGGGCTTTTTGGCTGTCTTTTTGCTTATCAAAAGGGTCAGCTAGAGGCTAATCAGATCAATCAGCCTGATCGCTTATCAACGGTTGAGCTGATTCCAGATTCGATAATGGTGAATGGTGATCACCTATCCTTTATCGGTCGGCACTCGGGGCATCATTATCAGTTGGCTTATCGCATGACCTCAAAAGAAGAGGCAGATTTTTTTAAGCAGCAGAGCCAATTTCTAAAGCTAAAGGCTGACATCAGGCTAGAGGAAGCAGCAGGGCTTAGAAATTTTAAGGGCTTTAACCATCAGGCCTATTTAGCTTATCAGGGAATCTTTAGAGTAGGAAAAATCAAAAGCTTGCAGTCATTGAAGACTATCTCTCCTAGGTCTGTTAGTGATCGTATTAGCCAATGGCGACGTCAGGCCATCGTTTGGTGCCAATCTAGGTTTCCACAGCCGATGAGTCATTATATGACAGGATTGTTATTTGGCTATCTTGATAAGTCCTTTGGGCAAATGACAGAGCTATACAGCCAGCTCGGTATTATCCATCTGTTTGCTTTATCTGGTATGCAGGTCGGCTTTTTTCTGACCTACCTGCGTCGTGGCTTGGTCTGGTTACATATTCCAATAGACAAGATTAAGCTACTGGAGGTGGTATGTTCATTTTGCTATTCTGGTTTGACTGGTCATAGTATTTCTGTGATACGTAGCTTGCTGCAGGCCCAGCTGCGTCATATTGGTTTGACAGGACTAGATAATCTAGCAATGACTTTTTTGATGATGTTTTTGATTAATGGTCACTTTCTGATGTCTATTGGTGGTGTCTTGTCCTTTGCTTATGCTTTTATCATTGCTACGGTCAGATTTGAAGAGCTTTCTGGCAACAAACAGAGGCTTTTGAAAGCCTTAGCCATTTCCTTTGGCATTGTGCCCTTGCTGGCCTACTATTTCTCGGTTTTTAATCCGATCTCGGTAGTATTGACAGCCTTATTAGCCTATTTGTTTGATGGTCTTATTCTACCAGGTCTAGCGATCTTGTTTTTCTTCTCGCCCCTTGCTGTTGTGACTGCCGTCAATCCATTCTTTTTATATTTAGAAAAGGGGATCGGCATGATTGGAAGCTATTTTAGTGCTCCCTTGGTGTTAGGAAGTCCTACAGCCTTACAGCTTTGCCTTTGTATGGCTTGCTTGGCTATAGTGTATGATTATCGAGGGAATCGAGGCTTACAGTTGGTTGCAGGTGGTTTGTTGTTGCTGACGCTATTTACGGTAAAATGGCCCATGACTAATGAGGTAACGCTTGTAGATGTTGGGCAAGGAGACAGTATTTTTATTAGGGATAAGCAAAATCATACCATGCTGATTGATGTCGGAGGAGTGCCTGCTCCTCAGGAAAAGGAGCAATGGCGGAGGAAATACCAAGCCTGTAATGCCCACAAAACACTCATTCCCTATCTTAGAAGCCGAGGAGTAGATACGATTGATCAATTGGTGCTAACCCACACCGATACTGATCATGTGGGGGATATGGAGGCTGTTGTGAAGGCCTTTAGAGTTAAGCAAATATATGTTAGTCAGGGGAGTTTAACCAATGCTAGCTTTGTCAAGCGATTACAAGGATTAGCTGCCAAGGTTAAGGCCATTAGTGCTGGTGATCACTTGCCCATTATGGGAAGCTTTTTAGAGGTGCTCTATCCTTGGGAGATAGGAGATGGTAAAAACAATGATTCTTTAGTCCTTTATGGCAGGCTATTGGATAAAAGCTTTTTATTTACAGGTGATTTGGAGGCAGAAGGAGAAGAAAGGCTGATTGCTCGTTATCCTAAGCTTAAGGCTGATGTTTTAAAGGCAGCTCATCATGGTTCTAAGGGCTCTTCTATACCAGCATTTTTAGACCATATCCAGCCTCAGCTAAGCTTGATTTCAGCAGGAAGGAACAACCAGTATCAGCACCCTAACCCCGAAACCTTGGCACGCTTTGAAGCGAGACACATTCCTTACTACAGCACCGCAAGCAAGGGCGCTATTCGCTTAACAGGTCAAGCTCACTGGCAATTAGAATCCTGTAGATAGGCTCATTGAACCAGAGATATATGCAAGGGCCTAGGTCTGGGAATGAAGTAGAGAATGAAAAAGATCAGCTTTAGCAAGGTCATATTTAGTAAGAAAATGCTATAATAAAACCATGATTGCGATAGAAAAAATAGATGCCTTAAGCAAAGAAAGCTTAGGCTTGATTACGGTCGTAACTGGTGAGGATATTGGGCAATATAGCCATATGAAGGCGCTGCTACTAAAAAAAATAGCCTTTGATCCGGCTGACTTGACTTATTCTTATTTTGATATGTCTGAGGCTTTGTATCAAACAGCTGAGATGGACCTTGTAAGCATGCCCTTTTTTGCTGACCAAAAGGTGGTTATTTTTGATCATCTGCTGGACATTACCACTAGTAAAAAAAGCTACCTAAAGGAAAAAGAGCTAAAGGCATTTGAGGACTATTTGGAAAATCCTGTAGAGACCACACGTTTGGTTATCTTTGCACCAGGAAAGCTTGATGGCAAGCGTCGTTTGGTCAAGATTCTCAAGCGTGATGCCCTTATTTTTGAAGCCAGTCCTTTAAAGGCTGCTGAAAAAAGGACCTATTTTCAAAAATACAGTCACCAGCTGGACTTGAGCTTTGCTAGTGGTGCTTTTGATCAATTGCTGTTGAAGTCAAATGATGATTTTAGTCAAATCATGAAGAATATGACCTTCTTGAAGGCCTATAAAAAAAGTGGTCCTATCACAGTAGAGGACATTGCTCAAGCGATTCCCAAGAGCTTGCAGGATAATGTCTTTGACTTGACAAGATTGGTGTTACAAGGAAAGATTGATGCTGCTCGGGAGCTGGTTCATGATTTGCGCCTATCTGGCGAGGACGATATTAAGCTTATTGCCATTATGCTGGGGCAGTTTCGTCTGTTTTTGCAGCTGGCAACCTTGGTGCGGTCTGGAAAAACAGAACAGCAGCTAGTCACTAGCCTATCAGACCTGTTAGGCAGACGTGTTAATCCCTATCAGGTGAAATATGCACTCAAGGATTCTAGAGCCTTGTCTCTCTCTTATTTGCAGCTGGCTGTAAAGACCTTAATTGAAACAGATTATCACATTAAAACAGGTGTTTACACAAAGGATTATCTTTTTGACCTTGCTCTCTTAAAGCTAGTAGCGCATTCTCAGGGAAATACTGACCTCTCAGACCTATGAGCATCAATCAAATTAGTTGAAAGCCTCTATTTTTTGAGATAAGATAGACTTATCATAAAGGAAAAGAGGAAAGAGACATGACCATTACATTACCGGATCTTCCGTACGCATATGATGCCCTTGAGCCTTATTTTGACACAGAAACAATGACGCTTCATCATGATAAGCACCATGCCACCTATGTGGCTAATACCAACACTGCTTTGGAAAAATACCCAGAGCTAGGAGAAAATTTAGAGGAATTATTAGCAGATGTAAGCAGCATTCCTGCTGACATTCGTCAGGCTGTGATTAATAATGGCGGTGGCCATTTGAACCATGCGCTTTTCTGGGAGCTGCTTTCTCCAGAAAAGCAAGAGGTTTCTGCTGATGTCGCAGCAGCTATTGATGACGCTTTTGGTTCCTTTGCTGCCTTTAAAGAGCAATTCACAGCAGCAGCTACGGGTCGTTTTGGCTCAGGTTGGGCCTGGCTGGTTGTGAATAAGGCTGGTCAGCTTGAAATCACATCAACTGCTAATCAGGACACACCAATCTCAGAGGGCAAGCAGCCTATTTTAGCACTTGATGTTTGGGAGCATGCTTATTACCTCAATTACCGCAATGTTCGTCCAAATTATATCAAGGCCTTCTTTGAAATCATTAATTGGAAAAAGGTCTCAGAGTTTTACCAAGCTGCAAAATAATAGAAGTCAGTTACCAATCTCAGAAGTAGATTGGTTTTTTAAGTGTGCTAATAAACTACTAGTGTTGGTGGTAAAAGCCTCCAAGTCTTTTGAAAATATTCTCTAACGTGATAGACAATACGTGTAACGTTCAGAGTGTATTTGATAGCTTAGAAGCTTTATAAAAAGCCCTGCCATCTCTCTAGCGAATTTACCCACTAGAGAGATGATAGAGCTGTTTTTTGGTTATTGGATCTACCTCATACCTCAGCTAGGGGGTCTTGCTGGGAAAGCTTTGATGAGCTTGTTGATAATGGCGAAGTAATTTTTTAAAGGCTTTAGCCGCTGCTTTCGTTAATTGCTTGGAGGATTTGCCATCTCGGCTAAAAATAGGGTGCTGTTGATCATTTTGCTGCTCTAAATCTGGTACTATAAATGGACTATCAAGGTTTATCATTGCTGTTTCAATGAAATCAGGCTCAAATAGCTCAATGGGTTCAATATCAAGCAATCTATGCAGATCATTGTTTTGATTGGCATAGTTAAAGGAAGACCCATTGATGAGACCATTTTGACTTGGCTGTTGAGGATCTAGGGCAGCCAAGAAATGACCAGCCTCTGATAAAATAAATTCTGAGTGAAAATGAATTAAAATCTTATAATTGGCTTGGGGGAAATTGTCTGGGTATGTGATTTGGAGCTGATTGGCTGTGTCTAAATGACTAGCTACCTTATTGTGGTATCTGGCTGATTCATTAAGACTATAATCAGATTCGTCTAGGGTAGCTAGGTATCTAGCCAAGGCATCAGCATCTGTTTTTCCTGCTCTCCCATAATTGTTTCTAACCCATTCTATTTGCTGCACTGACAGGACATAGCGCAGCTGATAGAGCTTGCGATTGAAGGTCTGATAAGGAATATGCTCCAAATGATCATAATAAAGCTGAATTAATGATGCTAATTGGTCCCAAAAGGCATCTGTCGGGCTTAAGGACGGACTGAATTGCTTGAGTAATTGCTTTGTTTCAGCGCTTTGCCCACTTAATTCCTCGGGCATTTTTACATAGCTCAAAAGTAAGCTGAGGTCTCTTTTAGCTTCAAGCTTATGTTGAGCCCTTGGCTGCCTTTCCCACATGCGATGAAAAGCAGGAGACCCAATGATCTGCAGGCTCTGATAAAGCTGCTCAAAGTTATAGCTTGCTTGCTTAGGCTTGAGATGGCCTAGGTAGCCCTTTTCAATGGCCTCATAGGACCACCCGTCCTGTGCTAGCTTTTTGGCATAATGCAGCAGATCTTTCCTGAGCTGAAACTGATCAGATAGGCTTGAGGGCTGTTGTTTTATATGCCGCTTTTCAAAGGAAATAACCATGTCCTTGTAAGCTTGGTGGCTCTGCTCAAAGGCCAGCCTTGCTTGCTCATGCTTTGCAAAGCTAACAACAAACAGCACAAATAATAAAAACATGAGCCCGCTGTGAATGTATTTCATCATTAGGCTTTACTTAACAAACATGGCATCACCAAAGCTAAAGAAGCGGTAATGCTCATCAATGGCATGCTTATAGGCTTCAAGGACAAAGTCACGACCTGCAAAAGCAGAAACTAGCATGACAAGCGTTGACTTGGGCAGATGGAAGTTCGTTGAAAAAGCATCAACAACCTTAAATTGGTAGCCTGGCTTAATAAAAATATTAGTCCAACCAGAATCTGCTAGAATTTGCCCTTGGAATTTGCTGCCAATCGTTTCTAGTGTGCGAATAGAAGTAGTACCAACAGCAATAATGCGTCCACCAGCGGCCTTAACCTTCCTAAGGGTTTGGGCGGCCTCTTCAGATAGCAGGTAGAATTCAGAGTGCATGTCATGCTCATCGATATTATCGACAGAAACTGGTCTAAAGGTTCCTAGGCCAACATGGAGGGTCAGGTAGACGAGGTGTACTCCTTTGGCTTCTATTTTTTGCAGAAGTTCCTGAGTAAAGTGTAGTCCGGCTGTAGGAGCAGCTGCTGAGCCATTTTCCTTGGCGTAAACGGTCTGGTAGCGCTCAGCGTCTGCTAGCTTTTCATGGATATAGGGCGGAAGAGGCATTTCGCCTAGAGTCTCTAAAATCTCTAGGAAAATACCATCGTATGAAAACTCAACGATTCGACCGCCATGCTCTAGCTCTTGAATGACCCTTGCCTTTAGGCGTCCATCACCAAAGCTGATCTGTGCACCGGCTTTAAGCCGCTTTGCGGGCTTGGCTAAAACCTCCCATTGGTCTCCCTGAATGTTTTTAAGCAGCAAAAGCTCAACATGCCCATGTGTTTCCATTTTTTCACCGTATAAGCGGGCAGGAAGGACCCGAGTATTGTTCATGACCAGTGCATCTCCTGGCTCTAGTTGATCAATGATATGGTCAAAGTGGCTATCTGTCATGGTGTGCTCTTGATGGTCGATAATCAAGAGCTTCGAGCGATCCCTTTGTTCAAGTGGTGTTTGTGCAATCAGCTCCTCTGGTAGCTCAAAATCAAAATCGTTGGTATTCATCTTAACTCCTTTACCCTTCTTGTGAGGCTATTTACAATCAGCCTATTTATCCTTAGAGATAAATCCTTTCTATTATATCACTTGTCCCTGGCTACGTCACCTGTCATGGTTATGAGACACATAGAGATGATTGATGGCCTTTTACTCCTTATTAGCTAGTGCTTCTTAGCTGACGACAGGGGATATGAGATTATGGCTTGACAATAATTGGTATATACCATATAATAGAATCACAAAAGGTCTATACCAATCAAAAAGGAGAATCAGATGAAAATTATTCGTGTACAGGATCAGTTAGAGGGTGGCAAGGTTGCTTTTAGCCTATTAAAGGAAAGCTTGGCAAAAGGGGCTACAACCTTAGGATTGGCAACAGGCAGCACACCGATTACCTTTTATCAGGAGCTGGTTAATAGTGATTTAGACTGTTCAGCCTTGACCAGTATCAACTTAGACGAATATGTCGGGCTGCCGGTTGAAAATGATCAGAGCTATGACTATTTTATGCGTGACCAGCTGTTTAACGCTAAGCCCTTTAAGGAAAGCTTTTTACCAAACGGCTTAGCTGATGACTTAGAGGCAGAGGTTAAGCGCTATGATCAAGTTATCGCAGAGCACCCTATTGATTTTCAGATTCTTGGAATTGGGCGCAATGGTCATATCGGCTTTAACGAGCCAGGAACCTCTTTTGCAGAAAAGACGCATGTGGTGGATTTGCAGGCTTCGACAATTGAGGCTAATAGTCGCTTCTTTGCTAGTATTGATGATGTGCCAAAGCAGGCTATTTCAATGGGAATTGCTTCTATCATGGCATCAAAAATGATTGTCCTATTGGCCTTTGGTAAGGAAAAGGCTGCCGCTATTAAGGGCATGGTATCAGGTCCAGTTACTGAGGCTTTGCCAGCAAGTGTATTACAGCAGCACGATAATGTTGTGGTTATTATTGATGAGGCTGCCGCTTCAGAGCTGGATTAGACTATTGCTGATGGCTAACAGCTAGTCTGCTATCCGTTGTGCTCTTTTGATACAGTGTAGGTATCTGGCTAAAGGTTTCTTGCTGACTTTAGCAAAAAATCTGATCAGTTATTAAAAGAGGCTCTTTGGCCTCTTTTTTAGAATTAAGGTATATTGTGATAAACTAATGCTATGCGTTTAGATAAATTATTAGAAGTGACAGGCTTTGGTTCTAGAAATCAAGTGAAACAACTCATCAAAGGAAGGTCTGTCTTGATTGATGGGCAACCAGCTAGAGCTGGTTGTCAGAGTGTTGATTCAGGTCTTCAAGTGATAATGGTAAATGGCAGGCAAATAAAGGCATTTGCTCATCGCTATTACCTGCTTCATAAGCCAGCAGGGGTTGTGTCAGCTTGCTCTGATAGGAAGCACCAAACTGTCATTGATTTGATTCGTAAGGAGGATAGAGTGGCCAATCTTTACCCTATAGGCCGCTTAGATAGAGATACAACAGGGCTTGTCCTCTTGACGGATAATGGTCCATTAGGGTTTCGTATGCTTCACCCGAAGCACCATGTGAACAAGACCTACCTTGTGACTGTCAATGGCTCTTTGGCTGCTGATGCGGTGCCTTTCTTTGAAAATGGTGTTACCTTTCTTGATGGTACTCGCTGCAAGTCTGCCGCCTTGCGGATTATAAAGGCTGATCAAATGGAGTCACAAGCAGAAGTAACACTCTCTGAAGGAAAATACCATCAGATCAAGAAAATGTTTTTAAGCTATGGCTTAAAGGTCACACAGCTCAAGCGAATTGGTTTTGCAGAAATAGCGCTAGGGGATTTAGCTGAGGGAGCTTATCGTCAGCTAACAGTAAAAGAAAAAAAGCTCATCAAGACCTATTTAACATAAAATATTGTTAGATTTGAAGTTGACTGACAGGTTAAGTCCAGTGTTTTTCGGATATATGCTATAGAGAGAACGATAACAACTGGAGACCCCTATGCTAACTGCCTTAGACCAAGATCAAAGAGTCATCTCGCTTACAGATGGCTCTTCCCCCTCACGCAAGCAAGCCTTTACCTGTCCTGCTTGTGGAGCTGCTGTACGCTTGAAAAAAGGAAGAATTATCCGACCCCACTTTGCCCATATTAGCCTAAGTCATTGCCAATACCTGACTGAAAATGAATCACATGAACATCTCAGGCTAAAGGCTGATCTGTACCGTAGCCTATCTCGCTCTGAGACAGCAGAGGTTGAGGCCTACCTGCCTGATCTAAATCAAATTGCAGACCTTCTGGTTAATAAGCACTTAGCCTTAGAAATCCAGTGTAGTCAGCTACCAATCAAAAGGCTGGAGCAACGCAGTAGGGCTTATCAGGCTAATGGCTATCAGGTGCGTTGGCTCTTAGGAAGAAAGCTTTGGCTGCAAAAGCGTCTGACAGGTTTACAAAGGCAATGCCTTTATTTTTCTTGGCAGCTTGGCTTTCATCTTTGGGAGCTCGATGTGGAACACCACCTGATACGATTGAAATATTGAACTGCCCCCCAAAAGTTAGACATAAAATCTAACAATTGGGGGGCTATTTTTATGACATTGAGTTATGAAGACAAGGTTCAAATCTATGAGCTACGGCACATTGGAAAGTCCATTAAATGCTTATCAGAAAAGTTTAGTATTGCAGAATCTGACCTCAAATACATGATTCGCCTGATTGACAGGTATGGGTTAGCCATTGTCCAAAAAGGTAAGAATAGTTATTATTCTCCAGAACTGAAGCAAGAGATAATAGATAAAGTTCTGATTGATGGTCAATCTCAAAAACAGACGTCCTTAGACTATGCTTTACCAAATTCTAGTATGCTTTCAAGGTGGATAGCGCAATACAAGAAAAACGGCTATACTATTCTTGAGAAAAGAAGAGGGAGGCCACCAAAGATGGGACGTCAACCAAAGAAGACTTTAGAACAAATGACAGAGTTGGAGCGACTCCAAAAAGAATTAGACTACCTTAGAGCGGAGAATGCTGTGCTAAAAAAGCTGAGAGAATACCGGTTGAGGGACGAAGCAAAGCTCAAAGAGCAACAGAAATCATCCAAGAATTAATCGGTCAATTTTCTCTAGCAACTTTGCTTGAAATCCTTGATTTATCGCGGTCAACCTATTATTATCAAGTCAAGCAACTAGCTCAAGAAGATAAGGACATGGACTTAAAGGAGCTCATTCAAGGCATCTATGATGAACATCATGGCAATTATGGCTATCGTCGCATTCATCTGGAACTAAGAAATCGTGGTTTTATCGTCAATCACAAAAAAGTACAACGTTTGATGACTGTCATGGGCTTAAAAGCTCGTATCCGTCGTAAGCGCAAGTATTCTTCTTACAAAGGTGAGGTTGGCAAAAAGGCTGATAATCTGATTAAACGTCAGTTTGAAGGTTCTAAGCCCTACGAGAAGTGCTATACCGATGTGACGGAATTTACCTTACCTGAGGGGAAACTCTATCTATCGCCTGTTCTTGACGGCTATAACAGTGAGATTATTGATTTCACCCTGTCTCGATCGCCTGACTTGAAGCAAGTACAAACCATGCTTGAGAAGGCTTTTCCAGCGGATTCGTACAATGGAACGACTCTCCACAGCGATCAAGGCTGGCAATATCAACATCAGTCTTATCATCACTTTTTGGAGACTAAAGGCATTCGTCCATCCATGTCTCGCAAGGGAAATAGTCCAGATAATGGGATGATGGAGTCCTTCTTTGGTATTCTCAAATCTGAGATGTTTTACGGCCTTGAGACAACTTATCAATCCCTTAATGAGCTTGAACAAGCTATTACAGATTACATTTTTTACTACAACAACAAACGCATTAAAGCAAAGCTAAAAGGACTTAGCCCTGTGCAATACAGAACTAAATCCTTTCACTAATATGTCGTGTCCAACTTTTGGGGGTCAGTACATATATGATTCATGAGGATTTATTTGGTAAGGTCAGCTATCTAGTAAAGACCTGTTCCTTAGATGATGATTTGTTGGCCTTTTTGCGGCTGCCTTACCAAAGAAAAGGCCTGTCAGCCTATCAGCTCCAGATGGATAAGCACTTGCTGAGAAGGATTCAAAAAGCCTTACTAGCAAAAGATAGCAAATGGTTGAAAAAGCAAGAAGAGGCTTATCTAGCTGGGGATAACCTGCTTGATAGGCCCCTAGAGGCTTATTATCCACAGGTTAAGCCGATTGCTTGCTCAGCTGGCTTTTGCCAGATTCATGAGGATTTGAGCCACTATTACGATTGCTTTGAAAAATATTACGCAAAAGCAGCAAATAAAGAGGTGCAAAAGCTTTTTTCACCAGCATATTATGTTAAAATGATTAGTAATAGAAACTTAGGAGGTCCGTATGACAGATAATCGTAGTCATCTAGAGGAAAAGTACACTTGGGATTTAAGCACTATTTTTGCAACAGACGCAGCTTGGGAGACAGAGGCAGATAGTCTGCTGGCAGCAATTGAGGCTGCAAGGCAGCAGGCTGGGCATTTGTTGGATTCAAGCAGCAGTCTCTTAGATATCACAGAGCTGCATTTGGAGCTGGCTCGTCGTGTTGAAAAGGTTTATGTTTATGCTAGCATGAAAAATGATCAGGATACGACAGTTGCCAAGTATCAAGAATATCAAGCTAAGGCCTCTGGTATTTATGCTAAATTTAGTGAAGCCTTTTCATTCTATGAGCCAGAATTTATGGCCTTAAGTCAGGAAGCCTACCAAGCCTTCTTAGCTGAGACACCGGAGCTAACAGTCTATGACCATTTCTTTGATAAATTGTTCAAGACGCGTGAGCATGTCCTTAGTCAGGCTGAGGAGGAGCTATTAGCAGGGGCACAAGAAATCTTTAATGGTGCTGAGGAGACCTTTAGTATCCTAGATAATGCCGACATTGCTTTTCCTATTGTGACAAATGATAAGGGAGAAGAGGTTGAGCTAACACATGGTAATTTCATTAGCTTGATGGAATCGAAAGACCGCAAGGTGCGTAGGGCTGCCTATGAAGCCATGTATAGTACTTATGAGCAATTCCAGCACACCTATGCTAAAACCCTGCAAACCAATGTAAAGGTGCAAAATTATAAGGCACGTGTTCACAAATATGCTTCAGCCCGTCAGGCAGCGATGTCAGCCAACTTTATCCCAGAGGCTGTTTACGATACCCTACTAGAAAACGTTAATAAGCATTTGCCGCTGCTTCATCGTTATTTGAAGCTACGTCAAGAGGTGCTTGGTTTAGATGATCTAAAGATGTATGATGTTTATACTCCTTTATCTGAGACAGATCTTGCTATCGGCTATGATGAGGCCTTGGAAAAAGCAGAGAAGGTTTTGGCTGTTTTTGGCCAGGATTATTCAGAGCGTGTGCATCGTGCCTTTACAGAGCGTTGGATTGATGTGCATGTCAATAAGGGCAAACGCTCAGGAGCTTACTCTGGTGGTTCCTATGATACCAATGCCTTTATGCTCTTAAATTGGCAGGACACGCTTGATAACCTCTATACGCTAGTGCATGAGACAGGCCATAGCCTGCACTCAACCTTTACGCGTGAAACACAGCCTTACGTGTATGGAGATTACAGCATTTTCTTAGCTGAGATTGCTTCAACCACTAATGAAAATATCATGACTGAGGCCTTGTTACATGAGGTGCAGGATGATAAGGAGCGCTTTGCTATTTTGAATCATTACCTAGATGGTTTTCGTGGAACGGTTTTTCGTCAAACACAGTTTGCTGAGTTTGAGCACGCTATTCATCAGGCGGATCAAAATGGCGAGGTGTTAACAAGTGAATACCTCAATAATCTCTATGCTGATTTAAACGAAAAATATTATGGCTTAAAAAAAGAGGACAACCATTTTATCCAGTATGAGTGGGCTCGCATTCCGCATTTCTATTACAACTACTATGTCTATCAATATGCAACAGGCTTTGCTGCAGCCAGCTACTTGGCTGATAAGATCGTGCATGGTACTCAAGAGGATATTGATCACTACTTGACCTATCTGAAGTCTGGAAATTCAGATTATCCGCTTGAGGTGATTGCCAAGGCTGGTGTTGATATGGCTAAGGGTGATTACCTAGAAGCAGCCTTTAGGGTCTTTGAAGAGCGTTTGACAGAGCTAGAGGACTTAGTGGCAAGAGGGGCACATCTCTAATAGTTGCCATCTCCTCTTAGGTTTTGAGCTATTGGTAAATAGCAGCAGTCAGTGTCTATCAGCCTAGCTTAAAGGCCTGTGGGCAGCCTCTAGACGTAGTATTACATCAACAGTTCTAGGGGCAGCTCTTTTTCGTTGGCATGATGAATGCTTGAGAAATGCCCAGTTGATTTTTAGCATAATAAAAAGGAGCCAGGCATGAAAGAGATTAGAACAATTGCTTTAGCTGATCAAGCAGCCTTTAAGCGCTTTCAGGATATACTGTTAGCTGAAAAAGCTTCAGGTAATACCTTTGTTGAGACCAAAAAAGTAGAGGACTTTGCAGCCTTTGTTGAGCAATCTAGACGGTTTGAGGTCCAAACTGATCATCCTGACTGGTCCACTAGCACTAATTATTACTATTTTTTAGATGGTCAGCTAGTGGCTAGAATAGGCTGTCGCTGGCAGTTGGAAAAAGGAGACTTAGCAACAATTGGCGGACATATTGGCTATGTGACAAGGACAGATTATCGCGGGCGTGGAATTATGACAGACTTGCTGGCCTTTGCATTACAGCAATATCAAGAGCGTGGGATCAAGCGTGTCTTAATAACAGCTAATAAAGATAATATAGCCAGTCGAAAAACCATTGAAAAGGCTGGTGGTATTTTAGAGGATATTGTTCAGGTGGCAGATGATTACCCTACTACAAGCTTAGCAGGGCAGGCTATTGCTCGTTATTGGATTGATTTAAGAGGTAAGGATTGTGACAGTTAATCTCATTTGGGACTTTGATGGAACTCTAGTCCAATCCTCTGAGGCTATTCGTCAGGCGCTAGGTTTATTGTATCAGACCTATCAGCTGCCCTTTGATGAGGCTTGGGTTATGGATACGATTATTCAAGAATCCATCGGACAGCTTTTGAAGAGGTTAGCAGAGGCACATCAGCTGGATTTTTCAGAATTGCTGGCCTTCTTTACCCGAGAGCAGGAAGCGCGTGATCACCTAATAGCACTAATGCCTACAGCCAAGGAAACATTAGCCTTAACCTCTCAGCAGGGGGTTAAGCCTTTTATTGTGACTCATAAAGGACGAACCACTCAGGCTGTTTTGCAGCGTCTGGGGATTGCTGATTACTTTACAGAGGTGATTACAGCAGATTGTGGCTTTAAGCGTAAGCCGGACCCTGAAGCGCTTCTTTTTCTCATTCATCATTATCAGATGGATAAGTCGCAGACCTACTATATTGGTGATAGGCCCTTAGACCTTGCTGCAGCAAGGGCAGCTGGGATTAGCTCTATCAACCTATTGCTGCCAGATAGTGATGATAATCATCATATTAGTCAGCTGTCAGATATTGTTGAGCTTTTTTCTGGTAAAAATAGCTCTAGTAATTAATAGTCTTGCTCTTGACCTGACTGAGATATAGCATAAGAGGAGGTAGATGATGAAAACAAGCCTTATTTTTGATATGGACGGTGTGATTGTTGACTCAGAATATATCTTTTTGTCAACCAAGACACAAATGCTATTGGACCGAGGCATAGATACCAATGAAGCGTATCAGTACCAGTTTATGGGAACCACCTTTGACGATATGTGGACAACTATGAAAAAGGAGTGTCAGCTAGAGGATTCTGTTGAAGCCCTCATCGCTGAGATGAATCATCGTCGTCAAGCAATGCTTGAGCGTGACGGTGTCAAGGCCATAGCAGGTGCTGCTCAATTAATCAAGCACCTGCATGCGAAGGGCTATCGCTTGGCAGTAGCTTCCTCATCGCCTAAGGCAGATATTATTAGAAATCTCACTGCACTAGGTCTTTTGGACTGCTTTGAGGTGTTAGTTAGTGGTGAAGAGGTTGCTCGCTCAAAGCCAGCGCCAGATATTTTTCTTAAGGCTGCTGAATGGTTAAGCGTTGATCCCAAGACCTGCCTTGTCATTGAGGATAGTAAGCATGGTAGTCAG
Organism: Streptococcus equi subsp. equi; assembly: GCA_900637675.1. Lineage (NCBI taxonomy): Bacteria > Bacillati > Bacillota > Bacilli > Lactobacillales > Streptococcaceae > Streptococcus > Streptococcus equi. The sequence continues at coordinate 674,223 of LR134389.1, forward strand.
GCTGCTAAGGCTGCTCAGATGACCTGTATCGGCTTTGCCAATCCTGATTATCCCTTACAGGACTTGTCTGCTTGTGATAGCATTGTCAAGCAGCTTAAGGCTGTCTGTGAGCTCCTTTGATAGATACTACTCAGATCGTCAAAGGTGAATAGGCTAGTGAAAGCCCTAGCATTACCTAGAGTTTTTTTATATAATGGATAGCATGGTTAAATCATATAGTAAAAATGCAAATCATAATATGCGCCGCTCTATTGTCAAAGAAGACATTGTTCACTACATGCGAACGCAGCTAAAGCAAAACGAAGGCTTTTTAGCAGAGCTTGAGGCCTTTGCCAGACAAGAAAATATTCCCATTATCCAGCATGAGGTTGTTGCTTATTTCAGGCTTTTATTGCAAAGCTTGCAGCCCAAAAGGATTTTAGAAATTGGCACAGCTATTGGCTTTTCTGCCTTGCTAATGGCAGAAAATGCTCCTGAGGCAGAGATTATAACGATTGATCGCAATGCTGAGATGATTGGCTTTGCCAAGGAAAATTTTGCAAAATACGATAGCCGCAAGCAAATTACCCTTCTTGAAGGAGATGCGGCTGATCTTTTAGCAGGACTTACTGGCGAGTTTGACTTTGTTTTTATGGACTCTGCAAAATCAAAATACATTCAGTTTCTTCCAGAGGTGTTAAAGCACTTAAAAATAGGTGGAATGGTTGTTTTAGATGATGTGTTTCAGGGGGGTGACATTGCTAAGCCGATCAAGGAGGTTCGGAGAGGACAGCGCACGATTTATCGTGGCCTTCAGGACTTATTTGCAGCAACTCTTGATAATCCTGGATTGACAGCCAGCCTGCTGCCGCTTAGTGATGGCTTGCTGATGATTCGTAAAAATCAAGCAGATATTCGTTTGTTAGATTAAGTTACGTTTAAGAAATTGTGATATAATATACTGGTTAATGACAAAAAGGAGCACAAAATCACATGAAAAAATCAACTAAATTACTTGCTGGTATCGTAACCCTAGCATCAGCAATGACCCTAGCAGCCTGTCAGTCTACAAATGACAATACAAGTGTCATTACGATGAAGGGCGACACTATCAGTGTTAGTGATTTTTACAATGAAACAAAAAATACAGAGATTTCTCAAAGAGCAATGCTAAACCTTGTGGTTAGTCGTGTTTTTGAGGACCAATACGGTAAAAAGGTTTCTAAGAAAAGAACGGAAGAAGCTTACAATAAATCAGCTGAGCAATACGGTGCGTCATTCTCTGCAGCCCTTGCGCAGTCTGGCTTGACAACAGATACCTACAAGCGTCAAATTCGCTCAGCCATGCTGGTTGAATATGCTGTTAAAGAAGCAGCTAAAAAAGAGCTGACAGATGCTGATTACAAAAAAGCCTATGAGTCATACACACCAGAAATGACTACTCAGGTCACTACTCTAGACAATGAAGAAACAGCAAAGGCTGTTTTAGGTGAGGTTAAGGCTGAGGGTGCTGACTTTGCTGCTATTGCTAAGGAAAAGACAACAGCAGCAGACAAGAAGGTAGACTATAAGTTTGACTCAGGAGACACTAAGTTACCAGCAGATGTGATCAAGGCCGCCTCAGGATTAAAAGAGGGTGATATTTCAGAGGTGGTTTCTGTCTTAGATCCGGCTACTTATCAAAACAAGTTCTATATTGTTAAGGTAACCAAAAAAGCCGAAAAGGCTTCTGATTGGAAGAAATATAAGAAACGTCTAAAAGAAATTGTCTTGGCTGAAAAGACACAAAACATTGATTTCCAAAATAAGGTCATTGCAAAGGCCTTAGACAAGGCAAATGTTAAGATCAAAGACCAAGCATTTGCTAATATCTTGGCACAGTATGCCAATACTGATAAAAAAGCAAGCAAGGCGAACACAAGCAAGTCAGATCAGAAATCATCTTCAGACTCAAGCAAGGATAGTCAATCTTCTAAATCTAAGTCAGAAAAATAGATTTTCATTGACGAATGCTCAAAAAAGCTTTATACTGGTTTAGTTAAGAATTGTTTATCAAGGATTTGACCCAGAGAAGTGACGGTTGCTGTGAGTTACGGATAATCTGATAGGCATGCTGCTTAATGTGATTTTATCTGATATAAGTAATTAAGAATGACAAGCTCATTGAATAGAGGTGGTACCGCGGTTTTCGCCCTCTGTGATATGGGCTTGTTTTGTTTTGATGGCTTTTAGCCTAATCCCATAAAAAATCAACGAAAGGAACTGAATGCGAGTAGAGATCGTCTCCCCAGGCTACTTATGCTAAGGACAATCATACCCAGTCTCTCTAATCGCTCTTGGTATCTTAATCATGAAACAGTTAACATCAGCCCAAATCCGCCAAATGTGGCTTGATTTTTGGAAATCAAAAGGTCACTCTATTGAGCCTTCGGCCAATCTTGTGCCAGTCAATGACCCAACCCTGCTTTGGATTAACTCTGGTGTGGCCACCCTCAAAAATATTTTGATGGGTCAGTCATTCCTGAAAATCCTCGTATTACCAACGCTCAAAAGTCAATCCGCACTAACGATATTGAAAATGTTGGTAAGACAGCTCGTCACCATACTATGTTTGAAATGCTTGGTAATTTTTCTATCGGAGATTATTTTCGCGACGAAGCGATTGAGTGGGGCTTTGAATTGTTAACAAGTCCGGAATGGTTCGATTTTCCAAAGGAAAAATTATACATGACCTACTACCCAGATGACAAGGACTCTTACAATCGTTGGATTGCTCTGGGCGTTGAGCCAAGCCATTTGATTCCATTAGAGGAAAATTTTTGGGAGATTGGTGCAGGCCCGTCAGGACCTGATACAGAGATTTTCTTTGATCGTGGTGAGGCTTATGATCCTGATCATATTGGGATTAGATTGCTGGAAGAGGACATTGAAAACGACCGTTATATTGAAATTTGGAATATTGTTTTGTCTCAATTTAACGCAGACCCTACAATTCCTCGCTCAGAGTACAAGGAGCTTCCAAACAAAAACATTGATACGGGTGCTGGCTTAGAGCGTCTTGTGGCTGTTATGCAGGGCGCAAAAACAAACTTTGAAACCGACCTATTTATGCCGATCATCAAGGAAGTGGAAAAGCTATCTGGCCATACTTACGACCAAGATGGTGACAACATGAGCTTTAAGGTCATTGCAGACCACATTCGTGCCTTGTCATTTGCGATTGGAGATGGTGCCCTACCTGGTAATGAAGGTCGTGGCTATGTGCTTCGTCGCTTGCTTCGTCGTGCTGTTATGCATGGTCGTAGGCTCGGTATTCATGAGACCTTCCTTTATAAGCTAGTAGCTACTGTAGGTCATATCATGGAGTCCTATTATCCAGAGATTCTTGAGAAGCGTGACTTTATTGAAAAAATTATCAAGCGTGAGGAGGAAACCTTTGCACGTACCATTGATGCAGGATCAGGGCATTTGGATCAATTGCTGGCGCAGCTAAAGGAAAAGGGGCAAGACAGGCTTGATGGCAAGGATATCTTTAAGCTGTATGATACCTATGGCTTTCCAGTTGAATTGACCGAAGAATTAGCAGAAGATGCTGGCTATAAGATTGATCATGAAGGCTTCAAGGCAGCTATGAAGGAGCAGCAGGATCGTGCCCGTGCAGCAGCTGTTAAGGGTGGCTCAATGGGCATGCAAAATGAGACACTGGCAGGCATCACAGAGCCATCAGAATTTTTGTACGAAACAGAGACTGTTGCCTCTCGCTTATCAGTTATCATCGTTGATAATGAGCGTAGTGAGATGGTTTCAGAAGGACAGGCCTTGCTTGTGTTTGATCAGACACCGTTTTATGCTGAAATGGGTGGTCAGGTTGCCGATCATGGGGTTATCAAAAATGATAAGGGTGACCTTGTTGCTCGTGTGATAGATGTGCAAAAAGCACCGAATGGTCAGCCTCTTCACACTGTTGAGGTTCTTGCAAGCCTTGCATTAGACACTGTTTATACTCTTGCTATTGATCACAAGCGCCGCTATGCTGTTGAGAAAAACCATACCGCTACTCATCTGCTTCATGCTGCCCTTCACAAGGTTATTGGAGAACATGCCACTCAGGCAGGTTCCTTAAATGAAGAAGCCTTTTTACGCTTTGACTTTACACACTTTGAAGCCGTTACAGCCCAGGAGCTGCGTCGTATTGAAGAAGAGGTCAATGAGCAAATCTGGAAGGCATTAGCTATTACAACCACAGAAACTGATATTGAAACAGCAAAGGCTATGGGAGCTATGGCCCTCTTTGGTGAAAAATATGGCAAAACTGTTCGTGTTGTTCAGATTGGCGATTATTCTGTTGAGCTTTGTGGAGGGACTCACTTGTCCAACTCATCAGAAATTGGTCTTTTCAAGATTATCAAGGAAGAGGGGATCGGCTCAGGAACACGTCGTATCATAGCAGTGACAGGTCAGCAGGCCTTTGAAAGCTTCCGCAAGCAAGAAGACATCCTAAAAGAAATTGCACATACGCTTAAGGTGCCGCAAATAGAACAGCTTCCAAGTAAGGTTGTGAGCCTCAGCGAGCAGCTCCGCGATTTGCAAAAAGAAATGGCAGAGCTAAAAGAAAAAGCAGCAGCAGCTCAGGCTGGTGATGTCTTTAAAAAGGTCCAGGAAGCAAACGGTCTACGTTACATTGCTAGTGAGGTATCCGTATCAGATGCAGGAGTCTTGCGTACCTTTGCTGATAATTGGAAGCAAAGAGATTATTCAGATGTCCTTGTGCTGGCTGCAAGCATTGGTGAGAAGGTCAATGTTCTTGTTGCAAGTAAGGATAAAAGAGCTCACGCTGGCAATCTGATTAAGGCCTTAGCGCCAATCGTGTCGGGTCGTGGTGGCGGTAAGCCAGATATGGCGATGGCAGGTGGTAGTGATGCAAGCAAGCTATCAGAGCTATTAGCCGCAGTACCAGAGCATTTATAAAAGCGATAAGAGGTTGAGTGCTTTATCAGCCTCTTTATCTTTTAGCTAAGGAGCTGTCTAATCCTTCATCACACAAAAAAAGCTGGTTGCTTCAACCAGCTCTTGTGTTAGTCGTTATGAGACTATTGATTTATTTTTTCTAAGGAGGAATGGTGCTTTCCTCGATTTAGGGCTTCCTGCTCGGTCATTTCTACAACCTTATTGAGATTGACCTTCTCTGGCAGATGGTCCTTATTATACCAGTATACCTTTGATTGGCCATTACTTGTAACATAGACTATTGTGTCGTTAGCAGCAGCCTCTGTCTCCATAGCCTCCTCATCAGCTGGTTCAGCTACTGGAGTGCTTTCGTCTGTAATATCCTCAGCTTCTGACTCACTAGAAGCCTCCATGCCCTTATCATGGCTGATGCCGCTATATTGGTAATTGATGGTAAAGCCATTGACAGTGTTAAAGACTCTTACGGTTTCATCAATTTTACCATCAGAGGAGAGCGCTGAAACCACAACGGCCCTAGGGAGTAATTCAGAGCCTGAGTAGATTGGTACGGCTTTGTAATAAACGTGAACCTGAGGGTTGTGGTTAATATAGTTTAGGACTTTGTTTTCAATGTACTGCATACCCCCCTTGCGGTCGTTGTTGCCAACGTTTTGAGTACGTGTACCTGTGATGAGATTATTTCTAAAAGGACGACCACCTAAGCTGTCAGCAATTAAATGACTACGATCAAAAAGATAGCCGTTGCGAATCTTACCGTTGCTAAGGACGATGCTTTCATAGCTATTGTTTGAGGTTCGTTTGATCTTGCTTTTGCTGTGAAGGTAGTCGGCCTCAGTAGCTAGCTTGCCAGTTTCTTTGAAATGATATGTATACCAGCCGCTTGGCTCAGGATTGCTTTCCCATTTTTCGCGGTATCCGGCTGACATCGCGATCATATCCTTTGTGATAATACCATAGGCAGCTCCTGAACGGCCATAGCCATCAAGTGCAGCGTATTGCAGATCAGAAACAGTAACGCGCTTAGTGCTTCGACCACTTTTTTTGTAAACCTTTTCGGTAGTGGTGTATAGCTTAGGAAAATCCTTGGTGTTGATATTAGACTTTCCTTCTATGCTATAGTAATTAGGATACTGCTCTAAAGGCCATTCTACCGAAGGGGTTAAGGAGTTAACCTCTGCATAGGTGATATGATTAGTCGTCTCGCTTGCAGGAAATATTCCAAATGCTATGGCGGCTAAGGCAGTAACAACAGAGCGAATAAGTTGTTTTCCCAACTTCTGAGACATATCAATGTCCTCCTTTATTTAATTTTTCACCCTCATTTTATCACTAAAGCTAAATAAATCAATATTTTTCCTCATTTTTGTCAAAATTTTTCGAATATATAAATTATAGGCTTAAAAATACTCTCATTTTTAGGAGATCCTTACAAGCTAAAGAAACAGCAATCAAGTCCTATCAAGGGAAATAGCATGCCTAAGAATGTCAGAATAATGATAGCAATAAAGAGAAGCTTTAGGTATAATATCTAGCCCCTTATCCAGTGACAAATGGCTGTGATAAAGGGAAAATAACTCAGGCAAATCCTGCACCATAAAACACTTTTTTGCCCTTATTTTGGACTGAAAAAAGTTAAGGAAACCTAACTTTTTTTATTTATTTTCCAACTATCTTGTGTTAAAATTGTAGGGTAATTGGAGGACGAGATTGAAAAAGCTAAATTATATTCTCATTATTTTATTAAGTTTATTGTTGGTCGGTGTTGCGTTTACCTTCATTAGATCTTGGAAAATAGGGCAGGATACTCAGAGAGTCATTAAGCTCGAACAGACTGCTTCTAAGGATAGTCCAAAGATCAAAAAGGTCAAGTATCTCAAGAAAGGAAAGCAGGATTGGTATTACCTGTCTCCGATTGAGAAGGCTGACGATTTTTATGTGTCAAATCTGCCTATGTCTCTGTATCAAGGCAAGCAGACTGACAAGGCTGTTATCATGGTAAAGCCTAAGCTTGAGGCTTCACATATCAAGCAGGTCAATCAATTGGTTATCTACAAGACGGTCTACAAGCCTCAGTTATTTGGTCTAAAAAAGACTACAGAAAAGGCTGTTAGTCGTTACCATGTGAAAGAGGATTATAGCCCCTTTAAGCTAGAGGAGCTAGTTGCTGGTCGCTTAGATCGCATCGAGGAAGAGGTTGGCAAGCTTTATCCAGGCAAAGAGATCAAGCTGAGCACTGATACGATGATAGAAAAAAATCAGGTATTAAGCGATGGCTTTGCCATTGATTCGGGTAATCTTATTTTATTTGGTCATATGTCAATACCTCTTGCAAGCCTGTTTGATGTGATTAATCCAGATTTTCTAGAGGGTTCAGACAAGACTGCTTATGAAGAGTATTTGGAGGAAAAGAAGGCAAAAGAGGCAGAAAAAGAGGGACAAAAGCTAGTCGCTCTGACCTTTGATGATGGTCCAGACCCTGTGACCACACCGCAGGTTTTAGATATTTTGGCCAAATATCAGGCCAAGGGGACCTTTTTTATGATGGGGTCTAAGGTTGTTGGCCATGAGGCTTTGGTTAAGAAGGTTAGTGCTGCTGGTCATGATGTTGAGAATCATTCTTGGGATCACCCTGATTTGACGACCCTAACCGTTGATCAGATCCAAACACAGATCAATACGACCAATCAAGCCATCGAAAAGGCCTGTGGAAAACGCCCAGTCTATCTTCGTCCTCCTTATGGAGCTACTAATGATATTGTTAGAAGGGCATCGGGTCTTAAGGAAATGCTTTGGACAGTTGATACCAGAGATTGGGAAAATCGTAATACTGCTGCTATCATGGCAAATGTCAAGCAGCAATTGCAGCCTGGAGGGGTTGTTCTAATGCACGATATTCACCAGACCAGTGTAGATGCCTTGCCAAGTATTATGGAATACCTAAAAGCGGAAGGATACAAATGTGTGACCTTATCTGAGCTATATGGTAGCCGCTAGTCAGTCAGAAAAAGCAAGTAAGGCTCTAGAGCATGACTAAATGGCGGGCTCACTTCAAGAAAGTATCTAGTCTGGCTAAGCATGGCCAGTATCTACTATACTAATAAAGCCAGTGGTGTCAGTATAATATAAAACGAACGTAAGGTTTTGACTTCATGTCAGAAGGACTTTACGTTCGTTTTTTTAGTAGCAAGGGTAAGAAATAGTGATTAGTTGCTTTACATCATACTTGGAGGCAAGCTTTTTAGGTTTATATCCTTTGAGCTAGCCTCTTATTTCTTTTTGGTATAATTGCTGATGCTTCAAGTACATCTCAGTGACCTTGGTAAATTTTTTAAGGCGCTTGATGTCTTCAGGGTGACTGACAAGAGTTATGACAATCCCTGATCGTCCCATACGACCGGTTCGCCCAGCTCTATGAGTATATTGCTCTTTATTACGGGGAACCTCAGCGTTAATGACGTATTCTAGCTGGTCAATATCAATCCCACGAGCGACTATGTCCGTCGCAAGCAGCAGTGAAATGCTCTGCTCTTTAAAGGCTTCTAAAATGGCCTTTCGCTGCTTGACATTCACATCACTGGCTAGAGAAGCAACAGAAGCTCCACTATATTGCAGGCGTTCTTCAGTAGCACCTAGGTCTGACAGGCTGTTAAAAAAGACCAGACCACGAAAGTCAGGAATATTTGCTAGCTTACGTAGGATATCGGTCCGATGCCTTTTGTCAACCAGCATGTAGCAGTGCTCAATGCAAGGCAATGCTTGCTTAGACAGATCAATGACCAAGGTATGATCCGCTAGACTGGCTTGCTCTATCTTGTTAGTAGCACTCATGTAGATCATTTGATGGTCACGAGGCGCGTAATGGGAGAGTTTTTGGACAAACTGGTATTGGGAGTCACTCAGTAGGTCGTCGTATTCATCTAAAATGATGGTATTGATGGCCATCATTTTGATTTTTTTAAGCCTTACTAATTCAAAAATGCGTCCCGGTGTTCCGATAATGATTTCTGGGCCTTTTTTGAGGCGTTCGATCTGGCGTTTTTGGCTGCTTCCGGAAATAAAGAGCTGCGCAGTTAATCCTAAGGGCTCTGCCCATTCCTTGGTAACCTCAAAAAGCTGTCCAGCTAGCTCAGTATTAGGTGCTAAAATCAGCAACTGCTGGGCTTTTTTAGGGCTTAGCCTGAGAAGGCTTGGCCATAAATAGGCCAGAGTTTTGCCTGTTCCGGTGGGGCTAATGCCTAATAGGCTTTTGCCATCAACAATGGGCTGAAAGACCTGCTCTTGGATTGGGGTGAGATTAGTAAAGCCAAGCTTTGCCAGCTTTTCCTGCCATTGAGTGGGAAGGTTGGTTATCATATATCTATCCTTTTATTTTGTTTTCTCTTCATTATAGCATTATAGTGGCAAATTTGGTAAAATAGACCGAAAGACTTTTAGATTTGGAGTTTACAATGCTTAAAAAACCCATTATTATTGGTGTGACTGGTGGTTCTGGTGGTGGTAAGACTAGCGTGTCTCGTGCCATTTTAAATAGCTTTCCAAATGCGAGAATTGCGATGATTCAGCATGATTCGTATTACAAGGATCAATCACATATCAGCTTTGAGGAAAGGGTTAAGACTAATTATGATCACCCGTTAGCCTTTGATACGGATTTCATGATTCAGCAGCTAAAGGAACTCTTGGCTGGCCGGCCTGTTGATATTCCAATCTATGATTATAAGGAGCATACTCGCAGCAACAGAACTTTTCGCCAAGAGCCTCAGGACGTCATTATTGTTGAGGGGATTCTGGTATTAGAGGACGAGCGTTTGCGTGAGCTGATGGATATCAAGCTTTTTGTTGATACAGATGATGACATTCGGATTATCCGTCGTATTCAGCGTGATATGGTTGAGCGTGGCAGAAGCCTTGAGAGCATTATTGAGCAGTACACAAGCGTTGTCAAGCCGATGTATCATCAATTTATTGAGCCAAGTAAGCGCTATGCTGATATTGTCATTCCAGAAGGGGTTAGCAATGTGGTTGCTATTGATCTCATCAACACAAAGATTGCCAGCATCTTAGGTGAGCTGTAGTGCTGTGATTGGAGACAGACAAATGCTACCAAGCCTAATCTTGCTTTTTGGTTGGAATGCTGTGGTCTTTGCGGCCTATGGCAGTGATAAACACAGAGCCCAAAAAGGTCAATGGCGACTTTCTGAGAAAATGCTATTAACGTTGTCACTCTTATGTGGTGGGATTGGAGCCTATCTAGCTGGGCATTATTTTAACCATAAAACGAAGAAATGGTATTTTGTCCTTTCATGGTATATGGGGATACTGATGACCCTTGTGCTTTGCTATTATCTGTATCAGTGGTATATCCTGTAAGAAGTGCTTGTTTTTAGCTTAAAATGACTACTAGCCCTTTTAAGACTGGTAGTCATTTTTTCTGCTATTGTGATAGGTATTTAGCTGCCTATAGCTTAAGCGAGAGGTGAGTAGCTATATATGCATATGAGCCATCACATGCCCAAATGCGGCTGGGCTTGGTTGCTCGTGTCCTATGACGCTAGTAGGCGATGCTGTCGTCTAGGGCATGGATTTTTTTGAATAGACTGATAAAGATAAGGGTTGTTATTGTTCCATGAATAACTGCGACACCAGCTAAATCTGAGATAGGAGAGTTCCATATAAAATGTAGGGCTAGAGGACTTACCACCCAGAAAATCTGCAGAGACCTTGGGAATAATTGAGATTTTTTAATTAAAAGGTATGCTCCCATTGTAAAAATACCAGTATAGACCCAATGAGAGTTTGGTGAGCTGCTAATCCTGGCAAGCGTTGTAGGCAAAATGTCATTTATGGACCGATCAGCCGCACTTGCAATATAGCTAATGTCCTCAGTCAGCTGGAATCCCATGCCAGAAATGAGACTGATGACTAATTTTTGCTTAAGATTAATAGCTGGCAGCAAATAAATGACAAGCATAGCTGCAAAGGCCTTAATAGGCTCTTCCACAAAAGGCCCTGTCAAAGCTCCCGTCCACTCCTCTAAGGCAATATTGGGCTTTATCAGGCTAATCCAAAATTGCTCTAAAACCTGATTGCCAAAGGAGGCTAAAAAGCCACTAATATAAAGACCGCCTAGCCCAGCTAATAGCAGGGTTGAGATCCTTATCTGGTAGATGCGCTTGAGATAAGCAATAGCCAGTGAAAAGGGAATCAGATAGATCCCTAGTAGGCTGGTTGAGAGGATTAAGGCAGCGGATTGGTAAAAGGTTTGTTTGGGACTGACAAGGTTTAGACATTCATACTCAATACCATTAAACACTAATAACATAAATAAGGTCGTAGCGATAATCTTTTTATATCTCAACAACGGCATCTGACTCTCCTATTTTTTTAATATTACTCACTATTTTATCATAAAATCTCTTTCTTTTCTAGAGAGGCTGATTAAAATTCTTTTCCTGTGGAAATCGTTTAACGATTAGTAGCAGATATGTTATAATAAGAACCATGAATAAGACGACAAAAATTGAACATTATCAGCTATTATTGGCTCAAGCTAAAGCCTTATTTTCTAATGAAAGCAATGCCTTGGCCAATCTCTCTAATGCTAGTGCCCTCTTAAAAATGACCCTGCCTCATTCTGTTTTTGCAGGCTTTTACCTTTTTGATGGTCAAGAATTGATCCTTGGTCCCTTTCAGGGAAAGGTTTCCTGTGTGCATATCAAGCTTGGCAAGGGAGTATGTGGAGAATCAGCTCAATCTGGTCAAACCATCATCGTTGATGATGTCAAAAAGCATGCTAATTACATTTCCTGTGATTCAGCAGCCATGAGCGAGATTGTTGTGCCAATGCTTAAGGCTGGCAGGCTTGTTGGTGTTCTGGATTTGGATTCCAGTCTTGTTGCTGATTATGATCAGATAGATCAAGACTATTTAGAGCAATTTGTAGCCTTATTACTAGAAAATACATCTTTTCGTTTTGACATGTTTGGAGTTGAGAATTAATGTATCAAGCCCTTTACCGGAAGTATCGTAGCCAGACCTTTGCTGAAATGGTTGGGCAGTCAGTTATTTCGACCACCTTAAAGCAGGCTGTTGAGTCAGAAAAGATAAGCCATGCTTACCTCTTTTCAGGTCCAAGAGGAACTGGTAAAACCAGCGCAGCCAAAATTTTTGCTAAGGCAATGAACTGCCCTAATCAGGTCAAGGGAGAGCCCTGCAATCATTGTGATATTTGCCGAGATATTACAACTGGCAGCCTGGAGGACGTGATTGAAATTGATGCTGCCTCTAATAATGGTGTTGATGAAATTCGCGATATTCGAGATAAGTCAACCTATGCTCCTAGCCGGGCAACCTACAAGGTTTATATTATTGATGAGGTGCATATGCTATCAACAGGGGCCTTCAATGCGCTCCTAAAGACCCTTGAAGAGCCGAGTGACAATGTGGTTTTTATCCTAGCCACAACAGAACTACACAAGATTCCAGCTACTATTTTGTCTAGAGTCCAGCGATTTGAATTTAAAGCCATTAAGCAGCCAGCTATTTGTGAGCATTTGGCGGCGATACTGGACAAGGAGGGCATAGCCTATGAAATAGAGGCGCTTCATTTAATTGCAAGACGAGCAGAAGGTGGCATGCGTGATGCCCTATCCATTTTAGATCAGGCCTTGAGCCTATCCTTTGACAATCGAGTGACGCTTGCTATTGCAGAAGAAATCACAGGCTCTATTTCTATTTCGGCCTTAGACGACTACGTTCAGCATCTCATCAGGCAAAAAACAAGTCAGGCCTTAGCTAATCTAGAAACAATTTATGATAGTGGCAAGAGCATGAGTCGCTTTGCAACGGATCTGCTAACCTATTTTAGAGACCTGCTCATTGTGAAATCAGGTGGTGATCATCACAGGCAGTCAGCTCTTTTTGATGATAACCTTGCAGTGTCTTTTGATCAGCTTTTTACAATGATTGCTACAGTAACCAAGCATTTGCCTGAGATCAAAAAAGGAACCCATCCTAGAATCTACGCTGAAATGATGACCATTCAGCTGGCAGAGCAAGGACAAGCAGCAGACACTGCGATACCGTCTAGCCTGCTAGCTGATGTTGATGACTTGAAGCATGAGATTAGTCAGCTGAGGGAGACGATATCACAGCTACAGGCTCAAAAGGGTCTAACTGCGCAGGCTACACCAGCTCATTCCATCAAGCCAAAGGCCTTTACCTACAAGGTTGATCGGGAAAAGATATTGAAAATCATGGAGGAAACTGTTCAAGATAGCCAGCAGTCACGACAATATTTAGAAGCGCTAAAAAGTGCTTGGAATGAGATTTTAGATAGTATTTCTGCACAGGATCGAGCTTTGTTACTAGGCTCGGAGCCTGTTTTAGCCAATAGTGAAAATGCTATTTTGGCCTTTGAGGCCGCCTTTAACGCTGAGCAGGCCATGAAGCGTCAGGATTTGAATGATATGTTTGGGAATATCATGAGTAAGGCAGCAGGGTTTTCTCCTCATATCTTGGCAGTACCAAAGGCAGACTTCCACCATATTCGCTCGGAGTTTGCCATGACCATCAAAACCAAAAAAGAGACAGCCAAAGAGTCTGAGCAAGCGACCTTTGACATGCCTGAGGGGTTTGACTTTTTAACTGATAAGATTCATCTCATAGAGGATTAGCGCTAGCTGATGATTGGTAGTGTATCAATTGTCTAGAATAAGGAGATGACAGGGCTCATTGTCAGCACTAATAGATAGCTGACAAGCCAAGCTAGAGAGGACCGGTGTGGTTCTCTTTTTTGCTGCTTAGAGCTAGGTGTCATTGTGACCCAATGACTGAGTTCTTATAAGGCTTAGTGATTCACTGATTTGAGACAATTGACTACAAGCCTAGCAATCAAGCTGGCTTTTGGCGTCGTTTTTAGAGTGAGCTCTTTTTTATTTGACTGTTACAGGCTATCAAAGAGCAGCAAAAAAGCTTGAAGCAGGCTAACTGCCTTTTTCTTCAAGCTGCGTGAAAATCGTTAGTGGAAATTTAGTTTTCTTGGTATAATAGTAGTATGACTATTCGACAATTTATGTTTATGGCATTCATTTGTGCCTTTGAAGCTTATTTTTTCAGCGATTTATTATTTTCAGGCGATTATATTTTTGCTCTGTTTTGGGGTCTTTTGCTCTTTAGAGATTTAAGGCGTGCTTATGCTATTGACCAATTTACCAAAAACATCATTAATGCTGTTAATCCCCCCAGGAAGAAAGACTAATTTCGCCGCTCCTTAAGACCTGTAGCTGACCATTGTCTAATTGAACGATGAGGTGTCCTTCATCAGTCAGGTCAATGGCAGTTGCTGTTTTTTGACGATCATTTTCTTGGAAGCTCACTTGTTTTTGAAGGACAAGTGATTTTTCTTTGTAGACCTTAATATGGTCCTTGATTGGTATTGTGGTAAAGAGCTTCCAAATGTCAATGATTAGGGCATTTCGAGTAATACTAGGCTTGTTGCTAAAAAGAGAGCCTGCTCGTTCTTTGAGGTTTTCAGAAAATTCGGTTACAAAAAAGTTAAGCCCTACGCCAATAATCACATCAGTAATGACGCCTGTTTCCACAGAGGTAATGGCCTCAGTCAGGATACCGGCGATTTTTTTATGGCCAAGGTAAATATCATTGACCCATTTGATTTGGGTGTCAATACCGGTCAATCTTGAAATAGCCTTAACAATACTAGAGGCCACCATCATGGTGTAAGGAGGCATGTCTGCGTAAGGAACATTTGGCTTGAGATGCAAGGACATGTAAATGCCGCCATGAGGTGACGCAAAGAATTGGCGATTAAGCCGCCCCTTGGCCGCATACTGACTTGGAGCGAGATAGAGCCTAGGAGCAGTATGCTTTAGCTCGATTCCTTGCTTGGCGTCTAGCTGTGTTGACTGGCTTTTCTCATGATAAGATAAAGGCATGTTGAGCTCTTGGCTGATGAGCTCTGGCAGCAATATATCTCCTTGAATAAGGCGATAGCCCTTATGCTTGAGGGATTCAATGTGAAGGCCTTGACTTTCAAGGCTTTTGATGGATTTCCAGACAGAGGTTCTAGAAAGCTTGAGCTGCTCTGCCAAGTATTCTCCACTGACATAGTCGTCGCTGCAAGCTAGTAATTGGTAAATTTTTTCAGATGTCTTCATAATTCTAGTATAGTATAAAATGACTGGATTTCAAGAGCAAATAATACAAATGACGTGAGATGATGGAACAGTCTAGGGAGACGATTTTTTTGTAAAAAAGCAATTCTATTTCAAGGAATTGCAGTTCTTAATGTAGCCTGCTGTTATTTTTGTGCTGATCTCTGATCCTTGACGTTAAGGAGCTTGCTCTTTTTGTCTGAGCTGCTTCATCAGCCTTTCCGCTGTTATGAAGATTTTGTCTGAAAGCCGTAGGGCTTTGATGAGCAAGATAGTGGTGGTAAGATATGTCCTTCTTTTTCTTACAAGTGACTTTAACGACTTTGTATGCTGTTATCTCAGCCATCATTAAGGCTATCTGTTTATTTGATGAGAGTAGGAGAGGCTCATTTTTCTGCCAACCTAGCCAAGCTACTATGATTGTTGAATGAGAATGAATTAAAAATAAGAAAACAGTTGAAATTATTTGTTTTTTTGGTATATTTAACTAGTTAATATCTTATTTAACCAGTTAATTTATGGAGGAAAGATGAAAAGTAAAAAATTAATGCTAATGGCTAGCCTGTTTATGGCTTGTCACCTGACCCTGACAGCTTGTCAGTCGACAAAGCAGCCAACAAATCAGCCTAAGACAAACAGACAGCTAAAAAAGCGACCAAAAAGAAACAGTCTAAAAAGGTTAAGCAAACAAGAAAAGACCGTAAGGGAGTAGCGGGGATTGACTTTCCAACTGATGACGGTTTTATCTTGACCAAGGATTCAAAAATCTTATCTAGAACAGAAAACGGTATTGTTGTTGAGCATAATGGGCATTCGCATTTTATTTTTTATGCAGATCTCAAGGGCAGCAAGTTTGAGTACCTGATTCCAAAGGACGCTGACCTAAACAAGCCTGAGCAGACCAAGGCAGCATCAGGTCATCACCATACTAGTGCTAATGACCCGCACCATCACTATGTGTTTAACCCAGCTGATATTGTAGCTGAGGACGCCTTGGGCTATATTGTCCGTCATGGTGATCATTACCACTATATCCTAAAAAGCTCACTAGGTGGTCAGGTAGCTTATCCAGTGCCTAACCATGTGCCACTATCAGCTCCATCATCACCGTCTGGAAAATTTGCAGGTGTTGATTACCCAACAAGTGATGGCTTCTTGTTTGACGGGACAGGTATTGTCGGTCGAACATCATATGGATTGATTGTTGATCACAATGGCCACAATCATTTAGTCACTTATGAAAGCTTGCGTAACAGCAAGTGGAAGCATTTAATCGAACAGCCAAAGGAAGAAGCACCAGCTAAGCCACAAAGTGATCTTGAGAAAACGATTGCTTTGAAAAAAGCATATTTGGCTAAGTCATTAAATATTCCTGAGGACAGCATTCGTGTGGAGCATACAGAAGAAGGTATCATTCTTGACTATCCACATGGTGACCATCGTCATGCAACCTATATTGACGATATTGATTTATCAAAACCTTTTGATCCTCATGCAGTAGATCCGCATGCTAAGGATAGAATCGGTATGGCAACTCTGAGAAAGCTTGGCTTTGATGAGGAAGTGATTTCGTCCATTATCCATGCAAATGCACCAACTGAGTTTCCATCAAGAGAGCGAGACCTAGAGAAAATGAAGGCATGGTTGGCGACTGTTGAATACCTCAATATCGGTGAGATTAAGGATCCTCTTAAGCGGGCAGGTTTAAACCTGATGCCTAATATACAGATTTTAGGTATTGGCTTTACCCCAATCACTGATATTACCCCAGTCTACCAGTTCAAGAACCTCAAACAATTGTGGATGACACAGACCGGCATTAAAAATTATGATTTCTTGAAGAACCTGCCAACGCTTGAAGGAATTGATATTTCTCAAAATGGTGTTTCTGATTTGAGCTTCCTTAAAGCCTTTCCGCATTACAAGGTAATTTCGGCAGCAGGAAATGATATCACAGATATTTCTATTTTGAAAGAATTGCCAAACCTAGAGTCCGTTAACCTTGACTTTAACAAGATTACAGATCTTTCTGCCTTGGCAAATGCTCAAAAGCTAGTCGCTGTCAGCCTAGAGCACAATCAGATTAAGGACTTGAGTGCCTTGTCAAACAAGGGACAATTGACCAAACTCTTTGTGTCAAACAACCCTGACCTTGATTTGTCAACCTTAAAATCCTCTGCTCTCAAGGAAATCACTGCCAAGGAGGTTAATTTACAAAGCCTTAGCTTTGTCAAGGATCTACCGGCATTAGAGCAGCTAGTGGTTGACCAAAACAAGCTTAACAGCTTGACAGGTCTTGAGCACAATAAGAGCCTGATTCAGCTATCAGCTAACCAGAACATGATTAATAGCTTGGCCTTACCAGGTACACAAAGCTCATTACAGTCTCTTAACCTTGAAGAGAACCAGCTGACTAATTTTGAGGGTGTCAACAATTATCTCGCCCTAGAAGCAATTAATGTTAATCGTAACAAGATTAACACCTTGGCCTTGAAGGAGCCTAACCAAACCCTGAAATACATTCAGGCTGATGGTAACCACTTCCCAGCTGAGGAGCTAGCTGCTGAAAGCGGACAATTCCCACAAGGAATTATCAAGAACTTCAAGGCAGCAGAGGGTGGTAGTCTAAATAATGCCACACCAGCAGAAGCTGTTGAAGACGAGCATAAGCCGGCTGATACTGATCAAGAGGCAGCAGATAAGCATGACCATGAGCATCATGATCACGATGAGCACCACCATGGTTAATCGATAGCTTGCGCTGATTATCACGACATTAAGAGGAGGAATACGCCTGTAGCGGTATTCCTTTTCTTATTTTGAGAAAAAAGCTGATGGAGCTCTTACAAATCCCGCTAAAAGTGGTATAATAAATAAGTTATTAAGTCCCGATAAGACGGCTTTGTTATCTGAGGATAGCAGTCTAAAAGCCGGTACTTTGTAACTCGCTAAGCGTTAGTCATAGGCTAGCTTGGATACAGTCCTTTTGTATTGGCGGCTGGCTTGATGAGTGAGGCTAGGAAAATCCTATCTGGCATGTGTGCTGGTGGGTATCATTCTTTTTAAGGGGGACATTTTTATGTCAGAACGTAAACTTTTCACGTCTGAATCAGTATCTGAAGGGCATCCAGATAAGATTGCAGACCAAATTTCAGATGCTATTTTAGATGCTATTTTAGCCAAGGATCCAGAGGCACACGTTGCTGCAGAGACCTGCGTTTACACAGGCTCGGTCCACGTTTTTGGAGAAATTTCAACAACTGCCTATGTGGATATTAATCGTGTGGTTCGTGATACCATCGCTGAGATTGGCTATACTGAGGCAGAATATGGCTTTTCAGCAGAATCAGTGGGTGTTCATCCATCTCTGGTTGAGCAGTCACCAGATATTGCTCAAGGCGTTAATGAAGCACTTGAAGCACGTGAAGGACAAAGCGATGATTTCAATGCGATTGGTGCTGGGGATCAGGGGCTAATGTTTGGCTTTGCAATTGATGAGACACCAGAACTAATGCCACTGCCGATTTCCTTATCTCACCAGCTTGTACGCCGTTTGGCGACACTGCGAAAATCAGGTGAGATCAGCTATTTGCGTCCAGACGCTAAATCACAGGTTACGGTCGAATATGATGAACATGATAAGCCTGTTCGTGTTGATACAGTTGTTATATCAACCCAGCATGATCCAGAAGTAAGCAATGACCAGATTCGTCAAGATATGATTGAGCAGGTGATTAAGGCTGTTATTCCAGCCCATTATCTAGATGAGAAGACAAGATTCCTTATCAATCCGACTGGGCGTTTTGTTATTGGTGGTCCTCAGGGAGATTCTGGCTTGACTGGTCGTAAGATCATTGTTGACACCTATGGTGGCTATGCGCGTCATGGTGGTGGTGCCTTCTCTGGTAAAGACGCAACTAAGGTTGACCGCTCAGCCTCTTATGCAGCTCGTTATATTGCCAAAAACCTTGTGGCAGCAGGGCTTGCAAGTAAAGCAGAGGTTCAATTAGCCTATGCTATCGGGGTTGCACAGCCAGTTTCAGTTCGTGTGGATACCTTTGGGACATCAACAGTGTCAGAAAGTATTTTGGAAGCGGCTGTTCGTCAGGTCTTTGACCTGCGCCCAGCAGGGATCATTAAGATGCTTGATCTCAAGCGTCCAATCTATAGGCAGACAGCAGCCTATGGGCACATGGGGCGAACAGACATTGACCTGCCTTGGGAACAATTGGACAAGGTATCTCCATTGACAGAAGCGGTGGCAGCACTGTCAGAGGGTGCTTAAGCAGATTGAGCGCCGGTTAGTTGATGATTGACTTAAAGGTATAATAGCTCCTGAGCTAGCGGCTGTGCTGCTGGTTGGGAGCTTTTTTAGTCCAGCAAAACTTGTCAGGCTTGGCGGCTATGAAAGACAAAAAGGCCTGCGCAGCAGAAGAAAGATCCAGATAAGAGTCTGGCTTCTCAAAAACCTGTTATGAAAAGTGATCAAGAGGCAGGTTGTTAAGCCTGTTGCAGCAGCTGGTGATGAGGTGATTGTAATAGACCGCTATTTGTGATAAAATAAAAAGGTTGAATTCTAGTATCAGAAAGTTTTGAAAGTATGCGAAAAATTATTATTAATGGTGGAAAAGCCTTATCCGGAGAGGTGGCAGTTTCAGGCGCTAAAAATAGCGTTGTAGCTCTCATTCCTGCGATTATTTTGGCAGACGATGTTGTCACTTTAGATGGGGTACCAGCTATTAGTGATGTTGACAGTCTTATTGAAATCATGAAGCTCATGGGAGCTATGGTGACCTATCAGGGGGATACCTTGGAGATTGACCCCAGAGGGGTTCAAGATATTCCTATGCCTTATGGTAAAATTAACAGCCTAAGAGCCTCTTACTATTTTTATGGCAGTCTATTGGGACGCTTTGGGCAGGCGGTTGTGGGCTTGCCGGGTGGCTGTGACTTAGGCCCTAGGCCTATTGATCTTCATCTGAAGGCTTTTGAAGCAATGGGGGCCCAGATATCTTATGAGGGAGCAAGCATGCACCTGATGACAGAGGCTCAGCAGCTTCATGGCGCTCATATCTACATGGATACTATCAGTGTAGGCGCTACCATTAATACTATGATTGCTGCGACAAAGGCAAAGGGTAAGACCATTATTGAAAATGCAGCTAGAGAGCCTGAGATTATTGACGTTGCGACACTGTTAAATAACATGGGGGCGCATATTCGTGGTGCAGGTACTGATGTGATTACGATTGAGGGAGTTGAAAGGCTTCATGGCACCAGACATCAGGTGATCCCAGATCGCATTGAGGCTGGTACCTATATTGCCTTGGCAGCCGCTGTTGGTAGTGGGGTAAGGATTACCAATGTCCTTTACGAGCACTTAGAGAGCTTTATTGCTAAGCTAGAGGAAATGGGTGTGAGAATGACGGTTGAAGAGGATTCTATTTTTGTGGAAAAGCAGGAAGCCTTGAAAGCAGTCACTATTAAAACCTCTCCCTATCCAGGCTTTGCCACTGACCTACAGCAGCCTTTGACTCCTCTGCTTTTAAGGACTGAGGGTCGTGGTAGTATCATTGATACGATATATGAAAAGCGTGTCAACCATGTGCCAGAGCTTGCTCGTATGGGAGCAGATATTGCCATTCTTGGCAGCCAAATTGTTTATCATGGCTCTAATCGCCTCAGTGGGGCACAGGTTAAGGCAACTGATTTGCGGGCTGGTGCTGCTTTGGTGATTGCAGGTCTAATGGCTCAGGGTAAAACCGAGATTAGCAATATTGAGTTTATTTTACGTGGCTATGCTAACATTATTGATAAGCTAACAGCCTTAGGGGCTGATATTCAGCTTATTGAGGATTAAGAACTGAAGGCTTTCATAGCCTAATGATTATCACCTGACATGAATGCTTAGAGCTCCTAAGACTGCTTGGTATGAGAGTGGTTTTAGGGGCTTTTGATTTTTAAGAACCCCCTGTCTATCCTGTGTACTGACCCCCAAAAGTTGGACACGACATATTAGTGAAAGGATTTAGTTCTGTATTGCACAGGGCTAAGTCCTTTTAGCTTTGCTTTAATGCGTTTGTTGTTGTAGTAAAAAATGTAATCTGTAATAGCTTGTTCAAGCTCATTAAGGGATTGATAAGTTGTCTCAAGGCCGTAAAACATCTCAGATTTGAGAATACCAAAGAAGGACTCCATCATCCCATTATCTGGACTATTTCCCTTGCGAGACATGGATGGACGAATGCCTTTAGTCTCCAAAAAGTGATGATAAGACTGATGTTGATATTGCCAGCCTTGATCGCTGTGGAGAATCGTTCCATTGTACGAATCCGCTGGAAAAGCCTTCTCAAGCATGGTTTGTACTTGCTTCAAGTCAGGCGATCGAGACAGGGTGAAATCAATAATCTCACTGTTATAGCCGTCAAGAACAGGCGATAGATAGAGTTTCCCCTCAGGTAAGGTAAATTCCGTCACATCGGTATAGCACTTCTCGTAGGGCTTAGAACCTTCAAACTGACGTTTAATCAGATTATCAGCCTTTTTGCCAACCTCACCTTTGTAAGAAGAATACTTGCGCTTACGACGGATACGAGCTTTTAAGCCCATGACAGTCATCAAACGTTGTACTTTTTTGTGATTGACGATAAAACCACGATTTCTTAGTTCCAGATGAATGCGACGATAGCCATAATTGCCATGATGTTCATCATAGATGCCTTGAATGAGCTCCTTTAAGTCCATGTCCTTATCTTCTTGAGCTAGTTGCTTGACTTGATAATAATAGGTTGACCGCGATAAATCAAGGATTTCAAGCAAAGTTGCTAGAGAAAATTGACCGATTAATTCTTGGATGATTTCTGTTGCTCTTTGAGCTTTGCTTCGTCCCTCAACCGGTATTCTCTCAGCTTTTTTAGCACAGCATTCTCCGCTCTAAGGTAGTCTAATTCTTTTTGGAGTCGCTCCAACTCTGTCATTTGTTCTAAAGTCTTCTTTGGTTGACGTCCCATCTTTGGTGGCCTCCCTCTTCTTTTCTCAAGAATAGTATAGCCGTTTTTCTTGTATTGCGCTATCCACCTTGAAAGCATACTAGAATTTGGTAAAGCATAGTCTAAGGACGTCTGTTTTTGAGATTGACCATCAATCAGAACTTTATCTATTATCTCTTGCTTCAGTTCTGGAGAATAATAACTATTCTTACCTTTTTGGACAATGGCTAACCCATACCTGTCAATCAGGCGAATCATGTATTTGAGGTCAGATTCTGCAATACTAAACTTTTCTGATAAGCATTTAATGGACTTTCCAATGTGCCGTAGCTCATAGATTTGAACCTTGTCTTCATAACTCAATGTCATAAAAATAGCCCCCCAATTGTTAGATTTTATGTCTAACTTTTGGGGGCAGTTCACCTGTTGGTGGGGTGACGATACTGACCTCAAAGGGGTTGGATAAGTATTGGTAAAAGGCTTGAGCTCTGTCTTGTGCAGGGCTCAGTTTTTTTGATGTCAATGAGTAATTGTCTGATGATTATTTTTAAAGACACCAGAAATTATCAGATGAATTTAATGATTAAAATCCTAAATAAGCTTTATTTTTTAAAATTAGGCGAAAAAAGTTTAAATTGTGTTGACAAATCATCAGATGAATAGTAAGATAAGCATGTAGAAATAAAACGCTTACACAATAAGCGAATGATAAAAGGGGGATTTCTCTGATGGAGAAAACAATTGACCAAAGGGTTGAAGAGGTTACCTATAACCGCGCTAAGGTTTGGCAGCTTGTTTTATTTGCTTTAAACAATGCTTCAACCAATATCTACCTATTCACATTTATGTTTGTGACCTACTTTTCAACAGGTGTTCTAGGCTTGGCAGCTATTTTTGTCAGCCAGATCATGGGTTATATTCGTATTTTTGATGGCTTTATTGATCCTGCGATTGGTATCTTGATTGATAAAACAGAAACTAAGTTTGGTAAGTATCGTCCGATCCTAATCATCGGAAATATTATCACAGCCCTATCACTTATTCTGCTGCTTGGTCTAAGTGGAGTTAGTGAGAACATTCGTTTTCCACTTTTTATTCTGGTTTTGATTATCCATAAGATCGGCTACTCTATGCAGCAAACCATCACTAAGGCTGGTCAGACAGCCCTTACTAATGATCCGAAGCAGCGTCCAATCTTTAACATTGTTGATGCCATTATGACAACCTTGCTGATGACTGGTGGACAGTTTGTTGTGTCAAGCTTCTTGGTTCCAAAATTTGGTAACTTCACACCAGCCTTCTTCCACGTGTTGATTTATGGCACGATTGTTATCTCAGCTATTTTGGGTCTATTGGCAGTGCTTGGTATTTGGAGCAAGGACAGAAAGGAATTCTTTGGTCTTGGTGAAAATACGCAAAAGACAGCTCTGAAGGACTATTTGAAGGTTATCAAGGGCAACCAGCCGCTACAGGTCCTATCAATTGCCGCAGCCTTGGTTAAGTTTGCTGTTCAATTCTTTGGTGATTCGGTTGTCATGGTTATCTTGTTTGGTGTTTTATTTGGTAACTATGCTTTGTCTGGTCAATTCTCATTGCTGTTTATTGTTCCGGGGATTTTGATTAATATTGCTTTTTCAGGTATTGCTCGTAAGAGAGGTTTGCGTTTCTCATATATCAGAGCTCTTCAGATTGGCTTGGTTGGCTTGTTAGCCTTTGGTATTGTGCTCTTTATGGGTAATAAAGGGGATCTCAGCCTAAGTCATATTAACCTTTACACTATTTTGTTTACTGTGACACTGATTATTGCTCGCTATGCCTCACAAGCGCCTGCTAGCTTGGTGCTAACAATGGGAGCTGATATTTCAGACTACGAAACATCAGAATCAGGCCGTTATGTCTCAGGAATGATTGGTACAATCTTCTCCTTGACTGACTCGATTGCATCATCATTTGCGCCAATGGTTATTGGTGCAGTGCTGGCTGGTATTGGTTTTTCAAAGACTTACCCAACGATTGAGACACCGCTTACCCCAAGTCTAAAGATGGCCTTGATTGCGCTGCATGTCGGTATTCCATTTGTAGCCTTACTAGTGGCTTTGATTTTGATGTCATTCTACAAGCTTGACAAAGAGGAAATGGTGCGTATTCAAGAGAAGATTCAAGTGATGAAAGCAAGCTCTGATAAGGAACGCGTGCAGGCTATCGCTAAAAATGTACCACTGTCAGACATGGACTATGTTGATGTGACAAAATATCCTGTTGATAAGGATTAGGTGCTGGGTCAGCTATTTCTTTGAGGAGTGGCTGACTTTTTTATAAAATAATAGAGTAGCTTGATAGTATAAGGAGGAATGTTGTGAAAAAAGTTGTATCCTTGGGTGAAATCCTCTTGCGATTGTCACCCCCTCAATACCAGACGTTAAAGCAGGCAACAAGCCTAGATTGTCAATTTGGAGGTTCTGAGCTTAATGTCATCTCAAGCCTTGCTCAGCTAGGGCATCAGGTCTCTCTTATTTCAGCTATTCCAGACAATGATCTGGGACAAATGACAAAAACCTTTCTCTTTTCGCGTCAAATTAATCAGGAGCATATTATCGAAAAGGGTCAGCGTTTAGGGCTTTATTATTATCAAAAGGGCTTTTCTTTGCGAGCAAGTCGGGTTACCTATGACCGCTGTCATTCAGCCTTTTGGGAGTCAAAGCGTGCTGACTATGATTTGGAGCATGTTTTTGATGAGGCTGATTGGTTTCATGTGTCTGGGATAACGCCTGCTCTAACGAGTGATCTTTATGAGCTGACCTATTATTTGATGACAAAGGCTAGGGCAGAGGGATTGACTATTTCCTTTGATTTGAATTTTAGGGCTAGTCTATGGTCCTCCTTTCAGGAGGCTAGAGATCTCTTGTCGCCTCTTGTTCAGCTGGCTGATGTTTGTATTGGCATTGAGCCGCTGACGCTTAAGGGAAGCGGCGCGCTTGATTTAAAGGATCAATTAGGCTTGAATAGACCCTATGATGATGAAGCCTTGTTGAAGGAGGTGCTGGCTAGGTTAGCTGATACCTATGGGGTAAAATGCTTTGCCTTTACCCAGAGAGAGATGGACTATACCAATGAATACCTGTTAAAGGCCTACCTGTATCAAAATGGCAGCCTTTATAAAACCCAAAAATCTGGTATTCAGGTTCTGGACCGAGTAGGGACGGGCGATGCTTTTACGGCAGGGCTGATTCATGGCTTATTAAGTTATAAAGACGAGCAGGCTACTTTAGATGTTGCAATGGCTAGCTTTAAGTTTAAGCATACCATTGAGGGTGATAGTAATATCATGACACAAGATGACATTGATCATTTACTGGCCAAGGAATCGCATGAGATTCAACGATAATGTGATAAAGGAGAAATCGTATGTTATACCCAATACTGACAAAAACAAGAAAGATTTATGATTTAGGGGGGCTCTGGCAATTTAAGCTAGGAGACCATAACCCGCAGGAGCTCCTAGCCTCTGATGAGCTGATGGTTGTGCCGACCTCCTTTAATGATGTGGTTGTGGATAAGGACAAGCGCAATTACATCGGTGATTTTTGGTACGAGCGCTTTGTTGATGTGCCAGATCTTGCTGCTGATGAGGAGCTGGTACTTCGCTTTGGCTCTGTCACGCACAATGCAACAGTCTATGTTAATGGGCAAGCTTTAGGGCAACACAAGGGAGGCTTCACTCCATTTGAGGTGTTGGTGCCTGAGACCCATTATCAGGATAATCAAATTAAGGTATCTGTTTGTGCCAATAATATTTTAGATTATACCAGCCTTCCAGTGGGCAATTATAGTGAAGAAACTCAAGAGGATGGCAGTATCAAAAAAATTGTCAAGGAGAATTTTGACTTCTTCAACTATGCTGGTATTCACCGTCCAGTGAAGCTTATGGTGCGGCCAAAATGCCATATCTCAGATATCACGATCACGAGTGACTTGTCTGAGGATATGACATCAGCCTTAGTCGAGGTATCTGTTGAAACCTCAGCAGCTGTTGATGAGGTTAAGGTGACGATCTTTGATGAAGAGCACAAGCTCGTTGCGCAGGCTATTGATGGCAAGGCAAGACTTGATAAGGTTCGTTTATGGGAAGTTTTAGATGCTTATCTATACACTGCCCACGTTGAGATCATCGTAGATGGCAATGTTGTAGATAGTTATGATGAGCCATTTGGTATCAGAAGTATTGCAGTTGAAAAAGGACAATTTTTACTAAATGGCAAGCCTGTTTATTTCAAGGGCTTTGGTAAGCATGAGGATACCTTTATCAACGGTCGTGGATTGAATGAAGCAGCTAATTTAATGGATATGAATCTGCTCAAGGAGCTTGGTGCCAATTCATTTCGTACCTCACACTACCCTTACTCTGAGGAGATGATGCGTCTGGCAGATCGTATGGGAATCTTGGTTATTGATGAGGTTCCGGCAGTAGGGCTCTTCCAAAACTTTACAGCCTCCTTGGATCTTTCGCCAAAGGACAATGGCACTTGGTCTGTCATGAAAACTAAGGAAGCGCATGAGCAAGCAATTCGTGAGCTCGTCAAGCGTGACAAAAATCACCCTTCTGTTGTCATGTGGGTCGTGGCCAATGAGCCTGCCAGCCATGAAGAGGGAGCACACGAATACTTTGAGCCGCTGATTGCTCTTTATAAGGCACTAGATCCGCAGCAGCGTCCAGTAACATTGGTTAATCTGCTATTAGCAACACCTGATCGAGATAAGGTGATGGATCTGGTTGATGTGATCTCCTTAAACCGTTATTATGCTTGGTATGTTGATCATGGAGACTTGATCAAAGGAGAGGTTGGGCTGCGTCAGGAGCTATTAGAATGGCAGAAGAAGTTTCCTAACAAGCCTATCCTGATGACAGAGTACGGTGCAGATACGCTTCCTGGTCTTCATTCGATGTGGGATATTCCATATACAGAGGAATTTCAGTGCCGCTTCTATGAGATGAGTCACCGCGTTTTTGATGAGATTCCTAATCTAGTTGGAGAGCAGGTATGGAATTTTGCTGATTTTGAAACTAATCTGATGATCTTCCGTATTCAAGGCAATCATAAGGGGCTTTTTTCTAGAAATCGCCAGCCTAAGCATGTTGTTGGTTTGTTTAAAGAGCGCTGGAATACCATTCCCCACTACAATTATAAAAAGAAATAGTGTACAATAGTAGCTAGCAATAAGTAGGAAGAAGGGATTGTATGGCTAGGCCTTTAGTCGAAAAAACAGCAGAGCGCTTGTTAAAGCTAATTTTAGAACGTGGGTATGAGGTTGGAGCAAAGCTCCCCAATGAATATGAGTTAGCACAGGACTTAGAGGTTGGAAGAAGCACTATTAGAGAAGCTGTTAGAAGCTTAGCAACTAGAAATGTTTTAGAGGTTAGACAAGGATCAGGTACTTATATTAGCTCGAAAAAAGGTGTTTCTGAGGATCCTTTAGGCTTTTCCTTAGTCAAGGACACAGCCAAGCTGACCGCTGATTTGTTTGAATTGCGGCTATTGCTTGAGCCTAGGATTGCCGCTTTGACAGCACAGCATGCAACGCCAAAGGAGGTTGAAGCCTTAGAGAAGCTTGTTGTTGATATTGAAGAGGCCGTAGCTGCTGGTGATCCTAAGCATTTGCAGCTGGATGTGAATTTCCATTCCTTGATGGCAAAATACAGTGGCAATATTGCTATGGATAGCTTGCTACCGGTGATCAATCAGTCGATTCATCTGATCAATGCCAATTACACAAATCGTCAGATGAAAGAAGATTCTCTACAAGCCCACAGAGATATTCTGAATGCGATTAAAGCGGGAGATCCGATCGCGGCACATGACGCTATGCTCCTGCACATCATGACAGTTAAGCGAACGGCTTTTCTATCATAAGCTTAAGCTTGCTTGCCGGAAACAGTCTATTGAGTTTTGAGTGATTTGCTTCTTGGCTCGAATAAGAGGGCTTGGTTTTAGAGATACTAGAACCAAGTCCTTTTTTTGCTTTTTCCTTGACAAATCATCTGATGATTTATATAATAAAACTAAGACAACGGTTTCATGAAAAGGAGGAGCCTATGCTAAACCGATTAAAAGAGAATTATTTTTTGCTATTATTCGTGGAAAAACAGTAGAAGACGCTATTGCCATTGCTAAGCATGCTATTTTAGGCGGTATTCGTAATATCGAGATTACCTATTCTACTCCAAATGCTTCAGAGGTTATTAGAATATTGTCAGCTGAGTTTGAGCATGATGATGCTGTGATTATTGGAGCTGGGACAGTGATGACGCCTGATCTGGCAAGAGAAGCTATTGCAGCAGGTGCTAGCTTTTTAGTTAGTCCTCATTTTTCTAGAGAAATAGCAGAGGTTGCCAATCAGGCATCAAATCTTTATTTCCCAGGCTGTGCAACAGCTACTGAAATTGTCACAGCAATGAATGCCTCTTGTCCGATTATTAAGGTCTTTCCTGGAGGTGTTGTAGGACCAGGCTTTATTAAGGATATTCATGGTCCTATTCCTGAGGTTGATTTGATGCCATCAGGTGGTGTGTCGATTGACAATGTCAAGGAGTGGAAAAATGCAGGTGCTGTTGCTGTTGGGATTGGTTCAGCCTTAGCTAGCCGAGTTGAGGCTGAGGGCTATGATAGTGTAACCCGTATTGCAGCGTCATTTGTATCAGCCCTTGATTAAGGGAATTGGTCATAAGAGGAGGACGAGATGGCTTTTAATGACGACAATTTTATGCTAAAAAATGAGGCAGCAAAGCGCCTCTATCAACAAATCAAGGATCAGCCTATTTTTGATTACCATTGTCACTTAGATCCAAAGGAAATTTTTGAGGACAAGGTTTATGACAATATTGTTGACCTTTGGCTTGGTGGTGATCATTACAAGTGGCGCTTGATGCGCGCTAATGGCATTTCGGAAGAAGAAATCACAGGCTCAGCCTCTAAGCTGGATAAATTCAAGGCCTTTGCCCGTACACTTCAGCGCTCCTATGGCAATCCTGTTTACCACTGGTCAGTGATGGAGTTGAAAAATGTCTTTGGTGTCTGTGAGCTACTGACTGAGGATAATGCAGAGGAAATCTATCATCGTATCAATGCTTACTTGGTTGAGCACCAGATTAGTCCTAGAAAGTTGATTGCAGATAGCCGAGTGCGGTTTATTGGTACGACAGATCACCCGCTTGATGACCTAGCTTGGCATAAGAGGTTAGCTGCTGATGATACCTTTGAGACGGTTGTCGCGCCAACCTTTAGACCAGATGAGGCTTTTATTGAGCATCAGCGCTTTGCAGATTTTGTGGCTCGTCTTGCTCAAGCTACCGGAAGAACTATTACAGATTTTAAGAGCTTTATAGCGGCTATGGAAGAGCGTATTGCCTATTTTGCAGAAAATGGTTGTAAGGCCAGTGACATCAGCTTTACAGAGATTGTCTTTGAAGCAGCAGAGCCAGAGCAATTAGACCGTCTCATGACAAGGGTTTTAGAGGGCTATCAGCCGCAGCCGTTAGAGGTCAAGCAATGGCAGACAGCGGTGTTTGCAGAGCTTTGCAGGCTTTATAAGCACTATGGCTTTGTTACTCAGGTGCATTTTGGTGCTCTTCGCAATAATCATTCAGCTATATTCAACAAGCTGGGGGCAGATGTGGGTGTTGACTCACTGGGAGACCAAACAGGACTAGCAATCAATATGAATCGCCTGCTGGATCATCTGGTGCAAAGAGACAGCCTGCCAAAGATGATTTGGTATAACCTAAATCCGAGCTATAATATCGCGGTTGCTAATACACTAGCTAATTTCCAAGCCAATGAAAACGGTATTGCGGGCTATCTGCAATTCGGTGCAGGCTGGTGGTTTGCTGATACCAAGCTTGGTATGATTAGCCAGATGAATGCCTTGGCTGAGCAAGGTTTGTTAGCTAATTTTGTCGGCATGCTAACGGATTCACGTTCATTTTTATCCTATCAGCGTCATGATTATTTCAGACGTATTTTGTCGACCTACCTTGGTGAGTGGATTGAAGAAGGTGAGGTACCAGAGGATTATCAGGCACTTGGTAAAATGGCTCAGGACATTGCCTACAATAATGCTATCCAGTATTTTAACTAGGCTGCCTTGGTCGTTAACTAGAAGAAGCATAGAAATATGATGTTGCTCTATGATTAAGGTCCTAGTCTTAAAAGAGGCTAGGACAATATCGGCCTGCTAGCTGCTGTCGGCGTCTTGTTGATTGACTAGATTACAAAGGCTAGACCAAGTAGCAGGCCCAGGCCCTTTAGTTGCAAGGGTATTAGCCCCAAAAACAATAATAAATAACAATTGTGTGAATCGAAAGGAAAAGGAGTTTACGAGAACTCGAGGTATGATACTATGAAAATGTCGTTTCGCTGGTATGGAAAGCATGATCCAGTAAGTTTAGAGGAAATCAAGGCCATTCCTGGTATGCAGGGAATTGTAACAGCTGTGTATGATGTACCAGTTGGTCAGGCTTGGCCACTAGAAAATATCCTTGAATTGAAGAGGATAGTTGAGGCTGCAGGCCTTGAGATTTCAGTCATCGAATCAATTCCTGTTCACGAGGACATCAAGCAAGGAAAGCCCAATCGTGATGAGCTGATTGAAAATTATAAGACCTCTATCATCAATGTTGGTAAGGCAGGTATTCCTGTGGTTTGCTATAATTTTATGCCAGTGTTTGATTGGACTCGCTCAGATCTTAATTACCCATTGCCTGATGGATCAACCTCACTTGCTTTTTTAAAGGCAGACTTGGCAGATGTGGATCCTGTGGCAGATGATTTGAACCTACCGGGTTGGGATTTTTCTTACTCAAAAGAAGAGATGAAGGCTATTATTGAGCATTATCGTCATCATATTTCCGAAGAAGACCTGTGGGCTAATTTAGATTATTTTATTAAGGCTATTATGCCAACAGCAGAGGCAGCTGGCGTTAAGATGGCTATCCACCCTGATGATCCTCCTTATGGTATTTTTGGCTTACCACGTATCATAACAGGTCAAAAGGCTGTAGAGCGCTTCTTAGACCTTTATGATTCCCCTAATAATGGGATTACCATGTGTGTGGGCTCCTATGCTTCTGATCCTCAAAATGATGTGATCGCTATGACGGAGTACGCGCTTAAGCGCCAGCGTATTAACTTTATGCATACGCGTAATGTCACTGCTGGTGATTGGGGCTTCCAAGAAACCGCTCACTTGTCACAGGCTGGTGACATTGATATGAATGCTATTATCAAATTATTGGTTGATTATGACTGGCAAGGACCACTTCGTCCAGATCATGGTCGTCGTATCTGGGGAGATCAAACCAAAACCCCTGGCTATGGGCTGTATGACCGGGCACTTGGTGCGACCTATTTTAATGGGCTTTATGAGGCTAATATGCGTGCAGCTGGAAAGATACCAGATTTTGGCATTACTGTAAAAACAGTTGGAGATAAATAGAAAAAGGGGCATGAGATGAGTCGAGTTATTGAATTTAAGGACAAGGTTGTTGTGATCACAGGAGCTGGCGGTGTCCTTTGTGGCAGTATGGCAAAGGCATTTGCAAAAGCAGGGGCTAAGGTGGCACTGTTAGACCTTAACCAAGAGGCGGCACAGGCCTTTGTTGATGATATTGAGGCAGAGGGTGGTATTGCAAAGGCCTATCAGGCAAATGTATTGTCTAAAGAAAACCTAGAGGCCGTTCGTCAGGCAGTTTTAGCAGATTTTGGTCCAGCAGATATTTTAGTGAATGGCGCTGGCGGAAACAGCCCTAAGGCAACAACCGATAATGAGTTTCACGACACAAGCCTGCCAGAGGATACAAAAACCTTCTTTGACCTTGATGAAGCAGGTATCAGCTTTGTCTTTAATTTAAACTATTTAGGCACCTTGTTGCCGACGCAAGTCTTTGCTCAGGATATGGTTGGTCGTAAGGGGGCAAATATTATTAACATTTCTTCAATGAATGCCTTTACGCCATTAACAAAGATCCCAGCCTATTCTGGGGCTAAGGCAGCCATTTCCAACTTTACCCAGTGGTTGGCTGTTCATTTTTCTAAGGTTGGCATTCGTTGTAATGCCATTGCTCCTGGATTTTTGGTAACCAATCAAAACCGTAGCCTCCTTTTCACAGAGGACGGACAGCCAACGGCTCGTGCTGAAAAAATCCTTAAGAATACACCAATGGGACGCTTTGGTGAGGCAGAAGAATTAATTGGAGGCCTCTTTTTCTTGGCTGATGAGCAGTCTGCTTCCTTTGTGAACGGCGTTGTTCTGCCAATTGATGGCGGATTTGCAGCTTATTCAGGCGTCTAAGCTAAAAATAAACCACTTGAGAACTCAAACTGCAATGCCTCAAGTGGTTTTTCTATCGTGACAGCTTGCTTTGTAGCCAAGCTGCCATTAATAAAGGTATGATGATTTGTGGCTTCTATTGTTCCTTATCACTCTAGCCTTTTTTAGCAATCAACAAGTAATGATAGCTTTTAAAAATGAAACGCTGCTTGATTAGGATTTATGATTGACAGCGTTTTCTTACTGTGTTAGAATTAATTCATCAGATGATTTGGAGGTTGGAATGACAGCTAAAACTGAACAATTTGTCTTTTGTGTGGACTCAGATGGCTGCGCAATGGACACCATGACTTATAAGCATCAGCTCTTTTTTGGTCCGCTTGCGGCGGATTATTTTGCGGTAGCAGACCAAGCGTCTTTCTTAAAAGAGTGGGATCGCATTAATCTTTATTCGCGTACACGCGGTGTTAACCGCTTTGTTGGGCTTGTTATGGGGCTAGAATACGCAGGAGTTACAGGGATTGACGCTTTAAAGCAATGGGTACAACACACTGCCTCATTATCCAATCAGTCTCTGGAGGCGGAGCTTCTTAAGCGTCCTAGTGATGACCTGCAAAAGGCCTTGGACTGGTCAAATGAGGTAAACCGTCAGATTGAGGCCTACAAAGGAGAGGCATTGGCATTTCTAGGAGCTTTAGCTGCTCTTAAGGCCTTGCACCAGCTTGGCCAGGTTTTTGTTGTCAGCTCAGCTAATAAAGAGGCCGTTCAAAAGGAATGGCAGGATCAAGGCCTGATGACACATGTTGATGGCTTGTATTGTCAGGATCGTGGCAAAAAAGAGGCTGTCATAGCACAGCTCATTGATGAAGGATATGTGAGAGAGCGCATGATGATGATAGGAGATTCACCAGGTGATCTAGCAGCTGCTGAGCAAAACCAGATCACTTTTTTTCCAATCCTCGTTGGTAAGGAGGCTAGCTCGTGGCAGGATCTGTCACATGCTGCTGAAGCTTTTACAACTGGTGACTTGACAGAGCTTGATGTCAAGAGCCTTACAGAAGCCTTCTGGCGTAATCTTGATAGGTAGGCAGGTAGCTGACCAGTGGAGCTGAGCCTGTTAGGGCTTGGTAGCAGGTTGCTGTAGCGCCATTCATTAAAACAGAAAAGCAAGCAGAGAAGGCTTTAGTTGAAAGGAAGTACAATGACACATTTAGTAGATTTAAGAAAAAAACCATATAGCCTAGACGAAGAAGCTATTTGCTGGGTGGAGGATACCATTGCAGCAATGACCTTGGAGGAGAAGATAGGTCAGCTATTTGTTAATATGGGGGCTAGTCGATCAGAGGATTATTTAACTCAGGTGCTTGAGGATTATCATATTGCAGCTGTTCGCTACAATAAAGGCATGGCTTCAGAAATTTGGGATCAAAATTATATTTTACAAACCAAATCCAAGATTCCAATGCTCATTGCTGCCAATACAGAGGCTGGTGGTGATGGTGCTGTCAATGATGGCACTAAGGTTGGTGATGAAATCAAGGTAGCTGCGACAAACGATCCTAAATACGCTTATGAAATGGGACGGATTGCAGGACTGGAAGCGTCAGCTGTTGGCTGTAATGCCTCCTTTGCGCCAATTGTTGATTTGACGCGTAATTGGCGTAATCCAATCATTGCTAATCGCAACTGGGGGGTAAATGTTGATCAAATCATTGAGCTTTCCAAAGAGTATATGAAGGGGATTATGGAATATGGTATCATGCCCTTTGCCAAGCACTTCCCTGGTGATGGTATTGATGAGCGTGACCATCATTTGTCCTTTGCCTCAAACCCAATGACCAAGGAGGAGTGGCTATCTAGCTTTGGACGTATTTATGGCGAGCTTGCAGAGGCTGGCTTACCTGGTATTATGGCAGGACATATTCACCTGCCAAATGTTGAAAAGGCCATGCACCCTGAGCGTGAGCTAGATGATATGCTTCCAGCCTCACTTAATAAAACCCTCTTAGATGAGCTGCTGCGTGGTGAGCTTGGCTATAATGGTGCTATTGTGACTGACGCTTCGCATATGGTTGCGATGACAGCCTCAATGCCACGTCGCTTATTGTTACCAACAGCGATTGAGGCAGGCTGCGATCTCTTTTTATTCTTTAATGACCCAGATGAAGACCTACAATGGATGAAAGAGGGCTATGAGGCAGGAATTTTAAGTGACGAACGCCTTCATGACGCCCTTCGTCGTACGCTTGGCTTGAAAGCAAAGCTTGGACTTCATCGCTTTGAAGGACACCGAGAAGATATTATGCTGCCTAAGGACAAGGCGATGGTCTTGATTAACACACCAGAGGCTCAAGCAATTGCAGATGAGGTTGCCGACAAGGCCATTACCCTTGTGAAAAACAAGCAGGCAGGGATTTTCCCGGTAACTCCAGAGCGCTACAAGCGTGTGCTGATTGTTAACGTGGAGGGCTATAAGGGTGGCTTTGGTGCTATGATTGCAGGACAGAAGAAACGGGCCTCAGACATTGTCAAGGAATTGCTAGAGGCGCGTGGGCATGAGGTAACTGTCTGGGAATCAACCGAAGAGCGAATCATGCAGCTACCAGAGGAAGAGCGTGCAGCGGCTATTGCTAATGTTTATGCACAAAAGCAGCCGATTTCAAACATTACAGAGCATTATGATTTAATTCTTAATTTGGTGGACGTCAATTCTGGAGGTACAGTTCAGCGTATTATCTGGCCAGCTGCTAAGGGAACACCGGATCAGCCATTCTACGTCCATGAGGTCCCAACAATCGTTGTTTCAGTTCAGCATGCCTTTGCCCTTGCTGATATGCCACAGGTTGGTACTTATATTAATGCCTACGATGGCAAGGACAACACTATGAAGGCTTTGGTTGCAAAATTAGCTGGTGAATCTGAATTCACTGGAGTGTCTCCTGTTGATGCCTTTTGTGGCTTGATTGATACCCAGCTATGGCATAGCTTCTGAGGTTGCTACAGGATAAGTAGAGGCTTTACGTGTTCTGCGGTGATTGCTCTGAATGATTTAAAAAGATTTCAGGATAAAACCTGTTAATCAGCCCCTTGTAGCTGCAGAAATAGCCCCATAATCCCTGTGGTGGGGAGTTTTATCCGATATGGAGATGATAGAGCCTGTTAATCCTAAAGAAAAGCTAGAGGGTCATTCTAGCTTTTCTTTTTGTGCCTAATGCTCAACCTTGCTTCAGATGATAGACAAGCTATAAGCTTGTTGATAAGTGAAACAATTGAACAGATAATGTTTTTTAGAGATGATATATTAAGAATAATTTTAAATTATGAAAAAATATAATATATTAATGATTTATAACAAAATCAATAATAATAGCTTATTTTGTCAGCATTAACAATTAATAGTCATCAAAAAACAGCTTAATAAAATTAATTATACAAAAATTAACAGAAAAATTAAATAAAATGGTTGATTAAAAAGAATGGCGTAGTATAATAGAAGTGACATTAATAGTTTTTAGTGTCAAAGTTTTTTTTACAAAAAGCGAGGGAGGAAAAATGGAAAAAAACAAAAAGGTATCCTACTTTTTACGTCAATCAGCTGTTGGTTTAGCTTCAGTGTCGGCAGCCTTTCTGGTTGGAACGACTTCAGTGGGTGCTTTAGACGCAGCAACAGTGTTAGAGCCTACAACAGCCTTCATTAGAGAAGCTGTTAGGGAAATCAATCAGCTGAGTGATGACTACGCTGACAATCAAGAGCTTCAGGCTGTTCTTGCTAATGCTGGAGTTGAGGCACTTGCTGCAGATACTGTTGATCAGGCTAAAGCAGCTCTTGACAAAGCAAAGGCAGCTGTTGCTGGTGTTCAGCTTGATGAAGCAAGACGTGAGGCTTACAGAACAATCAATGCCTTAAGTGATCAGCACAAAAGCGATCAAAAGGTTCAGCTAGCTCTAGTTGCTGCAGCAGCTAAGGTGGCAGATGCTGCTTCAGTTGATCAAGTGAATGCAGCCATTAATGATGCTCATACAGCTATTGCGGACATTACAGGAGCAGCCTTGTTGGAGGCTAAAGAAGCTGCTATCAATGAACTAAAGCAGTATGGCATTAGTGATTACTATGTGACCTTAATCAACAAAGCCAAAACTGTTGAAGGTGTCAATGCGCTTAAGGCAGAGATTTTATCAGCTCTACCGAGTTCTGAGGTCATTGACGCAGCAGAACTAACACCAGCCTTGACTAGCTATAAGCTTGTCATCAAGGGAGCAACTTTTTCAGGTGAAACAGCTACTAAGGCAGTAGACGCAGCTGTAGCTGAGCAGACCTTCAGAGACTATGCTAATAAAAATGGTGTAGACGGCGTTTGGGCTTATGATGCTGCCACAAAGACATTTACAGTCACTGAACAGCCTGTAGCTGAGACTATTGAGGCGGCAGAATTAACACCAGCTTTGACCACCTATAGGCTTGTTATTAAGGGGGTTACCTTCTCAGGTGAAACAGCTACCAAGGCAGTAGACGCAGCCACAGCCGAGCAGACCTTCAGGCAATATGCCAATGACAATGGCGTTACTGGTGAATGGGCTTATGACGCTGCTACAAAGACATTTACAGTCACTGAGGCTTTAGAGGAGAGTCCAGCTGATCCAGAAAAGCCATCAGCTTCTCTTCCGTTGACACCGCTTACACCAGCAACTAAGACAGCACCAGCTAAGCAAAAAGATAAGCAAAAGGCTAAGACTCTTCCAACGACTGGTGAGAAGGCTAATCCATTCTTTACAGCAGCGGCTCTTGCCATTATGGCGAGTGCAGGTGCTTTAGCAGTGACTTCAAAGCGTCAGCAGGACTAAGCAGTGTATTTATGGAAGCATGTTTAGCCTTAGAAGGATGAGCTTACTCATAGGACTTTTCTATGATGTAGCCCATTTAAGCATTAGCAGATAAGATAGCAAGAGAAGATCAGACGGTCTTCTCTTTTTTGGTTTTGACTGTTAGTAATAGTTTAACAGCTTAGAGTCTGATTGAGCTATGATATGGCTTGTCAGGTTATTATGATCATCATGGCAAAACTCATGACAGTTATAGAATGTTTAGGTGATATCTGCTATAATAATAGTATTACAGGCATGTTGAAGGGGAGGCTATGGATATTTGGACACAGCTAGCAAGGTTTGCTTTTGTTGAGACGCAACGACTGCTCTTGAGGCCCTTTCAATATGCAGATCATCAGCCGTTTTATGATATGATCAGTCATAACAGCCATTACCAGTTTGTGTTTCCAGAGAGCATGACCAAGGCTGAGAGTGATTTCTTAATGGTCAATGCTTTTATGAAAGAGCCCTTGGGAGTCTGGTTAATAGAGGATAAGACCAGCCATAGCATGCTTGGCTCTATTAGACTAGAAAAATATGATAAGCAGCAGGCAAGTGCTGAGATTGGCTATTTTTTAGCGCAGCCCTTTTGGGGACAGGGCTTAATGACCGAGGTCTTAAAGACGCTTACCTTTTTAGCTTTTCAGGAGTTTGGCTTGAGGCAGCTGATCATTGTGACACATCTGGAAAACAAGGCCAGCCAGAGGGTTGCTGAAAAAGCCGGCTTTCGATTAACAAAGCAATTTAAGGGCAGTGATCGGCATAGTCATCACATACGAGATTATTTAGAATATCAACTAACGATAGGTGAGTATCATTATGAGTAAGCATCAAGACATTTTAGATTATTTAGAAAGACTTGCTATTGGAAAGCGTGTGAGCGTCCGAAGTATTTCAAATCATTTAAAGGTTAGTGATGGTACTGCCTATAGAGCGATCAAGGAGGCTGAAAATCGGGGGATTGTTGAGACCAAGCCGCGTAGTGGTACTGTCCGCATTGAGAAAAAAGGACGGGTTCGTATTGACCGTTTGACCTATGCCGAAATTGCAAGGATCAGTGATTCTGAGGTTTTAGCCGGTCATGCTGGTTTGGGACATGAGTTTAGCAAGTTTTCTATTGGAGCGATGACCCAGCAAAATATTCACCGTTATTTGATCAAAGGAGGGCTTTTGATTGTTGGCGATCGTGAAAATATCCAACTGTTAGCCCTTAAAAATCACAATGCTATCTTAGTGACGGGTGGCTTTCCGGTGTCTAAGCAGGTTATTGAAACAGCTGATAGCCAAGGTATTCCGGTTATGGTGACACATTACGATACCTTTACAGTGGCAACGATGATTAACCATGCCTTGTCTAATATTCGCATTAAGACTGATTTAAAAACAGTTGCTCAGGTTCTGATTCCAGTTGAAGAATACGGCTGCCTTTATGAGACAGACACTGTCGAGGAATTTAATGCACTGATTAAAAAGACAGGTCAAGTAAGGTTTCCAATTGTAGATGCGCTTGATCAGGTGGTTGGTGTGGTCAGTATGCGTGATGTGGTGGATCAGCCTGCTGAGACTAGACTTGAGCAGGTGATGTCTCCAAATCCTATCACTGCAAAGCCCAATGCTAGCCTGGCTAATATTAGTCAAAAAATGATCTTTGAGGATTTGAACATGCTCCCAGTAGTTGATGATCATCATTTTCTGCTGGGGATTATTACCAGACGACAGGCTATGGAAAACCTGCCGAATCACCAGCCGGGAAATCTTTACACCTATAGCCAGCAAATGCTATCAAGCCTTGAGGAGACCTTGGATTATTATCAGGTCATGATTGAGCCTACCATGATTGATAGTGCTGGCAATCTGTCAAATGGAGTGGTTGCTGAATTCTTAAAGGAAATCAGTGTCAGAGTGCTAACGAAAAAACACCAAAAAAATATCATTATCGAGCAAATGATGATATACTTTCTACATGCTGTCCAAATTGATGATCAATTGAGGATATACCCTAAAATTATAACTGAAAATAGAAGAAGCAGTACACTTGATATGGAGGTCATGGTTGATGATCAGGTGATTGCTAAAGCCATTATTACAACTAAGCTTAATTAGAGGAGAAACAAAAACAATGATAACATTAAAATCTGCGCGTGAAATAGAAGCTATGGATAGAGCAGGAGACTTTCTTGCTGGGATTCACATTGGCCTCAGACAGATCATTAAGCCTGGGGTTGACATGTGGGAGGTCGAAGAATATGTGCGCAGGCGCTGCAAGGAGGACAATGTGCTTCCTTTACAGATCGGTGTTGATGGCCAATTAATGGATTATCCTTACGCTACCTGCTGCGGGCTAAATGATGAGGTTGCACATGCTTTTCCGCGCCATTATATTCTACAGGAAGGGGATTTGCTTAAGGTAGATATGGTGCTAAGTGAGCCACTTGATAAGGCTGTCGTTGATGTAGCGGCCTTGGATTTTGATAATGTGGCAGAAATGAAGAAGTGGACAGAATCTTATACAGGTGGTTTGGCTGATTCCTGCTGGGCTTATGCTGTAGGTACACCGTCTGATGAGGTCAAAAGGCTGATGGACGTGACCAAGGAAGCCATGTATCGTGGGATCGAGCAGGCAGTTGTGGGGAACCGCATTGGTGACATTGGTGCAGCAGTCCAGCAATATGCTGAAAGTCATGGCTACGGTGTGGTTCGAGACCTTGTTGGTCATGGTGTTGGACCAACCATGCACGAAGAGCCGATGGTGCCTAACTATGGTACAGCAGGAAGAGGACTACGTCTGAAGGAGGGCATGGTGCTCACCGTAGAGCCGATGATCAATACTGGCACATGGGAAATTAATACAGATATGAAAACAGGCTGGGCCCATAAAACACTTGATGGTGGCTTGTCCTGCCAGTATGAGCATCAATTTGTGATTACAAAGGATGGTCCAGTGATTTTAACTAGTCAGGGCGAAGAAAGAACTTATTAGAATGTCAATAAAGAAATTCTTGGACAAGGTCATATCAAAATGGCAATATGAGCCAATCCAAGCCTTTATGCGCCATTTTCAGAGTGCAGAGATGGATTTGTCAGCGATTGCAGTTGCTTATTACCTTATTTTGACAGCCTTTCCACTCATTGTCATTGCGGCTAATATTTTTCCTTATTTAAATATTGATATTTCAGATTTATTACGCTTAATGAAGGAGCAGCTGCCTAAGGATATTTATCGCTCTGCCTCCTCCATTGTGGTTAATATTTTTTCTAAGCCATCAGGCAGTGTGCTGGGAGTAGCGACCTTGACGGGGCTTTGGACAATGTCGCGAAGCCTAACCTCTCTGCAAAAGGCCTTTAATAAGGCTTATGATGCTTCTGAGCATCGTGACTTTTTGCTCGGTCATTTGGTAGGCTTGCTGACGAGCCTGCTGATCCTGTTTTTGTTGACCTTTGCCTTGATTTTTTCAACCTTTTCTAAGGCAGCGATTCAGGTGCTGGATAGGCATTATCACTTAAATGATAACATCACGACGCTCTTTTTGTTCCTGATTCAGCCGATTACGATACTGATTATATTTGTTGGTCTGATGTTGCTTTATTTTTTGTTGCCAAATATCAAAATCAAGAAAATCAGGTATATCTTACCAGGAACATTTTTTACCACCTTTGTCATGATTTTTTTGAGCAATATGGTTGGTA
This sequence comes from Streptococcus equi subsp. equi, assembly GCA_900637675.1. NCBI lineage: Bacteria > Bacillati > Bacillota > Bacilli > Lactobacillales > Streptococcaceae > Streptococcus > Streptococcus equi. The sequence goes on from LR134389.1 coordinate 715,204, forward strand.
ATTATGTGGTGCATAATGTGGAGCGAATGGTCGATATTAAAACCTTTGGTTCGGTGATGATTTTTATCATCATGCTATGGTTTATTTTCCTGGCAAGGATATTGATTATGGGGGCGGTTTTTAACGCTACCTATCAAGAGCTATCCATCGGCAAATTAGAGGGGCGCAGCGGCAATGTTGTTTCTCTCATCAAAAAGACATTAGGCAATGATGGTGCGCCGCCCAAGAAATAGCGGCTTGTCTTAGAATGAAAAACAAGACGGTGCTTGGTGATTAGTTGATGGGGTAAGGGCCCTTGTCCTTACTTCATTTTCTTTTATTTGCTTTGCTGAGCTAATGCTGGTGTACTAAAAATAGGAGTAATGATGAAATTAAAAACAAAAGCTAAGGCGCTTAGGGGACGTCTAAGGGTACCAGGTGACAAGTCAATTAGCCATCGTGCAGTCATTTTTGGTGCTATAGCAGAGGGGCAAACGGTGATTCATGGTCTTTTAAGGGGGCAAGATGTTTTAGCCACCATTCAAGCCTTTCGAGACCTAGGTGTCACCATTTACGAGTCAGCTGATAGTTTAATCATTGAAGGAAGAGGTTTTAAAGGCCTAAAGCCAGCTCAAAAGCCTCTAGACATGGGCAATTCAGGTACTTCTATGCGCCTGCTTGCAGGGCTATTAGCAGCACAGGATTTTTCGGTGCAGCTGCTTGGAGATGATAGCCTATCAAGGCGTCCTATGGATCGTATTACCATACCATTGTCTCTAATGGGAGCAGAGCTATCTGGTCAAGGAGAAAAAGAGCTTCCACCACTAATTGTAAAGGGCTGTCAGGAGTTGCGGCCGATCCATTATCAGCTGCCTGTAGCGTCTGCTCAGGTCAAGTCTGCTATTTTATTAGCTGCTTTGCAGACACAGGGAGAGACTGTTATCCTTGAAAAGGAATTGACAAGAAATCATACCGAAGAGATGATTGAACAATTTGGAGGAAAGCTCTCAGTAGCTGGAAAGCAAATCAGTATCAAAGGACCGCAGCGTTTGCAGGGACAGACCTTACAGATTCCTGGCGATCTCTCTAGCGCAGCCTTTTGGTTAGCTGCTGGTCTGATTGTTCCGGGGTCAGATCTTGTGCTCGAAAATGTAGGGATTAATCCTACGCGGACAGGTCTTTTAGAGGTCATTGAAAAAATGGGTGGTCGTATCTCCTATCAGGCTGTTGATAAGGACAGGCAGGCTGCTACCCTAAAAGTGTCTTATTCCACCCTAAAGGGCATTGAGATTTCTGGTGACTTGATTCCTCGCTTGATTGACGAATTGCCTGTTATTGCTTTGCTGGCAACTCAGGCACAGGGAACGACTTATATCAGGGACGCTCAAGAATTACGGGTCAAGGAAACTGACCGCATTCAGGCTGTTACTGATGTATTAGGACAGATGGGTGCTGATATTCAGGCGACAGAGGACGGTATGGTGACTAGAGGCAAAACACCATTACATGGTGCAGCTGTCAGTACCTGTGGAGATCATAGAATTGGCATGATGACAGCTATTGCAGCCCTACTGGTTGAAGAAGGACAGGTCACCCTAGAGCGAGCAGAAGCTATCCTGACTTCTTATCCTGACTTTTTTAAGGATTTAGAGAGGTTATGGCATGACTAAGCTGCTATTAGGATTTATGGGAGTTGGCAAGACGACAGTTGCAGCCCAATTAGATGAGCATTTTTTGGATATGGATAGGCTTATTGAGGCTAAAATAGGCATGAGCATATCAGCATTTTTTTCCTATCGTGGTGAAGCAGCCTTTAGAAAGCTTGAGTCAGATACCTTACAGGAAGTGCTGGCACTTGATAATGAGACTATCGTATCAACTGGTGGAGGTGTTGTCCTTAGTAAGGCAAACCGAGAATTAATCAGAAAAAATCACAAAAATAATATCCTCTTAACAGCCTCCTTTGAGGCTTTGTATGATCGGCTTAAAAAAGATAGGCTATGCCAAAGACCACTGTTTTTAAATCATTCTGAAGCAGAACTCTATGCTATTTTTCAGCAGCGCATGGCCTTGTATGAGGGATTGGCAGACAAAGTGATTAATGTTGAGCATAGAACACCAAAGGAGGTTGCAGCAATCATTGCCAATATGTCGTAACTGCTGAGGATTAGACTTTTGGCCTCCTATTCGCAGCCCAGCTTTTCTTAATGATTAGGTATGAAAAGCTAATATATAGGTTGAAATAAAGTTGAATTCTAACGATTTTAGAGGACAATCTCGTTAATATAGGTTATAATAGAATCATTAGACAAAGAATAGAAGAAATTGTATTAGAATACTAAGAGTTGGAAGAGCATGACGAGATACCAAAAGGGTGGTCTAAGCCACCACGAAGAATTACGATATTTTTATTTATTAAGAAATTTAAATTATTTGACTGAGACTGAACGCAGAGAATTTACCTTTTTAAAGTCAAAGATGGAGTCAAGGGCTATGCCTTCTCGTTCTCAGCGCTCCTTGACTCATTATACTAGGGGTGGGCGTGACGATTATGCTCAAGCTTCACAGGATAATGCTGATGCTTATGATATGAGTGATGAGCAGCAGGCTGGGCCTAATGGCCTGCCTCTTTATCCAAGATCAGAAAGACGTAGCAAAAGGCATCAGCAAAAGCCAATACTAGCCCCTCAGCAGGACTTCTATGATGACCCAGATCAGGCGATCTATGAGGAGCTTGCGCCTGAGGCTATGCCTAAAAAGGGTAGAAGGAAAAAAAAGAAGGGACGTCTGAGACGTTTTTTCAGAATACTCTTTTTCTTGTTGCTGCTGCTTGTTGCAGGGATAGCTTTCATGTTTTTCAAGGGAATGATGGACGTGTCTACTAACAAGGCCAATTATAAGCCAGCAGTTTCGCAGGTCTTTCATGGTCAGGATACTAGCGATGGCACTAATATTTTAATTCTAGGCTCAGACCAGAGGATTACGCAAGGCTCAACAGATGCTCGAACAGATACAATCATGGTGGTTAATGTTGGCAATAAGGAGAATAAAATCAAAATGGTCTCCTTCATGAGGGATACCTTGGTTAATATTCCTGGCTATAGCTATAATAATCAGGATTCCTATGATTTAAAATTGAACGCCTCCTTTAATTTAGGAGAGCAGGAAAATCATCAAGGAGCAGAATTTGTGCGTCAGACACTCAAGCATAATTTTGATATTGACATTAAATATTATGTCATGGTTGACTTTGAAACCTTTGCTGAGGCTATTGACACACTGTTTCCAGATGGTGTTACCATTGATGCCAAATTTGCTACTGTAAATGGCGAAGCAGTCGCTGCTGTTGATGTACCAGATGATTTACGAATGAAAGACGGAGTGGTTCCCAACCAAACCATAACGGTTGGTGAGCAAAAAATGGATGGTCGTACCCTGCTCAACTATGCTCGCTTCCGAAAGGACGATGAGGGTGATTTTGGTCGGACCGTACGTCAGCAGCAGGTGATGGCTGCTATCATGTCTCAAATCAAGGATCCAACCAAGCTCTTTACGGGCTCAGCAGCTATTGGTAAGATTTATGCCCTAACCTCAACCAATGTCTCCTTCCCATTTGTCCTTAAAAATGGAGTGTCCGTCTTGACTAATGGCAAAAACGGTGTGGAGCATGTGACGATTCCTGAAAATGGGGATTGGATTGATGAATATGACATGTATGGTGGTCAGGCTCTCTTTATTGATTTTGCTAAGTATCAAAATCGATTATCTAAGCTGGGATTACGCTAAGATATGCTATAATGAAGGGTAACGATGGTTGCTCTTCTTTTTTGAGTGATTAGTGTAGTAAAAGAAAAGGAAAGTAAATGTTAAGTAAAAACGATATTGTTCAGGTGGAAATTTCTGATTTAAGCCATGATGGCTTAGGAATCGCTAAGCATGAAGGCTTTGTTTTCTTTGTTGAAAATGCTCTTCCAGGTGAGATCATTCAGATGCGTGTCCTAAAGGTCAATAAAAACAGTGGCTTTGGCAAGGTAGAGACCTATCTAACAACCTCACCGATGCGTCAAAAAAAGCTGGATGTGACCTATCTGCGTACAGGTATTGCTGATTTGGGGCACTTGCTTTATCCGCAGCAGCTGCTCTTTAAGCAAAAGCAGGTTCAGGATAGTCTCTATAAGATTGCAGGGATTAGCAATGTTGAGGTCAAAGAAACAATTGGTATGGAATATCCTTATGCTTATCGAAATAAAGCCCAGGTTCCTGTTCGTCGTGTCAATGGTCAGCTAGAGACTGGTTTTTTCCGTAAGCATTCTCATGAGCTAGTGCCGATTTCTGATTTTTACATTCAAGATAAGGAAATTGATCGCTTGATTGCCTTTACACGCGACCTTTTGCGCCGTTTTGACATCAAGCCCTATGACGAAAAGGAGCAGTCAGGCCTGATTCGTCATCTTGTGGTTCGTCGTGGGCATTATTCAGGAGAAATCATGCTGGTTTTAGTGACAACACGACCTAAAATCTTTCGTATCAACCAGATGATTGATAGCCTTGTCGCAGAATTTCCAGCGATTACTTCTATCCTGCAAAATATCAATGACAAGCCTACTAATGTTATCTTTGGTAAGGCGTTTACAAGGCTTTATGGAAAAGAGACAATCACAGATACGATCTTGGGCAATCAATACTGTATTTCTGCTCAGTCCTTCTATCAGGTCAATACAACAATGGCTGAAAAGCTCTATCAAACAGCTATTGATTTTTCTGAATTGACCGCTGACGATGTGGTGATTGATGCCTATTCAGGCATTGGAACCATCGGGCTATCCTTTGCTAAAGAAGTCAAAGCAGTATACGGTGTCGAAGTGATCGAAGCAGCAGTGCGTGATGCCGAGAAAAATGCAGCGCTAAACGGTATTACCAATGCCTACTATGTCGCTGACAGCGCTGAAAATGCGATGGCAAACTGGTGTCAGGAGGGCATAAAGCCAACAGTTATCATTGTAGACCCCCCACGAAAGGGACTAACTGAGAGCTTTATCAAGGCCAGTGCAGCGATGCAGCCTGACAAAATAACCTATATATCCTGCAACCCCGCCACCATGGCGCGTGACATCAAGCGCTACGAGGAACTCGGCTATAAACTCCAGAAAGTCCAGCCAGTAGACTTGTTTCCAATGACACATCATGTCGAGACGGTAGCATTATTGTCCAAACTTAATGTCGATAAGTATATAAGTGTTGAAATAGAGCTTGATGAACTTGATTTGACAAGTGCAGAAAGCAAGGCTACCTATGCTAAAATTAAAGAGTATATATTAGAAAAATTTGGTTTTAAAGTTTCAACACTATATATAGCACAGATAAAAAGAAAATGTGGAATAGAACTTAGAGAGAATTACAATAAATCAAAAAAAGATAAGCAAGTTATTCCGCAGTGTACACCTGAGAAAGAAAAAGCTATTATGGATGCGTTAAGGCACTTTAAAATGATTTAAGAGAAAGGAGAGGTATTATATGAGGTGGATAATAAAAATAATATTGTTTCCATTCAGCTTGCTACTTAGTGTCCTTACTGCCTTTCTGACATTTATACTTGGCATAGGAACAACTATTCTGTATTTCTTAATGCTGATGTGTATAGTTGCTGCAATAGGATCATTTATGCAAAAAGATATATCACTTGGCATTGAGGCATTAGTATTAGGATTTTGTTAAGTCCTTATGGAATACCGATGGTTGGAGCAGCAGTTATAGCATTCTTTAAAGGAATCAATGAAGCAATAAAATCAATCTAAAAAATTTCATAAAAATGGTTACCAAAGGCGATAGAGAAAAACTATCGTCTTTTTCTTTGCAAATTTTTAAGGAGGGAGGTGAAGCGATGGACTTTGACTATTTTTATAACAGAGAAGCGGAAAGATTTAATTTCTTAAAAGTACCGGAGATATTGGTTGATGGAGAAGAATTTAAAGGATTATCCGCTGAAGCAATTATCCTTTATTCAATGCTTCTTAAACGGACAGGAATGTCCTTTAAGAATAACTGGATTGATAAGGAAGGCAGGGTATTTATCTATTTCACAGTCGAAGAAATTATGAAAAGAAGAAATATCTCAAAGCCGACTGCCATAAAAACATTAGATGAATTAGATAGTAAAAAAGGAATTGGACTGATTGAACGGGTACGGCTTGGACTTGGAAAGCCGAATATCATTTATGTCAAAGATTTTATGAGCATATTTCAGGTAAAAGAAGATGACTTACAGAAGTTAAAAAATTTTACTTCAGAAGTAAAAGATTTTAACCTCAGAAGTAAAGAAAATGAACTTCAAGAGGTTAAGAACCTTGACTCTAACTATATAGAGAATAATAAGAGTAAGTATAGTAAGAGAGAATATAATTTTAGTGAAAACGGGCTTGGAACATTTCAAAATGTGTTTTTAGCTGCTGAAGATATATCAGACTTACAAATCATAATGAACTCACAGCTTGATAATTATATTGAGAGATTATCTGCATATATTAAAAGCACCGGAAAGACCTATAAAGACCATAAGGCAACAATCCTTTCATGGTTTTATAAAGATCAGGGAAGGGGCAAAGAAGTGAAAACATCAAATATCCCGACATGGGAAGAATATGATAAAGGAGAACACCTATGATAAAAGAATTAGAAAAAGTAATGATAGAGGATGTAGAGTATTCTTACGATCCTGAAAAAGAATATATCAAGGACGGACACGCCTTTTGTAAAGTTTGTCATGAAAGAAAAGACAGAAAAGTGATGGAGTTCTTTGATAACAAGATGATATTTAAGATTTCTTGCAAATGCGATAGAGATAGAGAGGCAAGAAAAAAAGAAAGAGAAAAGCAGATGGAAATAGAACGATTAAAAAAGAACTGCTTTAACTCTATTATTCAGTGGTCATACACCTTTGAAAATTATCAGGGAGAAGAAAATCAAAGTCTTATCATTGCAAAGAATTTTGTAAAAGACTATGAGCAGATGAAAAAAGAAAATATCGGACTGCTATTTTACGGCTCAGTAGGAAGTGGAAAAACCTATCTTGCCTGCTCCATTGCAAATAGCCTTATTGAACAGTATCAAATAGGCGTTAAAATAAGAAATTTTGCACAGCTTATCAATGAGCTGCAAAAGGGAGGATTTGATTTTGATAAGAACGCATATATTGAATCCCTTGTAAATACTTCCGTTCTTATCTTGGATGACTTGGGAATAGAAAGAGATACAAGCTATGCCAAAGAGCAGGTATATAACATTGTCAACAACAGGTACTTAAAGCAGAAACCGACTATCTTCACCACTAACCTTTCCTACGACACAATCCAAAGAGGATTTTAGAAAGATTATTCAAAGAGATAAATTGAATCGAAATAAAGATAGGTTACTGAATGGAGGTGAGAGAACTTGATCAATGAAGAAATAGCAAGAAAACGCTGAATATGGAAGTAAGAGCTGCTAAAGTAACAGGAAAGTTAATTCTGAACTTATTAAAGAAATTGATGAAAGAAGCAGAAAAACTTGGAGGACTTGAAAAGCTGGTTAATGCTAACGGAAATGAAGTAAAGCTAAAAGATATGGTAAAAAAGGGACAGCTTGAAGAAATTCCTGTTGAAGAAGCGGAGCTTAAGGAACTGAAAAAAGAACTTAATCGGTATGGTGTTAAGTTTTCAGTGATGAAGGATAAGGAAACAGGAAAATACTCTGTATTCTTTCAAGCCAAAGATATGAAAGTGATGGATAAAGCCTTTAAGCACGCATTAGCACAGTCTGAAAAGAAAACGGAAAGGAAAGAATCTATTCACAAGAATATTGAGAAGTTTAAGGAAATGGCTAAGAACTCTGTTTCCAAAGATAAAATCAAGAATAAACAAAAGGAGCAGAGCCTATGATAGATAAAATATTAAAGGACATCAAAGGCTTATTTAAGGTGCAGGATAAGACAAAGTTTGTAAAGCAAAACATTCCCTATCTTGCATTTTTCTATTTAGGAAACATCTTTGCCCATCATGTGAGAAGCTATACCGGTGGTGATGTCATAGATAAAATCTTTCAAGGGATATTGGAGATCAACACGATGAGTTTTCTTCCAAGTATTCATCCGGCGGATATTTTAATGGGCATAGGAATGGCTGCTTTAATTAAATTTATTGTCTATACCAAAGGTAAAATGCTAAAAAGTTTAGACAGGGGAAAGAGTATGGCTCAGCAAGATGGGGAAATAAGAAAGATATTGAGCCATACATGGATGAAAAGTTTCAAAACAATATCTTGCTTACCCAGACAGAACGCCTAACTATGAATGGTAGACCGGCTAATCCAAAGTATGCTCGTAACAAGAATGTACTTGTAATCGGTGGATCAGGAAGTGGTAAGACAAGATTTTATGTAAAACCGAACCTTATGCAGATGCACAGTAGCTATTGCGTAACCGATCCGAAAGGAACGATAGTCATTGAATGTGGCAAGATGCTTGAAGACAATGGATATGAGATAAAATTCTAAATACCATAAACTTCAAAAAGAGCATGAAATACAATCCCTTTGCCTATATCCATTCTGAGAAAGATATACTCAAATTAGTGCAGACAATCATTGCAAATACAAAAGGTGAGGGAGAAAAAGCGGGTGAAGATTTTTGGGTCAAAGCGGAAAAACTCTACTACACAGCACTTATCGGATATATCTTCTATGAAGCTCCAAGAGAAGAAAAGAACTTTGCAACGCTCCTTGATATGATAGACGCTTCAGAAGTAAGAGAAGATGATGAAACCTATATGAATCCAATAGACAGACTCTTTGAAGCACTTGAGAAAAAGGAGCCTACGCACTTTGCGGTCAAGCAATATAAAAATATAAATTGGCTGCGGGAAAGACAGCAAAATCTATTCTTATATCTTGTGGTGCAAGGCTTGCTCCATTTGATATTCAGGAACTTAGAGATTTGATGAGTGAAGACGAACTTGAGCTTGATACATTGGGAGATAGAAAGACAGCACTCTTTGTTATTATCTCTGATACAGATGATACCTTTAACTTTGTAGTGTCTATTATGTATTCACAGTTATTTAATCTACTTTGCGATAAGGCGGATGATGTATATGGTGGCAGACTTCCTGTTCATGTAAGATGCTTACTTGATGAGTTTGCAAATATCGGCTTAATTCCAAAGTTTGAGAAGCTCATAGCCACAATTAGAAGTAGAGAAATTTCAGCGAGTATTATCTTACAGGCACAATCTCAGCTAAAGGCAATATATAAGGATAATGCTGATACCATTGTGGGTAACTGTGATAGTACCTTATTCTTAGGTGGAAAGGAAAAAAACACTAAAAGAGCTGTCCGAAACGCTTGGTAAAGAAACTATCGACCTTTACAACACATCGGAAACAAGGTCAAATCAAAAGAGCTTTGGACTTAACTATCAAAAAACAGGCAAAGAGCTGATGAGTCAGGATGAGATTACGGTCATGGATGGTGGAAAATGTATCTTTCAGCTTAGAGGTGTCAGACCTTTTCTTTCAGATAAGTACGATATTACAAAGCACAAGAACTATAAGCTGCTTGAGGACTATGATAAGAAAAATTTATTTGATATAGAAAGCTACATGAAACGGAAAGGAAAAGCAAAACTGAATAGGGAAACAGTTATTACAAGAATGCAGTAAGTCTACAAAATAGATTTGCTGCTTTTTTATGCAAAAGTAAGGAGGCAAGATGATAAGGATCAGAAGTCCCACTGAGTAAAAAACTAAATAGTATGAGTATAGCGATTGGAAAAGTAATACTTCCGGTCGCTTTTTTTATTGAAATGAAAAGGAGAAATTTTTAATGAAGCAAGAAATGATTAACATCAACGCCAACTTAGTGGCAGAACCTACTTTCTCAAGTTTTGAAAAAGAGGGTAAAGAAGTAGAAGTTGTAAATTTTACGCTTGTAAAGAAGTACGGTAAAGGCAAGGAGTACATCAATTGTGCAGCCTATGGAGAAAAAGCGGATAAAGCAAAGGACTTTGAAAAGGGCGATTTGATTCATGTATTCGGCTACTTTAAGAAGCGTGAAAAAGAGGGAAAGACTTACAAAAATTTTGTAGTGAAGTCATACAACAAGATTGAAAAGAAAGAAGAAAATGAGGAGGAATAAATTATGGAATTTTTCGCACAGGCAGTAAATGTATTAAAGATTTTGGTTATGGCAGTAGGAGCAGGACTTGGAGCATGGGGTGTCATTAACCTGATGGAAGGTTATGGTAACGATAATCCGGGAGCCAAAAGTCAAGGGATCAAGCAATTGATGGCGGGAGGAGGTATTGTCCTTATCGGACTTAAGCTGATTCCACTTCTTGCAAATGTACTCAGATAAGAAGAAAAGGAGAGCTTAGATGTTTGGGATATTCGACAAAATAGAAGAATTCTTTAAGGAGCTTCTACTGGGCGGTATCCAAGCAAACTTAGAGTCCATGTTTCTTGACATCAACGACAAGGTTGGTGCAGTTGCAACAGATGTAGGAAAAACTCCTATGGGGTGGAATGGAGATGTATTTACCTTTATTAAAAGCATTAACGATTCGGTCATTATTCCCATAGCGGGACTAATTATCACAGCAGTCCTTTGTATCGAGCTTATCAATATGGTTATACAGAAAAATAACCTACATGATAATACGGATACATTTGAATTTTTCAAGTACATCATCAAGATGTGAATTGCTGTATGGTTGGTATCTCACGCTTTTGAATTTTCAATGGCGGTCTTTGATGTAGCACAGCATATGGTAAATAAGGCGGCAGGGGTGATAAACACCTCTGCCACCGTTTCCGGAGATCAGATAGTGGCGATGATGGATACCCTAAAAGAAAAGGGACTTGGAGAGCTTATCATGATTCTCTTTGAAACCTCGCTCATTAAAGTTGCCATACAGGCAATTTCCATAGTGATTATGCTTGTGGTTTACGGAAGGATGTTTGAGATTTATGTTTATTCATCGGTTTCAGCCATTCCATTTGCCACGATGGGAAACAAAGAATGGGGGCAAATTGGCACAAATTACATCAAAGGATTATTTGCACTTGGACTACAAGGACTCTTTTTAATGGTTTGTCTTGGAATTTACGCAGTATTAGTTAAGACGATTGAAATAACAGATATACACACAAGTACCATGACGATACTTGGTTATGCGGTTTTGCTGGGGTTAATGATGCTAAAGAGCGGAACACTGGCCAAAAGCGTATTAAATGCACACTAAAAAAGAAAGGAAAGATAGTATGAATAAAAGAAAAACAGTATTTACAGCAGTAGTAATGGTCGCAGGCATTATGGCGGTAATTGATAGAATCAGGCTTCATAACAAAGCTGCCGAATTAGAAGAAAGAACACAGGACATCGGTCGCTGCCATAATGATTTTTGCTTAATGCAGCAAAGATATAACAAGAATACAGATGAACAGCTTGCAATTATTCAGGATGAAATCGGCTCTGTATATGAACACTTTGAGGAGTTTTCAAAGGGTAAAGAAGATGGGAGGTAAGCTATGGCGTATGTACCAATACCCAAGGACTTAAAGAAGGTCAAGACAAAGGTAGCCTTTAACCTTACAAAAAGACAGCTCATAGGATTTACCATTGCAGGACTTGTTGGAATACCTGTCTATTTATTTATGAGAAAGGTAGTACCAAACGATATAGCTTTCATATTCCTTATCGTGTCCACACTTCCAATCTTTTTTATCACACTTTTTGAAAAGGACGGACTGACCTTTGAGAAATATTTTAAGCATATCTACCTTCATAAGTTTTATCAGCCGGCAAAGAGAGTGAGAAAGGAGGTTTACCTTGAACAAGAAAAGAAAAATTCAGCAACTAAAGTTAGAAGAAAACAAAAAGGCATTAAAAAAGGAGAGAAAGGACTTAAAGCAAAGTAAGGGAAAGTCTAACAAAGAAAAGAGCGGACTACTTGATCTTATCTTTAGAAAAGAGCAAAAACGCTATACGGTAGAAGATACCATTCCCTATCTTAGACTCTTAAAAAGCGGGATATGCCAGCTCGATGAAAAGCACTTCAGTAAAAGCATAGCCTTTCAGGACATTAACTATCAGCTTGCTTTAGATGAAGATAGGGATTTGATTTTTAATCAGTTTGCAAACTTTCTAAATTCCTTTGATCCAAGCATAGCGATTGAGTTTTCCTACATCAATCAGCTTGGACGAAACGAAGAAATGAAATCGGCAATTCAGATACCGGATAAAGGGGACGGATTTGACGATATACGACTTGAGTTTAGAGAGATGCTAAAAAGTCAGATTGTAAAAGGAAATAACGGACTGAAAAAATCAAAGTATGTAACCTTTACAGTAGAGGCAGACAATTTAGAACAGGCTACATCAAAACTTGAAAGATTGGATATAGATATATTATCTAATCTCAAAAGCATGGGGGTAAGAGCTGAAAGTCTTACAGTAGAGGAAAGGCTAAAGATTCTTCACGATATATTAAATCCGAATAAGACCTTTGAGTTTTCCTACAAAGACCTGAAGAAAAAGGAAAGTACCAAAACATATATCGTGCCTGATGAATTTAACTTTATGCCAAGCAGGTATTTCAAGTTTGGGAAGTTTATCGGAGCAACAAGTCATTTTCAAATCCTTGCAAGTGAGCTTTCAGACCGTATGTTATCGGAGTTTTTGGATATTGATGATAACATCAATATATCTTTTCATATTAAGGCGATTGACCAGTCAGAAGCCATCAAGATGGTAAAACGAAAAAACACCGATATTGATAAGATGCGAATTGAGGAAAACAAGAAAGCTGTAAGGTCAGGCTATGACATGGACATTCTTCCAAGTGATTTAATTACTTACGGAGAAGATGTAAAAAGTCTTTTAAAAGATTTACAGACAAGAGATGAGCGTATGTTTGTTGTAAGTATTGTCTTTATGAATTTTGCAAGGACAGTGCAAAAGCTCGATAACACCATAGCTCAGATAAGCTCCATTGCAAACAAGCATAACTGTAAATTGAAAAGACTTGACCATACGCAGGAACAAGGCTTAGTGAGCGTGCTGCCTCTTGGGGTAAACAAGATTGAAATAGATAGAGGGCTAACCTCATCATCAACAGCAGTCTTTATGCCTTTTACAACAGAGGAGCTTTTTATCAATTCAAGTAATAGCCTATACTATGGACTAAACGCTTTAAGCCATAACCTGATTATGGCGGATCGAAAGAAATTAAAGAACCCAAACGGTCTAATCTTAGGAACTCCGGGTAGTGGTAAGTCCTTTAGTGCCAAAAGAGAGATGGCAAATGCGATTTTAGTAACGGACGATGATGTGATTATCTGTGATCCGGAGGGAGAGTATGGAAACCTTGTAAGACAGTTTAATGGAGAAGTCATTAAGGTCAGCAGTAAGTCAAAAGATTACCTGAATCCACTTGATATAAATATGAACTACGGTGATGGGGACGCACCTCTTAAAGACAAGGCAAACTTCATTATGTCTATGCTTGAGCTTGTAGTTGGTGGTAGTGGACTTACAGCGGAAGAAAAGTCCGTTATAGATAGATGCTTACCTAAGATTTACGAAAGGTACTTTGAAAATCCGACTTATGACAATATGCCTATACTTCAAGACCTATACGATATGTTAAAAGGGCAGGAAGAAAAGGTAGGGAAAAAGCTGGCAACAGAGATGGAAATTTATGTTTCAGGTTCTCTTAATGTCTTTAATCACAGGTCAAATGTGGACTTAAATAAGAAGCTACTTTGTTTTGATATTAAGGAGCTTGGAAGTCAATTAAAGAAAATAGGTATGCTTGTTATACAGGATCAGGTGTGGAATAAGGTATCGCAAAACAGAGGAAACAAGGCTACAAGGTACTATATAGATGAGTTTCACTTGCTGTTAAAAGATGAGCAGACAGCTTCATATTCGGTAGAGATTTGGAAGCGTTTTAGAAAATGGGGAGGAATCCCGACTGGTATCACGCAAAATGTCAAAGACCTACTTATGAGTAAGGAAATTGAAAATATCTTTGATAATACGGACTTTGTCTTAATGTTAAATCAGGCTTCGGGAGATAGGGAAATACTTGCAAGGAAACTTAAAATCTCACTTCCGCAGCTTAGATATGTTACGAACTCCAATGAGGGCGAGGGACTACTTTTCTTTGGAAATACCATTGTGCCTTTCCTTGATAAGTTTCCGAAAGATACAATTCTTTATCAGAAGATGACTACCAAGCCTGAAGAAGTGAGGTAGCTTATGGATGGGAAGCTGAAAAAAGATTTTAGAGAAAGGCATAAGGCAAGCCTTGAAAGGGAGATGCTTAAAGCTGAAACAAGCTCTATACCTGAAGAAAGTAAGCTAAAGCATAACGATGATTACAGAGGAAAAATTGTCCATGACAAAGATAGATTTCAGGACAAGGTTCATGAGAAGATAAGCAAGGTAAGATCTGAAAATGAGCAGATAGAGGGGACTTCTAAAAGAAATGCAAAGTATAGGGCTTCTGATAAGGGAAGTGTAAATGAAGCAGGAAAGGCTGACTATGATACTGAGGTAAAGAACGGGAAAATCTATGATTCTTTAGGACAAGACCTTGATAATGATGGAATCATAGACAGATACGATAATGATTTTAGGGACAGCGACTACTTTGAATCAACCTATGATGTAGAGGATAATCTACCTCAAAAAGAAAAATCATTAGAAAATCCCTCTAAAAATCATAAGGCTCAAAAGAATAAGTATAAAAGGAAAAACTATTCCGAAAGCCTCTATACAAGAAAAAAGGACGATGTACCAAAAGAGAATAAGCCTGAAGATAAAAAGGCAGGGAAAGATGTTGCGGGCGAAAAAGAACATAGCAGTCTTTCAAAAGACCAAAAGAAAAAGCTGAAGAAAGATATGGTAAAAGTATCTGCCCTGTCAGGACTTGCCAAAGGAAGTGAAACCGTAAGAGATTACCTTTCTCATGGAAGTGATGAAAATAAAGGCGTAGAAGCGGGAGAAAAAACAGCCGATGCAAGTTCAAAACTCATTCATGGTATAAAGAGATACTCAGATAAGAAAAGAGCTAAAAAAGGATATGAGCTTACAAATAAGGACTATAAAATCAGAAAGCGTAAATCCAAGTTAGAGTTTCGTGATGCCAAAGAGGAACTGAAAAAGACAGATGAGTATAAAAGAGCAAGTGCCTATAAAAGATTTCAAAAGAAAAATCAGGTAAAGGCAGCGATTTCTCGTGAGAATAAGTCAAGACTCAGAGATCGGATTAAAGAGGGACTTATCGGAACACTGAAAAGCTCAAAGGATATGATTATCCGAAAAGCCAAAGGACTAATGCTTATCTTCGTAGGTATCATCATCTTAGGAAATTTTGTGATTAACTTTGCAGGAACAGGCATGACAGGCTTTATGAACTCTACAAACTCTGTTCTTACAACAAGCTATTTATCAAAGCCAAATGTTCTAAGTGAAATCAATCAGAAGTTTTCTGCTATGGAGAGTGAGCTTCAAAGTGAAGTGGATCATGTAGAAGAGAATTATCCCGGATATGATGAGTATATCTTAAACAACACAGAGTATATCGGTCATAATGTCCATGAGCTTTTATCCTACATTACATCAAGGTGCGGAGAGGTAAAGAGTGTATCGGAAGTAGAAACCATATTAAAAGAATTGTTTGAGTCCATGTATGACCTTGAATACAGGGAAGAAATTGAAATCAGATACAGGACAGTTACAGAAACCTATACCGATGAAGATGGCAATGAATATACCGAAAGCCATGAAGAGCCTTATGAATATAAGAAGCTCATTGTAACGCTTCATAAAAAAGAGATGGACAGCATTATCCGAAGGGTCTTTAAAGACTATCCCGATAATTTAAAGCACTATGAAGCCTTATTCCTTGCTCAAGGAAATATGGGAGAAGCCTTTAGAAATTCTGACCTTATCAGTGCTAATGGCGGTGTAGGTGGTGGGAAAGAGTATGAGGCATCTTCGGAAGTACAAAAGAAGATTGTTAATGCTGCATATATCACTCCATCTCCGGGTGCAGGCTGGTGTGCCATGTGGGTATCGCAAGTTTACCAAAATGCGGGACTTGGATATATCGGAGGAAATGCTAATGATATGTATCGAAACTATACCTTTACATCCGATAGGTCAAAGCTCAAGGTAGGAATGCTTGTAGCGGTAGAAAGCAGCAGTAGCGGAAGCACAGCAGGACTTACCTATGGTCATGTCGGAATCTATATCGGAGACGGCAAGGTTATTGATAATATCGGTTATATAAGAGTAACTACTTTAGATGATTGGATTGCGACTTTTTGTAAACACCATCCGGTAGGCTTTGGTTTTCCACCAAATGTAAACAGATAAGGAGGGAACAATATGAAAAAAGAACTGACAGCAGTAAAAAACAGAATAAAAAGTTAAAGGATAAAAAGGCTCTGATTGATGAAGAATTGGAGCCTTTATTTATTCGTGAAGAAGAACTTGAAAATGAAGAAATCATCATGATTTGCAGAAAGAACAACATCACAATTTCTGATTTAATGACAAAGGTAAACAGAGAAAAAGCAGAACTGAAAAAGGAGAGGACAAATGAAAACCAGTTTGAAAAAGAATAATAAGTTTTGGACAGCAGCACTTGCAGTAATTGTAAGTATTAGCTGCATTTTAGGACTTTGGACGGTTGTTTACGCCAAGGAGAAAAGCTCTGACGCTCCTACAAAAAACGAAGCTGTCCAAACGGAAGTTGAAGTAAATGTAAAGTATATCTTTGAAGATGAAAAGGTATTTAAGGAAGAAAAGATTAAGGCAGAGAAAGGACAGCTTCTTGATAGTGGCGATCTTCCAATGCTCCCTGATGATATGAAATTTATTGATGAATTCCTGTTTTATGAAGTAAAGGGAGATGGAAATGATGAAATTATCCGTAAGGTAGCAAAGACTGAGGTTAAGGATAAGGAAACGCAAACGGAAGAAGAAAAACCAAAGCAGGACGAAAGCACGCAAACAGAAGCTACAAAAACGGAGGATAAAGGCACACAGACAGAGCTTTCTAAAGACGATATTTCTAAGATGGAAAAAGAGGCTAAAGAGCTTCAAGAAAAATTTGATAAGTTAAATGGTGAGCTTAAAGACAAGGATAAGCAGAAAGAAAAAATCAAAGACCTTGAAGATGAAATTGACAGCCTGAAAGAGAAAATGAAGAAAGATAAAGGAAATAAGGACTTATCAGAAGATATGAAAAAGGAAATAGATAAGCTGACTGATAAGGTGAAAGAGCTTGAGAAAAAGGCAACTGAAACAAAGAAATCTTCTGAAGCAATAAATTCTGTTACACCGATTAGTCCTATTTCCGGAATTAAGACAAGCTCAAGCATTTCTCCCCAAACACCACAGACTTCTGTAAGTAGTTCCGGTAAAGGCTCATCTGATACGGTGAGTTCAGGGAATGCTACAAAGGATACAAGCAAAACAGAAGTAAAGGAGAAAGAAAAGGAAGTTCGCTATTCTAATAAATTGACAGCAAAAGCACCTGCTAATAACAGCAGTCAAGATTCGTCAATGGAGGGGGCAAGTAGTAATGTAAATACCAATAAGGGAGTAGCTTCATCTCCGTCAAAGGCAAGAGGAACTGTTACAGAAAATAAAGATAATGGAAATAAAGATTATCCGATTCATCATGGGGATAGCAGCGATAATAAAGAAACGGATCAATATTCCGCTGATGCAAGACAGTTTATTACCTTTCAAACTAAAAACGGTAAGACCTTTCATCTCATCATCAACCACGATGAGGATAGTGAGAATGTCATGCTTCTTACAGAAGTATCCGAAGATGATTTGCTTAACATGGTAGAGAAAAAAGAAGCTCCAAAGCAGGAGATTGTAAAAGAAGAACCTGTTAAGGAAGAAGTAAAGCCTGAGAAAAAAGAAGAAAAGAGTAATTTAGGAACATATATTATTCTGCTTCTTGTTGTAGGCGGAGCATTGGGAGCAGGATACTACTTTAAGGTTGTAAAAAAGAAAGAAGATAAGGAGCTTGAAGCATTAGAGGAAGAAGATGATGATTTCTTTTCTGAAGCTGAAAGCGAGGAAGAAACAAATGATGTAGATGAAGTAGAAGCGGAAGATGAGCAGTAATGCTGCACCAAAAAAATACAGTATTTGGTGCAAATGCAGGGCGGGAGAATAAAATCTTTCGCCCTTTTATATTGAAAACAGGAGGCAGTACAGAAATGAAGTTAGTCATTGCAGAAAAACCAAGTGTAGCATTAAGTATTGCAAAAGTACTTGGAGCAAATAAAAAGAAAGACGGATATTATGAGGGAAATGGATACAAAGTATCTTGGTGTGTTGGACACTTAATTCAAATGGCAAATCCGGATGTTTATGATGAAAAGTATGCCAAGTGGAATATGGTTGATTTACCGATTATCCCCAAGGACTATAAGTATGAAGTGGCAAAGTCAACCAAGAAACAATTTAACATCCTTAAAAAGTTGATGAACGACAAAGAAATTGATACGGTTATCAATGCGTGCGATGCAGGTAGAGAAGGGGAGAGCATTTTTAGACTTGTATATAATCAAGTGAATTGTAAAAAGAAGATGAAACACCTTTGGATTTCATCTATGGAAGATACTGCCATTAAAGATGGCTTTGATCATCTAAAAGACGGAAAAGATTACGATAATCTCTTTGAGTCGGCACAGGCAAGAGCTATCGCTGACTGGCTTGTCGGAATGAATATCAGCAGGCTCTATTCTTGTCTGTATAAGCAAAATTACAGTGTTGGCAGAGTACAAACACCGACTCTTGCTATGATCGTAAAAAGAGATGATGAGATAGCAAACTTTAAGAAAGAAAAATATTATACGGTAGAGCTTTCTACAAATAGCTTTACACTTTCAACAGATAGAATTGATGATGAAATAGCAGCAGAGCAGCTCTTAACTTTAGTGGGCAATAAGATTGAAATAACTGATGTCATTCAAAAAGAAAAGATTACTAAATGTACTGCCCCCAAAAAGTTGGACGAATAATTATTGAAAGGATTTAGTTCTGTATTGCACAGGGCTAAGTCCTTTTAGCTTTGCTTTAATGCGTTTGTTGTTGTAGTAAAAAATGTAATCTGTAATAGCTTGTTCAAGCTCATTAAGGGATTGATAAGTTGTCTCAAGGCCGTAAAACATCTCAGATTTGAGAATACCAAAGAAGGACTCCATCATCCCATTATCTGGACTATTTCCCTTGCGAGACATGGATGGACGAATGCCTTTAGTCTCCAAAAAGTGATGATAAGACTGATGTTGATATTGCCAGCCTTGATCGCTGTGGAGAATCGTTCCATTGTACGAATCCGCTGGAAAAGCCTTCTCAAGCATGGTTTGTACTTGCTTCAAGTCAGGCGATCGAGACAGGGTGAAATCAATAATCTCACTGTTATAGCCGTCAAGAACAGGCGATAGATAGAGTTTCCCCTCAGGTAAGGTAAATTCCGTCACATCGGTATAGCACTTCTCGTAGGGCTTAGAACCTTCAAACTGACGTTTAATCAGATTATCAGCCTTTTTGCCAACCTCACCTTTGTAAGAAGAATACTTGCGCTTACGACGGATACGAGCTTTTAAGCCCATGACAGTCATCAAACGTTGTACTTTTTGTGATTGACGATAAAACCACGATTTCTTAGTTCCAGATGAATGCGACGATAGCCATAATTGCCATGATGTTCATCATAGATGCCTTGAATGAGCTCCTTTAAGTCCATGTCCTTATCTTCTTGAGCTAGTTGCTTGACTTGATAATAATAGGTTGACCGCGATAAATCAAGGATTTCAAGCAAAGTTGCTAGAGAAAATTGACCGATTAATTCTTGGATGATTTCTGTTGCTCTTTGAGCTTTGCTTCGTCCCTCAACCGGTATTCTCTCAGCTTTTTTAGCACAGCATTCTCCGCTCTAAGGTAGTCTAATTCTTTTTGGAGTCGCTCCAACTCTGTCATTTGTTCTAAAGTCTTCTTTGGTTGACGTCCCATCTTTGGTGGCCTCCCTCTTCTTTTCTCAAGAATAGTATAGCCGTTTTTCTTGTATTGCGCTATCCACCTTGAAAGCATACTAGAATTTGGTAAAGCATAGTCTAAGGACGTCTGTTTTTGAGATTGACCATCAATCAGAACTTTATCTATTATCTCTTGCTTCAGTTCTGGAGAATAATAACTATTCTTACCTTTTTGGACAATGGCTAACCCATACCTGTCAATCAGGCGAATCATGTATTTGAGGTCAGATTCTGCAATACTAAACTTTTCTGATAAGCATTTAATGGACTTTCCAATGTGCCGTAGCTCATAGATTTGAACCTTGTCTTCATAACTCAATGTCATAAAAATAGCCCCCCAATTGTTAGATTTTATGTCTAACTTTTGGGGGGGCAGTTCACAAGGGCAGGGATTATTGAAAACTTAATCTTTAAGGGATTTGTAGAAAGAGATAAGAAAAACCTTATAGCCACACATAAAGGAATAAGCCTTGTAGCGATTGTAGCTGATAACTTTAAGTCGGCAGAAACTACCGCAAAATGGGAAATGGAATTATCCGATATTGCTCAAGGGAAATCTTCAAAGGAAGAATTTTTAGAAGCGATTGAAAATGAGATAAAAGAAGCGGTTTCAACTTATAGTAAGTAAGATGACACTAATTTCAGAGTAGAAAAAATATCTTAAAAGTGCTATAATCTTTTGTAGGAAAAGTAGGGCGAAAGGGATTAGTCATGAAAGATACATTTATAGATACTGCTAAAGTTATGTCAAAAGGACAGGTTACTATTCCAAAGAGGATTAGGGAACTTTTGAATTTAGAAAATGGAGACTATGTTACTTTTGTAGTTAATAAAGATAGAGTTGAAATTCAAAATTCCAATGTTTTTATCGAAGAAAACATTAAGAAATAAAGGTGGTGAAATAAACAGATGACGATAGATGAAATTAAGAAGTTAATTCAAGCCGGAGAAAAAATAGATGTCGAATTTAAAGAATCCAAGAACGCTTTAACCAAAGATGTCTTTGATACAGTATGCTCTTTCAACAATAGAAATGGCGGACATATTTTACTTGGTGCAAATGATAAAAGAGAGATCGTTGGTGTTAGTGAAGATAAAGTAGATAAAGTGATTAAGGAATTTACTACGGCAATCAACAATCCGCAAAAGATGTATCCACCACTTTATTTGCTGCCGGAAACTTTTGAAATTGAGGGGAAACAAGTTATTTATATAAGAGTTCCTGAAGGTTATCAGGTATGCAGACATAACGGAAGAATTTGGGATAGGTCTTATGAAGGGGACATCAATATCACAGATCATTCAGAGCTTGTATATAAGCTATATGCAAGAAAACAAGGAAGCTATTTTGTTAATAAGGTATATCCGAATCTTGATATTGATTTTCTTGATGCTTCTGTCATTGATAAAGCTAAGAAAATGGCTGTTTTCCGAAATAAAAATCATGTTTGGGAAAATATGAGTAATGAGGAGCTTCTTAGAAGTGCCAATTTGATACTGACAGATCCGGAAACAAAGCGTGAAGGAATCACATTAGCTGCTATTTTGTTATTTGGAAAAGATAACTCTATTATGTCCGTTCTTCCGCAACACAAAACTGATGCTATATTCAGGGTTGAAAATAAGGATAGATATGATGATAGAGATGTTGTCATAACAAATCTGATTGACAGCTATGACAGACTGATAGAATTTGGACAAAAGCACTTGAATGATTTATTTGTCTTGGACGGAATTGTCAATGTCAATGCAAGAGACAGGATACTCAGAGAAATAGTTTCCAATACGCTGGCTCATAGAGATTATTCAAGTGGTTTTCCTGCAAAGATGATTATTGACGATGAGAGGATTACAGTTGAAAACAGCAACTTGGCTCATGGGATGGGAGCTTTAGATTTACAGAAGTTTGAGCCATTTCCTAAAAATCCTGCTATATCTAAAGTTTTTAGAGAAATAGGTCTTGCGGATGAACTTGGTTCAGGAATGCGAAATACCTACAAATACACACAGCTTTATTCAGGACAAAACCCGCTATTTGAGGAGGGAGATATATTCAGAACGATTATTCCTCTAAAGAAGATAGCGACACAAAAGGTTGGAGGCGACAATGTCGCTCACGATGTCGCTCAGGGTGTCGCTCACGATGTCGCTCACGATAAGATAGCTCTCGCAGAGTTTATTAAAGAAAAAGTGAGAAGCAATGATAGGATTACAAGAAAGGCTATTGCAGATGAAGCTGGAGTTAGCGTAAAGACTATCGAAAGAGCTATAAAGGAAATAGATAATCTGAAGTATGTAGGAAGTGGTAATAGCGGACACTGGGAACTGAATGAATAAAATTAAGTTGCAAAACAAAGATTTTTATAAATAAGAGGGTGCTATGAATACCATAAAATGAGGATTTGTAGTAGGAAATTTAAGTTGCAGCAAGTTGCAATACACAGAATCAAAAGGTGATTAGAGTAAAATCTAACCGCCTTTTTTGTTTGGAAAAAGAAGGAGGTAAAAATGCGAATAAATGATTTTCATAACATTTTGGAGCTTGTAAAACAAAATATTTTGCAAAGTGAAGCAGAATACCTGAAGCTCCTAAAGGTTGTCGGAAACAATCAAAGATATGACTTTAGAAGTCAGTTAAGTATTTATGATAGAAATTCTGAAGCGACAGCCTGTGCCAAGTTCGACTATTGGAGGGAACGCTTTAACCGTACTGTTATGAGAGGACAAAAAGGTATCCCCATTTTAGAGGACTACGGCACATACAAAAAAGTGGCATATATCTTTGATATAAGTCAGACGGTTTCAAGAAATAGGGATGTCAATGAGGTCAATCTTTGGAGATTTGATAAAGAAGCTCATAGGGATGTCTTAAAGGAAATGATAAAAAACGAGGGCTATGAGGAAAGTGAAAGCACCTTAGAAAATATCTTTTCTTTAAGTAGACTCTACGGTGATGAAAAGATAGACAGCCTTATGAATGAGCTTAGAATAGCTGATGAGGATAGAATATCTTTTACCAAGTTTGTGAGGGACTCAGTGAGTTATGCAGTAGCTTCAAGATTTAATGTAGACTATCCTATGGATAATGAGCTTCTAAAGGAAAACTTTGCAATGCTTGATAGCATTTCCCTTATGAGTCTTGGTGAAATCGTATCGGATATTAGTGGAAAGATTATTGATGAAACCATTCAAAAAAGCAAAGAGCTTGAGCTTC
This sequence comes from Streptococcus equi subsp. equi, assembly GCA_900637675.1. NCBI lineage: Bacteria > Bacillati > Bacillota > Bacilli > Lactobacillales > Streptococcaceae > Streptococcus > Streptococcus equi. The sequence continues at coordinate 738,502 of LR134389.1, forward strand.
AAAAAGAAGTTTTAAGAGGAAAAGAAGCAGGATATAATAGGATTAAAGAAAAAATTGAGAAAGGAGATAATGATGTACTTCGACGAGATGATCAGGAAAGAAATGAAAATGAGCGAGTTCTCCGAAATGGAGAGTACGGACGAGATAATAGAGAAAATCAGGGAGAATACACTAAACAGCTTGGAGGAACAGACGGACTTCATAAGGGAGTATCCGAATCCGACCTACGCAGTAATGAGGCTGGATTACCTTTCAGAGAGCGAGGAGCAGAGCCACTTCGAGATGTTAGTGGATCTATACAAGGAGAGGAAGCTAACAGGACACCTGATGGATATTCAGAAACAGGCGATAGACTTTATGAGGACAGAGAAGCCGAAATTGATGGTAGCTTGGAAGATAGAGGACGAGAACGATCCGCAGTATGGGGCGATGATTTCAGCTCTGAAGGAAATGACAATCAAGGAAGTATTAAAATTTAAAAGATAATACTGAGGTAGAGATAAGAGAAGCTGAAAAGGCTTCTTTTTCTTTACCCGAAAATTCATATGGACAGATGAGACTTACCATTCCATTAACTCAGAGGGATATAGATACTGTCCTTATTAACGGAGGAAATCACGATGGAAGTAGACTTCCTGTTATCGCTGAGTTTTCTAAAGGAAAAAGTAATGAAGAATTAGGAGAATACCTAAAAGATATATTTAGAGGCGGTAATGGATTTTACATTGATGAAAGAGAAGTATCTTCCTGGTATTCGGATAAAGGCATTCATTTAGCCTACGGGACATCTGCAAGAGAAGATACTACGCAAATTTTAAGCTGGAGCGATGCTGCAAAGAGGATAAATGAGCTTCTTGATAATGGTGAGTTTGCTACAAATGTAGAGATTTCTGAGGCTCCTGATTATGAAAGAGATAAGATTTCAGAGTCCTTATGGTATCTAATGCATGATTTAAGCGAAGAAGGACAAGGATATTTTGAACTATTGAAAACAAGTGGAAGAGGCTTTCCGGAAGAAACAAAAAGATTGTCTGAAGCATTAAAAAATCCCGACTACCTAAAGGAAACGATCAAAGAATACAGCAGGTTTTTAGAAGGATACAAAGAAAACAGAAATGTATTAAGGTTTCACTATCACAAGGTAGATAGCCTTTGTCAGAGGTTACAGGAACTTGAGCTGTCACGAAAGGAATATAGTACCAATCTAACAGAGCTTCCGAAGGTAAAGTCCTTCATTACAGAAGATGAAGTCCTTGAAAGTCTTTCAAGAGGAAGTGGCGTCGATAGAGGAAAAGAGCGAATTACAAAGTTTTTCAAAGAAAATCATACCTTGCAGGAAAAAGCTAATTTCCTAAAAGACGAATATGGCATAGGTGGTAGAAGTCATGCAGTATCGGGGGCAATGGGAAGTGATGAATGGCATGATGCAAAGGGGCTTAAATTACAGAAGAATAATTGTAATGATGTTTTTCTTACTTGGTCAAGTGTGGCAAAGCGTATAGAGGAGCTGCTTTCTAAAAATCTGTATGAAGAAAAGAAAATAGAAAGTAAGTCAGAGGTAGAAGAATCAAAAGAGCTACAATATTATTCTAAAGATAATCCTGAAAACTTAATGACTGATGAAATGCTTGAAAGAGTGCCTGAGCTTTACGCACAGGAAGATGTAGCTTTAGCGGATAAAGAGGTTCATGCAGCATATATTATTCCTTTCCGTTCTAACTGGACTTGGTATATGACGGAATATGATAGGGAAAGCGGTGATGCCTTTGGACTTGTGTTAGGATTTGAACCTGAATGGGGATATTTCAATCTTGAAGAATTGAAAGAATTAAATGCTCAAAGGCTTATTTTAGAGGATTTTCCAAAGACTTTTAGAGAGCTTAAAGATACAGAACTTGCAAAGCAGATGGATGAACAGGAACTTCAATCAGTCTTTAACGGAGAACTTAGCTTTGAAGATAAAGAAGAACTTGAAATATCTGAAGAAGTGGAAGAAAGAGTAGCTGCAACACCTGTTCAGGAAACACTATTTGATTATCTGAAGGAGAAGGAAGAAGTAGAGCTTAACGAAGAAAAGAAAAGTATTTCAGATGAATTTGCAGTTAAAGAGGGCGATACCGTCTATTTTAATCATGAAGAATATACTGTAAGGGAAATTGCTGAAAATAAAATCACAGAAAGATATGACTTATGGCTTGATCCGGGAAGAAGTGGAAACCATCAAATCCCTATTGTAGCCTTTACAGATAATGAAGATTTATTAAGACAAGTAAGCCCTGAAAGACCTGCGTTTATCGTTGGAGATGAAATTAAATACAAGGATAAAGACTATACCATCACACGCTTTGACGATATGGGAAATAATCTAAAGACGGTAACGGTTAAGGATAATACCGAATATCTTGGCGGTATGATAACAGGCTCAGATGTAATTCCTTATCGTCTTGAAAGCGATCTTGAGAGGGTATTTGAAAATCTGACATATAAAAAGCCTGAAACTATTGCTAAAGAAAGTGAAATAAAGAAAGCAGAAGCTCATAACTTCAAGATTACGGAAGAAACATTACCTGACAAGTTATCTCCAAGTGAAAGGCTAAATAATAACCTTGAAGCCATCTCTATGCTGAGTCGCATCGAAAGTGGACAAAGAGAGTTTGACAGTACAGCTCAGGAAGTTTTAGCAAGGTATGTAGGCTGGGGTGGACTTGCTGATGTATTCGATGAAGAAAAAGGCGGACAGTGGAAAGAAGCGAGGAGCTTTCTAAAGGAAAACTTATCTCAGGCAGAATATGAAGCTGCAAGAGAATCTACCCTAACGAGCTTTTACACACCGAAAACTGTTATTGACGGCGTATATAAGACACTTTCCGATATGGGATTTAAGAGCGGAAATATCCTTGAGCCATCAATGGGCATCGGAAACTTTATAGGAAATCTTCCTGATGAAATGAACAAGTCAAAGTTTTATGGTGTAGAGCTTGACAGTATAAGCGGTAGGATTGGAAAACTTTTATACCCTGAAAGTGATATACAGATTAAAGGACTTGAAGAAACTTCTTTTTCCAATAACTTTTTTGATGTTGCAATCGGCAATGTTCCCTTTGGAGAATACAAAGTAAATGACAGGGAATACAATCGTAATAACTTCCTTATTCATGACTATTTCTTTGCCAAGTCCATTGATAAGGTTAGAAACGGCGGGGTTATCGCCTTTATTACATCAAGTGGAACAATGGATAAAAAGGATGAAAGTGTAAGACGCTATCTTGCAGCAAGAGCAGAGTTTTTAGGAGCTATCAGACTTCCTAATGACACCTTTAAGGGTACTGCCGGCACAGAAGTAACCTCAGATATTATCTTCTTAAAGAAAAGAGATAGCGTATTAGAGCGTGATGAAGATTGGATACACCTTGCGGAAGATGAAAACGGTCTTGTATATAACAAATACTTTGTTGATCATCCTGAACAGGTACTTGGCTCAATGCGTGAAGTAAGCGGAAGATTTGGAAAAACTCTAACTTGTGAACCGATATCTTATTTAGGCACAGAGCTAAATATGGCTTCATTAAAGGATCGTATCGAGATTGCAGGAGAAAGAATTTCAAAAGATGCCAAGTATGAAGAAATAGAGCTTTTAGATGATGAAATCACTTCAATCCCTGCAACGGATGATGTTAAGAACTTTTCCTATACCATTATTGATGATGAAGTCTATTACAGAGAAAACTCACTGTTTATCAAAAAGGAAGTAACCGATAAAAACAAAGAAAAAATCAAGGATTATCTTGAGCTGAATGCTGCCTTAAAAAATGTGATTTACAAGCAGAAAGAAGGTTTTAGTGAGGAAGAAATCAAGGCTTCACAGGAAAAACTAAATGAAGTCTATGACCGTTTTTCTAATAAGCATGGCTTTGTAAATAATTTAAGCAATACAAGAGCTTTAAAAGAGGATAGCAACTTCCCGCTTGTTTCCTCCATTGAAATCCTTGATGAAGAAAACTTTAAGGCAAAGGGAGATATTTTCTCCAAAAGAACTATTACAAAGGCTAAAGTCATAGATCATGTGGATACTTCTTTAGAAGCCCTTGTCTTATCGGTATCTGAAAAAGGATATGTGGACTTTGACTATATGGAAGGTCTTACAGGAAAAGACAGACCGACTTTGATTGAGGAGCTTCGAGGGGAAATCTACTTAAATATTAGGGAAGAACAAAACTTTTATAGACCTCTATCCTTTAACCCCGAAGATGGAGATTTGCCTTTTGCCTGTGCCAATGGCAGTAATTCCTACAAATACGGCTATGTAACAAAGGATGAATATTTAAGTGGGAATATCAGGGACAAGATTGCCATAGTAGATAGCTATCTATCAAAGCTCAGACAGACGGAAAGAGAGTTACCTCATCTTGGCTATGCAGAAGATGGTAAAGAAAAAGAGCTGATTAGCTATGAGATGAATCGTTTGGAATACCAAAAGGCTGAGCTTACAAAAGTTCTACCAAAGGAGCTTGAAGCAAGTGAGATAAGTGTTCGTCTTGGTGCGACTTGGATACCGATTAAAGATATTGAAAAATTTATTTTTGAAACGCTGAAAACTCCGGGATATGCAAGATGGGATATTAAGGTTAAGTTTTCAAACCTGACAAGTGAGTGGAATATAGAAGGTAAAAGTAGGGATAGAGGAAATGACCTCGCTGAAATGACTTACGGTACATCAAGGGTAAATGCCTATAAGCTGATTGAAGATGCCTTAAACCTGAAAGAAACAAAGGTATTTGACCAGATTGTAAATCCGGACGGCTCTAAAACTTCTGTACTAAATAAAAAAGAAACCATGCTTGCAGGGCAAAAGCAGGAACTACTAAAAGAAGAATTTAAGAACTGGATATTTAATGATCAGGAGAGAAGAAACCGTCTTGTAAAACTGTATAATGAGCGTTTTAACTCTATCCGAAACAGAGAATATGACGGAAGTAATCTTTCCTTTGAGGGAATGAATACTAAAATAGATTTAAGACCTCATCAGAGAAATGCCATAGCAAGAAGTCTTTATGGAGGCAACACCCTGCTTGCTCATGTGGTGGGCAGTGGAAAGACCTTTGAAATGGTGGCTTCCGCAATGGAAAGTAAAAGACTTGGAATGTGTAGTAAGTCCTTGTTTGTTGTACCCAATCACTTAACAGGACAAATCGGTCGTGAGTTTATGCAGCTATATCCGTCGGCAAATATCATGGTGGCAGATAAGAAAGATTTTGAGCCGAAGAACCGTAAGCGTTTTATCGGTCGAATTGCCACAGGAGAATACGATGCCGTTGTTATCGGGCATACGCAGTTTGAAAAAATTCCTATGTCTAAGGAATATCAGGAGAAGCATATCCAAGATCAGATTGATGAAATCGTAAACTATGTAGAAGAATACAAGCATGACAGAAATCAGAACTTTACAGTAAAACAGCTTGAAAAGACAAAGAAAAAACTGGAAACAAGGCTTGAGAAATTAAATGACGATTTTAAGAAAGATGATGTCATTACCTTTGAGGAATTAGGAGTTGATAAGCTCTTTGTTGATGAAGCACACAACTACAAAAATCTCTATCTTTATACAAAAATGCGTAATGTTGCAGGAATCGGTCAAAGTGAAGCCTTTAAGTCCTCCGATATGTTTATGAAGTGTCGCTATATGGATGAAATGACAAACGGAAAAGGCATTGTCTTTGCAACGGGAACGCCTGTATCAAACTCCATGACTGAGCTTTACACTATGCAGCGTTATCTTCAGTATGAGAGCTTAAAGAAAAATAATCTGGAGCATTTTGATAGCTGGGCTTCTACTTTTGGGGAAACGCAGTCTGCTTTTGAGCTTTCTCCGGAGGGAACAGGATACAGAGTAAAGACAAGATTTTCCAAGTTCTATAACTTGCCTGAACTAATGTCTATGTTTAAGGAAGTCGCTGACATTCAAACAGCGGATATGTTAAATCTTCCAACACCTGAGGCACATTATGAAGTAATTAAGACCTTGCCAAGTGAGGAGCAAAAGGAAATTCTAAAGAGCCTTTCTGAAAGAGCAGATGATGTGAGAAATAGGGTGGTAGAGCCTGACAAAGATAATATGCTAAAAATTGTGCGCTGTTAAGCGTAAAAATGTATCTCCCTCACAGAGGGATATTATTGAAAGTAAATAATAGGAACAACTAACTAACCTAGCGGGGAAACCCAAAGGGGACAATAGCATGTTAGTAAAGCGGATAAGGAGTGAGTTACAACGCTTTGATGTGCCGCAAGTTCCGTAACCTATGGTTAAGGCTAAACTGCTTGAACCTCAATTCTGACTAGGTGCAAAGCATCGCCCATCGGAAAGTAACTGAGACCGATGTTACTGTATATTCGTTGTTGTGATTTTGGACGAATAACTTTCTACAGTAAAAGAGCATACGATAAGTATGAATAAAGGAATGAGTGAGGAACCTAAGGGTTACTAGAACGTACATTTTTAACGAATAGCAGGATTGCCTAAGAGGGGGGACCCTTATGGTAACGGAGTCACCGTAGTAGTCCGAGCAAGGGAAATCCTTGTACATGGCGAAGGGTGACAGGTAATTTCGATTAGTTAGAAAGGATTAGGTGCGTGGGATGCGTACAGCCAAAACTATTTTAACGGTCATTCATGAACGTGGAAAACAAGATAAACCACTCGAAAGGGTTTATAAGTTACTATTTAATCGTGAACTCTATCTGATAGCCTATGCAAAGTTATACCCGAATAATGGAGCAATGACAAAGGGTGTTACAGAGGAAACGATTGATGGAATGTCTATTCAAAAAATAGATATGATTATTGAACAATTAAGACAAGAAACCTATTACTGGAGACCAGCTAGGAGAGAGTACATTCCTAAAAAGAATGGAAAACACTGTCCTTTGGGAATACCAGTATGGAGTGATAAACTTCTTCAGGAAGTGATTCGCATGATATTAGAAGCCTATTATGAGCCACAATTTAGTGAACATTCTCATGGTTTTAGACCAAAAAGAGGGTGTCATACAGCTTTACAAGAAATTCAGACTTGGAAAGGGACACGTTGGTTCATAGAAGGAGATATCTCTAGTTATTTTGACACGATTGACCACGATGTATTAATCACTATGTTGTCTAGACAAATTCAGGATGGTCGGTTTATTAGGCTTATCAAAAATATGCTTGAGGCAGGATATCTTGATGATTGGAAGTTTCACAAGACTATTAGTGGAACACCGCAAGGTGGAGTTATTAGTCCTTTATTAGCTAATATCTATTTACATCAATTTGATAAGTGGGTCGGTGAAGAGCTGATACCTCAATATACAAGAGGTAAAAAGCAGAAAGCAAACTCAGCCTATAATCGTTTGAGTAGAAGAATTAAATGCTATCAGGATAAAGGAGATTATAAAAAAGCTCATCAGTTAATTGTTGAGAGAAGAAATCTCCCTTCAGTTGATACTTATGATACCAGCTATCGGAGATTAAGATATGTTCGGTATGCGGATGACTTTATTCTAGGCTTTACAGGTTCAAAAGCTGAGGCAAAGGCTATAAAGAAGCAAATTGGAGACTTTTTAAATACTAAGTTATCTTTGGAACTTTCTCAAGAAAAGACTTTGATTACCCATGCGACTGGAGAATCAGCTAAATTTCTGGGATATGAGATAAAAGCACAACGTGTCAATGATTATATTGATAACAAAGGGAGACAGAGTGCCAATGGTGTTATCGCATTATTTGTACCTGCATCAGTTATTGAAAGCAAATGCCGCCAATACATGAAAAATGGTAAAGCTATTCATCGTAATAACTTATTGCATGATGATGACTTTAGTATCGTTCAAACTTACCAACAAGAATATAGAGGGCTAGTTCAATATTATATATTGGCACAAAATTTGTCATGGTTCTCAAAAGTCTATTGGTATATGGAAACATCACTCCTTAAAACATTAGCATTTAAACATGAGTCATCCATTAATAAAATGTTAGCTAAATATAAGACTACCACAACTAGCACGAATGGCCGAACGGTGCCGTGTTTACAGGTAGTTGTGTCTCGAGAAGATAAACCTCCTCTAGTTGCAACGTGGGGTGGCATAAAAAGAAAGCTGTAATAGAAGATGCTCCGTATCAAGTTTATGGTGGTCGAACAGAGCTTATCAAGCGATTACTCGCAAATAAGTGTGAGCTATGTGGAAGTGAGGAGAACATAGAGGTACATCATATCAGAAAATTAGCAGACTTGAACAAACACAATGGGAAATTAGTTCCAAAGTGGAAAGAAATCATGTCAGCAAGACGTCGAAAAATGCTAGTGACTTGTCGGGATTGTCACCATGCAATACATAATGGTTCAATAAATACACGTTTATGAAATGAAATTACTGGAGAGCCGGATGATGCGAAAGTATCATGTCCGGTTCGGTGGGGGGATAATGGAAAAGGGGTCGCAATGACTACCTCGCTAGTATCCTACCCTACACTAATGATGGTAAAAAACTTGCCTTAGATCAGCGTTTAATTAATCCTCTGCTACCTGACAATCCTGACAGTAAGGTCAATGTCTGTGTGAAAAATGTCTTTAGTATATGGGATAAGACAAAAGAAGATAAGTCAACACAGCTACTATTTTCTGATATGTCTACACCAAAAGGCGATGGAGAATTTAACATCTATGATGATATTAGAGAAAAACTTGTAGCAATGGGAATACCAAAAGAAGAAATCGCCTTTATCCACGAAGCGAATTCCGATAAACAAAAGGACGAACTCTTTGCAAAGGTGCGTAAAGGAGATGTGAGGATATTACTTGGTTCTACTCAGAAAATGGGAGCCGGCACGAATGTACAAAACAAACTGATTGCCCTTCATGATTTGGATGTTCCTTGGCGTCCTGCCGATTTAGAGCAGCGTGCGGGCAGAATTGTAAGACAGGGCAATGAAAACAAGGAAGTAAATATCTATCGTTATGTTACGGAGAACACCTTTGATGCGTATTTGTGGCAGACAATAGAGAATAAGCAGAAGTTCATTTCTCAGATTATGACAAGTAAAACACCTGTCAGAGTGGCAGAAGATGTGGATGAAAGTTCACTTAACTATGCAGAAATTAAAGCCCTTGCCACAGGTGATCCGAAGATTAAAGAAAAGATGGATTTGGATAATGAGGTTACGAAACTTAAAATGCTTGAAGCAAACTATAAGTCCAACCGTTACAGATTAGAGGATAAAGTGGCGAAAAACTATCCTGAAGAAATCGCAAGAACTGAAAAGCTCATAGAAGCTGTCAAGAAAGATATATCTGATGTAGAGCCTAAAGCGGACGGAGAGGAAAAGTTTACTTCTATTACTATCGCAGGAGCAAAGATTACCGATAAGAAATTAGCAGGAGAAAGATTGCTTGAAGCTATTTCAAAGGTTAAAATCAATGAAAGTAAGGTAATCGGTAAGTACAGAAATATGGACTTGGAAGCAAGTTATAACTTCTTTACTAATTCTCATAATTTCAGCTTAAACGGTGTTGCAAAGCATTCAGGAGAGCTTGGCACAAGTGCTGACGGTAATATTACAAGACTTGATAACGCTCTTGAGAAAATGCCTGAGAAATTAAAGAGGCTTGAAGAAAAGCTCATAAGCACCAAAGAGCAGCTTGAAAATGCCAAAGAGGAATTAAAAAAGCCGTTTGAAAAAGCTGATGAATTAAAGAGTAAGGTGCTTCGCTTGGCTGAACTAAATAAGCTACTTGATATGGGTGATGTGGAAGAAAAGAGAAATGATAATCCCCTTGTAGAAGATGTTAAAAGGGCAATTATTGATTTCTGTAACAGAGAATATGAAGAAAATCATAGCTACGATGAGTTTGATGCTCTATATCCTGACTTAAAGCATATAGGAATTGCCTATACCAACACGCCGGATGAAAGACACAGCATTCAATATGAGCTTAATTTAGAGGATAAGATATGGACACAGTATATTGATGATATATCTATAAAAACTGAGAGCTTTGACTATGAGAACAAAGGAGAGAATGAAACTCTAAGAAATATGAAAAATGAGATTGAGCTATCCTCTTTTGAAGATCTGGTTTATGTGGATTCAGAAGATTTGAAAGCAGCAACGGGACTTGATATTGATGACGAAGGTAACTTCTATGATCCGCTTTCTAAAGACCTTGATAATGACGGAATTACTGACCGTTACGATAATGACTTTAAGGACAGCGACTATTTTGAATCAACATATGATGTGGAGGATAATTTTCATAGCAAAGAAGAAAGTTCACAAAAATCAGAGGATAAGCCATCTATTTTAGGACAGATAAGAGCCTATCAGGAAGAAAGTAAAACAGAAGAAAAACAAACTACAAAAGAACAGGAATTTTTAAGATAAGGGGAGGGTAACCTCCCTTTTACTATGAAAGGAGATAAAAAACATGGATTACAAAACAATGAGAAATCAAATAGAAGATATGGCAAATGATAACCACAAGGACTTTGTAAAAGCGATTATAAGCGTGGAGAAAGGTATCAATGATGAAAGTGCTTTGGACAAGCTCTATGACGCTTATATGGACAATGACAGTCTGAATTTACTGCATGAGGAATTTGACTACATGATTGAAGATTTACGAGAACAGGGGCAAATAAAAGACCTGCCCTATGTTCAGGAAGAGAAAGATAATCTTATCAATATCGTTGGAAATATTGTAGGAAAGGTTGATGTAGCTGAAAGAGAAAACAAGAATGGAGAAGCCTTTAAGGTGGCAAATTTCTCTGTTGTATCTAAAGATGATGAGGGAAATAAGGTTTATCATAATTGCTCCGCTTATGGAGAAAAGAGTGATATTCCAAAAGACTTTAAGCAGGGAGATTTTGTAAAGCTCTTTGGACAAATCAGAACTTCCATTGATGATAATGGCAAGGAGCATAGCAATGTAAGGATACTTTCTTCAAAGCTCTTAAAGGCAAAGGAACAAATGAAAGGACAAGAAGAAAAGAAAGAATCTGTTCTTGGAGCTATCAAGAAATATCAGTCTGAAGATAAGGAAAAACCAAAAGAAAAGAGAGACGCAAGCAAAGAAGCTGAGAGATAAATATATGGTCGGTGTGGTCTTAGGACTGCACCGACTCTTTTTTGTCTATCTAAATGTCGTGTGTTTGTGTAAAAGGAAGTTTGTAGTGAAAAAAGTGAATAAATATGATATAATGATAAAAACAAAATCATATGCATGGGAGGACAATCGTGTCGAAAATAAGTTATAAAAAGCTATTTAAAAAAATGATAGATTTAGATATGAAAAATTCTGAGCTAATGGAAAAAGCAGAAGTTAGCCGGAGTACTTTTTATAAAATGAAGAACAGTGAGAATATTACTACTGATGTGATTGTCAGAATATGTGATAGTTTGAACTGTGGTGTAAATGAAATTATGGAGTTGGTGGATGATGAAAATAATTGATTATGTAATTGAATCTACAAATAAATATATTAAACAGATGCCAAAAGAAATTCGCAAGAAAAATGGGCAATTTTTCACAAGTAAAGAAACAGCTCTTTTCATGGCATCATTATTTGATTTATCATCATTTTCAAAAGAAATTTCTATACTCGATCCGGGAGCGGGTTCAGGAATACTTACGGCAGCTCTTATTCAAAGAATTATTGATACTGATAAGATTGAAGCCATAAAAATTACTTGTTATGAAACCAATGATGATATTTTAGAGCTGTTAAATGCAAATTTATCGTGGATAAGTAAGAATACATCACTAAAAATTGAATACAAAGTGATTAAAGATAACTATATAACAAGTCAAACACTTGAATATAACAATATGTTGGGGGTGAGTACTAAACCTGAAAAATACGATGTAATTATAGGAAATCCACCTTATTTAAAGGTTGGAAAAATGGCTAATGAAGCTTTATCCATGCCTGATATTTGTTATGGATCACCGAATTTATATTTTCTTTTTATGGAGATGGCAAGTTTCAATTTGGTTGATAATGGCGAATTGGTGTTTATCGTTCCAAGATCATGGACTTCTGGAGCGTACTTTAAAAAGTTTCGTGAGAAGTTTTTAAATGAAGTGGTTTTGAAGCACATTCATTTATTTGTAAGCAGAGACAAAGTCTTTGATAAAGAGTCTGTTTTGCAAGAAACTATGATTATTAAAGCCAAGAAAGAATTAAATAAGTTAAAAAACATTACTATAACTACAACGAATGATAATTTTGATTTCGGCAGCAAGACTGTTTTGAAGCTTCTTACGATATGGTTGTTTCCGGAGAACACAAATATGTTTTTTTGATAACTGATAAAGAAGAAGCTGATACGATTAAAAAGGTAAATGAATGGAATGATACCTTGCCAACTCTTGGCTTGAAAATGAAAACTGGTTTGACAGTTGATTTTAGAAATCAAGAGGCTTTAAGAAATGATGCAGAGGAAAAAGCAGTTCCTTTATTTTATTCGCAACATATAAAAGATGGTAAAGTGATTTTTCCTGTTGGAAAAGAAAATGAGTATCTATTAACGGAGAAAAAAGGATTATTGCAGGAGAACACTAATTATTTATTTGTGAAAAGATTTACGGCAAAGGAAGAAAAGCGTAGATTACAATGTGGAATTTATTTAGCTAAAAAATTTCCAACATATAAGGCAATTAGCACACAGAATAAGATAAATTTTATTACAGGCTTACAAGGATTATCAGATTGTTTGGTTTATGGTTTGTATGTTGTATTGAACTCTACGCTTTATGATAATTATTACAGAATTTTAAATGGATCAACTCAAGTTAATGCTACTGAAATTAACTCGATGCCAATTCCACCACTAACTTGTATTGAGGATATGGGAAAGGAACTGATTAAATTAAAGGATATGTCTGAAGAAAATTGTGATGAAATATTAGGGAGATTTATATATGTCTAAATTAGAAGAAGCAAAGAATATTTTGAATGAGTTGAAAGTTCCACCAAAACAGCAGTCGGATCTATGTGGATATGTTATTTTGGCAATGGCAGATATTAAAAAGAATGATGAATGGGCTAATGCAACTAATAAATGGATAAGAATTCATGATGTTATTGCCTTTATTAGAGAGTTTTATGAGGTTTCATATGCAGAGAATAGTAGAGAAACATTCCGTAAACAGGCAATGCATCATTTTAGGAATGCAGCATTTATTGAAGATAATGGGAAAGCAACAAATAGCCCTAATTACAGGTATCGATTAACTGATGAAATGTTGTTATTAGTAAAAACATTTCAATCAAGTCTGTGGGAAGAACAGAAGAATAATTTCTTAAAATCTCATCAGAACTTAATTGATCTATATAGCTCTAAAAAGGCGGTAAGAAAAATGCCTGTTAAAATAAACGGAGATGATTTTACATTTTCTCCCGGCAAACACAATCAATTACAGAAATTTATTATTGAAGAATTTGCTCCACGATTCGCTGAGAACTCTGAATGTTTGTATGTTGGTGACACAATTCAAAAGGATTTGGTGAAGAATGAGGAGAAACTAAAAGAACTCGGCTTTGAGATAACACTCCATGATAAAATGCCGGATGTTGTTTTATATTCAGAAGATAAGAACTGGATCTACTTTGTTGAGTCTGTAACTTCTGTGGGTGCAATGGAGCCAAAGCGAATAAAAGAAATTGAAGAAATGACGGAAAATGTTTCAGCTGGGAAAATATATGTAACAGCATTTTTAGACTTTAAAACATTTAAAAAATTCTCAGAGTCTTTAGCTTGGGAAACGGAAGTATGGATTGCGGATATGCCTGACCATATGATTCATTTAAATGGTGATAAATTCTGAACTGCCTCCCAAAAGTTAGACATAAAATCTAACAATTGGGGGGCTATTTTTATGACATTGAGTTATGAAGACAAGGTTCAAATCTATGAGCTACGGCACATTGGAAAGTCCATTAAATGCTTATCAGAAAAGTTTAGTATTGCAGAATCTGACCTCAAATACATGATTCGCCTGATTGACAGGTATGGGTTAGCCATTGTCCAAAAAGGTAAGAATAGTTATTATTCTCCAGAACTGAAGCAAGAGATAATAGATAAAGTTCTGATTGATGGTCAATCTCAAAAACAGACGTCCTTAGACTATGCTTTACCAAATTCTAGTATGCTTTCAAGGTGGATAGCGCAATACAAGAAAAACGGCTATACTATTCTTGAGAAAAGAAGAGGGAGGCCACCAAAGATGGGACGTCAACCAAAGAAGACTTTAGAACAAATGACAGAGTTGGAGCGACTCCAAAAAGAATTAGACTACCTTAGAGCGGAGAATGCTGTGCTAAAAAAGCTGAGAGAATACCGGTTGAGGGACGAAGCAAAGCTCAAAGAGCAACAGAAATCATCCAAGAATTAATCGGTCAATTTTCTCTAGCAACTTTGCTTGAAATCCTTGATTTATCGCGGTCAACCTATTATTATCAAGTCAAGCAACTAGCTCAAGAAGATAAGGACATGGACTTAAAGGAGCTCATTCAAGGCATCTATGATGAACATCATGGCAATTATGGCTATCGTCGCATTCATCTGGAACTAAGAAATCGTGGTTTTATCGTCAATCACAAAAAAGTACAACGTTTGATGACTGTCATGGGCTTAAAAGCTCGTATCCGTCGTAAGCGCAAGTATTCTTCTTACAAAGGTGAGGTTGGCAAAAAGGCTGATAATCTGATTAAACGTCAGTTTGAAGGTTCTAAGCCCTACGAGAAGTGCTATACCGATGTGACGGAATTTACCTTACCTGAGGGGAAACTCTATCTATCGCCTGTTCTTGACGGCTATAACAGTGAGATTATTGATTTCACCCTGTCTCGATCGCCTGACTTGAAGCAAGTACAAACCATGCTTGAGAAGGCTTTTCCAGCGGATTCGTACAATGGAACGACTCTCCACAGCGATCAAGGCTGGCAATATCAACATCAGTCTTATCATCACTTTTTGGAGACTAAAGGCATTCGTCCATCCATGTCTCGCAAGGGAAATAGTCCAGATAATGGGATGATGGAGTCCTTCTTTGGTATTCTCAAATCTGAGATGTTTTACGGCCTTGAGACAACTTATCAATCCCTTAATGAGCTTGAACAAGCTATTACAGATTACATTTTTTACTACAACAACAAACGCATTAAAGCAAAGCTAAAAGGACTTAGCCCTGTGCAATACAGAACTAAATCCTTTCACTAATATGTCGTGTCCAACTTTTGGGGGTCAGTACAATAAGGGAGGAGGTGTTTATTATTAAAGGTGAAGTATCCAGAAAAGATTTGATTAGAGAAATTGAAAAAGCTATTAAAAGTGATGAATTAGGAGCATTTATTGGAGCAGGATTATCAATTCCTGCCGGATTTTGTAGTTGGAAAGAACTTCTAAGAGAACCTGCAGAAGAAATTGGATTAGATGTTGAAAAAGAAAGTGAT
This sequence comes from Streptococcus equi subsp. equi, assembly GCA_900637675.1. Lineage (NCBI taxonomy): Bacteria > Bacillati > Bacillota > Bacilli > Lactobacillales > Streptococcaceae > Streptococcus > Streptococcus equi. Next base: position 753,991 of record LR134389.1, read on the forward strand.
TTGGTTAACTTGGCTCAGTATTATTCTAATTCAAAAAAGAGAACATCAATAGATGACTTGATCAAAGGTCAATTTTCTCAATTAGTAAAGCCTACTGAAAATCATAAATTATTGTCGCAGCTGCCCATTTCAACTTTTTGGACAACAAATTATGATAAGTTAATAGAAAAAGCTTTAGAAAATAATATGAAAAAGCCTTATGTAAAAACAAAGGATGAACAATTAAGAGGTACAAATCATAATTTTGATGCGATAGTATATAAGCTGCATGGTGATGTAGAAACTCCCGAAGATGCAGTAATAACAAGAAGTGATTATGAAGAGTTTGGATATAACAAAAGAAAATTATTTAGAGAGGTTTTAGAAGGAGATTTGCTTACTAAAACATTTCTATTTTTGGGATTTAGTTTTGAAGATCCAAATTTTAACTATGTAATTGGAAGGTTAAGGGTCTTACTCGATGAAAAAAATACAAGAAAACATTATTGTATTATGAAAAGAGTCCAAGATGCTGATGAGGATTATGAATACAAAAAAGCAAGACAGGAGCTACAAATTGAAGACCTAAATAGATATGGTATTTTTACATATTTAGTAAATAAATATGATGAAATCACCGAAATATTGAGCACTCTTGTCGATAGATTTAGAAGGAAAACAATATTTATATCTGGTAGTGCGTACTCCTATTCGGCTTATTCTCAGAAAACTGGCGAAAATTTTATTCATAAACTATCTTTTGAACTATCAAAAAATGGTTATCATATTGTGAATGGATATGGTAAAGGAGTCGGTGAATTTGTATTAAATGGAGTTGCAGATTATTGTTTGACTCACAAGTCCAAAATAAATGATTTTTTAACACTTATGCCTTTTCCTCAAAATAGTTCATTAGGTATTGATTTAGATAAGCTATATAAAGAAAATAGAGAGCAGATGATTGAAAGTTGTGGTATAGCTATATTTCTTTTTGGTAATAAGGAGGCAGAAGATATTGCAAGCGGAGTTATGGACGAATATGAGTTATCAAAAAAGCATGGATTAGTATGTTTGCCTATTGAATATACTGGCGGTGCATCTAAAGAAATATATGATCAAACAACTCAAGAAATTTCAGATAAAAATACAATAAGTGCAATTGAACAGGCAAATAAACAATGCGATGGCGATATTGATATGTCTGTTAAAAACATAGTTCAAGCAGTTAAAATATTAAATAAGGAGGAATTTTAAATGGCAAAAAGACAGGTATTTTTTAGCTTTCATTACGACAATGATAATTGGAGGGCAGGACAGGTTCGCAATATGGGGAAAGTAGACAGTAGTTCTACCTTTTCTGATAATGACTGGGAGGAAGTAAAAGAAAAAACTGAAAGTAAAATTAAAGAATGGATTGATGAACAGTTAAATAAGCGTTCATGTTTGGTTGTTTTGATTGGAGAAAAAACAGCGAACAGAAAATGGATAAATTATGAAATAAGAAAAGCATATGAGTTAAATAAAGGTATTGTGGGAATTTATATTCACAAGTTGGAGAATTCACTGGGAGAGCAAGATGATAAGGGTAATAATCCTTTTGATTATTTAACATTAGAAGGTGAAAAACTTTCAAAGTATGTTAAATGTTTTGACTCCAACTATTCATCAAGTAAATATGTTTATAGCGATATTAAAGATAATATTGAAGGTTTAATTGAGTATGGAATAAACCATAAACCATCAACTTGGTAATAAATGATGATGGAGAGAAAAAATTATCTCTCCATCTCCTTACCCATGTAAATTCCATAATTTTTTCGTATCTTGTAAAGTTCGTCCATAATAGATTTTGAGGAAGAATACTCTTGCATAAGGGTATTCTTTTTTTCTTGCAATTTATCAAGTCTATCTAAAATACCCTTAGAATTTGGCAACTTGGAATATGATTTTTTAAGCTCTGAAAGGGCATTTTCATATAAGGTAATCTGAGCTTTGTACTCTTCAAAAAATGCCTTGTCAGATGGACTTGCCTTATATTCTTTGTAGTATTGCCTGTATTTTTTAACAGTGTGAACTTGCTCCATAGTGGCAGAAAGCTCCTGCATTTCCTTATCAATAGCCTTGATCTTATCCTGTAAATTTTGCCTTTCATCGGCTGCTTTTATGATATATTTCGATTATATTCGAAAACAATATTGGAAAATATATTTTATCGTGTATAATATAATCAAAGCTAAAGAGAGGTGAATGATATGGAATATATTGAACGACCCAAGTATTTAAACCATATAGAAAAATTTGTTGATAAACCTATTATTAAAATCTTAACTGGGATGCGAAGAGTTGGAAAATCTACCATTCTGATGATGATTAAAGATGAAATTTTGAAACATGTGCCGGATGAGCAAAAGATATATATCAATTTTGAATCTTTGGAGTTTATGAGTATAAATGAAGCGAGCTTTTTGGCAAGTTATATAAGTGAAAAGTCAAAAAATCTAAGTGGTAAATTATATTATTTCTTTGATGAAATACAGTTGGTAAATAACTGGGAAAAAGTAGTTAATGGGTTAAGAGTAGATCAAGATTGTGATATATACATTACCGGTTCAAATTCAAATTTGATTTCCGGTGAACTTGCCACACTTCTTGCAGGAAGATATATAGAATTTGAAATACAGCCATTTACTTTTGGGGAATTTTTAAAGATTTTTAGTGATTCAAATCTAACTAAAGAAGCACTTTTTGATAAATTTATAAAATTAGGTGGAATGCCGATTTTAAAATATTTTAAGTTAGAAGAAGATAGCAGTTATAAATATTTAAGCGATGTATATAATACTGTCTTGGTTAAAGATGTGCTTAATTATAATAAGATACGAGACGTAGATATATTTAACAGGATATTATCTTTTGCTATTGAAAATATCGGATCTACTTTTTCCGCCAACAGTATAAAAAGTATTTGAAAAATGAGAGCAGAGGAGTATCTGTTGATACAATTTTAAATTATTTAGAGTATTGTAATAGAGCTTTCATACTAAAAAAAGTACAAAGATTTGATACTGTAGAAAAAAGAAGTTAAAGGTTGATGAAAAATATTATCTTACAGATCATGGATTTAGGCAGGCAAGAGGATACTCCAATACAAAGGATATTGAAAGAACATTGGAAAATATCGTTTATATTGAACTTGTTTCAAGAGGATATAGAGTTGAAATCGGCAAAGTAAAAGACTTGGAAATTGATTTTATTGCAAGTAAGGATAATGAAAGGTTATATTATCAGGTTTCTTATTTGATGGAAACAGAAGAAACAAGAAAACGAGAGTTTGGTGTGTATGATTTTGTTAGAGATAATTATCCTAAATTTGTCTTATCCATGGATAAAGTGGATTTTAGTCAAAATGGAATTATTCACAAAAATGTGATTGACTTTTTATTGGAAAGCAAGTAGTTGTTTCCTTAAATGTTTGCATACTATTCAAAAATTAAATATAAGTTATAAGAGACAATGGAAAAAGAAAAAATCTACCGTCTTTTTTGTGTTTAAAAAGGAGGATATAGATGATAAGGATTAGAAGTTCTACCGAAATAAAAATAAAATAGTAGAAGTATCAGCGATTGGAAAAAGTCCAGTCGCTTTTTTAATGGGAATTTTAAATTAAAAAAGGAGAAAAATTATGGATAAAAAATGATTAATATTAACGCAAATTTAGTAGCAGAATCAATTTACTCAAGTTTTGAAAGAGAAGGAGAAGAAGTATAAGTTGTAAATTTTACATTTGTAAAGAAGTACGGTAAAGGCAAGGAGTACATCAACTGTGCAGCTTATGGAGAAAAAGCAGAACTGAAAAAGGAGAGGACAAATGAAAACCAGTTTGAAATGGATGAAAGATTTTTAGCAAGAAAAGAAATCTTTCTGAATTTTAATGTTCCTATATTTCAATGAGCTGTATTGTTTTGTATAGATGTTACTACAAGAAAATCATTGAAAATATCTGCTGTAGTCTCTACTATCATCAGGAAATAACTGTTTTGCGCGTTTGTCGTGGTTGAAAGCCTTGGTCGGCTTGATAAATGATAAAAAGGACTGAGTCCTGTTCGATACAGAATTCAATCCTTTTTTGAAATACATTGTCAAACTTTTGAGCTTGTCCAATTTAGTCCTCTCGTGTATTTAGCTTTTCATAACTTCCTACAGCTAATAAAGCGTCCCTCAAAAAATGAGATGTGTTCTCTAACCAATGGAGTACAGTTTAGCTGTCTTGGAGCTTTGTGCTTAAGAGCTACTAGGGTGTTAATCTAGTAGTCTTTTTTTGTAAAAATGATGTATCATTCCACCTTAGACAATGAAAGTGTTTGAAATCCAAGGTTTCTATAACGGTTAGGCTGGCATTATCCAGTCCTCCCTGTGCCCGAAGCATACCTGGCTCAAAGCCTAAAAGAGCACGAATAGAAGCTGTCAAATGGGCGCCATGTCCTACCATTAAAACCTGCTGATAGGCCTTATCTTCCAAACTTTTAATGAGCTGATAAAGCCTTTGTGTGCTTTCATAAAGGGATTCAGCCTTAAATTGACTGGGCTTGAATTTGGCTAAATTGTGATAAAAGGCTGACATCTGACTGGGGTAGATGGCGGATACAGTTGCTATTTTGGTTCCTTCCAGGGTGCCTAGGTTCCATTCTCTCAGCTGCTTGGTATAACTAATATCAGTCTTGCAGTTAGCTTCGTCCACAATAATGCGAGCAGTATCAACAGCTCTTTTTAGGTCGCTGGAGTAGATCGCATCAAAAGAAATGTCCCACAGCTCTCTTGCTAGCTGGCGCAAATCGTCCTTAGAGCTTTCAAGCAAGGGCGAATCTCCGTTAGCTCCCTGAAAACGGCCCTCTAGGTTCCACAAGGTTTTACCATGTCTGACAAAATACAATTTCATAAGTCTTTTGCTTCCTAATTAAATGTCATAAATGATGGCTCCAAAAGGAAAGAGGCTAATCTTGGCCAATTTTAGAGATTGCCGGGCAAATGGAATGCCAACAATCGTGAGGCACAAGAGAAGGGCAGAAGTCAAATGCATGATCGCTAAGCTCCAGCCACAGCAGACAATCCAGATGATATTGAGCAGCAGGCTGCCTGCTCCTTGGCCAATTTCGATGGCTTTTCCAAAAGGAAAAAGACCCAAAGCGTGACCCGCACCCCAAAAGTTAGACAGAAAATCTACCAATGGGGTGCTTTTTATATGAAATTAAGTTACGATGATAAATTAAGAATATATGAACTAAGAAAAAATGGGATGTCTTGTTCCCGCATTGGTCAACAGTATGATATTCAGGTTTCTAATCTCAAATACATGGTAAAGCTTATGGACAGATATGGAGTTGAGATTGTTAGAAAGGGTAAAAATAAGTATTATCCTCCAGAATTAAAACAAGAAATAATTGATAAAGTTCTTCTTGAAGGTCAGTCTCAACTGTCTGTCTCTCTTGAGTATGCTCTCCCAAATGCTGGTATGCTTCCCAATTGGATAGCGCAATACAAGAAAAACGGGTATACTATTCTTGAGAAACAAAGAGGGAGACCAACGAAGATGGGCCGTAAACCAAAGAAAACTTGGGAAGAAATGACAGAGCTAGAGCGCCTTCAGGAAGAGCTAGAATACCTTAGAACGGAGAATGCTTATCTAAAAAAGTTGAGGGAGCTTCGTTTACAGGACGAAGCCAGAGAATGAGAAAGGCAGAAACAATTAGAGAGATGGTCCAAGAAGGATTCCGATTAAACCTCCTACTTGAGATCGCTAAGATGGCTCGTTCAACCTATTATTATCAAGTCAAGCAATTGGATAAGTCAGATAAAGATGAAGCAATCAACTCTGAAATCAAAGCGATTTATGAGGAGCATAAGGGAAACTATGGTTACCGTCGCATTCATTTAGAACTCAAGAATCGTGGGTTTATCGTCAATCACAAGAAAGTGCAACGCTTGATGAAAGAGATGAGATTAGCTGCTCGAATTCGTCGTAAACGCAGGTATTCCTCTTACAAAGGCGAGACTGGTAAGAAGGCTGATAATCTGATTCAACGCCAGTTTGAAGCTGCTAAGCCATATGAAAAATGTTATACCGATGTGACAGAGTTTGCTTTACCAAACAACGATGAAAAACTTTATTTAGCGCCTGTTCTTGATGGCTACAACAGTGAGATTATTGATTTCACACTATCTAGGTCTCCAGACTTAAAACAGGTTCAAACCATGCTTGAGAAGGCTTTTCCAGATCAATCCTATCACGGAACGATTCTTCACAGTGACCAAGGGTGGCAATACCAGCATCAGTCCTATCATCATTTTTTAGAATCAAAGGGCATTCGTCCATCAATGTCTCGCAAGGGTAACAGCCCTGATAATGGGATGATGGAATCCTTCTTTGGCATTTTAAAGTCAGAGATGTTCTATGGCTTTGAGAAATCCTACCACTCACTGGATGAGCTCGAACAAGCAATCACTGAATACATCTTTTACTACAACAATAAACGAATCAAAACTAAACTAAAAGGACTTAGCCCTGTTCAATACAGAACTAAATCCTTTCAATAATTATTCGTCCAACTTTTTGGGGGCAGTACACCTGGTCCTCTCTAAATGTTTGTTATAAGCCACCCGCTACAGTTGACAAGGAGCTTTTTTTACTGAAATTGATTAATATTAATAATCTTACTATTACTATTTTCTTCCCGGACAGACTTCCGGTAAGATAGCTCTGCTTCTTTTAAAATATCCTCTTTCTTCTCATTGGCATCAATATTGAGGACAAAGCCAACCCCTACAGACAAGACCAGCAGGCTGTTTCCTCCCTGTGATAAGAATGGAAAGGTAACCCCTGTTGAAGGAATGAGGCCAGAAATGCCACCAATGTTAACAAATACCTGCATCAGCATCATGCCACCAACACCAAGAGCCATCATGGCGTTAAAGGGATTTTTGGCCTTAATCCCGACATTCATGATTCTCAAAATAAGAAAGAAAACAAGCGCAAGGATCAATCCTGCCCCAATCAGCCCTAACTCCTCAATCACGACAGAAAAGACAAAATCTGTCTGTGCCTCTGGGAGATAGCCCCGCTTTTCAATCGAATTTCCAAGCCCTCTGCCAAACCAGCCACCATTGCTCATGGCGTAATAAGAATTAGCCAGCTGATGTCCCGAATCTGTCAAATCACGAAAAGGATTGAAAAAAGCACTAAAGCGCTTGGCAACGTAACCAAAAACTGGAATCTTAGCCACCTTTTCAACACCAATGACAGCAATCATTCCCAAAAAAGCAGTTGACAAACCAGTAATTAGCACTAAAATGGCAGAAAACCAACGGTAGCCTATACCACTGACCAAAAACATGATAATAGCTGTCAACACGATAATAGAGGCATTGCCCAAATCAGGCTGCGCAGCAACCAGCACAATCATAATCAAGGAATAAACACGCCAATCACGCAGGTCACCCCACTCTGTTGGCCACCATTTGCGACGCGTCAAGGCCTGATAATCATACTGATGAATCTTTTCCTGCATCTTTGAAAAGGTGAGTGCCAGATACCAAACCATGATGATCTTCAGATACTCTGCTGGCTGAAACCTCAGAGGCCCAAGGACAATCCAGCCATGCGCGCCATTAATCGCTGTCGTAAAAAAGCGAGCAGCAATCAACAGCAGTATTTCAAGCAGCATAACAATTGTTAAAACCTTGGTATTGGTCAAAAAATTTAGCTTTAGCTTGTAAATAAAGGTAATAGCAACTAAGCTGACAACCCAAAAGAGCCCTTGATTGGCAACTGACCGAAATGGATTGGCCTGAGCCTGAATCAAGCTAACACTGGTTGTGGAATAAACCATGATCAGCCCAATCACAGATAAAATCAGATAAGGTAGTAATATGGAGTAATTTAGCAAATGCCTTTTATCAATTTTCATCATTTCCCCTATAATCTTGAGATAATCATTAGCATTATATCATCTTTCATTGGTAAAACAAAGGAAAAATACATTGCAAGCACCTAGCCAAGCATGGCTCTAGACAAAGCTTGCTGTATCCTTGGAATCGCTCAATCTAAAAAACACAGACAAGCCATTATAACCTAGTAGCCTGTCTGTGTGAGCTGCTGATTGATCTTCAACGGCTTAGCCGGAATTACGAAGTCCTGTAGCAATACCATTAATAGTTGTGTGGATCAGCTTTTCATAGTCCTCATCTAGCTGCTCATGACGAAGACGCTTAATCAGCTCAATCTGAATGTAGTTTAACACATTAAAATATGGGAGGCGGAAATCCAAGCTTTGCTTCAAGGACGGGGTTTCCTCAAGAAGCTCATCATGCTGTGCGATAGCAAGAATAACGTTCTTAGTCAGCTGCCACTCATCAAGAATGGTATGAAAGACCTCACAGACCTCCTTGCTTTCTGCTAACTGCGCATATTGAAAGGCAATGTTCATGTTTGATTTTGATAATACCATATCAACATTAGACAGCAAGGAATGAAAGAACGGCCATTTGTCATACATATGCTGTAATTTGGCTAAATTTCCCTCTTCTTTATCAATAAAACGCTTAAAGGCAGAGCCTACTGCATACCAGCCTGGAAGCATGATCCGGTTTTGTGACCAAGAAAATACCCAAGGAATGGCACGCAGGCCTGAGATATCTGTAATGGTTTTACGAGCAGCAGGGCGAGAACCAATATTTAAGCTTGATACCTCCTTGATCGGACTGGCTTCAAAGAAATAATCATAGAAATGCGGATTGTCAAAAACCAGCTCTCGATAAATGCGATTACTGTCTTCAACAATTTCATCCATGATTTTCCTAAAGCCATCAATCTCATCAGGATTTGTCAGCATACGAGTCACCATGCGATTGATAGAAGCAGAAATCAGCATTTCCAAATTGTAGTAAGCCACATCTTGATTGCCATATTTATTTTCAATAATCTCACCCTGTTCCGTCAAGCGGATTCGGTCTTTAATAGAGCCAAATGGCTGTGAGGTGATCGCCTCATAGGATGGACCGCCACCACGTCCAACAGTCCCACCACGTCCATGAAAGAAGGTGATGCTGATACCATTGTCCTCCCCAATTTTGGTCAGCTCATTTTGCGCCTTGTAAAGTGTCCAGCCAGACGCTAAATAGCCACCGTCTTTGTTGCTATCTGAATACCCAAGCATAATCTCTTGATAGCCAGCATTTGTAGCAATCCAAGACTTGACAATATCATAGCTAAGGTATTGTGTCATGATCGCTCTAGCATTATCCAAATCCTCAATCGTTTCAAATAAAGGCACAATCTGCACACGCGCCTGACGCTGGTCAACGAGACCAACCTCCTTTAGCATGATAGCCAGCTCAAACATATCAGAAACACTCTCTGTATGTGAAATGATGTGCTGCTTAATCACCTCTTCACCAAGCTTATCCTTGAGCTCACGTGCCGCTGTATAGATAGCAAGCTCCTTTTCTAACAGCTCTGACTTTTCAACAGCTGCCGATGAGAGGGTGCGAGGGTCTTCTGTCAGCTCCTTTAAGAGGACCTCACATTTTTGCTCCTCTGACAAAGCACTGTAATTCTCAACAATACCAGCATTTTTCAAAAGCTCAGCAACACAGGCCTCCTGCACACTAGAATCCTGCCGCAGATCAATACTGGCTAAAAAGAAACCAAAAATATCAACCGCTTGTAGGACCTCTTGCAAATCCCCCTCAACCAAGGAGGAATCCCCAGCTGCAATGAGAGATTGCTCAATCATGACCAGATCAGCCTTAAAAGCTGCTGCTGTCTTATAGGCTGGTGCTTGCTGGTCACTGCTATTGGTCACAATGCTTGTAACGCCCGACTGAAGCGAGCCTACCGTAGCAGGCATTCTAGATGCTAGCTGGTCTGAGGCCGGCTGACCAATTAGCTCCTGCAAGGTTTGGGTTAGACGAGCCTGAATATAGTGAAAAGCTCTGCGGTAGGGCTCATTCTCACGATAAATGGACTGATCACTAGATAGACTGGCCAGACGCTCCACCTCAGGACTGGTCTTTGTCAAGGCTGACGACAGCGAAAAGGTTTGATAAAGAGCTGACAATTTGTCAATGTAAAAGCGCAGGATAACCTCACTTTGGACTGTTGCAGACAGCCTCAGTGTCTCTGCTGTGACAAAAGGATTGCCATCTCGGTCCCCTCCGATCCACATGCCCATGTTAATCGGCTTTGGATTGTCCAGCAAGATCCCCTTGTCCTTGGCCAGCGTCTTATACTTGCTTGTCAGCGCTGTGATCGCCTGTATCAGAGAGCTATTGTAATACTGCATGACATTGGTAATCTCATTTTTGACCTTGAGCTTTTTCTCACGAATGATATCCGTCTGCATGAGAATATCAATGTAACGGTACAGCTCACTATACCATTTGTTTTGATTCATGACACCCGCCTTGACATCACGATAGCGACGAAGAAGGTTATGAATGCTATTGGTCAACTCTAGAACTGTCTTTCGCTGAACCTGTGTTGGGTGAGCTGTCAAGACTGGAACCACCGTCACCCTTTCCAACAGTTCCTTGGCATTTTCCTTTTCAGCAGCAGAAGCAATGGTCAGAGCAAGCTTTCCCAGATAGTCTTGATTTGTATTGTTTTGACGATTGATTTCATAAGCCAAATCAACGTCCTCTGAAATATTAATCAACAGCGGAAGAATCGAAAAATATCGTGAAATAAATTCCATATCTTTATTGCTAATCTTAGCGATCAATTGCTCTAGAAGCACATAATCCTGTTTTTCAGATAGGTCTATAATTTCCTCAATCCTTGCAAAGGCCTCATCACCAATCATGCGACGCGTAATGCTCTCAAGTATTTCCTTTAGGATAGCAACCTCTTCAGCAATAATCTCCTGATTATTATAGCTCTCTAATTTTTTGACTGACAAATGACGGACTTCCCTTCTTATGCTAGTTTTCCTCCTATCATACCACTTTTTGCTAAAAATGTAAGCCTATTGGCTAGGAATGTTTGTTTTCCTTGACATATAAGATTCATTGGTACAAAAATGTTTGTAAAGCTTTTACAGGCTATCGCTTCTAATTTTTGTTATACTATAGGTAATTACTCATGAAGGAGAACATTATGGAATTAAAAAAACGTTCAGAATTCCCTGAAAATGAGCTTTGGGACCTAACTGCCCTCTACAAAGACAGGGAAGATTTTCTATTGGCCATTGAAAAAGCCTTACAAGATGTCGGCCTATTCCAACGCAATTACGAAGGCAAATTAACAACTGCTCAGGATTTTACACAGGCCTTGATGGAGATTGAGCAGATTTATATTCAAATGAGTCATATTAGCACCTATGCCTTTATGCCACAGACCACTGATTTTTCAGATGAAGCATTTGCTCAAATTGCCCAGGCTGGTGATGATTTTATGACCAAGGCTAGCGTAGCCCTCAGCTTCTTTGATACAGCCCTAGCTAATGCAGACCTTGCTGTTCTTGATGAATTGGAAAAAATCCCTATTTCAGCGCAACTATCCGCATGGCGAAAATCCAAAAAGAGCATTTGCTAAGCCCTGATGTTGAAAAGGCACTGACCAATCTACGAGAAGTGATCAACGCTCCTTACGACATTTACACCAAAATGCGGGCTGGAGATTTTGAGATGGAGGATTTTGAAGTTGATGGTAAAGTCTACAAAAATAGCTTTGTTTCCTATGAAAACTTTTATCAAAACCATGAAAATGCTGCCATTCGTGACAAGGCCTTTCGTTCCTTCTCAAACGGACTGCGTAAGCACCAAAATGCAGCAGCCGCAGCCTATCTTGCTAAGGTCAAATCAGAAAAGCTCTTAGCTGATATGAAGGGCTATGCGTCTGTTTTTGATTACCTGCTGGCTGAGCAGGAGGTGGACCGCAGCATGTTTGACCGTCAAATCGACCTCATCATGACCGAATTTGGTCCAGTTGCTCAAAAATTCTTAAAGCATGTGGCAAGGGTAAATGGCTTAGACAAGATGACTTTTGCAGACTGGAAGCTAGATATTGATAACGCCCTCAATCCAGAGGTCTCTATTGATGGAGCTTATGACTTGGTGATGGCATCATTAGCACCACTTGGTCCAGCCTATACGAAAGAAGTTGAACGCTACCAAACAGAGCGCTGGGTGGACTTTGCTGCAAATGCCAATAAGGATTCTGGTGGCTACGCTGCTGACCCTTACAAGGTTCACCCTTATGTGCTGATGAGCTGGACAGGCCGTATGTCTGACGTTTACACGCTGATCCATGAGATTGGCCATTCTGGTCAGTTTATCTTCTCTGACAATCACCAAAGCTACTTCAACACACACATGTCAACCTATTACGTTGAAGCACCTTCAACCTTCAATGAGCTGATGCTAAGTGATTATTTGGAGGCACAATTTGACACGCCTCGTCAAAAACGCTTTGCACTGGCGCACCGCTTGACAGATACTTATTTCCACAACTTCATCACGCATTTGTTAGAGGCTGCCTTTCAGCGTAAGGTTTATACCCTCATCGAAGAGGGGGGCACCTTTGGTGCAGAGCAGCTTAATGCCATGATGAAGGACGTTTTAACAGAGTTCTGGGGCGATGCTGTTGAGATTGATGATGACGCTGCCCTTACCTGGATGAGGCAGGCTCATTATTACATGGGGCTTTATAGCTATACCTATTCTGCAGGGCTTGTGATTTCGACTGCCGGCTACCTCAATCTAAAGAATAACCCAAATGGTGCCAACGAATGGCTTGATTTCTTAAAGTCTGGTGGCAGTCGTACCCCGCTTGAGACAGCCCTACTCATCGGAGCTGACATCTCAACAGACAAGCCGCTTCGCGATACCATTCAATTCTTGAGCGATACGGTTGATCAGATCATTGCCTATACAGAGGAAATTGGTCATGACTAGCATTTATGACTTTAGCGTTAAAAGACAAGATGGCACTGATTGTTCACTGGAGCAATACCAAGGAAAGGTCCTATTAGTGGTCAACACCGCCACTAAATGCGGATTAACTCCTCAATATCAAGCATTACAAGAGCTTTATGACACCTACAGGGAACAAGGCTTTGAAATCCTTGATTTCCCCTGCAATCAATTTTTACATCAGGCACCGGGTGATGCTACAGAAATCAATGCCTTTTGCAGCTTAACTTACCAGACCACCTTCCCACGCTTTGCCAAAATCAAGGTCAACGGCAAGGAGACAGAGCCATTATTCACTTGGCTCAAAGAACAAAAAAGTGGCCCACTCGGCAAGTGCATCGAATGGAACTTCGCAAAATTTTTAATTGATCAAAAGGGGCAGGTTGTTGAGCGCTATGCCTCAAAAACAGACCCCAAAATGATTGAAAAAGCCCTACAGCAATTGCTTTCCCAAGAGCCAATTGACCAATCAGACTAACGAAGTCCTATCAAAAAACAAGCCAAGATCCTTATTTCTTGGCTTGTTTTTATATCTAAAGCTTCTTGCTTTGCCGAGGAGCCGCTAAAGGTCGGCTATTTGCTTGTCTATTCTTCAAAGAACTTTTTTGAAGGGGACCTTGTCCTCACACCTAAGCTTACTTTTTTCAATCAAATCATTCAAGCTGCTTCCTGTAAGGACTGGTGCACTTGAGCAATGATAACTTATGCTAGCCTTTTTATGTTTATCAAAAAGTACCTGTTCACATGATTTAAGGACATTTACTTCAGTCATCAACAGTAAAAAGCATTGACGCATGTGATTAGGATTGTTAAAATCATCTTATAAAATTAAGAAAAACACATGACTATTGAATGATCTAAGCTGTGCTGCCAAAAGCCCTTACCCTTAATCCTATCACAGTGGACAGCATGCAAATGACCTCAGGAGTTTCAAATGACATTCAAATAGATTGTACTGATTGGAGAGTTTATCAGCATGAGATTTCAAGGGTTAACAAGTAACTTTTATAACCTCATTTTAGTAGGTCAAGTCGCAATATCGCAGACAGTTTTTACATGATTGCTTTGTCTGTTGGTTTACTTAAGGTTTACAACATTAACGCGGGAGAACTTTCTTTTTTGACATTGGTTGGTTTATTGCCAAATATGCTGTCTTTTGCTTATGGTTCTTTAATCCATAACTTAAAAAATGATAAAAAATGGTTAATTGTCTTTCAGATGATACAGCTCATTGTCATCATCAGTATTATCATCTGCTTAAGCTATCAGCTACCGGTTGTTGTCATGTATGTGCTCAACCTTGCCTTTAACTTGGTCACAACCGTATTAAATACCATTCAAATGAAAATCGTTCCCAGAACACTAGACGATGATTCAGACCTCATTGAAAAATCAGTAGATATTCAATATGCTACATCAAACGTTCTAGATATTGTTAGCAATTTTGTGGGCTCTGTTCTTCTTGGCTTTGTTTCCTATCTCGTTTTACTGCAATTGAGCCTGCCTTTCTTTATAGGAGCCATAGCTTTTATTTTTAGGATTCAGCTTAGCCCGTCTAAGCTTAGCACCACGACTAATGACGAGATTGAAAAACCTGCTTCTGTAACAGAATCACTACGTGCATTTAGAGAGTCGACCTTTACTTCCTTTATCATCTTGGTAGAAGCCTTTCTCAGTGGAGGAACCGATTTATTACTAGCACTCCTTCCATTGTATCTACTGTCTGAGGGCATTTCAATCGAATACATTGGCCTTGTTTTAGCAGCTCACAGAGCAGCAGATTTATTAGGGGCTCTGGTTGCACCTCGCATTAAGGTATCTCCACGAAGCTTCTTTTTCATTGATTATATCCTGTCTGGAAGCAGCTTCTTGCTTTGCTTTATGATTCCCTATCCGATGGTAAAATTACTTTTGTTTTTCATTACCTTCACGATTATTGGCATATCGGGCAATGTATTTGAAAAAATGATTTATAGTGAGTATAACCACAACAAGCTCGCCTTGATCTACACGACCAATGCAACCTTATACGCTGTCTTTGGTGTCCTATTTTTACTGATTCCCTTTGTTTATAGCAACATAAGGGTTATAGGAATCGTGATCAACAGCCTGACAATAATGATAGGATTTGGATTACTCATCGTCCATTTACAGCAAGAAAGAAAATAGCTTAGTTCTAAAACCAGCAAAATGGATAAAGCCCTTCAACAAAATAAGCTTCCTTACAAAAAGGAATCAGAAGTCACTATTAAATAATCAAAAACTATCAATCGATATAAGAAGATTTAAGGAGCAAAAAAAAGAAATTACTGATCGGCAACAACTGCACTACTACCGGGTTGCTGCGTCAAAGCCAGCATTAAGACCCTAAGCTGACAGCTTAGGGTCTTTTTTGCCAGATAGCCTTTTAAGCAATAAAAGCACTACCAGGAAATAACCCATAGTGGCTAAGGCATTAGTCACTGTAAAAAGCATTCCTGCCCATATATAGCTCCACCAAGAGATACTATAGAGGTAAGCAAAACAACTATCTAGCAGTATATGATAGCAAAAGGTACAGACTCCTGCCATTAAGGCTTGATTGATCAACCGGTGCTGCGATAGCCTGTCTGATAAGGGATTCAAGAAATACCCCCACAAAACCAATACCATTGAATAACAAGCCATTTGCCAAAAGAGCCAAGGACCAAAGCCAAAAAAGCAGGCTAATAAGAGCACATAGCCCGTCATCGCTAAAATAGCCTCTGCTACATTAACATAGAGTAGGTAAATCAACAAAAGAGCCATGACTGGCTGGCCAATGAGAAAGCCGCTAAAGGCTAGGCGCAGCAAGAAGCAACATACAGAAACGATAGCTAGTCGACTAATAACTTTGGTAGACATAATCCCTCTTTGAGTGTTTTTTATCTATTATGACAGATTTTGCATCTCTTGACCAGCATCAACAGCTTTTTGATAGATGATTACAAGACAGGTAGACTAAAATCAAACGAAAATAGATAGGACCTGATCTGCCAAAGCTGTCCTAAGGAGCTAAAAACCTAAGAAAATCGTAAGACCACTTTGATTTTTGAAGCATTTAAGGTACAATAAGACTGATGAGAAGAAGAATAAAACCTATTGTTGTTGTGGTCTTCTTTACGCTGATTGCTACTTTGTTAATCATTGGAAAGGCTCATTCTGATAATCTCAAAAGTAAAGAGCTAAAGCTTGCTAAAGCAAGCATTCCCACTAACACTAGCACGTCCAATAAGTCGACTACAAGCACATCTGAAACTACTGAATTTCTACTAAACCCCATTATTGATGTTTCTGGCTGGCAGCTGCCAAGTGACATTGATTATGACCTTTTAGCATCTAATATTTCTGCAGCAATTGTTCGTGTTTATGGCGGATCACAAATTACTGCCCATAATAACGCTGCCTTTACTACCGGGATTGATAAATCATTCAAAAAGCATATTACTGAATTTCAAAAACGACATATCCCAGTTGCTGTCTATAGCTATGCTCTAGGTCGTAGTGCCAAGGAAATGCGAGCTGAAGCAAGAACCTTTTACAAAAACGCTTCTCCTTTTAACCCAACCTATTATTGGATTGATGTTGAAGAAGCTACCATGACAGACATGAATAAAGGGGTCAAGGCGTTTAGAGAGGAGCTAAAACGGTTAGGTGCAGAAAATGTTGGCCTGTATATCGGTACTTATTTTATGGCCGAGCAGGACATTTCAACAGAAGGCTTTGACGCCATCTGGATTCCTACCTACGGTGGTGATTCTGGCTATTATGAGGCAGCGCCAGATACCAGCCTAGATTACGACCTGCATCAATATACCTCACAAGGCTACCTCAATGGCTTTAACAATCCATTAGATTTAAATCAAATCGCTGTCACAAAAGACACTAAAAAAACCTTTGAAAAGCTTTTTGGGAAAGTAAAGCCTTAAAGGCATCGAAGCAAGTCGTCAAAACCTTTGAATGTCAGTCATTCCGAATGCCTTAAACCCTAAGCTCAAAGCCCAGGTAAGCCAATCCTAAAGAAGGTTGCTCCTATTCTTATTTCTTTAAGAATAAAGACCCTTTCATCAATCTAAGAAGGCTAAAGATTGCTGGCTGTTAAAAAATGCTATATTGATTCCTTCTGACGTCAATTTGAGCATTAAGGACAACTGTATTTAGAAGCTGATATTGATAACACCAATCACTGCTTGTTTTTGGTTTAAAGGCTGGCTGTTAGCTCAGCCTTTTTTGGTGTGATCAGTTTTTGACTATACCGCTATGCCAACTTTGTCTCATGATTTCAAGGCCAAATTCTTGACATTGCTGCCATCTCATTTTATAATATAGAAAATATAATTATCACAAAGGAGTGCTTTGGCTGAGATCGCGTATGCGAAATCCTAAGGACCTGATCTTGTTAATACAAGCGTAGGGATTGTGACCAATATCATTAGCATTGGAAAACGATTCTCTTTTTGTGTGCAAAAGGAGTTTTTTTATGTCAAACAAGACAACTGTTACTGTTCTGATTGAGGCTGCTATTTTTGCTGCTCTTGCTATGGCTTTATCATTTATACCAGATTTTGCCGGCTGGTTTAGCCCCTCTTATGGTGCTATTCCTCTCGTCTTATTTTCGCTTAGGCGTGGCCTCAGGTATGGCCTGCTAACTGGCTTGATTTGGGGGCTGCTCCATTTTATTTTAGCAAAGATTTACTACCTCAGTCTATCTCAGGTTATTATTGAATATATCCTTGCCTTTACCTCAATGGGCTTAGCTGGCCTGTTTTCTAAGCCCTTGACTAATAGTCTAGGTACCAATAAAAGATCCTTCAGCCTTCTAATTGCTAGCGCAGCTGCCTTTTTAGCGATTGGGGTTCGTTATATCTGGCATTTTATCGCTGGTGTTATTTTCTGGGGGAGCTATGCTCCTAAGGGCACCTCTGCTATTTGGTATTCCTTTACTGTCAATGGCACAGCAGGTCTTCTAACCTTTATCGTGACACTTATTGCCCTGCTCATTATCCTACCGACACAACCACAATTTTTTAAGCCTAGTAAATAAGACAAGAGTTCGAATCGGAAAATCATAAAGCTGAGGCAGGTCTGTAAAGGCCTGCTCTTTCTAAGCCTAGAAAAAGGATCAAAAAAGACTTTTTTTCAGTCTAATGGTATACTACTACTGTTAGACTGTTTTTGATATTGACACATAAGGAAGTTAACAAATGGCTAAAAAGGTAAAAGTAAAGAAAACGCTGGTGGAGCAAATCCTAGACAAGGCAGGTATCCCCTATCAAGCGCTTAGGATCAATGCCTTACAAGGTGATTTCCCAGACACAATCAACCCATCAGATATTTATAAAACCCTAGCACTGACTGGCGATAAGACAGGCCCCTTGATTGGGATTATTCCTTTGACAGAGCATTTATCTGAAAAGAAGCTAGCAGGCCTTTCTGGAAACAAAAAGGTCTCCATGATTCCTCAAAAGGAGCTGCAAAAAATAACCGGCTATGTTCATGGTGCAAACAATCCAGTTGGTATTCGACAAAGGCACAATTACCCTATTTACATCGACCAGTCTGCACTAGCCAAGCAAGAAATTATCGTATCAGCTGGTGAGCTTGGTCGATCCATACAGATCAATAGTCAAGCCCTAGCAGATTTTGTTGGGGCTAGCTTTGCTGACATAAAGGAGAACAAATGAGACTTATTGGAAATATGATTTGGTTTATTTTTTCAGGCTTTTGGGCCTGGATTTCTTGGTCTATTGTTGGGCTTATCCTATGCTTAACAATTATCGGGATTCCTTTTGGGATACAATGCTTCAAGATAGGCGCTTGTACTGACCCCCAAAAGTTGGACACGACATATTAGTGAAAGGATTTAGTTCTGTATTGCACAGGGCTAAGTCCTTTTAGCTTTGCTTTAATGCGTTTGTTGTTGTAGTAAAAAATGTAATCTGTAATAGCTTGTTCAAGCTCATTAAGGGATTGATAAGTTGTCTCAAGGCCGTAAAACATCTCAGATTTGAGAATACCAAAGAAGGACTCCATCATCCCATTATCTGGACTATTTCCCTTGCGAGACATGGATGGACGAATGCCTTTAGTCTCCAAAAAGTGATGATAAGACTGATGTTGATATTGCCAGCCTTGATCGCTGTGGAGAGTCGTTCCATTGTACGAATCCGCTGGAAAAGCCTTCTCAAGCATGGTTTGTACTTGCTTCAAGTCAGGCGATCGAGACAGGGTGAAATCAATAATCTCACTGTTATAGCCGTCAAGAACAGGCGATAGATAGAGTTTCCCCTCAGGTAAGGTAAATTCCGTCACATCGGTATAGCACTTCTCGTAGGGCTTAGAACCTTCAAACTGACGTTTAATCAGATTATCAGCCTTTTTGCCAACCTCACCTTTGTAAGAAGAATACTTGCGCTTACGACGGATACGAGCTTTTAAGCCCATGACAGTCATCAAACGTTGTACTTTTTTGTGATTGACGATAAAACCACGATTTCTTAGTTCCAGATGAATGCGACGATAGCCATAATTGCCATGATGTTCATCATAGATGCCTTGAATGAGCTCCTTTAAGTCCATGTCCTTATCTTCTTGAGCTAGTTGCTTGACTTGATAATAATAGGTTGACCGCGATAAATCAAGGATTTCAAGCAAAGTTGCTAGAGAAAATTGACCGATTAATTCTTGGATGATTTCTGTTGCTCTTTGAGCTTTGCTTCGTCCCTCAACCGGTATTCTCTCAGCTTTTTTAGCACAGCATTCTCCGCTCTAAGGTAGTCTAATTCTTTTTGGAGTCGCTCCAACTCTGTCATTTGTTCTAAAGTCTTCTTTGGTTGACGTCCCATCTTTGGTGGCCTCCCTCTTCTTTTCTCAAGAATAGTATAGCCGTTTTTCTTGTATTGCGCTATCCACCTTGAAAGCATACTAGAATTTGGTAAAGCATAGTCTAAGGACGTCTGTTTTTGAGATTGACCATCAATCAGAACTTTATCTATTATCTCTTGCTTCAGTTCTGGAGAATAATAACTATTCTTACCTTTTTGGACAATGGCTAACCCATACCTGTCAATCAGGCGAATCATGTATTTGAGGTCAGATTCTGCAATACTAAACTTTTCTGATAAGCATTTAATGGACTTTCCAATGTGCCGTAGCTCATAGATTTGAACCTTGTCTTCATAACTCAATGTCATAAAAATAGCCCCCCAATTGTTAGATTTTATGTCTAACTTTTGGGGGGCAGTTCACTCTGGCTTTGGAAGGGATCACAAAGTCCTATGGCGCCAAGCTGATCCTTAAGGATTTTTCCTATACCTTTGAACAGGGGAAAAAATATTTGATAAAGGGTGCCAGTGGTAGAGGTAAGTCGACTCTGTTACACATTATTAAGGGAACTGCTGTTGACTCAGGTAAAATAGCGTTTATCACCAAAGACAATCACTCATTTGAAAGCTATCAAGCTAACATTGGCATGGTGAGTCAGGCACCTTTTCTCTTTAATGGCACCTTGGAAGAGAATATCTGTCTGAATCAGGAGTTTTCCAAGGAGAATATCCTTGCTGTCTTGGACCAAGTTCACCTGTTGGAGGAATTACCAGCTGGTCTAGGCTTTCAGATAGAAAATAATGGGACCAACATTTCGGGCGGCCAGCGAGTGCGCATAGAATTGGCTCGATTTTTGCTACGTCAGAAGGATATTTTATTGCTTGATGAGGTCACAGCAGCCTTGGACAAGGACAATGCTCGGCGAGTAAGGGAGCTGATTTTTTCTCTTCCTATTACCATCATTGAGGTGGCTCATCATGTGGATCAAGCTATAGCTTATGATGATATGATAGAATTGTAGGTGATTAAGATGTTTAAGTATTTTAATAAATATCTAGTGACACTAACGCTTGTTGCATGTGCCTTAAACAGTCTTGTCTTTCTGATTGAACCCTTGATCACTAGTAAGATTTTTGATTTAACGTTCTTAAATAATCATCAAGACACCTTGTCCTTTTTAGGCTATGGTCTGACCTTATACGTGGTCTTATATTCTGTTATGTTCATTGCTAATCTTCTGATCAACCATATCATGACGATTGGGTGTGGTAGAATCAGGTTGCGTCTCTATCAGAATTTAATCTTAAATTATCGGGAGATGAGTCATGACAAGAAAATTTCTATGCTGACTCAAGATGTAGAATATTATCTATGGAATCACATCAGCCCTAGCATTCTTCTCGTATCACACGTGAGTAATGTCCTTTTGCTCAGTGCTTACCTGTTATCAAAAAACATGCTAATTGGTCTTATTTTTATTGCATGTGCTTTTGTATTTTTAGTGGTTCAGCATGTGATTGGTCAAAAGGCAGAGCAAAAAGGTAGTGAGCTGGCAGTAGCGAGACAAAAGCTGCTTGGCTTATTAAGTGATGTGGTTGCGGGGCATTCGACATTAATTCAAAATCAAGCTCTTTTTGCTAGCCTCAAACAGGTAAAAAAACAGTCAGAGCATTATGAGAGCTCACGTCAAGCATTTGAGATATTTAGGTCTTTCTTTACCCTATTGGCACATCTGATGCTGTTTATTTCTCAATTCTTGCCCATTTTTTTAGGCTTAGCCTTAACCTTATTAGGTGTTAAGCTGAGAACAACTGATCTTATTGCCATGTTTATTGCAGCAACGCGCTTAGAACAGCCACTCAAAAATATTGTTGATGATATGTTTAGGCTTAATGGTGCAAAAGCCATTGCTAAGCATTTTGAGACACTTTTAGAGCAGCCTATTCCAAAATACCAGTCGCATGCTATGACAGGTGATCCTTTTGAATGCTTAGATGGTCATCATCTGGCGAAATCATTTGCAGGTAGGACCTTATTTTCCGATCTCTCTTTTCATTTTGAGAAGGGAAAGAAATACCTGATTAAGGGATCAAGTGGATCTGGTAAATCCACACTCTTTAAGCTTATCTTACAGGAGATGAGTCCTGATGAGGGGACACTAGATATGGTATTGACTGGAGGTCAGACGACTGATAATTATCACCATCGCATAGGGCTGATTGCGCAGTCGCCTTATCTTTTTAACGATAGCATTCGGTATAATTTGACCTTGGGGGAGGCGTTTTCTGATGAGTTGCTTTTAGAAAAGCTAGAACAGGTTGGCTTGACTGATGAATTTGACGATATTTTAAACCACCAAATTGTTAATAACGGAGAAAATATCTCAGGTGGTCAAAAGACACGTCTTGAAATCGCAAGAAGCCTCATTAGACAAAAAGATGTTCTTCTAGCAGATGAAGTGACGGCTCCACTTGATGTCAAAAATGCTAAAACTATCCGACAGCTACTATTTAGTTTACCGGTAACAGTTATTGAAATTGCTCATCATATTGATGACACCTTTATCTATGACGGTGATATTGATTTATCGTAGAAAATATCATCACATTGCTTAGAAATAATAATTGATGCTTATGAAATTGTCATTCACACAGTGAATGGCTTTTTCTTAGGCTAAATTTTCCATGTGGAGCTTGATCTGATAGGCTATCTGAGAAAAAAAGCTAACAACAGCCATGTTTTTTGGGGCTATGACTGTTCTAATACGAGCTGCCTCTAGCTGCTGGTATATAAGAGGTGACATGATTGTCACAATTCGTCATCATTTTGTCGTTAAATTTTTACATAGATTTCTTATGCTAGTCATGGCAGAGCTCCTTACCCTAAAAAGAAGGGAATTTAGCTGATGGGAAATAGCAATTCTAAAGCCTTTATGATAAAATGAAAAAAGACACTATAATAGAAGAGGTAACTGTATGGAAGTGGCAGAAATGCGCCAGCAAATAGTAGAAAACAAAGAGAAGTTGACTAGCTTCAGGAGGTCTCTTTGACTTAGAGCGTTTGGAGGAGGATATAGCTCTCTTAGAAAATAAGATGACAGAGCCTGATTTTTGGAATGATAATATGGCAGCTCAAAAAACCTCTCAGGAATTAAACGAGCTCAAGCTCACCTATCAAACCTTTCATGATATGCAGGAGCTATCTGATGAGACAGAGCTTTATTTAGAAATGCTTGACGAGGACGATAGCGTCAAGGAAGAGCTAGAAGCAAGCCTGATTAAGCTCAGCCAGATGCTAGCAAGCTATGAAATGACGCTGCTTTTGTCTGAGCCCTATGATCATAGCAATGCAATCCTAGAAATTCACCCAGGTTCAGGTGGCACTGAAGCACAAGACTGGGCAGACATGCTTTTTCGCATGTACACTCGCTTTGGAAATGCCAAGGGCTTTAAGGTAGAAACTCTGGACTATCAAGCAGGAGACGAGGCAGGAATTAAGTCTGTGACCCTTTCTATTGAAGGGCCAAATGCTTATGGCTTCTTAAAATCAGAAATGGGAGTACATCGTCTGGTGCGTATTTCTCCTTTTGACTCTGCTAAGCGTCGTCACACCTCCTTTGTTTCAGTTGAAGTCATGCCAGAGCTTGATGATACCATCGAGGTGGAGATACGTGATGATGACATTAAGATGGACACCTTCCGCTCAGGTGGTGCTGGTGGGCAAAATGTCAACAAGGTCTCAACTGGGGTACGCTTGACCCATATCCCAACAGGAATCGTAGTGGCGTCAACAGTTGACCGCACCCAATATGGCAACCGTGATCGCGCTATGAAAATGCTTCAAGCCAAGCTTTATCAGTTAGAGCAGGAGAAAAAGGCAGAAGAGGTCAATGCCCTCAAGGGGGATAAAAAGGAGATCACCTGGGGCAGTCAGATCAGGTCCTATGTCTTTACGCCTTATACGATGGTGAAGGATCATCGTACCAATTTTGAGGTGGCTCAGGTTGATAAGGTGATGGACGGAGATATTGAGGGTTTTATTGACGCTTATCTCAAATGGCGCATGGGTGAGGATTAAAGTGATCCCCACTCAGATAAACACTAACAGCTTAGAGAAGGAAGAATAAGATGGCATTAATTGAAATGAAGGGTGTTTCTAAGAAATACCGTCGCTCGACAACAGCTCTGAGAGACATTAATGTCTCAGTCAATCAAGGGGAATTTGTCTATATTGTTGGTCCATCAGGAGCTGGTAAATCAACCTTTATCAAGCTTCTTTATCGCGAAGAAAAGCTAAGCTCAGGCAGCCTAAAGGTGGGTGAGTTTGACTTAACCAAGCTAAGAGGACGTGAGGTTCCAATTTTACGTCGCAGCATTGGTGTTGTTTTTCAGGATTATAAGTTGCTCCCTAAAAAAACGGTCTTTGAAAATGTTGCCTATGCTATGGAGGTTATCGGAGAGAGACGTCGCCATATCAAAAAGCGTGTTCCTGAGGTTCTAGACCTTGTCGGGTTAAAGCATAAGATGCGCTCCTTTCCCAATCAATTGTCAGGTGGTGAGCAGCAGCGTGTTGCGATTGCACGCGCTATTGTGAACAATCCCAAGCTCCTCATTGCAGATGAGCCTACAGGCAATTTGGATCCGGAAATTTCTTGGGAAATCATGCACCTGCTTGAGCGTATCAATCTACAGGGGACAACGATATTAATGGCAACGCATAACAGTCATATCGTTAATACTCTTCGCCATCGCGTGGTTGCGATTGAAAATGGGCGTATTGTCCGCGATGAGGAGAAAGGAGACTATGGTTACGATGATTAGACATTTTTTCCGTCATATCTGGGAATCTATCAAAAATTTAAGGCGTAATCTCCTCATGACCTTTGCGTCAGTCAGTATGGTGACCGTCACCTTAACCCTGCTTGGGGTCTTTGCTGCAACCCTGCTGAACATTCAACGTGTCGCTTCTGGCGTGGAAAACAACATTCAAATCAATGCTTACTTACAGGTTGATTCGACAGATGCTGCTAAGATGGTTCAGTCGATTAATGGAGAGCAGATAAATAACGAGAATTACCATAAGATTTATGATCAGATTGCAGGGCTAAAGGGTGTTGAGAGGATTATTTTCTCAAGCAAGGACGAGCAGCTGCAAAAGCTACAGGATAGTCTGGGCGATGTCTGGGGCATGTATAATGAGGATAGTAATCCTCTGCAAGACATCTATATCGTAGAGACCAAGACCCCTAAGCAGGTCAAATCAGTTACCAAGGCCATCAAAAAGATTCAAGGGATTGAAGATGCGGACTATGGTGGTATTAATTCTGATAAGCTTTTTAAGTTTTCAAAACTGATTCAAACATGGGGGATTATCGGAACGCTGTTGCTCCTGTTTATTGCGATCTTTCTGATTTCAAATACCATTCGCATGACCATCATGTCTCGTCAGCGCGATATTGCGATCATGCGTCTGGTTGGTGCGAAAAATTCTTATATTCGTGGCCCATTCTTTTTTGAAGGGGCTTGGGTTGGTCTGTTTGGTGCGATATTGCCATCGTTGATTATTTATTATGGCTACGAGTTTGCCTACAAGCATTTCACCCCGGAATTACAGCATAATAGCCTGTCTATGTACCCTATCAATCCATATGTTTATTATTTAATTGGCATGCTTTTTGTGATTGGTATTATCATTGGGTCACTAGGATCAGTCTTATCTATGAGACGTTACCTTAAGTTTTAATTGAAAGAGCTTCTAGCCTGTGTGCCTGGACTGGTACCCTGCGGTTAGGGCTCTTTTTGCTTTTGGGGCAATGCTTGCTAGATAAGCAAACAATAGCTTAAGCCCATACCATTAAGTATTGGGCTTAAGCTATTGTTATAGTTGTTTAGGTAATAGAAGCAGCCGGAACTTGAGGTGTCCTATCTAGGTCTTGAGCTATAGCTTTTCTGGCTAGTTGGTGTTTCTTCACGTAACAGCGATTTGTCGAACGATAAGGTGCTCTTCTTGTGATAGCTGGCTTGTAGTGATCGACAGGTGCTAAGTCAAATTAGCCATCCTGATGGACTGGAGTCATAGCTTTTGCTGCTGCGCCTGGTTGGGCATAGACTGGGCATCTCGGTAGCTTGAGCTTATCGCTGCCTCAGAAAGGGATTGCTATTTTTTTCATGGCTAATGGTGGTAGCTGAGCCATGCCCCGGATAAATCTGATAATGGTTAGGAAGTGTTAGCAGCTTATCACGAATGCTAGCAAGCAGCTGTTCAAGATTTCCAGTCGGCAAATCTGTTCTACCGATGCTTTCTCTAAACAGAGCATCGCCAGTAAACACCGCCTCCTCCTGCTCAAAGATAAAGGAAACGCCACCGGCAGAGTGTCCTGGTGTTGGCACTACTGAAAAGTGAAATCCAGCTAGCTGATAAGGTGTCTGATACTGAAAGAGCTTTTCTGCTGGTTTGCAGATGATATCAGGCAGATCAGCGTGACGTATCAGTCCTGACAGGTTCATTTCTGGTTTATAAAGCCAGTCCGCCTCCTCCTTGGCAACATAGACAGGAGGGTGCTGGCAGCTCTCTCTCACCAGCTCTAGGCTCATAATGTGATCATAATGCGTATGGGTCAGTAGGATAGCAGCAACAGGCTTGTTGATGGCATGGATTTGTGATAAAATAGCCTGCCCCTTGCTTCCTGGGTCAATGACTAAAATAGCCTCGTCATTGACAAGAAGGTAAGTGTTTTCACCCGCAACGGGATTCATCAGTGTCATAATAGTCATACCCTTAGTTTACCAAAATCTGACTCAAAAGACAGCTCAAAACCACCTCTTTTGATAAAAGTGATCTGTTTAATGGTTTTGATGGCTAAGCCAAGATAGCTCCAGCTTAAAGGCTGCTTTTTTTAATTAATAGGAGCAAAAAGGAGCTGCCTCAGCGCTAACAGCTAATCAGAGTATTAGCTCTCTAGTGTCATAGCAAGGAAGTAGGCTGGGGCGATTAAAAGGCTTGATAACTAGCTTTTTATGATACTGACTAGCCCTATTGAGCTGAGCTAAGACTGGTATTGTCAGATTTAGGCAAAGCCTGTCAGAAAACGTGCTATAATAGATAGTACTATGATCAATGAGTTTTCACAAAAATATGCTGTGATTGACCTGGAAGCCACTAGCCCAGGTCCAACAGCGTCTATTATTCAGGTTGGCATTGTGATCGTTGAAGGAAAAGAAATCGTTGATTCGTATCAAACTGATATTAATCCTCATGAGCCCTTGTCAGACCATATCAAAGCACTCACAGGTATTACAGACCAGCAGCTAGCTCAGGCACCGGATTTTTCACAGGTAGCAAGGACCATTTTTGAGCTGATTGAGGACTGTGTTTTTGTTGCTCATAATGTCACCTTTGACGCCAATTTGTTGGCAGAAGCCTTATTTTTGGAGGGCTATGATCTCCTCACTCCTAGAGTGGATACTGTTGAGCTGGCTCAGATTTTTTACCCCAGCCTAGAAAAATACAGCCTTAGCCACCTATCAGAGGTGCTAGACCTAAACCTATCTGATGCTCATACCGCTATTGCTGATGCTCAGGCGACTGCTAACTTATTTATCAAGCTGCTTCACAAGATAGAGAGCTTGCCAAGAGAATGCTTGGAGACTCTTTTGCTGTATGCTGATAGTCTGTTATATGAGACAGCTATGATTGTGAGACAAGCCCTTGCAGTCAGTCGGCCTTATTCTACGAGTGACTACATCAAGATTAATCAGATCTTGCTAAAAAAGCCGGATCAGCTAACAAAGCCCTATCAATTATCCCAGTCCTTTGAGATTAATGCAGCCCTCTTAGGTCTTGAGGAGCGCCCCAAGCAGCTCAGCTTTGCAAAGATTGTTGAGGAGACTCTTTTTCAGACCGAGCCAGCCTTTATCGAGGCTCAGGCAGGCATTGGTAAAACCTATGGCTATTTACTGCCTCTCCTTGCACAGAAACATCAGACCCAAATCTTGGTTAGTGTGCCAACCAAGCTGCTACAGGACCAAATCATGGCTAATGAGGTGAGGGCTATTCAGGAGCAGTTTCACATCGATTGCCATAGTATCAAGGGGCCTGCTAATTACATCAAGCTAGACAGCTTTCAAGAGAGCCTCAATCAGCTTGATGACAACCGCTTGGTTAATCGCTATAAAATGCAATTGCTGGTTTGGCTTTTGGAAACAAGGACTGGTGATTTAGATGAAATCAAGCAAAAGCAACGGTTTGCAGCTTACTTTGACCAGATCAAGCATGATGGCAGTATCCAGCAGACCTCGCCCTTTTACGCTTATGATTTTTGGCAACAAAGCTATCAAAGGGCTAAGTCAGCTCGCTTGCTGATCACCAATCATGCCTATTTTTTACACCGGATTCAGGACGATAAGGCATTTGCCAAGGGTAAGATTCTAGTCTTTGATGAAGCTCAGGCCTTAATGCTGCAGCTAGAGGAGCTAGCTCATCAGCGACTAAATATAGCTGATACGCTCCAAGAGCTTCAAGAGCAGCTAGCTGTGCCAAGCAGCTTGCTTGAGCAACGCTTGCTAGAGGGCATTGCCTTTGAGCTCAATCAGTTAAGCAGTCATTATCATCAGGAGGAGGAGAAGCAGCAAGCTCAAGCCTCACAGCATTTGCTGCGGCTCCAAGAGCATGTCAAGGAGCTAGGTGCTGCAGCCTCTCAGAGCCTCAAGCAGCTGTTCAAGCAGCAGGAAATGGATTATTGGGTGAGCAGTGAGCAGCAGGCTGACAAGCGCCAAACCTTTTTAAATGGCAGCAGCAGGACGGTCCTTCAGTTTAAAGCATTGCTACCGGAGATTTTTAAGGCCTACTTTGTCTCAGCTACTCTACAGATTAGCCCTAGCATTAGCTTGGCTGATTTATTGGGCTTTGACACTTATTCTTATCATCAGCTGGCTAAGGAGAAAAGCACTCAGCAATTGGTTGTCATTGACCAAGACATGCCCTTGATTAAGGACTTGACTGACGAGGCTTACACACAGACCATAGCAGCAAGGCTATTAGTGCTTCATCAGCAACAGCAGGTACCTATCTTAGTGCTCTTTAATGCTAAAAAGCACATGCTCATGGTTTCTGACTATTTAGAGGCTAATCAGGTGCAGCACTTGACACAAGGCAAAAACGGTACAGCCTATCACATCAAAAAGCGCTTTGATCGTGGTGAGCAATCAATGCTGCTGGGGCTTGCAGCCTTTTGGGAGGGAGTTGACTTTGTTCATGCTGATCGCATGATAGAGGTCATTACCCGCCTGCCCTTTGATAATCCAGAAGATATTGCCACTCAAAAAATGCAGCGCTACCTACAGGCAGCAGGTAAGCAGCCCTTTAATGATTATTTTCTGCCGATGACGATCTTAAGATTAAAGCAGGCGATTGGTCGAACCCTGCGTCGAAAAGAGCAGAAATCAGCAGTTTTGATCTTAGATCGTCGCATTCTGACCATGTCCTATGGTCAGACCATTTTGCACAGCCTAGAAGAGGAATTTCTGATATCACAACAAAATTTCCAAGATAGTCTAGCAGAAATAGGCGATTTTTTGATATAATGAAAAATAGTAATTTTTATTTAGTTATTTTAATTTATTTATTTTGCAAATGTTTATTTATAGGCATTTGCTTTTTTGTTTAATTGATACCAAATAATAAAAATCTATAAATTGTCGGGGAATATATCGGGGGATTTGTTAATTTAAGCATTTGTATAAATTTCCCCGACTAACTAGTTTAAAGCGCTCATAAATCTATCAGTAACACTACCAGCAACCTCCTCCTTTATGTGAGTATATTTGCTAGTCATGTAACTTGTAGAATGACCTAGTGCTGCGGCCATATGTTCAATTGGGACACCTGCTATCTGCCCTTGGGTGGCGAAAAAGTGGCGCATCATGTGTGGGGTAACATGCATACCAGATTTTTCATTGACAGTATTAAAAAGTTTATAGACTCGCCTAATAGAGATCGGCATTCCTAAAAGTTCTTTTTTCGCATTCTTAAAGTTAGTCAAAAATAGGTAATCCTCTTTTGATAATATACGATTATACTTCTTTGCAATCCTTTTAGACTCAACAACAACATCATCAATATAATGCGATGTTTCAAGATCAACTTCCATAAACCGCTCTGATCCTGGCGTTTTCATTCCTCCACCGTTTGGACGATGGTACGTCCTAGACTCATCTAGCAATATTCGATATCTACCATTTTCAAGCTTTGTTAAATTGCCAATTTTTATGGCAACAACTTCGCTACTACGAGCTCCGAAGTAAGTCATACGGACAATAGTATAATCGTATTGAATCAATGACTTCTTGGCCCATGAATCCCACTCTTTGAATTCTTCAAGCGATATTCTTTTGTTAACGGGTATAATCTCACTATCGCCAATAGTTATCCCATCAATTGGATTGTCATCTAGCATTTTATTGGTGACTGCATGATTAAGCATTGCGTTGAGTACTGAATGGATCAAGCGTAAAGTGTTCTTTGAATAATTCTTACGCATACCATTAATATGATTTTCATACTCAATTCTAGAAATATCTTTCATTTTAGTCTTGCCTAAATATTTTTTGAAGTGAGTTTTGTATATAGCTTCTTTATTTGCTTCGGTATCAGGTTTCCATGATCCGGTCTTTAGGCGATTATCTACATACATATTCCAGTACTGATCAACTGTCAAATTTTTGTTATAAGCAAAATCATTGTTTTCTATTTTTTGCTCAATTTCAGTAAGTGCAGCTCTGGCTTCCTGTAGCGTTTTTAAGTTGCTTTTTGTAGCCTCTTTCTTTTTACCTTTTAAGTAATAACCCCTACGGACGTAGTAGCGTTTACCTTTCTTTGTATCGTAGGTAAAGATATTTGGGTATTTTGTTTTGTTGTATTTCATTTTAAAATCCTTTCATGTATTTTGACTTTTGGACGAGGTCGTTTGAAAGGATATTGGCATCACCTCCTTTGTGTGATATAATTAGGTATAATAAAACGCCCTTTTTAATGGTTGTTTTATATTTTGTGTAGTCTCCACGTTGCGCTTTGGTCGGTTGTAACGTGGGGCTTTTTTGTTTTATTTACTAAATTTTAAATATGCTGGTATTGATAAAACTAATGTAAAAAACAACCCAACTAAGAACTCTAAGAATTTACCCTTAAGCAAAAAACTTATAGCTACTAAGCAGAATAAGATACCAATTAAAAACATTATTGCTGCAATTGCATCTGTAAATGTAATATTTTTAGATTTGCTTTTTGATGTATTCGACAAAATACAGAGTGCAATATCACAGTTAATATTTAATTGATGTTCGATGATATCTAAATCCATATCAATCGTTTTATATGGTCCACCATAAATGCTAATAGATGCATCGTAATTATACTTTTTGTTTTTTAAATAACGATTTATTTCTTTAGCTATTTCATGCGGAATGTAGCCTATAAAAATGTTTTTAACTAATATTTTAACAGCATTCTGATCATGTTTATTATTAGGCTCTCGTACTAATTTAACTTCATTTGATTTTAGATAATTGTATTTATAAATTCTGCCTGTATGGCTACTCTGTAGATAGTTAATGATTTTTTATTTGTTAAATTTTTATAATAAGTGTTTGATGATATACTGTTCCAGCTACTTGAAAGCTAGAATTAAAAACTCTTTTTGTCATAATAACCTGTTAAATTATAATACTCTTCCTTGACCATGACTTCATCGACAAATGAAGTTAGATCGTATTGTTGCATAAATCGGACGTAGTTAAATTCCTCTACATTATCCCAATAAGACAATTCTTCCCTCAGCAAGTGATGTATCATACATCTATCAGCTTGTAGCTCTGCTTTTTCTTTGTTTAGCTTGTAATAACTCGCAGTATGTTCTCTATGTCCTAGTTCATGATAGATGACTTTGTGCTTGTATGTGCCGTCAAGATAAGTGTCAATCGCAATGACGTTGTGTTTTTTGTTAAACATTCCAGGGGTGTTTGTCCCCCTACCGTCGAAGTACACTAAATCGATTCCCTTTTCCTGACAGACTGTTTCTGGTGTCATCATAGAGCTGTCCTCTCTATTTTCTATTTTTGATGCGCGTTTCCAATATAGATGTGATAAGGTCTATATCCTCGTCGTTGAGTTCATGCCCATCGAAGAAGAAAGTTTCTTCTGCATCTTTTTTTAGATCGATTGCAGACGGGGTATGGTCACTTTGTGCAATTTTAGGATTATCTGTGCGACCTAAAAGGTAATCTGTAGAGACGTGGAAGTAGTCAGCGATTTCTTGAAGACGTTCAGCGGACGGCTGGTTTCTCTTGATTGCGTAAATAGCGTTTTTACTTAATCCAAGATTTTCTTCTAGCTTTGCAATAGAGATTCCTCTACTTTTGCAAAGCTCTTTGATTTTTTCGAATGTTGAAAACATTGATATATCAACCTTTCTAAGCATCACGAAAAATATTTTAGAGAAATATCTATTTTATTGTTGACAAAAACAAGAGAATACTCTAAAATATAATTTGTAAAGCGAATAAATAAGCGAAACAAAAAGCGAAAATAAAACTAAAAAAATAAAGTTTGGCGACTTAAGATAGTTAGTGTTATTAAGCTATTTGTTAGTGTTTTTTTCTATATGTTGATTGTAGTTTATTCTCTAATCATTGTCAAGAGTAAACTATAAAAAATTTTTCGCAAAAAAATTCGCTTTTCATTTAAATAAAAAACTCCCGATCGGGGATGTACTGACCCCCAAAAGTTGGACACGACATATTAGTGAAAGGATTTAGTTCTGTATTGCACAGGGCTAAGTCCTTTTAGCTTTGCTTTAATGCGTTTGTTGTTGTAGTAAAAAATGTAATCTGTAATAGCTTGTTCAAGCTCATTAAGGGATTGATAAGTTGTCTCAAGGCCGTAAAACATCTCAGATTTGAGAATACCAAAGAAGGACTCCATCATCCCATTATCTGGACTATTTCCCTTGCGAGACATGGATGGACGAATGCCTTTAGTCTCCAAAAAGTGATGATAAGACTGATGTTGATATTGCCAGCCTTGATCGCTGTGGAGAATCGTTCCATTGTACGAATCCGCTGGAAAAGCCTTCTCAAGCATGGTTTGTACTTGCTTCAAGTCAGGCGATCGAGACAGGGTGAAATCAATAATCTCACTGTTATAGCCGTCAAGAACAGGCGATAGATAGAGTTTCCCCTCAGGTAAGGTAAATTCCGTCACATCGGTATAGCACTTCTCGTAGGGCTTAGAACCTTCAAACTGACGTTTAATCAGATTATCAGCCTTTTTGCCAACCTCACCTTTGTAAGAAGAATACTTGCGCTTACGACGGATACGAGCTTTTAAGCCCATGACAGTCATCAAACGTTGTACTTTTTTGTGATTGACGATAAAACCACGATTTCTTAGTTCCAGATGAATGCGACGATAGCCATAATTGCCATGATGTTCATCATAGATGCCTTGAATGAGCTCCTTTAAGTCCATGTCCTTATCTTCTTGAGCTAGTTGCTTGACTTGATAATAATAGGTTGACCGCGATAAATCAAGGATTTCAAGCAAAGTTGCTAGAGAAAATTGACCGATTAATTCTTGGATGATTTCTGTTGCTCTTTGAGCTTTGCTTCGTCCCTCAACCGGTATTCTCTCAGCTTTTTTAGCACAGCATTCTCCGCTCTAAGGTAGTCTAATTCTTTTTGGAGTCGCTCCAACTCTGTCATTTGTTCTAAAGTCTTCTTTGGTTGACGTCCCATCTTTGGTGGCCTCCCTCTTCTTTTCTCAAGAATAGTATAGCCGTTTTTCTTGTATTGCGCTATCCACCTTGAAAGCATACTAGAATTTGGTAAAGCATAGTCTAAGGACGTCTGTTTTTGAGATTGACCATCAATCAGAACTTTATCTATTATCTCTTGCTTCAGTTCTGGAGAATAATAACTATTCTTACCTTTTTGGACAATGGCTAACCCATACCTGTCAATCAGGCGAATCATGTATTTGAGGTCAGATTCTGCAATACTAAACTTTTCTGATAAGCATTTAATGGACTTTCCAATGTGCCGTAGCTCATAGATTTGAACCTTGTCTTCATAACTCAATGTCATAAAAATAGCCCCCCAATTGTTAGATTTTATGTCTAACTTTTGGGGGGCAGTTCAGGAGTAGGAGGTGAGAATTTGGATAATTTACAAAGACGTTTAGAACATTTTGTAATCAGAGTATCGAGACATTGCAACCTCACGTTTTTATTTTAATTATATCAGAAAGGAGAATAAATGAGCCAACAACATCGAAAATGGTCAGCTCTTGTTGAACAGCGACTAAAAGAAAAAGATTGGACCAAAGGCGACTTAGCACTAGCGGTTGGTTTGCGGAGTTCGGGAACAATCACTGACTTACTCGCGAAGGGTAAAGGTAGTGTTGATCTAAAGGTTAGAGTTTCAAAAATCCTTGGAATTCGTGAACCATGGGAATTATTTGAAAGGTAACAAAAAAGTCCGACGGGAATCGGACTCAAAACAAAAATTTACTACTTAGATTATATCACAAAGGAGCTAACTATGGACAATATCTTAATGAGTTTGTCCGACTGGATAAAAGAAATTATTGAAAAAACAGTTAACAGATTAGTCCAAATCAAATTAGATGAGGCAAATGCCGAATTATTGACTAGAGAAAAAGTAGCGGACAGGCTTAACATGAGCCCGGCTACTTTTGATAAGTACTACAGGTATGATAAAAATTTTCCAAGCGAATTGCCAGGCGTTCGTTGGAAAAAAGCTGAAATTATCGCCTGGCTAAATAACAAATAAGACTTTTGGACGAGGTCTAATCACAAGGGAAGAAACACTGGAAAACAATTAGGAGTGTAATTATGTTTAATAAAAAGAAAAAATTGCAGAAGTCATTCAATAATATTAACAAGCACATTGATAGTCTGACGCTGTCAGAACAAGAAAAGCGTAATCTAAAAGGATTGCTCCGTAATGTCAAAATTAGAACAAGGGTGGCGTGATGAATGCAATTGGTATGTATAGCATTTTAGAGCGGCTAGACCGGCTTGAAAAAATCGTATTTGAAACAGTAGATGACACAGGCGGAACGCATTAGGGAATTTTATAAGGAAAATCCCACTGCCAGCTATGATGAGGTGGCAGAAGCTATCGGAACGACTAATAGCAACGTCAGAGCTAATATAGCCAAGGACATCAAGGCAGGCAGATGTGTCCGCCTCGAAGATAAATCATTGGACTACTCAGCTCATTTTGGGGCAACGGAAGCCCTAGCTGATTTAGTAGATTGGAAAAATGACACTAGACGGGAATGGGTGGAAATGCTGACTAGAGCAGCAGAGAAAGAAACAGATAGCAATACCATGCGATTGCTTATCAAGGAAGCTAATAAACTGATGAAAGAGGTAACGAAATAATGGCTAAATTATACGAACTCGTTGGGGAATATCGGGATTTATACGAGTTAAATCTTGATGATGAAACCTTAAAAGATACGCTAGACAGTATTGACTGGGCAGACAGATTGTCAGAAAAAGTTGAAGGCTATGCCCAGGTTATCGAAACAGCACTTGCTGAAGCGAAGATGTTTGAAGAGGCTGAAAAGAAATTCAAAGCCAAAAAAGAGGCTGCTAAGAAAAAAGCCGCCTGGTTGCAAGGGAATGTCTTCGATGCCATGAAATTGACCAACCAAACAGAAATTAAGTCAGGAATTTTTACAGTGCGAATTAAGCAGAATCCTGAATCGGTAAAAGTTGATGAAGAGTTACTGCCGAAAAAATACTTCAACAAAAAGATTACAGTCGCTCCGGACAAGACAACGTTAAAAGAACTGCTCAAATCTGGAAAGAAAATCAAGGGAGCAGAACTAATACGTACAGAAAAGTTGGTGATTAAATGATGATACTAGCAATTGATCCAAGTAGTAATCGAATTGAAACTAGTACAACAGGAATCGTCTTACTAGACAATGCAAGGCTAGTTGATTATTGGGTAGTTCCATTTGGTGCTGAGAACTTTAAAAAGTGGTTCAAAGATATTGGCAGAACTCTTGAGTTTGATACCGTAGTGGTTGAAAAATTCGAAGTTAGAGACAACGATTATTCCAGAGATAATTCAGTAGTCGAGACTATATCAGCAATCGAATTATGTTATCCGGATTTAGTTCTGCAGAGAAATGCAGGCTATCAGACGGATATTCCAAACGGTTTGCTTAAGGCTCTTGGTTTGTGGTCTTTTGATAAAAGCCATCACAACGATGTGAGGGCAGCTGCAAGGTTGGGATTGTTTTGGGCTCAGCGCAACGACATTGAGGAGGTGATTGTGGACATTGGCAATCGAATTACGCAAATGGCAAGCGGAAGCAGTTAAGCGTAGCGACCGCGATTGTCCTGGTATCTTTTTGGAAGCATACGGGGGTAGGGGTAAAACTATTTGTGCTTTTGAAATTGCAAAGCATAAAGAAGCTAAGAAAGTACTTGTTATCAATAACCGATTAGCTATCCTGAATGGTTGGAACAACACCCATCAAGATTTAGGCTATGTAAATGATTTTGAGTTAGAAATCATGACGGATCGCAGATTGCAGAACAGATTAGCAAGTGGTGAATCTATCGAGTGTGATGTATTTGTCATCGATGAATGGCAGAATATGTCGAGCGATGCCAATGTGAAAGCATACAAGAAGGTCAAACGCGGCTATACAGTAGGGCTTTCTGCAACGCCTATCAGGAAGAAAGGGCAGAATTTCTACCCGTTAGAAAAAACAATATTTGGAATGGCTGAGCCTAATCAACGTGAGAACTGGCAATTAGCCCATGGTAAGATGAAGTATTCCAAGTTCAGCTATTCTAAACAAGAATGGGATGACTTCCGAAACTATGAAAGCTACGTGGCCAATTTACCAAATTTCTTCCGTTGGGAAGATGTTGAGGCCATTGAAGAGGCAGAAGAAAATAACGGTTTTGAGGTAATTTTTGAACCAGTTTGGTGCCCACCTGCTAATCCGAAAGAGCTGGAACAGTTTAGAAGTCTAAACATCGTTGGTAAAGATGGCAAGTTTGCGATGGCTAAGCAAACTTTTGGTCGAAAGATTTTTGAGAGGTACTTAATCCAGACAGGGTTTGAAATTGACTTTCCGAAATTGAAGGCGATCAATGCAGATACACCTATGCTAATACAGCTTGATTTATTGTTGGCCAGTCATACAGAAATGCTGATAGTCAGCAAGTCGAAGCAAATTGTAGAAGTCATTCGTGAGCGTCACCCTGAGATTGGGATTTGGACGGGAGACAAGAAGGACGCTCTGGAGCAAACCAATGTAGTAGCTACCACTCAAGTACTTGGTGTCGGTGTGGATGGCTTGCAGTATAAATTTAAAACGATTGTTGTCCTAGATCCAGTCAATCCATCTGATGGTGACTACGACGACTACCGCCAGCTATTATGGCGGGTAACGGGCAGCCGTCAACAACATGACGTGCGTGTCATTGAATTTTATTTTTGAGGAGACAAAATGGCAGAACATAAGGAATCGGGTATCTTTATTGTTTTGCGTTGCATTCAGGCTGACCTAATTGCTCCAAAAGGGCAGTATAACTCTTTTGGTAAGTATGCCTATCGTAGCGCTGAAGATATCCTGGAGGCTCTCAAGCCTCTTTTGAAGAAATATGATGCCTCAATCGTACTGAGCGACGAAATCGTCCAGGTTGGGGAGAGGTACTATGTAGAGGCTACAGCTACCCTTTACGCAATGGGTGAATGTGTAGGAAACAAGGCTTACGCTCGAGAAGACGAGACCAAAAAAGGTATGGACGGGGCACAGATTACAGGTGCAGCTTCTAGCTATGCTCGTAAATACGCTTTGAATGGGCTTTTGGCTATTGATGACAATAATGACGCTGATACAGATGCCTATCATAATCAGAATAATCAAAGTGCTGGTAAAACTCAAAAGACTAATCAAAAACAAGCGAGTCAGCAAGAGTCAACAGCGAAAGCTCCTGCTAAAAATAATGGTTCTAAAACTATTACTGGAGCGCAAGCCAAGGCTATCCGAACAGAACTCAAAAACATGGCAGAAGCTACAGGAAGTCCAGCTGCTGCAATTGGTAACTGGTTTATCGGAAAGATGGGCGTTGACAAGCCAGAGAACATTCCTGCAGAGCGTTTGAAAGAGGCACAACAGATTATCGCAGATGCGAAAAAAGTGAAAGGGATTGAATAAATGATTAATAATGTAGTACTAGTTGGTCGTATGACCAAGGACGCAGAGCTTCGATACACTCCAAGTCAGGTGGCAGTTGCTACGTTTACACTTGCTGTTAATCGCGCCTTTAAGAGCCAAAATGGTGAGCGCGAAGCGGATTTCATTAACTGTGTGATCTGGCGTCAGCAAGCTGAAAATTTAGCTAACTGGGCGAAAAAGGGTGTCTTGATTGGGATTACAGGACGTATTCAGACCCGTAACTACGAAAACCAACAGGGGCAGCGTGTGTATGTAACCGAGGTTGTTGCAGATAATTTCAAAATGCTGGAATACCGCCAGCAACAGCAGCAAGAGGATTCATTCGATAATAACAATCCAATGGATATTCAGGCTGACGACTTGCCATTCTAATAGGAGGTACTGAATGGGAATGAAGGAATATGCTTTGGCTTATCAAAAAAAGGATTTTCTGTATTGCCCATTAGTCCAACTGGGAAGAAGCCGATGATTGCTTTTGCGGATAAGCCGCCTATGACTGCCCAGGAAATTGAAGATTTCTGGACTCAGTACCCAGATAGCAATATCGCTGTCCGGACGGATAAGTTTTTCGTCATTGATATTGACTTACATGGGAAAGCTAATGGATTTGAGAGTTTGGCCAATTGGGAACACTTGGATCTTATCACTCCAACTCTACAGGCCAAAACGGCCAGCGGTGGCAAACATATCTTTTATTTCAAACATCCAGATGTGTCTATGACGCAAATGATTGGCTTCCTTCCGGGCGTCGACGTCAAAGCTCATCTTAATAACTATGTTCTGGTGGCACCGTCTAAAACTCCCAAAGGTGTTTATGCCTGGGATAAAGACAAGTCAAAAGAGGATGGCACCATGGTCACAGCTAGTCGAAAGTTAGTCATGGCCATCAAACAAGAGTACAACAAGAAAAATCCAGGTAGTGACCTGGATAATATCTACTATCAAATTAGCAAAGGTGCTGGTAAGCGGAACCGGACTACGGAACTGTTTGAAATGATTGTTTTGGGATTTGGAGACCAGGGCGGGCGGAATGATACTCTTGCAAGATTTGTCGGTGGGTTACTGAGTCGGTCGGTGGATCCAGAATGTATCCTGCGGCTTGCGGAAACGGCCAATAATAATTCTGTTGAACCCTTGGGCAAAAGAGAAATGAGACGGACAATCGAATCGATGATCAAAAAACACATGAGGGGGGTGGCCACAATAGGTGAAATTGTTAATATTTCAATCAAGCAGTTTTCACGACGAAAAAAGAAAATCCTGAGCGAAGAAGGTGAACAGATTGAAGTAGAATCCATTGTGGCAGACAGCCCTAGAAATGTCTTACTGGCGATGAAAAGCGATAACAAGTTGAATGATTTTCTCCGGCACAATGAATTCACCGGTGAACATGAGATTGTGGAGGATGTAAAACTGGACGCCATTCAGCTTCGACGTGGGCAGCTTCCATCTACTTTTGAGTCATATCTGAGCGTCTATTTGGAAAATCATTTCAAAACAGTTTTTAAGGCTGGAGCTTTAAGAGATGGCATTGAAGCTTTTTTTGCAGAAAAAACCTACAATCCTGTTCAGGAATACATGGAGCACGCTTATGAATCTTGGGATCACAGGGAGCGGTTAGCTCAAGTTTTCCAAACGTGGCTAGGTGCTGAAGACAGTATCTTTGTTCAGCGTATTGCGGTCATGTTCTTTGTCGGTGCAGTTTCAAAGGTGTTTAACCCCTGGGTCAAATTTGACTATACATTGGACTTAGTCGGTGGCCAAGGAGCAGGTAAGACCACCTTCCTGCAGAAAGTTGCAGTCGAATGGTACACTGATTCGGCAAAAGATTTTATGGATAAGGATAATTATGAAATCATGCTGAAGTCTCTGATCGTCAACGATGATGAGATGGTGGCCAGCAGAAAGACCACTTTTGATGAGCTCAAGGCATTTGTAACCAAAACTGAACTGTCGTTTCGTAGGTCTTACGGTCGCAGAGCTGAAAAATTCCCTAAAAACTTTGTGATTGCTAGGACATCGAACAAGGTTGAGTACCTAGGAGACAAAACTGGTGAGCGACGCTTTCTGCCAGTGCTGGTGGATGCAGACCAGCAGTTGGTCAAACCGTTTGATATGACTGATCGGGATGTGCTCCAACTTTGGGGTGAGGCGGTCGCTATTTACAAAAAAGGGTTTACGCTTACTTTTGATGATGACTTCGAAGACGAACTGGCGGTCTATAAGGAGCGGTTCACTTATAAAGATGAAGCGGAATCACAGATTTACGATTATCTGGACATGTTAGTTCCTGATGAGTGGGAAGAAATGTCAGTGGTTCAGCAACATCAATATACCTGGGCATACTTTAATAATGGCAGTTATCGTAATGAGTCGGGATTTGTCTATGAAGGTGTTAAACTGCAAGCGAGTGTTTCCGCCAAGCAGATTTTGAAAAACGTATTTGATATCGACAGTGCAAGAGGTGAGAGAATTGCTCGCAAAATCAAGTTGATTATGGACAATCATCAAGATTGGGAATACCGAATAAAGAAGATAAAAGGGAGAACTGTCAGGGCATATTTTAAGAAAAATATGCAAAATGAAGTGATGTAACCTTTTAGGCTAAAAAAGGCTAAAAAAGCTTAAAAATGGCGTTTGGGTTACATCAGGTTACATCATTGATGTAACCTGCCGAAAATCCATTAATAACAAGGGTTTAGGGCTATTTTTTGAGAAAAATTCAAAAAAAGTGATGTAACCTATCTAAAGCCTTGATATGACTGGTTTTATGAGGTGTCTATTAGTATGGTTACATCATTTATATAAAAACTTTAATAAGTAAAAATAGCAAGTGCTATAAACGTTGATATTATGGGATTCTTGTTTTTTATAAATATATTTTTTGAAAAGTGATGTAACCTTGTAACCTCACTAAAATATGCAAAATAATGAATAAAAAGGAGAGTAAATGAGTTATAAAGTTTTAGTTTATTTTGACAATATGTTGGACGAAGAATATAAGTTTAAAACAGAAAAAGATGCATCGAAATGCCATGATCAATTGCGAAGGAAATACCAAGGTCAGCGTTTATATAAGGTAAAAATGGAGGAGGTGGAAGAAGAGGTAATCATAACTAACTTCAGGGAGGTTGATCATGACTAAAGACGACTTTTTAACAGGTTTTGTACTTATACTTTTAGCTGCTTGCATTTTTGCTGTGGGATTTGCGATTGGGCATGATTATAGCAGTGAGCACTACGAGCAAAAAATCACAGATTTACAAATACAGCTGGTAAGCACGCAGCAGCAGCTTAAGCAATCTCGTGAGCA
Source organism: Streptococcus equi subsp. equi (assembly GCA_900637675.1). Lineage (NCBI taxonomy): Bacteria > Bacillati > Bacillota > Bacilli > Lactobacillales > Streptococcaceae > Streptococcus > Streptococcus equi. Next base: position 795,380 of record LR134389.1, read on the forward strand.
AAATCAGAGCCAGACTAAAAGGATTGCGAATCTGACCGGGAATGGAGGATAAAAAACACTACATGGAAATAAAATGTGGAAATTGCTTAGAATTACTAACAGAGTTAACTGATGGATCAATTGATATGGTGATAACAGACCCGCCATATAACATATCAGTAAAAAATAACTTTGCTACAATGGGGCGGACAGGTATAGATTTTGGTGATTGGGATAAAGGTGCGGACTTATTAAGTTGGATTGATATTGCAAGTCGAAAATTAACTAAAAATGGTGGAATGGTGATCTTTAATGATTGGAAAAATTTAGGAGATATTGCAAGACATTGCGAAAAAACAGGCTTAGCAGTAAAAGATATTTTCCGTTGGGTAAAAGATAACCCTATGCCAAGAAATCGAGATAGGAGATACATTACAGATAGCGAGTACGGGATATGGGTCGTCCGAAAAAATTCCAAGTGGGTATTTAATCGTAAATCGGAAAAATATGATAGGCCAGAATATCGCTATCCTATTGTATCAGGAGCAGAGAAAACACAGCACCCTACTCAAAAGCCGGTAGCCCTGATGAGGGACATCATTACGCGACACACAACAAAAAGGGCTGTTGTTTTAGACCCTTTTATGGGCAGCGGATCAACTGGAGTAGCTTGTCTACTGACGGAGAGAGACTTTATTGGATATGAGCTAAATAAAGATTACTTTAATATCGCAAACAAAAGGATTGCTGAGTTGACTGGGAATGGTGGATGAGATGTTAAGAGTATTTGAAGCTTTTGCAGGTATTGGTACGCAACGCATGGCATTGCGAAACCTCGGGATACCACACGAAGTAGTAGCTATTGCCGAGATCGACAAATTTGCCATTAAAAGTTATGAGGCAATTCATGGCCCAGTAAATAATCTAGGTGATATTAGCAAGATTAATCCTGACACTATTCCTGATCACGACTTATTTACTTATAGCTTTCCTTGTCAAGACATTTCTGTGGCAGGGAAGCAAGCTGGTCTTGATATTGATAGCGGTACACGCTCAGGATTGCTCTGGGAATGCCAAAAAGTTATAGTGGCTAAAAAACCGAAATATCTATTAATGGAAAATGTAAAAAATCTCGTAGGCAAAAAGCATAAGCCAAATTTTGATAAATGGCTTGATTGGCTAGAGAGTCAAGGCTACACGAATGACTGGCAAGTGCTAAATGCAAAGGATTACGGTGTCCCGCAAAATAGAGAGCGTGTGTTTTGTGTGTCGATTTTAGGTGAGCATAAACCTTATATTTTCCCAGAAAAACAGGAATTGACCATCAGACTAAAGGACATTTTGGAAGATGATGTTGATGAAAAGTATTATTTAACAACAAACAAAGCAAATGAATTATTGGCCACGATTGTCCGAGAAAATGATGTTTCTGAAAGAGTTGTTGTAGATAGTACGATAAAAAAACCAAAAATAAAAAATGTAATGAACGCTGTAATAGGAAGATATGATGCAGGCATCCGAAATCAACAATCGGTTGGAGGTGCTGTCATTGAGCTTATTGAATAAAAATGCAACAAAAAAAGGCTACTTAGTAGCCGATGATGGGGACGGAATAGATACTGCTTATCCAGATAGCAAAACGAGGAAAGGGAGAGTGCAAAAAAACATGAGCCATACGATAACGACAGATGATAGTAAGGCCTTTTTGATTGGCGCAAGTCGTGGGAGAGACCCCGAAAACCCAAACGATAGGTCAGCTGGAAACCAAAACCTACAACAAAGACTTGAAATCAACAAAAATGGCACAAGCAATACAATTACAAGTGTCCAAAAAGATAACTATGCGGTTGAATTCCCAGATTACCGCATCCGCAAGCTAACACCGCTAGAATGTTGGCGGTTGATGGGGTGTAGTGATGAGGATTTTGAAAAAGCACAGTCTGTCAATAGCAATAGTCAGCTTTACAAACAGGCAGGAAACGCAATTGTGGTTGATGTGCTAGAGGCAATATTAAAGCAATTATTTTTAACCGAGGCGCAAAATGAACATTGAAGAAGCGAAGCAAAAATTACATAACATGGCATATAGAGATTTACAAACTAAGCCGTATGATTTGAAACTTGCTGATGTTATTCAGATTCTTAATCAAATTAAACTCGACAAACCTCAACCAGAAATTCCACAGTTTGTCGCTGACTACATAGATGATATGCACAAAAACGCACGTACATTGAGATACGCTTTTAAATACATGGAAAGTAACATAAAAATGCACAAATGGTGTGTTTTCGAAAAGCAAGAAACGTTTGTTAATGCTTTTTATACGGATATACAATTGAAAAAGAGAAACTGTACACTGTTGAGATACCAAATCCGAAAAACGGTATTGCGCATAGGCACATAATGCTGGTTAAGACAACTGACGGAAGAGTAGTTTTGTCTGAAGTAGTAGACTCACACATACATTTGAGAGATGATTTAAGACTCACCGAGTCAGAAATCCGCAAAGACTTCGATTGGGCTTGGAGAGAGGAGTTTCCTAAAGAGGTGACGGAATGATGAATGAAAGAGAATTAAATAAATTGATGAATTACGACAAAAAGAAAAGTGATTTAAAAAAACGCCTGATTATAGGATTTACCCTATTGCCAATCAGCATCGTATTGTCTGGATTTGTTATTAAATACGGTTGGAATAATATTTTGTCAACAATTGATGGCGTCCCACCTATCAATTTACCACAAGCGATAGCAATTGATGTGCTAGTAAGTTTTATCATTGCCAAGACAAACGCAGAAGGAGATTTTGCCACAGAAGTTGGCAGAGCTTTTATTTCGCCGTTAATGACGTTGTTATTGTTTTGGGTAGTGACTTTGTTTATGTAATGTTTAGAGGTAACAGATGACTGAAGAATTAGGAGTGTTGCTTGACAAGGAAGGAGTTGAATACGTAAAAATGGTATTTGATGATGGCTTTGTCTGGACGATACGCAACCCACTAAACGCTGCGTTGCTTAAACGCCAAGATGCAGAGCAGTTCCCGCAGTTTACGTGGGTGCCACTGACAGATTTATAACCCCACGCAATGGCTCTGTGGGATTACGTGCCAGGAACCACGTTGAAAGCGACTTAGACACCTTCATTTTTATCAGCCTTGCGGATTGTCAAAGGTTCGTAAGGTGTAGACCGAAATTAAACACAGAAGGATGTGATGACAATCTCCTTACACCCAAAAAATCTAACGCTGGTTACCGGTCACCAGCTATTATCCAAGGCGCTAATACTGACATCGTGCGCCTGTGTCAAAATAAAAAAAGGAAGAGAGGGCTTTTCTCCACAAAAAAAGACGTCCATGCGAACGCCTCCTTGGTTATATCTGTTAACACCATTATACCACACTGAGGGGGCTTTTATGACGTTTTTTCCCGAGATTGATATCCAAAAAACAAAATCCAATGCCAAGCGTAAATTGAAAGAGTATCCACGCTGGCGGCGGATAGCTAACGATGTAGATACTCAAAAAGTTACAGCTACTTACTCATTTGAGCCAAGGCAACCTCATGGAGTCCCTAGCAAGCCTGTTGAGAGACTAGCACTTAATCGTGTATCAGCGGAACAGGAACTGGATGCGATTGAGAGAGCGGTCAACGGGATATTTGATCCAGAGTATAGATTGATACTGATTGACAAGTATTTGCTCACATATCCAAAGACTGATTGTGATATTTATACAAAACTTGGTTACGAGAAAAGTCAGTACTACAACATGCTAGATAATGCTTTAATGTCTTTTTCTGAACTATACAAAGAGGGGATGTTGCTTGTCGAAAAAATGGAAAAAAGCTGGAATTAATATGGAATAATTATGTACTTTATATATAAATATTCATGTTATTATAGTACTATGAAATAACAAGAAGAGATAACCATTTTACCAACTGACTATTTATTTAGTCGCTGACTTTAACTACGATCAAACTTGTTATTTTATGTATGTGGGACGTGCGGGTTCGAATCCTGCCGTCTCAATCAGCGCCCAGAAGAGGCGCGACCCCATACCCCTTTAAAGGCAGACACGTTCTGATGTGTGGGTTTTTATGATTAACCGCAAGTTCAAAAACAAGGGTCGCAACCTTGCTTGTGGTTAGTAGGGACAACGGTTGTAAGTCGGTTCGATTCCGACTGTTCCTGTGCTAGTCATCACATCGTGATGGCTTTTTATTATGCAAAAAAGAACCACTAAGTGGCTCTTATGCTTGTAGTTTTAATTCAAGTGCCTCTGTGAGGACTTGCGAGAAATTGAGATTTTCATCTTCGGCTGCTTTGTTTAACCACTCAGGGATAGTCACGTTCTTACGTACTTTTTTAGAGTGGTATTTTTTCATGTAGGCAATCATATCGATGCCGATTAAAGCAATATCAGAATCACGATACTGTTCTTTTAAGTCGGAAACGGAGCTAGCCTTTGGATAGTCAGTATAGTCTTCAAGAGCAAAGCCTAAGACTTCGACAGCCATTTCGTAAGCTTCTTGAAAGTCTTTACCTTGAGTAATTGCTTCAGGTACATCTGGAAATGTAACCATGATATAGTCTGTGTCTTGTGTGAATGTAGCTGGATAGATTAACATAATGATTCTCCTTCGATCACTGTGAGATAAGCAAACCATCTGGCAAGCGGATTATTTTAAACCCGCCTGCTTTAGAATGGTATCTTCAAGGCCTTTTCCGAGGTCTTTGTTGTGTAGAGGAACAATGGTTTGATGTCCGTTATTATCTCGGAATTTTTTGTGACTTCCGTTTTGACTGACTTCATAGAACCCATTCTTTTTTAGCAGTTTTATCATCTGCTTTGGGGTCATTGGCATATTGCTTACCTCACTTTCTATACTTATATTATACACGCAATAAACATGGTTGTCAATAGGTATGCGCAAAAAATGCGTATTTTTGTTTTCTATTTTTATTATGGAGGTTAGGGTATGAGGCCGCAGAAGTTAACAATTGCGGGTGGCAGACGAACGACTGTTGACTACGATGATAGGTCAGCTGAGTATCGTGACTATAATCGTAACAGATGGAAGTATGATAGGAAGACTAAGCAGTTTTATAACTCTAAGATTTGGAGAGAGACAAGTAAGCAAGTCTTATTGCAAAGTGATTATATCTGTGCAATGTGTGGTGGAGAAGCAACGATGACTGATCACATTGTCTCAGTTAAGAAAGATTGGAATAAAAGATTAGATTGGAATAACTTGCAAGCAAGTTGTAAAGCTTGTAACGATTGTAAAGCAATAAGAGAGAGACGGAAAACCTAAACGTACATAAAAAGTAACATACGCAATCATTGTTCGGGAAATACCCCGCCTATTTTTTAACGGGGCTATATTGTTCGGAAACTTAAGAACGCGCCCTTTTCTGTGCAAAAAAATCCCTTTTTGAAATTTTTGAAACTGTAAAGTTTGTGTAAAGGAGGTCTTATGGGAAGAAATTTAAAGCTAGTTGAAACGACAAAAAAGCATCTTACGAAAGAAGAAAAAATAGTGCGAGAAACCGCGCAAAATAAGGCGTCTGACGGTCTTAAAAAGTTGCAAAAGACACCTCCTGAACACTTTAATAATGTAGCTAAGTACGAGTATAGGAGAATCATAGAAGACCTCCAAAACCTACCCCTAAGAAATCTCGATAGAGGGCTATTAGAGTTATATTGCACATGGTATGCTATCTACAAAGAAACAAGTAGAAAACTAGATGAGGTTGGTTATTTTACGAATGATCCAGACAAAGGCATTATTCCTAGTCCGCTTATTTTAACATTGGAAAAAGCCACTGCGAATATTAGAAGTAGTGCCAGTCAATTAGGACTAACGGTAGATAGTCGCATGAAGATGTTTATTCCGAAGGAAGAAGAAAAACCTAAGAGTATATTTGATAAATTTGGAGGATAGAGAGAAAGGGGGTCATGACAATAGAATACGATTATTCAGCAATCGGCGACATCTATAAAGATGACGCTTTTTATTATGCAAAAAAGGTCGTTGATGAAGAGATTAAAGCAAGTAAGAAGGTCTTTAAAGCTTGTCTAAGACATTTGAATGACCTTAAAAAAATAGATGATGATAATTTTAAATTTATCTATTTACCAAAAAAAGCAATTGACCCCATAATTTTTATTGAGCTATTGCCAGACGTTAAGACGGGAAAGCCTTATCCTTTAGCGATGTTTCAGAAGTTTATTATCGGGAATTTATACGGATGGCGAAAGAAAACAGATCATTCCTTAAGACGCTTTAGAAAAGCTATGATTTCGGTTGCTCGTAAAAATGGCAAAACAATTCTGATAGCTGGTATCTTGCTTTATGAATTTTTGTTTGGGCATAATCCATCTATGAGTAGACAATTGTTTTGTACAGCTAATGACCGTACACAGGCTAAAATTGCTTGGGACATGGCAAAGAAGCAACTCTCATCTTTAAGAGCAAAGGACGCTGATGTCAGAAAAGCCACGAAAATTGTTCGTGATGAGCTGAAAAACTTACATGATGAATCTTATATTAGGGCTCTTAGTCGAGATACTGGGGCAGTCGATGGGTTCGAGCCTTACGTTGGCGTTTTAGATGAGTTTGCGGCATCAAAGACAAACGAAATGTTAGAGCTTTTAGAATCCGGTCAAGGTCAGCTTGATAATCCGTTTATCTTGATTATCTCAACAGCTGGTATGGATTTGAATGTCCCCATGCACACAATTGAGTATCCGTACATCACTAAAATTTTAGACGAAGAAATTGTAGATGATGGCTATTTTGGATATGTCGCAGAGCAAGACAACGAAGGTGAAATTAAAGATGAATCAAATTGGATAAAATCAAATCCAATCCTCGAGGTTGAAGCTTTGCACGATAAGCTAATGGATTACCTGAGAACGCGTCGTAGAGTGTCTCTTGAAACAGGTGAAATTAACAAGGTACTTATCAAAAACTTTAACATGTGGCGGCAGTCGAGTGAGGAATCATATATTGATAAGCAATCTTGGGAACTTGCTCGTATTGATAAACCCGACACACATAAACGAAGGGTCTGGCTAGGTGTGGACGTCGGTCGTGTTAGTGACTTATTTGCTATTACACCAGTTATTATGATGGACGATTTTTGGTATATTGACAGTTTTTCTTTTGTTGCGACAAAGTATGGGTTAACGGCTAAAGAAAAGCGTGATGGTGTGTCTTACAGTAATTTAGAACGTCAAGGCTATTGCGAGATAACAACATTAGAAAGTGGGGTTATTGATGATGAGAGAGTTTTAGAAAAAATAGAGGAGATGGTCTATTCGAATGACTGGGAAGTTAACGGAATCTGTTTTGACCCTTACCAATTTGGAACGCTGCTTACGATGATTGAGAAAAGGCACCCAGAATGGCCTCTCATAGAGGTTTCGCAAACGACAATGGTTTTGAACATGCCAACAAAGCAATTTCGTGATGATCTCAAGAATGGCAAAATAAAGCACTCTGGCAATCCATTGCTAACAATGGCTGTTAATAACGCTTATATCAAGACTGATAACAATGGCATGAGGATTGATAAGAATAAGAATAGCAATAAGATAGACCCTCTGGACGCTGCTTTAGACGGGTATGCAGTTTGTTACTTAGAGCCATTTGACGGCTCTGGTTACTGGACAAGTGAGAAAATTTTAGGAGGAGAGACACTGTTTTGATTGGTTTTATTTTAAAAAACATACATACATTAATCTTGTTAGCTGGACTAGGTTTATTGATGTATGGGTTGTTTTTGTTTGGTGATAAAGTTGGTTTTATCGCTAGTGGTCTTATTTTAATTTTTTTAGCTATCTATGTAGATAGCGTAGGAGGAAAACATGAATAAACGCATTAAGAAAAAACGTAAATTGGAAACAGCGGTTGTGATGCTTGTTGCAGAAAATGCTATGCAAGCTGAAGCACTCAGGAATCAAAACAGACAAATTGCAGAGCTGAGATCGATTATACAACAAAACGCCCAAGCGACAAATAGAGAGTTTGCAGCAGTTAAATCAGCGACGCTAGACAACCAAGCAGCCATTAAGAAAATTGGGGATGAGGTTTATTATATCAAGCAAAATTATAAGCGCAAGTGGCGGAAATAGATGTTAATGGTTTAGAAAGGAGGTGAGAAATCGATGAGTTTTTTTCAACCTTTGGGCAGTTCAAAGGTGTCCTATGATGACTATGTATCATCTGTTTTAGCTGGCGATGTCTCCCAAAATACTTAGGAGTGTCGGCTTTGAAGAATAGCGATATTTTAACAGCAACGTCTATTATAGCTGGGGATATTGCTAGGTTTCCGCTTGTTAAAAAGGATGTTAATGGGGACATTATCCATGATGAGGATATTAATTATCTTTTAAATGTTAAATCCACAAAAAATGCGAGCGCTAGGACCTGGAAGTTTGCTATGGCAGTAAATGCCATTTTGACTGGTAATTCTTTTTCGCGTATTTTGAGAGATCCAAAGACTAACCAAGCTTTGCAATTCCAATTTTACAGGCCGTCAGAAACGACTGTTGAGGAGACAGATAACCACGAGATAGTTTATACGTTTACTGATATGTTGACAGCAAAACAGGTTAAATGTTTTGCCCATGACGTTATCCACTGGAAGTTTTTTAGTCACGATACAATTTTGGGAAGGTCCCCGCTACTGTCTTTAGGTGATGAGATTGATTTGCAAACCGGCGGCATCAATACCTTAATTAAATTCTTCAAAGATGGTTTTTCTAGTGGCATCTTAAAAATGAAAGGTGCTCATATAAGCGGTGAAGCACGTAAGAGAGCCAGAGTTGAATTTGAAAAAATGCGCGAGGGTGCAATTGGTGGTAGTCCTTTAGTATTCGATGATACGCAAGAATACACGCCGCTTGAAATCGATACTAACGTATTGCAATTAATTACAAGTAACAATTTTTCAACGGCGCAAATCGCAAAAGCTTTGCGGGTTCCCAGCTACAAGCTTGGTGTTAATAGTCCAAATCAATCTGTTGCCCAGTTGATGGAAGATTATGTCACGAATGATTTGCCATTTTATTTTGATGCTATCACAAGTGAGTTAGGACTTAAGACGCTAAGTGATAAGGATAGGCGTTTGTATCGTATCGAGTTTGATACACGAAGCGTCACAGGTCGCAATGTTGATGAGATTGTCAAATTGGTTAATAACCAAATCTTGACGCCTAACCAAGGCCTCGTAGAGCTTGGTAAGCAAAAATCAACAGATCCAAACATGGATAGGTACCAGTCTAGTCTAAACTACGTCTTTTTAGACAAAAAAGAAGAATATCAAGACAAGGTTGGTATCAAAGGGAAAGGAGGTGAGGTAAATGCCAAAGAGGATAAATCTTAAAGGACCACTAATTGCAAATAACTCTCAAGAAGTTTACGACTATTACGGAATGGAAGCAGCAAGTGCTAAAAGTATCATTGAGCAATTTCCTGAAGATAATAGCGATATTGTTTTGGAAGTTAATTCAAACGGTGGACTTGTGACAGTTGGGAGTGAAATCTATACCGCTTTACGAAATTACAAAGGAAAAGTAACTGCAGAAATTACTGGCATGGCTGCAAGTGCAGCATCTGTGGCTGTTATGGGTGCGGATAAGGTTGTCATGAGTCCTACAGCTCAAATGATGGTGCATAAAGCACTCTTTAAATGGGTGTCTGGTAATAGTGATGACCTAGACAAAGCTTCTAATGCCTTAAAATCAAGTGATAAAGCTATTGTGAGTGCCTATGTCGCAAAAACAGGGTTATCAGAAGATGCAATCATGGATTTAATGCGAAATGAAACGTTTATGTCCGCTCAAGATGCCGTAGAAAAAGGTTTTGCGGACGAAGTTATGTCTTTTGAAGCAGTTGCTAGCATTGATAATTCCATGTTGCCGCAAGCTGTTATTGATGACTATTACAGAAGTAGGAACAAACGAAAACAAGAGATTAGCAACATGTTACTAGAAATTGAAAAAGAAGAAATTTTACGAGGGCTATAAGCTCTTTTTTATTGGAGGAATTTATGTTCGAAGAAAAAATCAAAGAAATTAAAGCGAATATCGCTAATTTAAACCAAGCTATTGCTACTAAAACAACAGAAGTAAAAAATGCTTTGGAATCAGATGACCTTGAAACTGCTCGCTCAATTAAAGCAGAAATTGAAGAAGCTAAAGCAAACCTAGCAGAAGCAGAAAATGACTTGAAATTGTATGAAGCTAGCATTGAAAAAGGCGGTGCAGAAAATACTGGAGGAAAAGAAGTGCCACAAGAAACTAAAACATACCGCGAAAGCGTTAACGAATTTATTCGTTCAAAAGGAACAGTAACTAATGAAGCTTTGCGTTTTGAAGGAAAAGATGAAGTTCTTATTCCGCTTAATCAGACAACACCAGTCGCTCCTGACACAGATGGAATTAAAAAGACAGACGTGAAACCTGTTTCTAGCGAAGAAATTCTATACACACCAGCTCGTGAAGTTAAGACAGTTGTTGATTTGAAACAATTTACTAGCATCCACCCAGCTAAGAAAGCATCTGGTAAATGGCCGGTATTGCAACGTGCTACAGAAAAATGGTAAGCGTTGAAGAATTGGAAAAAAATCCAAAACTAGGCAAACCACAATTTAAAAACGTGGAGTGGGAAGTTAAAACTTATCGTGGAGCTATCCCGTTATCCCAAGAGTCAATTGATGATGCAGATGTAGATTTGGTTGGTATTGTTGCTGAAACAATCGGTCAAATGAAAGTTAATACAACTAATGATGCAATTGCTAAAGTCCTAAAAACATTTGAGGCTAAAGCTGGTGTCAAAACATTAGATGACATCAAAAAAATCCTAAATGTAGATTTAGATCCAGCTTACAATGTGTCATTTATTGTATCTCAAAGCTTTTACCAGTCCATGGATACTTTAAAAGACGAAAATGGCCGTTACCTACTTCAAGATTCAATCACTTCTGCGTCTGGCAAAGTGTTTCTTGGAAAACCGGTATTTGTCCTATCTGATGACGTAATTGGTAAAGACTCAGCTTTTGTCGGAGATTTTAAGCGCGGCGTGTTATTTGCTGATCGTAAAGATTTAGGGCTTCGTTGGGCAGATAACGAAATTTACGGTCAATACTTGCAAGCTGTCCTTCGCTTTGGTGTCGCTAAGGTAGATGACAAAGCTGGATACTATGTGACATTCAAACCAGAACAATTGCCCTCATAAGGCCACTGAAGAAGTGGCGAAACCAACTAGCAAAAGCACTGTCGAGGAGATTAAGCGCTATTTAACAAGCAAGGGAATTGACTTTAATGGGAAAACATTAAAATCTGATTTATTAAAACTTGCAGGCGTTGAAGAGGTATAGCTATGGCTGTATCAAAAGAGTTATTAGACAGTGTAAAACTCTATTGTAAAATTGACTTTGATTTTGATGACGACATCATCAAAGAAATGATTGAATCTGCTCAAGAACAAATCTGTTTTGCAATAGAAGACGGTTCTACTCCTGAAAAGTTCAAAGGTCACGCTAAATTTAATTTAGCTGTCAAAAAGCAAGTCAAGGAAGAGTATGACCATCGCGGTTTGTCTGCGGATAGTTTTCGCTATCCGTTGGCAAATGGTGTTTTAAACATTATCCATCAATTGCGATTGAGAGGTGATGATTCGTGATTACACGCAAGATGAACGTCAGGATAACGATTTTTAGCCAATCAGGCGGGCAAAATGAAGATGGTGAAGTAGTATCTGCTGTCAGAAAGGACTTGTATACTTGTTGGGCAGAAGTGCTAAAAACGCAGTTGAGAGATTTTAATTATCAATCAAAGTATCAAAACGCTAGCAATTTGCCAACAAATAAGGATACTAAGGTTTTTTTAATTAGGTATAACCCTGAATTATCTATAGATAACACGATGTTTGTTGAGTTTGGCAAGCGCATTTATAAGATAGATAAAATCGAATCTGACGAATCTGGCAAAGATATTATCATGATAAGTGGAGTAAGCATGTCATGACAAAAGGTTTAGATGAAATATTGGCTAATCTGACAAAGCTTGAAGTAAAAGCACCAAAAACCGCAAAAGCAGCAGTAACTGAAGTTGCCAAAGAATTTGAAAAAGCACTTAAAGCAAATACCCCTGTTTATGAGATTGAAACAGATGAGCGGCTACAGGAAGATACCGTTATCAGTGGTTTTAAAGGAGCTAATGTTGGAATTGTATCCAAGGAAATTGGCTATGGCAAAGCGACTGGTTGGCGTGCGCACTATCCTAACGATGGGACCATTTACCAACGCGGACAAGACTTTAAGGAAAAAACCATCAATCAGATGACACCAAAAGCTAAACAAATCTACGCAGCAAAAGTTAAGGAGGGACTAGGACTTTGATTGCTGAAACAGCAGCTTATAAATTATTAAGTAACGATAAGACGCTAAATGAGTTGTTGGATAGGCTCAGAGGCGGTCCTTTTAAAAATGGGTTTAAGCAAGGCATATTTACTTATGATATTCCAGATAACCCAGTTGACTTGCGTAAGGTAGATTTAGCGCCTTTTATGCGAATCAACACAACATTAGACGGTCCTGCTGATTATGCAGATGATGAGATACTGTGTAACGAGCAACGGATCACCATCAATTTTTGGTGCAAAACAGCTTCTGAAGCTGACCAAATTAGCAAATGTATAGATGATATTTTAAAAAAAGGCGGTTTTGAAAGATACACCGCAAACGAAAAACCAAGATATAAAGATAGCGATATTGACTTACTGATAAATGTAAGGAAATACCGCTATTTTGATTTTTATTAAAAGAAAGAGGAAAAAATGGGAAAAGTAAAATTTGGACTACGTGACTTCCAATACGCAGTACTCGGAGATGATGATCAATTAAAAACAAAAACGGGAGGTATCAAATCACTACCTGGCATGAAATCAGCAAAGCTTGATATTACAAACGAATTAGTGACGGTAGCTGCTGATGATGGTCCATACGTAGTTTTATCTGGAGGTATTACAGAAACAAAACTTGAAATCGAGGTGTTAGACTTAACATCTGACGCACGAAAAGACTTCTTCGGAATTAAGGAAGAAGACGGAATCGAAAAATACAATAAGGAGCTGACCCCTAACGATGTTGCTTGTATGTTCCGAACAAGCGATGAAAACGGGAAAGCCATCTGGATTGGATTGCTAAAAGGTAAGTTTAACATTCCGGGTATGGAAATGCAGACTAAAGAGGGAGCGCCAGACCCTAAATCTGATACTGTAACAGGCAACTTTGTGTCTCGTGGAAAAGAAGGAGATGTTATTGTTATCGGTCGCGAAAGTGCTAGTGGTTTTAAATTAGAGAAGTTTAAAGAATTTGTGTTTGCTGGTGCGACAGATATTAAAAAAGGCGAAAACTTCGAAATGTAACAATCAGGTTGGATTTAAAATCCAACCTTTTATTTTTGATAAGGAGTAGATATGTACGAAATTACCTTAAAAAAAGGTGGTGTAGATAAAGTTTTTTCAAAGGACTTTATTAACGTTGAGGATAATTTGTTGGCTGTTGAGCATCAAGTTAGACAAAGCGCTGTGTTTAGCGATGAGAAAAGACGCTTAGATTCTAAAGCGCATAGAAAACTTAACGAATCTTACTTGCAAATGTTTGTTGATATGTACGCAGGTCAATTTACAGTCGATGATTTAAAGCAATCTGACATGAGTGTTTTAAATACACTTAATGACCTGTACATTGCAGCACTCGGTGGAGAGCAAGAGGAAGACGAAAGCGAAAAAAAGGGACAATAACCCCACAAGAGGCTAAAGAAAACTTACTCTTGTGGATACAGAGCCTTTTGAAAAACGGTTATACCATTTTAGATATTAAAAAATGCGCTTATCTGATATTGAATTGATGGTACAAGCGCTAGAAATTGAAACTGTCGAAAAAGAAGAAGTGATTGAAACGACCTTGGATAAGGCATTCCCATTCCTTTTCGGCTAGAAAGGAGGATAAATGGGGAATATAGGTGATTTAGTAGCAACGGCTACACTAGACATATCACCATTTATGTCAAACACAAGAAACCTAAAAACCTACATGAAAGGCTTAGATAACTCGTTAAAAGCAGTTGAAAAGAGCTTTCAAGGGCATGGCGGGCGGATCAAAGGTCTTAAAGCGGTCTATGCTGAAACAGGTAGTGCATTAAAAGGTTACCAAGAATTACTAAAAACTCAGTCGCAAAAATATAGCGACCTAAAAAAGAGATAGGTGATGTTAATAACGCTACTGCTGAGCAAAAGCAAAAATTGATTGGCGCTAAATCAGCCATGTTGGAGACTGCTGCGAAAGTCACAGAATTGCAAAACAGATTACGATCGTTAGCCACTGAAACTAGCGTTTTTACAAGATTTGGTAAAGCTGCTGAAAGAATCGGCGGGAAGATGAAGTCATTCGGCGATTCGGTAGCTGGAGTTGATGCTGCATTTACAAGAGGAGTCACCGCTCCGATTGTAGCGGGCGCTGGTTATGCTATTAAAGCAGCTGTTGACTATGAAACTGCATTTGCTGGTGTTAAAAAGACAGTTGATGAGACGGCGACAGTATCTTATGCGAAGCTATCACAGGGTATTAGACAAATGGCCAAAGAGTTGCCAGCCAGTGCTGTTGAAATCGCTCATGTCGCGGAGGCGGCAGGTCAATTAGGAGTTAAGACAGGAGATATTCTTAGTTTCTCTCGTACAATGATTTATTTAGGAGAGTCCACCAATTTATCGGCAGAAGAAGCGGCGACGTCTATTGCTAAAATTGCAAACATTACAGGTCTGGCTTCATCGGAGTATTCTCGCTTTGGTAGTGCTGTTGTCGCGTTGGGTAATAACTTCGCAACAACTGAAAGAGACATCGTAGCGATGACTAATCGCATTGCTGCGTCTGGTAAGCTTGCGGGATTAACCAATCAAGAGATGTTAGCTTTAGCAACAGCAATGTCAAGCGTTGGTATAGAGGCAGAAGCTGGTGGTACAGCAATGACTCAATCATTGTCAGCTATTGAACGTGCAGTTGCATCTGGAGGAGATAATTTAAATAAATTTGCTCAAATTGCCAATATGTCATCTGCTGATTTCGCGAGAGCATGGAAAGAGAAGCCAATTGTTGCATTGCAAGAGTTTATTAAGGGGCTTGGCCAGCTTGATAAAAAAGGTGAAAGTGCTACAAAAGTGCTTGACGACCTCGGATTAAGCGGTATCCGCCAGTCTAACATGTTGAAATCTTTAGGATTAGCATCTGAGACTTTAGGCAAGGCTCTAGATACCTCAAACAAAGCTTGGCAAGAAAACACTGCTTTAACTGACGAAGCTAATAAACGCTATGAGACAACAGAGTCTAAGCTAAAAATGCTTAAGAATGAAGTTAATGATGTAGCTATTGAATTTGGTGGCCCTTTGGTTGACGCTCTAAGAAATGGGCTCGAAGCAGGAAAACCAATTATTCAAATGGCAGCAGATTTAGCTAAGCAATTTAACTCGCTTGACAAAGAGCAACAACAACAAATTGTTAAGTGGGGGCTTATTGCAGCCGCAGCTGGTCCAGCTTTATCTATCTTTGGTAAAGGCGTTGGCATTATCGGAGGAACCATTCAAGCTATGGGCAAAATGAGTCGAGGGTTAGGCACTTTATCAGGCTGGTTGAGGACATTCAGAACTGGAGCAGTAGCAGCTAGTGCAGGAGCCGAAGCTGCCACAGCTTCTATGGGCGGAATGGCTGGCGCGGTTGCCTTATTAAGTAATCCTGTAACTTGGGGTGTGCTGTTAGGTGGTGCAGCCATTGTGGGTATAGGTTTAATTGCTGATAGCATGTATAAAGCCCAAAAACGCACAGAAGAGTGGGGAATTAAAGTGAGTCAAGTGCAAGCCAATGAATTGCAAAGATTTAAAAACAAAGTTGACGAAGCTAACCTCGCAATGACAACATTTGGAGTCAGGAGTGCTAATAATCTCGATAAAATCAAGACATCTTTTAAAGCACTGGCAGACGAAATAGAGGCTTTACAAAACAAAAAACTTAAGAAGGATCTAAAACTAGCCGAAAAGTTAGGTCTTAGTCAAGAGACAATCGAGGAGATTAGGCGTCAAGCTGACCAAACTGTGGCAACAGTTAGAGGTATGTCTGACAAAGTTGTAGACATTTACCGAAGAGCCAAAGAAGAAAGAAGAAGTTTGACTGAAGAAGAAAAGACTGTTGTCACTAAAAATTTGAATGACATGATCCAGACTGAGTTATCTTTGATGAACTACTCTAAAAAAGAAAAGATCGCCATTTTGAAGGCGATGAATGGAGAGATTGAAACGCTTAATTATGAGCAACTTAAAAAAGCTCAAGAAGTTGCTCAAAAGATGATAGAGAGCGAAAACAAGACTTATAAAAAGAGACGAAGTAATCTCAAAGAAATGTATGACAATATCAAAGGAGACTCTGAAACTGCTGTGAGAGCCAGAGAGGAGATTCACAGACAGCTGGAGACCTTGGAAGATAGTCATACAGCAAAAATGGAGAGTTTAGGAGAAAGATACTTAAAAATTCGTAAAAAACTTCTGGAAGACCCAGCTTTAGATCCACGAGTTAAGCAGGCTATGATTGATAGCTTAGACAAGGAATTTGAAAAATTAGGATTATCTTTCGAAAAGTTATCTAAAAGGAGTGAAGAGGCTAGCTCTAAGACCAAAATAAGCATGCAAGACATGACAAGCTCATTCAGAGCATCGATAGGCGAAGCCATTAGTTCATTGCAAGGGTGGGACAATCTTACGCCGCAGGAAAAACAATTGTTGATAGATGGGAATAAGGCTGTCAGTGAGATCCTAAATAGTAAAACTTTACTTGAGCAATGGCAAGCGCTGACCCCTCAGCAAAAAGAACTGTTAGCTAAAAATCTAACTCAAGACCCAACGTTATCAGCTCAACAAGCAATCGATAATGTTAAGCAGCGAGTGCCAGCTGATGTTAAAGCCTCGGACAAGACTGCTCCAGATGTCGCTTCTGCCGATAGAGCCGTTAACAGGCCTAAGCAAAAAGGTCCAGCTATTATTAGAGCACAGGATAATGCTAGTAGTGTTGCTAGTGGAGTTATTGGGTGGCTAAATAGTATACCTCGTACAGTGACATCGACAATAACTACAATTGTTCGTAAAATAACCGGCCATAAGACGGGAACTGATTACCACCCTGGCGGTTTAGCGATGGTTAATGACCAAAAAGGTCCTTTGTATAGGGAATTGATCACTTTACCGACGGGAGAATCCTTTATCCCGGAAGGAAGAAATGTCATTCTTCCTTTGCCAAGGGGGTCAAAAGTTCTTAGAGCAAGTCGTACAAAACAATTATTCTCGCATTATGCAAACGGAATAGGTTTTAATGATACCAAAATCGCTAGCTTAACAACTCGTCTTAAATCTGTGCAAGATAAAGGACAAGTGATTGTCAATACCGATCCTCAACTTGCGGAGTTGATTAAACTACTTAAAGATAGAGATAACAGAAATGTCACAAACAACTACACACTTAACGCTACAAACAGGAGTAACTCTGATGATATGTTTAATCAAGAAAACATGAGACGTCTCCTAAGAGAACTTGCATACTATACAAATGGAGAGAAAGGGAGGTTGGCTTAATGCGATACATTGAATTTAATGGTAAGAAAAGTGATAGCTTTGGTCTTTTGCTAGAGCGTGAACGATCTATTAAGTCAACGAGTAACGATGTTGATTTAATAGAAGTCGATGGACGCGACGGTGTACTCTTAAAAGACAATGGTCGTTTGAAAGCTATTGAGCAAGACTTTCCTTTTTCTTTGGTTGGTGACGTGGCTGTCAATCAGCAAAAAATAAGTGAATGGTTACATGTCAAGGGTTGGCACGACTTAGCTTTGTCTTGGGACAAGGACTATATCTATCGGGCTAGTGTTGTCAATCTTTTTGAAATAGACGAGATACTTAAGCAATTTGGTAGATTAAAGGTTAATTTCTTAATCCACCCTATCAAATACCTAAAAACTGGTAAGCAAGAGGTGTCTCTCGTTAATGGTGGCACTCTACAAAACCTTGGTAATGTGCAGTCTAAACCTATCTTAAAAATCAAAGGGACAGGCAACGGTGTTTTAACCATTAATGGTTTTGAGACGGGCCTCGAAAACGTCCAAGGAGAGCTCATCATAGATATGGAGAGGCACCTTGTCTATAAAGATATCCTGTCTGCTTGGGATAACATTGTGCGGACAGAACGCCACCGCATGCCACTATTTGATATTGGTCAAAACAAAATCTCATGGACTGGTAACTTTACTATCACCGCAGTGCCAAACTGGGGGGTTAAAGTATGATACCAGTTTTATACGAGGCCAAAGAAACCAAATTTAGGACTTTTGGCCTTGGTGAGATCGCAGACGCTTATGAGGTAAGAGTTACTCGTGAGCGCAACGGTAATTACTCGCTATATATCAAATATCCACTTGATGGTGTTTTTGCCTCGGTCTTTAAGGAGGAGCTTAAGATTAAGTCTGATGCCGGCCGAAGGACAAAATGGCAAACTTTTGAGATCAATCGGGTGTTGCGAAACAGTAAAGACCACATCGAGATTTTTGCAAGGCATATCTCAATGCGCACACAGGACATCGCTTTAAAACCATTTGTGAGCGGGTCTAGCATTGACGCAGAGTCGGCACTGGAGGTTTGGCGGGATAATCTTGTCGGTGATGATACCTTTGATGTTAAAAGCGACATTTTAACACTAGGCAGCTTTAACTGGGAAGTTGACAAGATAGGCAATGCAAGAGGCGCTCTCGGGGGTGTTGCTGGCTCTATCTTAGATGTTTACGGTGGTGAGTACGAGTTTGACAATCGCACAATCATCTTACATAAACAAATGGGGCGTAAGGCCCCTACGGTTTTGGAGTATGGCCGCAATATCGTCAGCGTGGAAGAGGAGCGTTTGCTTGATGGCAATTATACCTCAATCTATCCTTACGTAAGATATACGCCACAACCAAAGCCGCAAGAGGAAGCCTCTGGTAAGCCGCACATCGGTGAGCAGGAGCAGCCCGAAGAACAACTGGTGACGCTGCCTGAATTTATCCTAGATGGTCAGTATCTTGACTTATATGCCCAACGCAGAATACAGATGGTTGATTTATCTAGTCATTTTAATGATGACAAAAAAGAGCCGACAGTCGAAGAAATCAGAAAGCTGGCTCAGAAATATCTTAAAGATAACAATGTTGGCGCACCTAAAATCAGTATAGAGGTTGATTATATCGACCTGTCACAGACGCTTGACTATCAAGATTTTAGAGTTATGGAGGAGGTCGAGCTTTGCGATATTGTACCGCTTTACTATCCAAAGTTTGGTATCACAACCGAGACCGAAAAAGTCGTTGAGATTGTCTATGACGTCTATACAGATAGCAATCACACAATAAAGCTTGGCACGATTGGCCAATCTATCTCTAAGAGTCTGACAGGTGGTGTTACGCAGCGGATTGAGACGCTGGAAAACAACCAAAAGGTTATTACTAATAATCAACAGCAATTTGAGCTTAATTTACCCAAATACCTCAACGATCTAAACGGTACCAAGATATGGTACGAAAAACCAGATGACAACGTTGAGCACAAGATAGGCGATTTTTGGTTTGAGAAAAACGGTAAATATCAGCGTACCTGGGTTTGGGACGGGAATCAATGGGTAAAAATCATTGATACTGAGGATTTAAATCCTAATCAGCGAGCTTTTGATGAGGCTATGGCCGAGATTGAAAAGCTAAAGCAGCACCAGCGAGAACTCGACGAACGCAACCAAAAAGAGCTCGAAGAGTTTAGAGAAACCCTCAAAAATCTGTCGCTGCCCGAGGAAGCCATCAAAAAGATAACAGAGGCTATCAAAGTTGATGATATACCGTCAATTAAACAGTCGTTTGACGACCTCGAAAACAAAGTCAGTGAGACGAGCGAGACCGCACGATTAAACGCTGAGATTATCGGGACAGATGGCAAGACCCGCTACAACAAAAACTTATTGGTTGGCGACCCTAATCGTGTCAAAAAAATTGATGAGGATTTTATCGAGGTAGAAGCCAACGATGGTGGCTTTAGACGCGGTGAGACTTACACCATCAGCTTTAGCCAAACTTGCGAGCTGCTCAAAAAAGTGGCTATCACGTTGACGCAAGCTAATAATAAGGGTGTTAAATTAGTGTTGATACCGACTAAAGCTAAGATGGAGGCGCAGACCTTTAATCTAAGTAAAGATAAGGAGGTCATCAGCGTCTATCCTTTGAGCTACAGGGCTGTTTTGACAGGTGACTGGTATAAATCTAAGCAGATTGAGTTAAATGCGGCAGAGGTCCAAAATTTGGCTCTGGAGATGTCTTATAGAGACGTAGTTGATAGCAATAATGCTAGTTTGATTTTGGATTGGTCCCCAAATCCAGATGTTATTTTTGATGGAAATGGAGGTAGTTAATGTCAGAGACTATATCAGCTATAGTTGTGCATAAAAGCATGACAAAAAACGAGTGGGAGTCTAGTGACATCATTTTGCCACAAGGCCAGCTCGTCTATGAGTCTGACACAGGCCATAGTAAATTTGGCGACGGTAAAAATAGATATGCAGATTTGATCTATCAAGGTGGGCCACCTGGACCACAAGGTCCACAAGGACTAAGTGGCGACCGCGGTCCCATAGGACAAACGGGTCCACAAGGTAAACAAGGTGTCAGTGTCCAAAGTGCATCAGTAGATAGTGAGGGCTATTTAACTGTTTTGTTAGATAACGGACAGTCCTTTAAATCTGATAGCAGCTTAAAAGGATCTAAAGGAGATACTGGTCCTAAAGGTGCTGACGGTAAAATGACTTTTGAGCAATTGACGCCAGAGCAAAAGCAACAACTAAAAGGCGACAAAGGTGATCCAGGTCCTAAAGGGGACATTGGTCCTAGAGGCGCAACGGGGCCCCAAGGTCCTAAAGGAGAGCCAGGGATAAATGGTATGGACGGTCCAAGAGGTGCAACAGGTCCCCGAGGACTGCAAGGCCCACTAGGAAAAGATGCGGTTTTGCCCGACGACGTTGTTAGACGTGGTGAGCTAGCAGCTTATCTGCTACGGTCGGAATACAAAGCTAAAGGCTCAGGATCAGGTCTAAGCTATAAAGTTGTCACCCAGTCTGAGTACGATGATCTGTATGATTACAACGACAACGAGTTGATCCTCGTGACGGAGGGTTGACATGGCATATAAGCTTTATACTAAGGCTGATGTTGGTGACAACATGTTGCTTGTCGCTGGCCGCCCTCTGCCCGATGACACAAAGCGCCTAAAAATCCAGCGTGAGACGTTAGATGTGTTAACTATTACCCATTATGGCTCTTACGACATGGTGCACCTCAAGTCGACAGTCAAAAAGGCGTATAGCAAAAATACAGTTGTTACTCCTGTATCTGCAGCTGCTAGCAAGCCCAAAGCTAAGCCAAAGCACGTTTTAAACTTTGCTAAGGCTAATAAGGTTTATATAGGCAGCACTCGTGTAATAGCAGTGTATTTGGGTGATCGCCTGATTTGGTCTGACAAACATAGCAGCGGGACCAAAACTGTCTCGGTTGTGGGGAGTCTTGATATCAGACAATCACAAAAAATGCTGTATTTGTACTTAATAGCGCCAGACGTCGCAGATGTTAAAAGCAAGCGCATTAAATCGATAGCGATCAATGGCGTTAAACTGTCAAGCACTGCACAAATCAGCTTTGAGGGCAGCAGCTATTATTACCTTGTGACAATCAAGCAAGTTGCTAACATCAAAGAGATCAAAAATATAGCGTCAAAAAACAAAATCACGCTAGAGTTTTAGGAGGTAACAATTGAGCAGAGACCCAACAATAACATTAGACGAGTCAAACCTCGTCATAGGACAAGATGGCCGCATGCACTACACGTTTGTAGCGCAAGATGATAACCAAAAAGTCAGACTGGCTAGTAACTGTCTAGGCACAGCGCATTTTAACCAGCTGATGATTGAGCGAGGAGGCCAAGCGACGGACTACGTTGCGCCCGTTGTTGTTGAGGGCAGCGGCAAGCCAACGGGCTTATTTAAAGATCTTAAAGAGCTTAGTCTTGAGCTCACAGATACTGCTAATTCCCAGTTGTGGTCAAAAATCAAGCTGACGACAAACGGCATGTTACGTGAGTATCATCGTGATCATATTAAAACAGAAATTATTGAGAGCGCCGATGGTATTGCCAAGCGGATTGCCGATGACACTGGCCAAAAGCTGGCACTAATCAATGAGACCATCAACGGTATCAGACGCGAGTACCAAGACGCAGATAGACAGCTATCCGCGAGCTACCAAGCAGGCATTGATGGCCTAAAAACTCAACTGGCCAATGATAAAATCGGTCTACAAGCTGAGATTAAGCTGTCAGCTCAAGGCTTGTCACAAAATACGATGACCAGATACGGCAGCTATACTCTAAAATCACCACAACCTCATCAGGTACCACAGAGGCCTACGAAAACAAGCTTGAGGGCTTGCGGGCAGAGTTTACAAGATCTAACCAAGGCCTGCGCACTGAGTTAGAGTCGCAGATTAGCGGGTTAAGGTCTGTGCAGCAGTCAACTGCCAGCCAAATCTCACAAGAGATCAAGGACCGGACAGGCGCTGTCAGTCGGGTGCAACAGGACTTAAATAGCTATCAACGTCGATTAGCAAGTGCTGAGGGCAATTACAGCAGTCTTTTGCAGACAGTTAAAGGTCTACAATCAACTGTTAGCGATCCCAAAGGTAAAATCCAATCACAATTTACACAGCTGCAAGGTCAAATTGAGCATCGTGTGACTAGAGATGGGGTTATGAGTATCATCAACGAGTCAGGCGATAGCATTAAGCTAGCGATCCAAAAGGCTGGTGGGATTGACGCTAAGATGAGCGCTAAAGAGATTATCTCAGCGATTAATCTTAACGGCTATGGCGTGCGGATCTCTGGCGAGCGTATTGCTCTGGACGGTAATACGACCGTCAATGGGGCATTTGGGGCTAAGCTCGGTGAGTTTATTAAGCTCAAAGCTGATCAAATCATTGGTGGTACGATTGACGCCGCTAAGATTAGAGTGATCAATCTTAACGCTAGCAGCATTGTTGGCTTAGACGCTAACTTTATCAGAGCTAAAATTGAGCATACGATTACAAGTTTGCTTGAGGGTAAAGTTATCAGAGCTCGCAACGGAGCGATGATGATTGACTTGTCAAACTCTAAGATTGACTTTAACAGCAACGCTACCATTAACTTTAATAACAAAGACAACGCTTTGGTACGTAAAGATGGCACACACACTGCCTTTGTGCACTTTAGCCATGCGACGCCTAAAAACTATACAGGATCTGCGCTATATGCATCTATTGGTATTACCTCGTCAGGTGACGGGATTAACAGTGCGTCGAGCGGTCGTTTTTGCGGCGCTAGGTTTTTTAGGTATGCGCGAGGTTACGAGCACACAGCGCTTGTTGACCAAGCTGAGATTTACGGTGATGACATTGTCTTTAGCGACGACTTTAATATTGATCGTGGCTTTAAGATGAGGCCTAGCCTAATGCCAAAAATGGTCGATCTCAATAAGATGTATCAGGCCATTTTAGCTCTTGGCCGCTGCTGGCTACACGCTAATAATACAGCGTGGACCTTTAACTCAGACACTACCAGCGCAATTATCAGAGAGTATAACTCTTACATCAACGGATTATAGGAGACAACATGGATTTAACAGTACAAAACAAAGACTTAAATACGCTCTATAGCGTACTAGACAAAATTAAGGTTACTAATATGAGAGTAAATCGCGGCCGCGCTAAGCTGCTTGCCAAAGTAGAGGCTAAGCTCAGAGAGTATGCCAAAGACGAGGTTGATATTATCGATCAATACGCTGCTAAAAACGACAAAGGTAAGTGGTTAGTTGATGACAAAGGCAACGCTAAATTAGCTGATGTCACAAAAGTAACTGAGCTTAACGACTGTTTAGACGAGTTAGCCAACGAGCCTATCGTCATCAAAGGCCATGAGTACTCTAAGCGATTTATCGACTTTTTGGAGTATCTGGCCGAGGCCGAAGATGAGTTTACAGGGGCCGAAATTGTACTGATTGACAACATTTTAGAACAATACGAAGAAAGTAAAAAAGGAGAATAATTATGGCTAGAAATTGGAAAATCGTCGGCAAATATCCACAACCAAACGCGCTAGGGGTTATTGAGGGTACACATGTCATCATCACAGGTGATGACGGTGCATCTATCCCGCAAACGATAAAAAAAGATCTGTCATCTACA
Source organism: Streptococcus equi subsp. equi (assembly GCA_900637675.1). Classification (NCBI taxonomy): domain Bacteria; kingdom Bacillati; phylum Bacillota; class Bacilli; order Lactobacillales; family Streptococcaceae; genus Streptococcus; species Streptococcus equi. The sequence goes on from LR134389.1 coordinate 819,741, forward strand.
AATGACCTCGACGTTATTAAAATGGTCCTCGACGAATTTAAAAAATCAGAGTATGTCGAAATTGCTATGGGCGAAGCAGTACAAAAAGTTGATGACTTGGAAAAGTTGAGTCAAGATACAGCTAAGACAGCAACAACTGCACAAACAGCTGCAGGTCTGGCCAGAGCAGTTGCAGAGCGCACACAAAAGATGATTAACTTGCAAACTATCCACGTTTTGACAAGTGGTGGCAAGATTGAGCCTGATATTTACAAAGGCATGCTTGAGCTTATTGCGCCGGCCAAAAAAGGGCAATATCAAGAGCATGATGTCTTTACTGTTGTAGATGAGTCTCACGAGGACTTGGCCGGCGAAGGTAAACTTGTCTTTGTGTATGTTAACGAGGCCTTTGAGTACGACAAGCAAACCCTCAAAGATCTGGAATCAGAGGATAAAGTCACAGTTATCAAGTACGCTGATTTGGTTAAAGGCAAATAGTGAGGTGATTAGATGATAGATTTTGTGCAAATAGGCACTTTTTGTGGCGCTGCTCTGTCTATCTTTGGTGTTTGGGGATTTATCGTCAATCCTTTTAAAAAAGCGCTGGAGGCTAACGAGCTAGCCATGGCCCAACTCAAAGACTCGATCAAGGAGCTAGCCTACGAGCTAAAAAATCTTGATCGTGATGGAGAGATAACCAAAAAGATTATCGATCGGCATGAGGAGCGTTTAGGACGTGTAGAGGACGACATTATTGTCAATAAAGAGCAAATCAAAACATTATTTAAAAAAGGAGACTAAAAATGGATAAATGGTTTAAAAAAGTAGCAATCAAAACAATTAAGACAATGGCCCAAACCGCTGTAGGGGTTATTGGATCAAGCGCATTGATTACTGACGTCAACTGGCAGGTGGTGGCCTCAACAGTTATTATGTCAGGTATTGTCTGCGTCTTGATGAATGTGTCTGACATCAAGGAATAGCATTATGCGAGCAATCACACGATCAGTCTTAGTCATAGTAATCGCAGTGCTATATTTACCTGTGTCTGTGATTGCTCTGATTGTTTACCCGTTTTTAGATGAGGAGGACAGATGACCTTTTTAGACGACATAAAAAGCGCAGTTATCGCAGAGTGGCACAATCATAAGATTTTGCCATCGTTAACCGCAGCGCAGGCAATCTTAGAGAGTGGTTGGGGCAAGTATGCCCCACATAACGCATTGTTTGGTATCAAGGCAGATAGCTCATGGTCTGGTAAATCTTTTGATACCAAGACACAAGAGGAGTATCAGCCAGGTGTCGTGACGGATCTCGTGGACCGCTTTAGAGCCTATGATAGTTGGGACGAGTCAATCCTTGATCATGGCCAGTTTTTAGTGGATAATCCACGCTATCACGCTGTAATTGGAGAGACTGACTATAAAAAGGCCTGTCATGCCATTAAAGCAGCTGGTTATGCCACTGCAAGTGATTATGCAGAGCTGCTTATCCAGTTGATTGAGGAAAACAACTTGCAAAAATGGGATAAGGAAGCCTTAAAAACTAATAAGGAGGTAACGATGACAACCGCAAATGAGATTGTACAATACTGTGTCGACCTAGCCAATTCAGGCATGGGTGTTGATAAAGATGGCTGTTTTGGGACGCAGTGTGCGGACTTGCCATGTTTTATCGTCAAAAACTGGTTCGGCATTGATTTATGGGGTAATGCGATTGACCTGTTAAATAGTGCATCTGCGCAAGGGCTAGAGATCATATATAATGCTCCCGGAGTCAATCCTAGAGCTGGTGACTTATTTGTCATGGAGGTAGCTGGTAGTCCCTACGGACACACGGGAGCTGTTATTGAGGACAGTGATGGCTATACTATTAAAACCGTTGAGCAAAATATTGACGGTAACTGGGATAGTCTTCAGGTAGGTGGTCCCGCTCGCTTTAATACTCGTGACTTTACTGGTGTTGTCGGCTGGATTAGATTACCGGTTGATCACACTAAGCAGACAGTAGATACAGCACCGCAAACGTCTGACACTATCGTAGAGACACCAAAAACAGGTACTTTTACCGTAGATGTCGCAGAAATCAATATCAGACGTTGGCCAAGCCTAGCGAGTGAAGTAGTAGGTAGCTACAAACAAGATGATACTGTCAGTTTTGATAGCGAGGGCTACGCTAATGGCTACTACTGGATTAGCTATGTTGGCGACTCAGGCAAGCGTAACTACCTAGCTATTGGACAGACAGATAAAGATGGCAATCGCATCAGCCTTTGGGGTAAATTAAATTAGATAAGACAAACGCCCTCGCTTTTGCGGGGGCTGTTTTTATTATCAAAATCAATATGTAGTGTTAGCTAAAAAGTTAGCTAACAAGATATAGTACTTGACAAATATGTTATAATTAAAAAAAGGAGGTGGACTGGATGACTGAGGCACTGTTTGTAGCAAATTACATCATTGAATATTGCAATGATCACAATTTAGAAATAAATAATTTAAGAATTCAGAAACTTTTATACTTTATAAATGCTCGGAACTTAGTTGAAAATGGCAGCCCACTGTTTCAGGATAAGATAGAAAAATGGAAATTTGGACCGGTTGTTCCAAAAGTCTATCATGAATATAAAAGATTTGGAGCGTCTACAATTACCAAGGATGATATTTCTGCTCAGATTTGGAAATTCAACTTTGAGGTAAGCCCCTTTGGAGAAGAAAGCCCAATTGAAGTATTGACATATAATAAAGAAGAATTTTCGGATTCTCAAATTCAATTAATTGAAAGTACAATACTCGCATTAAAAAAATATAGCACATTTAAATTAGTAGATTTGACACATGAAGATGATATGTGGAAATCTGATAATCAACTCATAATGTCTGGTGAAAAAGGTTTAACTTATGACAACAATGAAATAAGAGATTTTTTCATGTCGCACATTGAGTCTCAAATATGGAATAATATTTAGCAAATGAATAATCTTTATGCAACTATTAATAAGTTAAACAAAGTAGAACAATCTGTTTTTTTAGTAATTAATGACATTATTGATAATAATACTGTTTTCCCTGATGTAAATGCTCGCAATAGTTTAAAAAAAATAGCTATTTCAACACTTGGCGATCGAACTTTTAGTACACCATACGATTTCATTTCTGAGCATATATATAATAATGCTGATTTAAACAGTGTTCAAGATGATGAAATGCTCGTTAAAAACATTGAAATTTTAAAAAATTATGCATTACAAAACAATTTTGAAAACTTTGATTATTCTTTGTTTATCAAAAATTTAAATAAAATTCATAGACATTATAAACTAGCATTAATTCAAAAGAATTTTATTTTGCGAACAACTACAGAGGTGGAAGAGCGAGCCCATGACCTCAAAGACAAAACAAAAGCTATAGAACAAAAAATGTTTAAGTTTGATGAAATAAAATCATCAATTTACACAGACTTTATTGCTATCTTAGGTGTGTTTTCAGCTTTTGTTTTTGTTATGTTTGGTGGCATAGATGTAGCGAGAGCGATATTTGACATTGGTAGTGATCTTCAGACTCTGGACTTATCAAGAATGATTACCATTGCAAGCTTAATGTTAATTGGTATATTGACGCTTATGTATTCTTTACTGCTTTGGATAGCTAGAATTACAGGCAAAAATTTTGGTAACTGCTATTCGTCAAAATGTGATAATGGGTGCCAGCATAAATGGCGTCATTTTCTCATGAGACATTCTTTCTATTTCTCTTTAATGGGATTACTAATTGTTGTAATTCTTTTTAGTCATTATGTGTTTAAATAAAACCAACCGCTCTCTTGATTGAGGGCGGTTTTTTGTGTTTTTTAAGGAATTATTTTTTTTAATTTCTTTCTTTCATCTTCAATTTTTATTAACCTATGAAGGAGGAATGCAGAACCCGTCATACGCCCGTTTGTTTATTTCTTTTTCAGGAAATAGTAGCTACCAAATATTTCAAATACGTTGATTTAAAATTACCACTATATTTAATTTTATCAAAAAAATCAAATAAAAAAAGACTTGTATTTGTAATATTTTAAGTGTAATATTCTTCTTGAGATAAGGTCTACCTTAGTTTTAAGAAAGGAGGTTTGTTGACATATTGGGGTAGCACTTAATAGTTTCTCTGTTATTAAAATAGTTGGAGAAAATTTATGAAAAAAGTAATAAATACTATTCTATTAGCTGCTTGTTTTTTATTCTTTTTAGGTAATTTTACTACAAATGTATTAGCTGAAGGGATAAATGATAAAATAGAAAATGGCACTGAAAGCGATATTAGCTTCCAAAATGGTGAACTCCTAAAAAATTATCTTATCCTAGAAGGTGAACGAGTATACTTTGATTATGATAGAGCAACTCAAGATAAAGTATCAGATGATGTTCTAGAGATGGGAATGTTAGTTGAAGCTATAAGTAAGGATTATTCTGAGAAGACATTCACCCCAGATAAATATTTTAAAGCTAGTTGGCCTATCCATGGTAACTATTGTGGACCAGGTCATAATGGGAATAACTTTACGTTGCCAGTAGTAGATGTTTTGGATCAAGGTTGCCAAAACCACGATAGTTGCTATAAGTGGGGTGCCGGTATTGGTGCTAATTGTGAATGTAACCGTCAGCTCGTTAATTACATAAAAGTTTATAGACGATGGATGCCAGCGAATGTCCTTGGCGTAGCCGATGCTATTAGAGTATATTTTGAGACAGTAGGTTCTATAGGATGTTAAATTTCAAAAAAAACGTTAGTGATTATTCGAAGTACTATATTTTGAGTATAGTGTTATTATGGATAGGAATGTTCTTTGTTCCTTGGGATAAGACTCTATTCGGTGTTTCGATTTATCTGTTTGTTATGCAAAAGTTATTTATAGTGTTTGGTTTGACGGCTATCTTCATGGCCTTTGTGTCTAAAAAATAAATCTATTTATTTGGGGAATATTATTTATTTTCGCATTTTGGATTAATATGTTTTTGTTATTTTCCGTATTACCAATTTTGGGGAATTAGTTTAACAAAAAAGAAGAGGGGGGTTCTCCCTCTTCTTTTACGAATAAATAGATAAGGAGGTGCTTTATGCTAACATACGACGAATTTAAGCAGGCAGTTGATAACGGTTATATCACAGGCGACACAGTCACGATCGTGCGTAAAAACGGACAGATTTTGGATTATGTGTTGCCGCATGAGGAAGTAAGGAACGGGGAGGTTGTGACAGACGAAAAAGTGGAAGAGGTGATGAGAGAATTAGACAAATAAAAAAGACCTCGTCCAGAAGTCGGGGAATTGTCGGGGACAACGTTTGTAAATGTTTCTATTCCAACATAAAACATTTTTTGATATAATAGGAAGGATCATATGCAAAGGAGCTGAAATTGGACAAGCACAAAAGGCTCAAAACAGTTTTATATCAATGTGCCAGCTTGGTCGTACTGCTTTGTCTTGGAGTGATGAGCATGTTTTATCTTGCTGTTCATGATCAATTTGACAAGAAATCAAGGTTAGCCGAGATAGCAAAATCAAGAGCTGGTGTCATCTCAATTGATCATATTGATTGCTATCATGGCACTCAGAGCTACCTCAGTCTTTTTGGAAAAAACAAGGCAGGCAATACCATCATCGTCACAATAGAGGAGCAATCAGAGCAGCTCTTGCTTAGTCGCCCTAGCAATGGCATTAGTGCTAAGGAAGCACAGGAAATTGCCTACCATGCCGGAGCAAGGACTATTGAAGCAGTGACATTTGGGATTGAAAACCACAAGAGGATTTGGGAGGTGGCTGCTCAAAACGGCTACTATCTGATTGATTTCAAAACCGCAAAAGTGATCAAAAAGGAGGTTTTATGACCAAGCTATCAAGGCGCGTGTTAGCAATGGAAGAAAGCGTCACCCTAGCAGCAGGTGCTAGAGCAAAGGCACTAAAGGCTCAGGGACGCGATATTTTAAGCCTAACTCTGGGAGAGCCAGATTTTATAACACCGCAGCATATCCAAGAAAAGGCCATTGAGGCCATCACCACTGGTAAGGCAAGCTTTTACACTGTTGCTTCGGGGTTGCCAGAGCTCAAGGACGCCATTGCTGATTACATGGCACGATCCTATGGTTATATTCCTACCAGACAGGAGATTGTAGTGGGGACAGGCGCCAAATACGTTTTGTATGCCTTTTTCATGGCTGTTTTAAATCCTGGTGATCAGGTGTTGATTCCGACTCCTTATTGGGTTTCTTATGCTGATCAGATTAAAATGGTAGACGGGGTACCGGTCTTTGTACAGGGCTTGGAGGAAAATCAATTTAAGGTCACAGTAGAGCAGCTAGAGGCTGCCAGAACTGATCAAACAAAGGTTGTTTTGATCAATTCTCCGTCCAATCCAACTGGCATGATTTACAGCCGACAGGAGCTTGAAGCCATTGGCAATTGGGCTGTTCAGCATGATATTCTGATCCTGGCAGATGATATCTATGGTGCATTGGTCTACAATGGCAATCAATTTACTCCAATATCAGCCTTATCAGAGGCTATTCGTAGACAGACCATTACTGTAAATGGCGTTGCCAAGAGCTATGCGATGACAGGCTGGCGTTTGGGCTTTGCGGTCGGAGACACTGATATTATCGCTGCTATGGGTAAGATTATCGGGCAAACCACCTCTAATGTGACAACAGCGTCCCAATATGCAGCGATTGAGGCCTTTGGCGGTGACCAAACGTCAGTTGAGGAGATGAGACAGGCCTTTGAAGAGCGCCTCAATACCATTTATCCCCTGCTCAATCAAGTTCCTGGCTTTGAGGCTATTAAGCCCCAAGGAGCCTTTTATTTCTTTCCCAATGTCAAAAAAGCTATGGAGATGAAGGGCTTTACCGATGTGACAGCCTTTACTGATGCGATCCTAGAAGAGGTAGGACTGGCTGTTGTCAGCGGAGCTGGCTTTGGTGCTCCAGAAAATATCAGGCTAAGCTATGCCACTGATTTGGCAACCCTAAAAGAAGCTATCAGACGACTCAATCAGTTCATGACAACTGACAGCAGCCATGACAACAAAGAGAATGAATAGAAAAGAGACATTATGACCAAAAAATACGTTTCCATTATCGATGTTAAAGACCATGTAGGACAAGAAGTGACAGTTGGTGCTTGGGTCGCCAACAAGTCAGGCAAAGGGAAAATAGCCTTTTTGCAATTGCGTGATGGCTCAGCCTTTTTCCAGGCAGTTGCCTTTAAGCCAAACCTGATCCAAGCCTTTGGTGAGGAAGCAGGAGCAGCTAAGTTTGACACGATTAGGCATCTCAGCCAAGAAACCTCTGTCTTAGTAAAGGGCATTGTCAAAGAGGACGCTAGATCAAAATTTGGCTATGAGCTAGACATTACGGACCTAGAGGTTATTGGGGATTCCAAGGATTATCCAATTACTCCAAAGGAGCATGGGACAGACTTTCTCATGGATCACCGTCACCTTTGGCTGCGCTCTCGCAGGCAGGCAGCAATCATGCAAATCCGTAATGCCATCATCTATGCTTCCTATGAGTTTTTTGATCAAAATGGCTTTATCAAGTTTGATAGCCCGATTTTATCAGGCAATGCTGCTGAGAACACAACAGAGCTATTTGAGACAGATTATTTTGGCAATCCAGCCTTTCTCAGCCAATCAGGTCAGCTATACCTTGAAGCTGGTATGATGGCGCTTGGTCGCGTCTTTGACTTTGGTCCGGTATTTCGTGCCGAAAAATCAAAAACGCGCCGCCATCTGACAGAGTTTTGGATGATGGACGCAGAATACCCCTTCTTATCCCATGAGGAATCCTTAGACCTACAGGAAGCCTATGTTAAGGCGATGATTCAGGGTGTGCTTGATCGTGCTCCACAGGCATTGGAGCTTCTAGAGCGTGACACAGAGCTGCTGAAAAGATACATTGCAGAGCCCTTCAAGCGTGTCTCCTACGACGATGCGATCAGCCTGCTTCAGGAGCACAGCACAGATGACGATGCCGACTATGAGCCAATTCAGCATGGCGATGACTTTGGCTCACCGCATGAAACCTGGATTTCCAATTATTTTGGGGTCCCAACCTTTGTCATCAACTACCCAGCTAGCTTTAAGGCCTTTTACATGAAGCCGGTTCCCGGCAATGAAGAGCGCGTGCTATGTGCGGACCTGCTAGCACCAGAGGGCTACGGTGAGATTATCGGAGGCTCGGTTCGTGAGGATAACTATGACAAATTGTTGGCGAAAATCAAGGCTGAAGGCCTAAATCCTGAGGATTATGACTTTTACCTTGACCTTCGCAAATATGGCTCAGTGCCGCATGCTGGTTTTGGACTTGGACTAGAGCGCATGGTGACCTTTGTTGCAGGTACCAAGCACATTCGTGAGGCTATTCCATTTCCACGCATGCTTCATCGCTTAAAACCATAATGAACCCTATCAGCGTCCGCCATTGGGCGCTTTTTTGCTGCGCTGAGCAGTACTTAGAGCTCAAGCCTCCCAGTTAGACTTGGCAGAGCTGTGGCTCTTTGCTTGAGCTATTGTAGGCAAAGGTATCACTGGATCTGAAAACAACAAAATCAGACAAGTGATATCAAAATTAAAAAAAAAAAAACGAAACCTAGGAGGATCGGTGAGCTTATTAGTTTGGCACTAATCATCATTATGCTATAATTGTCTTCACAAATAATTTAGAAATAGCTCATATTTCTATCATTAAAGGAGAGAGATGATGAATCGTAAAAAGCATACCAAACTCATTCGTCACTACAGTATCTGCTCAGCAGTGGCTGTCCTAGCAGCAGTTAGCTTGGGAACAGGTCAGGACGTACAGGCTTCGGAACCCAATCCATATCCAGATGTGAGGCGTTTCCTTGATGAGAAGTACGATGGAGATGTGGATAAATTATCTAAACAACTTCAAGGTTATTTTGGTAGTTTAAGAGAGTATATAGAGTTTGAACTTAAAAATGGCAAACAAGGTCCTGCTGGCCCTCAAGGCCCAAAGGGTGATAAAGGAGACCCCGGAGAGCCAGGTCCTCAAGGTCCAGTGGGCCCCGCTGGTCCAAAGGGTGATCGTGGTTTAGACGGACGACGTGGCCCAGCAGGTCAGCAAGGGGAAGCCGGCCCAGTTGGTCCTCAGGGTCCTCAAGGCGAGCAAGGGCCAAAAGGCGACCGTGGCGAACAAGGACCAAAGGGTGAACGCGGTGAGCAAGGACCAAAGGGTGAACGCGGTGAGCAAGGGCCAAAAGGCGACCGTGGCGAACAAGGACCAAAGGGTGAACGCGGTGAGCAAGGACCAAAGGGTGAACGCGGTGAGCAAGGGCCAAAAGGCGATCGTGGCGAGCAAGGACCAAAGGGTGAACGCGGTGAGCAAGGGCCAAAAGGCGATCGTGGCGAGCAAGGACCAAAGGGTGAACGCGGTGAGCAAGGGCCAAAAGGCGATCGTGGCGAGCAAGGACCAAAGGGTGATCGTGGCGAGCAAGGACCAAAAGGTGATCGTGGCGAACAAGGACCAAAGGGTGATCGTGGCGAGCAAGGACCAAAAGGTGAACGCGGTGAGCAAGGACCAAAAGGCGATCGTGGCGAGCAAGGTCCAAAGAAGGAGCCAGAAAAAGACACCAAGCCATCAGTGCCAAAGGCACCAGATAATATGGCTGCACCAAAGGCTCCGGAGAAGAAGAACCCTAAAGCACCGGCTCCTAAGTCAGCTCCAAAGGCATCATTGCCATCAACAGGAGACACTAGCCAATCATTTGTTGCAGCAGCCCTTGGCTTTATCGCTAGCGCGGGCTTGCTAGTCTTCAAAAGAAAGAAAAACTAAGCTAGCTAAAGACTGTAAACAAGCCTCAACTGTTACAGCAAGCCTCTTTGACATCTTGCAGATAAGAGGATTTCTTAGCGAATGAAGTGTGTCTAAAGTCAGATACTCTGCTGGACTAGCAGTAGCTGATCTCCCTGAAAATCAGTTATGCTAAAGCATTGAGCCTTAGTTGCAAGGCTTAGGTGTGACCTTCCAAAGGAAGCTGCTTTTGCCTGTATCACTTTAGGAAGATATCTAAAAGAGACACTTTTTTCACGCTGAAGCTAAGCTAGCTTTTCCTATGACAAATATCCTATAACAATAAACTCCAAACAAAAGAGAGGTCAAATGGTACCTCTCTTTTACTTAGCTTTAGGATTGATAGATTCTAAAGGCTTCCTTGTTTCTTGATCAAGAAGTCCTTACTGATAGAGTCTGTCTTAGCCGGGCTTATATGGTATAATACCTAATGGAGATAAGAAAAGTCCTTAACAAATAGAGTTTCATCTATTGTTACAGGAGCAACCAAGTGAAAGGAGATGCTACATGTCAGATAAACAAATCAATTTGGTTATTGTTACAGGAATGAGTGGCGCCGGCAAAACAGTTGCCATTCAATCATTTGAGGATTTGGGGTATTTTACTGTTGATAACATGCCACCAGCTTTAGTGCCTAAATTTTTAGAGCTGCTTGAGAGGACCAATGAAACCCAAAAGGTTGCTCTGGTAGTGGATATGCGCAGCAGACGCTTTTTCAAGGAGATTAACTCTATCTTAGATCATATTGAGCTAAATGCCAACCTCAAGCTACGGATCCTCTTTCTTGATGCGACTGATAGTGAGCTAGTGTCACGCTATAAGGAAACTAGAAGAAGTCACCCTCTGGCTGCTGATGGTCGGGTGCTTGATGGGATTCGACGAGAAAGAGAGCTGTTAGTCCCGCTTAAGAGCATGAGTCAGCATGTGGTCAATACCACCGATCTAACCCCAAGACAGCTGCGTAAGGTGATTTCGGATCAGTTTTCAAGCGAGTCAGACCAAGCCTCATTTAGAATTGAGGTGATGAGCTTTGGCTTTAAATATGGCCTCCCCTTAGATGCGGACCTTGTCTTTGATGTGCGCTTTTTGCCTAATCCTTATTATCAGGTGGCGCTAAGAGAGCAGACAGGGCTTGATCAGGCTGTTTTTGATTATGTGATGACTCATCAAGAGTCAGAGGCCTTTTATAATCATTTGTTAGGCTTGATTGTTCCTATTTTGCCTGCTTATCAAAAGGAAGGCAAATCAGTGCTAACCATTGCTATTGGCTGTACAGGTGGTCAGCATAGAAGCGTCGCCTTTGCCCATCGCTTGGCCCAAGACTTGACAGCAGACTGGCCGCTGCATGAGAGTCATCGGGACATCAATCGTCGTAAGGAAACGGTAAATCGCTCATGAGAAATCCTAAAATAACGGTGATAGGAGGAGGAACAGGTATTCCTGTTATCCTAAAAAGCCTTCGCAAGGAGGCGGTTGACATTACTGCGGTGGTCACTGTTGCTGATGATGGTGGGTCATCTGGTAAGCTGCGCAATGCCATGCAGCTTACCCCGCCAGGTGATTTGCGCAACGTCTTGTTGGCCATGAGTGACATGCCTAAGTTTTATGAGCGTGTGTTTCAGTATCGTTTTAATGAGGCAGATGGTGCTCTAGCTGGTCATCCTCTAGGCAATTTAATTATCGCAGGTATTTCTGAGATGCAGGGATCCACCTATAACGCTATTCAGATTTTGACGAAATTTTTCCATATCACCGGCAAGATTTTTCCCTCAAGCGAGCAGCCCTTGACACTGCATGCTGTCTTTAAGGACGGTCATGAGGTGTCAGGAGAAAGCTCTATTGCCAGCTACCAAGGCATGATTGACCATGTCTATGTGACCAATACCTACAATGATGACCTGCCAAAGGCCAGTCGTAAGGTGGTTGAGGCCATTCTCCAAAGTGATATGATTGTGCTTGGTCCTGGTTCCTTGTTTACCTCTATTTTGCCCAATCTTGTAATTCCAGAGATCAAAGAAGCCCTGAGAGTAACCAAGGCAGAGGTGGTTTATATTTGTAACATTATGACCCAGTACGGTGAGACAGAGCAATTTTCCGATGCGGATCATGTTGCGGTTTTAAATCAGCATCTGGGCAGGGACTTAATTGACACTGTTTTGGTTAATGTTGAGCAGGTGCCAAAAAGCTATATGAATTCCAACCAATTTGACGAATATCTGGTCCAAGTAGAGCATGACTTTGCAGGTCTGTGTAAGACCGCAAAGCGTATCATCTCGTCTAATTTTCTGCGTTTGGAGAATGGCGGAGCCTTTCATGACGGGCACTTGGTTGTAGAAGAATTAATGAACCTAGTTAGGATAACCAAGCTATGAGTTTTACGACAACTGTTAAAGAAGAATTGATTCATTTATCTGCTTCTGATCAAACAGAATTATCAGCAATCATCAAGCTGGCTGGTAGCCTAGGCTTGGCTAATCAGAGCTTGAATTTGTCTATCACAACTGAAAACGCTAAGATTGCTCGCTACATCTATGCGCTTATCGAAGACACCTATCATATCATTCCAGAAATCAGGTACCATCAAAAGACCAACTTGAAAAAAAATCGTGTCTATACGGTTTATTTGGATAAGCAGGTGGATAAGCTCTTAGCAGATTTAAAGCTGGCAGATTCTTTTTTTGGCATTGAGACAGGTATTGAGCAGCAGGTCATGTCAGATGATGATGCTGGTCGGGCCTATCTCAAGGGTGCTTTTTTAGCGGCAGGGACTGTAAGGGATCCAGAATCCGGCAAGTATCAGCTAGAGATCTACTCTGTCTATCTAGACCATGCTCAGGATTTGGCCCAGCTCATGCACAAATTCATGCTAGATGCCAAGGTTATCGAGAGAAAAAATGGTGCAGTAACCTATTTGCAAAAGGCTGAGGACATCATGGATTTTCTCATTATTATTGGTGCCATGTCGTGTAAGGAGGAGTTTGAGGCTGTTAAGCTTTTGCGTGAGGCGAGAAATGACATCAATCGGGCCAATAATGCAGAGACTGCTAATATTGCTAAAACCATCACCGCCAGCATGAGAACCATTAATAATATTATCAAAATCATGGATACGATTGGCTTAGACAGCCTGCCAGTTGAGCTGCAGCAGATTGCCCAGATGAGAGTAGCCAACCCAGACTATTCTCTTCAACAAATCGCAGATTCGCTTGACTTTGCCATCACTAAGAGTGGGGTCAACCATCGCCTGCGAAAAATCAATAAGCTGGCAGAGGATTTATAAAGACAGCTTAGCCTTTTTCAGGCTGATAAAAAAGGGGGTAAGGTGATACGAACAAGCCGCCTTTTAAGGCATGCCTTGTTGAGCTTTCTCTAGGCTGTTGATGGAGTGATCTCAAGGCGCTTTTGTTACTGTCATTCCAACAGGCTATCTGATTTTGGGATGACTTCTTACTAATAAGCTTTTCTAATGGCTGGCTGACAACGATTAGCGATATAGTTAAGGCTTATCGTGATTCAACAAGAGGCTTTAGTCTCTTTTTTGCTTGTCAGAATTATTTTTTTAGGCTTTTCTTACAAATGAGAGGACAATGTGACAATCTGTGGTATGATATTAGTAATGAATACAAAGGAGAACAAATCATGTCATGCACAACTATTCTTGTCGGTAAAAAAGCGACCTATGATGGATCAACAATCGTTGCTCGTACAGAGGATTCACAAAATGGGGAATTTACCCCTAAAAAAATGACAGTTGTTAGACCAAAAGACCAACCTAGACACTATCAATCTGTCTTGTCTAGCTTTAGCATGGAGCTGCCGGATCAGCCGATGGCTTATACCTCGGTGCCTGATGCCCTAGGAAAGGACGGTATCTGGGGAGAAGCAGGTGTCAATACCCTCAATGTTGCTATGTCAGCAACTGAGACCATTACTTCAAATGCTCGCGTTCTTGGAGCAGATCCTCTTGTTTCCTCTGGTATTGGAGAAGAGGACATGCTGACCTTGGTGCTTCCTTATATTCGGTCTGCAAGAGAGGGTGTTCTTCGTTTGGGAGCTATCCTAGAAGCATACGGTACCTATGAGGCTAACGGTGTTGCCTTTTCTGATGAGCATGAGATTTGGTGGCTGGAAACAATAGGTGGTCATCATTGGATTGCAAGGCGCGTTCCTGATGATGCTTATGTCACTAATCCCAACCAGTTTGGCCTTGATCACTTTGAATTTAACAATCCAGAGGAATACCTGTGTTCCAAGGATTTAAAGGACTTTATTGCCAAATATCATCTAGATTTGACCTATAGCAACGAGCATTTTAACCCTCGCTACGCCTTTGGTAGCCAAAGAGATAAGGATCGCCATTACAATACACCACGCGCTTGGATTATGCAGCAATACTTTAATCCGGAGTTTCTGCAGGATCCGCGCAGCTTTGAACTTCCTTGGTGCCAAAGACCTGATCGCAAGGTGACCATTGAAGACGTTAAGTACGTGCTTAGCAATCATTATCAGGACACCCCTTATGATCCTTACGGCCCAGAGGGAACGCCGACTAGTCGAAAATCCTTTAGGCCGATTGGTATTAACCGTACGAGTCAAACTGCTATTTTACATATCCGTCCCAACAAGCCTAAGGAAATTGCTGCCATTCAGTGGATGGCCTATGGTTCGATGCCCTTTAATACAATCGTTCCGCTATTCACCCAGGTCAAGACCATTCCAGATTATTTTGCAAACACTGTTGAAAATGTTTCCACAGACAATTTCTATTGGACCAATCGCTTGATTGCAGCCCTGGCTGATCCTCACTTCAAGCACCATGAAGCAGATTTGGAGGACTATCTCGAAAAAACAATGGCCAAGGGTCATGCCATGCTGCATGCTGTTGAAGCAGCGCTAGTAAAAGGTCAGCCGGTTGACCTAGAAGAGGCCAACCAAGGCATGAGTGATGACATTCAGGCAGATACACAGGCTCTGCTCAATAAGATCCTCTTTGATGCTAGCAATCTCATGACCAACCGCTTTAGCCTAAGCGACTAAGTAATCTCAATAGTCAAACGAGCTCATATCATTATAGATATGGGCTCTTAGCTTGAAAAGGATAGTAGAGCGGTCTTATAGTCAGACTAATTAATGGTAACGATGAGTCCAGTTAAGGTAAAAAAAGAGCACTTAGCTAATGCAAAAAAAGTAAAAAACTTGCAAAAGAATGATATTGTGTTATACTTAACCAGTAAATATTAAGAGCTATTTGCGATATGATATATAGAGGAGGAATCATGAAAAAGAAGTATCTTTTAATGATGAGTGTGCTCGGTGTCTTTTTTGCGGGACAGATCAGTCAAGCAAAACAGGTCCTAGCAGATAGTAAGGTCAAAATTGTTACCACCTTCTATCCTGTTTATGAATTTACCAAAGGCGTTGTCGGAGGTGAGGGAAATGTGTCTATGCTGATGAAAGCAGGAACAGAGCCTCATGATTTTGAGCCGTCAACAAAGGACATCAAAAAGATCCAAGATGCCGATGCCTTTGTTTATATGGACGATAATATGGAAACTTGGGTCCCTGATATGAAGAAATCACTGACTTCTAAGAAGGTTACGGTGATTAAGGGAACAGGAGATATGCTATTGGTAGCTGGCTCTGGTCACAGCCACGAGCATGACCATGACGATGCCGATAAAAAGCATGATCATGACCACGACGAGGAAGGACACAGCCATGCTTTTGACCCGCACGTATGGTTGTCACCTTATCGCAGCATCACCGTTGTCGAAACAATTCGTGATGGTCTATCTAAGGCCTATCCTGACAAGGCTGACCACTTCAAATCTAATGCCGCTGCTTATATTGAAAAGCTCAAGGAATTAGATAAGGAGTATAGTGACGCTTTTTCAGCTGCCAAGCAAAAGAGCTTTGTGACTCAGCACGCAGCCTTTGGTTATATGGCGCTTGATTATGGCTTGAACCAAATCTCAATCAATGGTGTCACACCAGATACGGAGCCTTCAGCTAAGCGCATTGCAGAGCTATCAAAATACGTCAAAAAATATGACATTAACTACATTTATTTTGAAGAAAATGCTTCAAGCAAGGTTGCCAAAACCCTAGCCAAGGAGGCTGGTGTCAAATCAGCTGTCCTTAGTCCGCTTGAAGGCCTAACTGAAAAGGACATGAAGGCCGGCAAGGATTACTTTACCGTTATGCGTGAAAACCTCAAAACCCTACGCTTAACAACTGATGTAGAAGGAAAAGAAATTCTTCCAGAAGAGGATACCACTAAAACTGTTTATAATGGCTACTTTAAGGATAAGCAGGTCAAAGACCGCAAATTGTCTGATTGGTCTGGTAACTGGCAGTCTGTTTACCCATTCCTTCAAGACGGTACATTAGATCAGGTATGGGACTATAAGGCTAAAAAATCTAAAGGAAAAATGACCGCAGCTGAATACAAGGATTATTACACCACTGGCTATCAGACAGATGTCAGTCATATCAAGATTAATGGTAAGAAAAATACCATGACCTTTGTTCGTAATGGTGAAAATAAAACCTTTACTTATAAGTACGTCGGTAAAAAGATTTTGACCTATCCAAAGGGCAATCGTGGCGTGCGCTTCATGTTTGAAGCTAAGGAGCCAGACGCTGGTGAATTTAAATATGTTCAGTTCAGTGACCATGCTATCGCACCAGGTAAGGCGGAGCATTTCCACCTATACTGGGGTGGTGACAGCCAAGAAAAGCTTCACAAAGAGCTAGAGCATTGGCCAACTTACTATGATGCGGACCTATCAGGTCGTGCCGTTGCCCAAGAAATCAATGCTCATTAACCACTCAAAAGACTAGGCAGTTCAATCGGCCTAGTTTTTTCTTGTCTTAGTTGCTGTATAGGACCTAAATGCTGATAGCTGGTCTTAAGATTTATTTTTAATTTTTCTAACTATATTTAGGTTGTATTTGTTTGTTAATACCAAATCCATTGTTTTAGGGATTATATAGAATTAATATGTTAAATATTTTAATATTTTTCAAAAAAGTATTGACTTTTAGATTGTAATATAATATTATTTAAGTGGTTATAATAAGTTAGAGGTGTTAGTATGATAAAGGAACAGCCACTCTACTTACAAATTGTTGATGTATTAGAGGTCAAAATTAGAAATACCATGTCAGCTAATGATAAATTGTTATCAGAACGAGAGCTAAGTGACTTATTTGGTGTTAGTCGGATAACCATTAGATTGGCACTTAAGGAGCTAGAGCTGCGTGGGCTTATTTACAAACAGCAGGGCAAGGGGACCTATGTATCAGGCATAAAGGAGCCTGCTACAGACCTGTCCTCAGCCTATAGCTTTACCGAAGAGATGAAAAAGCAAGGTCGTAAGCCTCAAACAGTCATTCTTTCATTTGAAAAATCAAGACCACAGCTTACTTGTCTGGTATGTTAGATTTAGATGTTGATACTGATGTTTTTGAGCTAGAGCGTCTAAGGATTGCAGATGGAAAGCCATTAATGTTTGAGCGCACTTATATACCTGAAAGGGGATTTGAGGCGATAACGATTGATTTATTGGAAAAAAAGCCCTTATATGATGTGTTTGCTGAGGATTTTCAGGAAGCTATCCGATTGGCTGATGAGGAGTTTTACGCTAGTATCGCTCTAGATTATGAAGCAAAGCTATTAGGGATCAAAAAGGGGGATCCTGTGCTGCATATTATGCGTAAGACCTATAATGAGAAAAATAGGCTAATCGAATTTACCTTTAGTATTGCTAGAGCAGACCAGTTTAGGTACCGTATCCAGCACCACCCTAACAAGAAGATATAGGAGGTAAGGAAATGTTTACAAAAACACAAGCAGAACTAGAGCTACTTGGCGCAGCTATCACCACTAGAGAAATCAAGCAGCAGCCAGAGCTATGGTCAGAGGTCTTTGAGTCTTTTCTGAAGCAAAAAAAGACCTCTTAGCCTTTTTTGACAGGATTATTGAAAGCGCTAACAGAAACAAGGTAAAAATTATTTTTACAGGAGCTGGAACTTCTGAATACATTGGCAATACCATTTGTCATTATTTGGAGATGACTGGTGACAGGGAAAATTATTTATATTACAGCATTGCTTCCACAGACCTTGTTGCAGCTCCAAGCCAGTATCTCTTTGAAGAGGATACAGTCGTGCTTGTTTCCTTTGCAAGAAGTGGCAATAGTCCTGAAAGTGTCGCTGCTGTTAGTCTTGTTAATCAGCTGGTGTCAAATCCTTATCATTTGGTGATAACCTGTGCCAAAGAGGGGGCCTTAGCTCAAAATGCTAAGAAGGACAAAAGGAGCTATTTATTCTTGCTGCCTGAGGCCTCAAATGACGCTGGCTTTGCTATGACGGGAAGCTTTAGCTGCATGATGCTAGCGGCCTTGTTGATTTTTGATCAAGCGCATTCCCTTGAGGAGAAAAAATGCTATTTAGATCAGATTGTAGGTATGGTGGCAGCTATTATTCAGCAGGAGGCTGATTTACAAAAGCTGGTTAGCTTAGAGTTTCAACGCTTGGTTTACCTGGGATCAGGAGCCTTAGCGGGGCTTACGCAAGAGGCTCAATTGAAGATTTTAGAATTAACAGCTGGCAAAATTGCAACAGTCTATGACTCCTCAATGGGCTTTAGGCATGGTCCAAAGTCATTTATTGATGATCAGACATTGGTTATTGGTTTTGTTAGCAATGATCCTTATACGAGAAGGTATGACCTTGATGTTTTAGAAGAGATAAGAGAGGATGCTATTGCTGTTGATACGGTTGCATTACAGCAGCAAGGAGGTGAGGGCTTTAGTGGGCATTGCTTTGGCTTAGACTCGTCAATGCTATTGCCAGATGCTTATTTGGCCTTTCCGCTTGTTTTTATCGCCCAAACGCTTGCTTTGCTGTCGTCTATTAAGGTTAATAATTTACCAGATACTCCTTCGGCCACAGGAACGGTTAACAGGGTTGTCCAAGGTGTTAAGATTTATCACTATTTTAAGTAGGAGAACAAGATGTACCATTTATCAAAAGCTAAGTATCGTCTTCTTGAAAAGGTCAGTCGTAAGGGCATCATTTCGGCCTTGGCCTTTGATCAACGCGGGGTTTTAAAGCGCATGATGGCAGCCCACCAAGACACAGAGCCAACTCCTTGGCAAATCGAAGCCCTAAAGGCTCTGGTATCAGAGGAGCTAACCCCCTATGCCTCCTCTATCCTGCTAGACCCTGAATATGGCCTGCCAGCCACCAAGGTGCGTGATGAGAAGTCTGGCTTATTATTAGCCTATGAACAAACCGGCTATGACACAACCACCACTAGCCGCCTGCCAGATTGTCTGGTGGACTGGTCAGTCAAGCGCCTCAAGGAGGCCGGAGCTGACGCAGTGAAGTTCTTGCTGTACTATGATGTTGATGGTGATGAGCGTATTAACCAACAAAAGCAGGCCTATATCGAGCGTATCGGCTCAGAATGTCAGGCAGAGGAGATACCATTTTTCCTTGAGCTATTGACCTATGATGAGGCGATAACAGACAATCAGAGTGTAGCTTTTGCCAAGCTAAAGGCACACAAGGTTAATGAGGCCATGAAGGTCTTTTCAACTGAGCGCTTTGGGGTTGATGTCCTAAAGGTAGAGGTTCCTGTCAATATGGCCTATGTTGAGGGCTTTGCAGAGGGTGAGGTTGTTTACAGCAAAGAGGAGGCTATGCAGGCCTTTCGTGACCAAGAGGCAGCTAGTCACTTGCCCTATATTTATTTGAGTGCGGGTGTATCAGCTAGTCTGTTTCAAGAGACCTTGGTTTTTGCGGCAGAGGCAGGAGCTAGGTTCAATGGTGTGCTGTGTGGTAGGGCCACTTGGTCAGGAGCAGTAGCGGTGTACATGTCAGAGGGCGAGGAGGCAGCGCGTCAATGGCTTCGCACAGAGGGTTTTGAAAATATTGATCGTCTCAATCAGGTGCTTGAGAAAACAGCCAGCCCTTGGACAACAAAGCTTACTCTTGATGAAGCCTAGTAAAGGCATGATAAAAGCAATACTAGGACATTGCTTCTGTATTATTGGTAATCACTGGAGGACAAGGCGTACTTGAAAAATTGCCAATGCTTGTAGGACTCGGTGTACTCTAGAATACGGCCATTATCTGTCGACCGAGTGAGCTTGGTTTGAAGGACACAAGGAGTGTTGTCTATCATGTTTAAAAATGTAGCGACATCTTTAGGCATGTGATCCGTCAGCTGTGTTTGCTGGGTGAAGCTTTGTGATCGCATTTGAATGTGAAAATCCAAAAAGAAGCGCTTATAAAGCGACTGGTAATCAGCTAAATCACGCTCAGGGCACAGCAGGTAATCATGAGGAATATAAGATAGCTGGTATAAATAGGGCTGCTGATTAATCGTTCGTGTACGGGAGATGGTGTAGTAAAATTCCGTTTTATGAAGTTTCAAGAGATTTAGATAGTAGGGATCATTTCCCTTAACTACACTAAGGACAGTCACCTCCTCTTTTTGATCCTTAAAGGTACCTAGATAGGAAAATTGGACTAGCTGTTCTTTTCTGGTACGGGTAATGAAGGTTCCAAGTCCCTGCCTTCTTCTGATAAAGCCTTCTTTTTCTAGTTCTTTAAGGGCTCGAATGATGGTTATGGAGCTAACATGAAAGCGTTTAATCAGCTCGGCTTCGGTATAAAATTTGTCCCCGGTATGGTAGTGGCCATTCAGAATTTGGTTTTGCAATTCTTCTTTGATTAGTCGGTACTTTGGGTATTTGATGGTCATAGTTACTCACTCAATAATTGTTTAGTACGATTATAGCAAAAATAGTAAGCTGATGTCATATCTTACCAGTTATTGCTCAGATAGCTTGTCAATCAGTCATTGATCAAAGGCTGATGGTTAATGAATAAAAGGAGATAATATGAAGCAATTTTGCATAAAGGAGCAGTTTTACCTTGATGGCAAGCCGTTTAAGATATTATCAGGTGCCATTCATTACTTTAGAATAGCTCCTGATAGCTGGTCTAGGGTGCTTTATCAGCTGAAGGCCTTAGGCTTTAATACAGTAGAAACCTATATTCCTTGGAATATGCATGAGCCAAGGAAGGGACAGTTTACCTTTGAGGGGATTGCAGATGTTGAGGCATTTTTGGATTTGGCACAGGAATGTGGCCTATATGCTATTGTCAGACCCTCTCCTTATATCTGTGCTGAATGGGAGTTTGGTGGTTTACCGGCTTGGCTATTAACTGAAAATTGTAGGCTCAGATCAAGCGATGAGGTCTTTCTTAAGCATGTATCAGATTATTATGATGTGTTACTACCAAAGCTGGTGAAGCGTCAGTTAGATAATGGCGGCAATATTCTGATGTTTCAGCTTGAAAATGAGTATGGTTCTTATGGTGAAGAAAAGGCTTATTTAAGAAAATTAAAAGAGCTTATGCTTGCTAAAGGCATTAGTGCCCCTCTCTTTACCTCAGATGGGCCTTGGCCAGCCACGCTAGCATCAGGGAGTCTGATTGACGATGATGTTTTTGTGACAGGCAACTTTGGGTCAAACGCTTCAAAGCAATTTGCCAGTATGCAGGATTTTTTCCAAGCACATCAAAAGCAATGGCCTCTGATGTGTATGGAATTCTGGTTGGGCTGGTTTAATCGCTGGAATGAGCCAATCATTCGAAGGGACTCCAAGGAAGCTGTTGATGCAATCATGGAAGCTATAGAGCTAGGCAGCATTAACCTTTATATGTTTTGTGGTGGCACTAATTTTGGCTTTATGAATGGCTCGTCAGCTCGTCTGCAAAAGGATTTACCACAGATAACCTCCTATGATTACGACGCATTACTAGATGAGGCAGGGAACCCGACAAAGAAATATACCCTGCTGCAAGAACGTCTCAAGGAGTGTTACCCTCAATTATCCTTTGCAGAGCCAATGATCAGTTCTACGATGGCCTTAGAGTCTATCAAGTTGTCGGCAAGGGTTAGTCTTTTTAAGACAATCAAAAATGTAAGCGCTATCAAGAAAAGTTTTTATCCTTGTAATATGGAGGAGCTAGATCAACCAACGGGCTACCTACTGTATAGAACGCACCTCGCTAGACATAGCAAGGAGGAGCGGCTCAGGGTCATTGATGCTAGAGACCGCATTCAGCTCTTTTTAGATGAAAAGCACGTGAAAACCCAGTATCAGGAGGAAATCGGTCAGGATATACTGATACATCAAGAGGGTGAGACCACACAGCTTGATATTTTAGTCGAAAATATGGGACGTGTCAGCTATGGGTACAAGCTGACAGCACCAAGCCAACAAAAAGGATTAGGCAGAGGCTTAATGGCTGACTTGCATTTTGTAGGTGATTGGGAGCATTTTCCACTAGATTTTCAAGAGCTGGATTGGATTGATTTTTCTGCAGGTTGGACCGATGAGGTGCCAGGATTTTACGCCTATGATTTTGATTGTCAGCAGCCGGCAGATACCTACCTTGATTTGAGTCAATTCGGAAAAGGAATTGCCCTTGTAAATGGTGTTAACCTAGGACGTTTTTGGAAGGTCGGTCCAACATTATCGCTTTATATTCCTAAGGGACTATTAAAACAAGGTCAAAATAGACTGCTGATATTTGAAACAGAAGGGCAGTTTAGTGAGTCAATTCGTTTAACTAAGGAACCAATTTATAAATAGATAAAAGGAGAAAACTTATGACAATTGTTGCAGCACGTATTGACGGCCGGTTAATTCATGGTCAGGTAGCTAATCTATGGACGACAAAGCTAAACATTAGCCGTATCATGGTGGTCGATAATGAGGTGATTAGCAATGACCTTGAAAAAACAGCACTGAAGCTAGCCACACCTAGCGGTGTTAAATTATCTATCTTATCTGTTGAAAAAGCAGCCAACAATATTTTGGAAGGGCGCTATGATTCTCAACGCTTGTTGATAGTAGCCAGAAAGCCGGATAGCTTTTTGGAGCTGATTCAAAAAGGGGTTGCTATTTCAGAGTTAAATGTCGGCAATATGTCACAGACACCGGAGACTCGTCCAGTAACGCGTTCTATTAACGTTGTAGACGAGGATATAGAGGCATTCAAGGCTATTTCAGCCAAAGGGTGTCATCTCATTGCCCAAATGGTGCCTAATGATGCCCCAGCAGACTTTATGCCGCTGTTGGATAAGGTTGATTAAGATGTGTCAAATCAAAAACGAATCTGTTTCAGGAGGTAAAAGCTTATGATTCAATGGTGGCAAATCCTATTATTAACACTCTACTCAGCTTATCAAATATTAGATGAGCTAACAATTGTCTCTTCTGCAGGCTCACCTGTATTTGCAGGATTTATTTCAGGTATCATCATGGGAGATGTGCAAACCGGTCTTTGGATTGGTGGTAGCCTTCAATTGATGGTGCTTGGTGTTGGGACCTTTGGAGGAGCTTCGCGTATCGATGCAACCTCTGGTGCGGTTATTGCGACAGCCTTCTCGGTTGCTCAAGGCATAGAGCCAGAATTAGCGATTTCAACCATTGCAGTTCCGGTAGCGGCCTTGCTGGTTTATACTGATATTCTAGGACGCTTTTCAACGACCTTCTTTGCTCACCGTATTGACCGCCATGTTGAAAACTTTAACTACCGAGGCATCGAGCGTGATTACCTTATGGGAGCTGTACCTTGGGCCCTATCACGTGCTCTGCCGGTATTTTTAGCGGTCTCTTTAGGTGGTGGTGCGGTTGATACAGTTGTTAAGTTCATTGACCATTATGAATGGCTAGCAAATGGTCTAACTCTTGCAGGAAAAATGCTTCCAGGCTTGGGCTTTGCGATCTTGCTTCACTACCTACCAGTTAAACGTAATCTCCATTATCTGGCTTTAGGTTTTGGCTTGACAGCAATGCTAACAACCATTTACACCAACCTTCAGGTAGCTGGAGGCGCCCTTGCAGGAGTAGCCAAGGATTTCAATGCCGCACCATTCAAGGGGCTGCCAATGATTGGTATTGCTATTATTGGGCTTTCCTTGGCAACCCTCCATTATAAAAATGGTCAACAAGCACCTGTAGCTGAACAAAAACCTGGGGTATCAGAAAGTGGGGAAATTGAAGATGACGAAATCTAATTATAAATTAACCAAACAGGATTTTAATCAAATCAATAAGCGCAGCCTGTTCACATTCCAATGGGGCTGGAACTACGAGCGTATGCAGGGCTCTAGCTATCTTTACATGATTTTACCACAGCTTCGTAAGATTTATGGCGATGGAACTCCAGAGCTAAAAGAAATGATGAAGACGCACACGCAGTTTTTTAACACATCAAATTTCTTTCATACGATTATCACAGGAATTGACTTGGCGTTGGAGGAAAATGAAGGACTTGCCTCAAAAGATGCTGTTAATGGGATTAAAACAGGCTTAATGGGGCCATTTGCTCCAATTGGTGATTCGGTCTTTGGCTCCTTAGTACCAGCTATTATGGGCTCTATAGCCGCAGGTCTTGCTAAAGAAGGGGTTTGGTCAGGGATTACTGGTGTATTGATGTGGGTATGTACTCAGATGATCATCAATGTGTTTCGTTGGAAGCAGCTTGAAATTGCTTATAAAGAAGGTACAAAGCTCGTCACCACCATGCGTGATAAGCTAACTGCTGTAGTAGATGCAGCCTCAGTCATGGGAGTATTCATGGTAGGGGCCTTAATTGCAACAATGATTAATTTTCAGTTTACCGCAGCACCCAAAATTGGAGAGAAAGTTATCAATATTCAAGATTTAATTGATACCATTTTTCCACGTCTAGTTCCAGCCTTATTTACCGGAGGTATCTTCTGGCTGCTAGGGCGTAAGGGCATGTCACCAACTAAGGCAATTGTTGTGATTATTTTATTTGCCTTAGTGATGTCTTATTTCAATATTTTAGGAGTATAGCTGATGGCGCAAACCTTAATTCTCATTAGTCATGGAGCTTTTTGTCGAGAGCTAAAACAGAGTACAGAAATGATTATGGGGCCACAGGACAATATTTTAACAGCAGAGCTGCAACCA
The DNA here is from genome assembly GCA_900637675.1 of Streptococcus equi subsp. equi. Classification (NCBI taxonomy): domain Bacteria; kingdom Bacillati; phylum Bacillota; class Bacilli; order Lactobacillales; family Streptococcaceae; genus Streptococcus; species Streptococcus equi. The sequence continues at coordinate 844,601 of LR134389.1, forward strand.
AACGAAGGTGCCGATGACTTTAAAGAAAAGCTTTTAAGGCTAATTGCAGGTTTAGATGACGTCCTTGTGTTTGCAGATTTGATGGGTGGAACACCCTGTAACGTTGCCAGTCGTTTGTTAATGGAAGGACATCAGTTTGAGCTGTACGCAGGCATGAATATGCCAATGGTCATTGGTTTCATTAATGCCTGTTTGATCGGTGAAGCGTTTGATTTCAAAGCCTTTGCCTGTGACAATATTCACCATGTCAATACCATTATTTCAGCTCTAGCAGATGATGATGACGACTAACCAAGCTCGCTTATTTGTCACGCACCTTACGGAGCGAAACGGACCAAGAGCCGCATAATCAAAAAAGACACTGCCAAATCTTGGCAGTGTCTTTGCTGTAAGCTTATTTTGCTGCGTTTGCGTCTTTGAGACCGTATTTCTTGTTGAAACGATCCACACGTCCATCGGCTTGTGTAAACTTTTGACGACCTGTGTAGAATGGGTGTGAGTCTGATGAAATTTCTACACGAACAAGAGGGTAAGTTTCCCCTTCAAACTCAATGGTTTCTTTAGAGGTCTTAGTTGAACCGCTAAGGAATTTGTAGCCTGTAGTTGTATCAAGGAAAACAACTGGACGATAATCTGGATGAATGTCTTTTCTCATCTTAAAAAAGTTCCTTTCTGCCATGATACTGTCCGTATCATAGTTATTAACTACTCTAGTTTAACAAAAGTTAGTAAGCTTGACAAGCTTTTTCTATCACTATTCATCAATAAGATGATAAGTCTTATGTTAAGAGATCAATCAGCTCTTGGTAGATTTGCTCATTTTCCTCTAAGCCTGATGACGTGGCACCGCTAGCAAGAGGGTGCCCGCCTCCTTGATGACGCTTAGCAATACCATTGATGACCTTTTCTTTACTGCGCATGCGTACTCGGTACTGGCCATCTGGCAGCTCAACAAAGATAACCCAAGCCTGCACCACGTCTATTTTTCCAGGAGCAGAGACAATCGCTGAGCTTTCTGCCAAGCTAATACCAAAGGAATTTAGGACCTCCTGGCTAAGCAGTAGGCGGGCTGCACCACTGTCATCTATATCAAGCTGCTCAAAAACATAGCCTTGTAGCTTGGCAATTTTAAGTGGAAAGGAATCCATCTGCCTCGAAATAGCAGCAAAGTCAAAGGCATAATTTCTTAATTGGCTTGCAATGGCCAGTGTTTTACTGCTTGTTGAGGCATAGAGAAAGCGTCCTGTATCTCCCACAATGCCAGTATATAATAGTCTAGCTGCCTCATCAGTTAAAGCCAAGCCTTGGCTAAAGGCAAATTCAGCAATAATCTCACTAGCACTTGAGGTCTTGGTGTCAACGTAGGAGAGATCACCATAGACATCATCGTTAGGGTGATGATCAATTTTAATGAGGCAAGCGCCCATTGTGTAGCGCTCATCATCAATGCGGGGGCGATTGGCAGTGTCTGTAACAATCACTAAAGCTTCCTTATAATCATCGTCGGACACCTGATCCATGAGACTAATCCAAGCCAGACTAGGCTCATCAAAGCCTGTTATCAGGACCTTTTTGTCAGGGAAATTATGCCTGATAATCTCTTTAAGTCCTGCTTGGCTCCCTAGAGCATCTGGATCGGGGTTTTGGTGCCGATGAATGATGATGGTTTGATAGTGCTTAATGTGTTCTAAAATAGTTTGAAACGTTGTCATAGGTATCCTTTAGTTTTTGATCATATCAATGTGAGGAATATTGTCTTCCAGATAAATCTCAGAGACTGCTTTAAACCCAAATGAGCTGTAAAAAGGCTCAAGATAAGCCTGCGCTTGAGCGTAGACGGGAAGCTTTGGAAAGTGCTGTTGACAATAGGCTAAGGCTTGATGAACTAAGTCACGTCCTAGTCCTGTTCGCCTTGCATTTTGTGCTACCAGTACTCGTCCCAGCTTTATGCTATTGTCAGTTGGGATTAAGCGACAGTAGGCCCTAAGCTCTGAATCAACCTGCTTGAAAAGATGGATAGCTTTTTGATCCAAATCGTCAATATCAGGATAGGGACATTGCTGCTCAACCACAAAAACAGCCACACGCTCTTTATAGATGGCAAACAATTCATCTTTTGTTAACTGATCAAATGCTTTAACAACCCACATTAGCTAGCCTCCAAAATCACTGGTACAATTTCCTTTATGATAACATAATAGCATATATCAGCCATAATGGAACGAAAAAAACCTGACTCTTAATGGACGATGTCGTGATGATAATTACATCTTGTCTCAAAAGCTGGTAATCATCACAGGCACAGAAAAATGTGCCCCTTCTGTTGCTTTTTGAGAAAAAGTTCACTTGCTTTTTGGTAGTTTTTTGGTATCATACTAAAAATAGACTTAATTAAGGAGATACAGCTTGGAAACAAAAGATTTAAAGAAGCTTGCTAAAGCTGAGCTGCACTGCCATTTAGACGGTTCTTTGTCATTAGACACTATTCGTCAGTTGGCGGCTTTGGCGCAGGTAGATGTTCCTCAAGATGATTCTGAGTTAAAGCAGCTGGTAACCGCACCGGAAACCTGTGAATCCTTGATGGATTATTTAAAAACCTTTGATGTTATCAGACCATTATTACAAACGCCTCAGGCTTTAACATTGGCTGCTTATGATGTTGTGAAGCAGGCTGCCCTTGAAAATGTCATCTACATTGAAATTCGATTTGCTCCTGAGTTGTCAATGGATCAGGGCTTGACCGCCACTCAGGTGGTAGAGGCAGTTTTAAAAGGACTCGAGCAAGGACAAAAAGAGTTTGGCATTGTCGCTAAGGCTATTGTGTGTGGCATGCGTCAGTCCTCACTAGACATTAGCAGAGAGATTTTTGCAAATGTCTTAGAGTGGGCCAATAAAGGCTTGGTAGGCTTTGATTTTGCAGGCAACGAGCTGGACTTTCCTCCAGCTGTCTTAGCAGATTTGATCAAAGAGACGCAGGCCTATGGGTTACCATTTACGCTTCATGCTGGTGAGTGTGGCTGTCCAAACTATATTGTTGATGCTATTGATTTAGGTATCAAACGCTTAGGGCATGTGACGGCCATTCATAACCAAAAGGATTTATTGGCCAAGTTTATCGCCAATGATGTGACAGCAGAGCTGTGCTTCACTAGTAATCTACAAACCAAGGCTGCTAGGACTGTTGAGGACTTTCCTTATATGCAGCTAAGGCAGGCTGGCGCTAAATTATCCATTAACACAGACAATCGAACAGTATCCGATACCAATCTGACAAAGGAATATGAACTGTTTGTCAAGCACTTTGAGACAAGCGTCACAGACTTTTTAGAGCATAATCGTGATGCTATTAAGGCTAGTTTTGCCAGTCCGGCTGAAAAAGAAGCTTTATTGGATCGTTTGGAAAAGGCTTATCAGTCTTACATCAAGAAATAATGCTTTTCTTGGCAAAGTATGATAAAATATACTGACATTTAGTTATTTTGGGAGGAAATTATGGCATTAGCCAAAATCGTTTATGCCAGCATGACAGGAAATACTGAAGAAATTGCTGATATTGTTGCTAATAAATTGCAAGAATTGGGACATGATGTTGAGGTTGACGAGTGTACAACAGTTGATGCTTCAGAGCTTGAGGCTGCTGATATGGCAATCGTTGCGACCTATACCTATGGTGATGGGGACTTACCAGATGAGATTGTCGACTTTTATGAGGACTTGCAGGATTTGGATTTGTCAGGCAAGATCTACGGTGTCGTGGGCTCTGGTGATACCTTTTATGATTATTTCTGCAAATCAGTTGATGATTTTGACGAACAGCTCGCTGCCACTGGTGCCACTAAGGGAGCTGACTCGGTTAAGGTTGATTTAGCTGCTGAGGAAGAGGATATTGCTCGCCTAGAATCCTTTGCTGAGCAAATGTCACAGGCATTAGAGGCATAAGTAAGACTTTTGATACAGATTGGTAAAACGGTCAGTGGAGGCTTGCGTTTTTTACCACCAAATGCATGAAAAACTGATATTTTCTGATCGTTTTTTCATGACTATGTGCTCTTTTTCAAGAAAAGTCATGCCATTATTAGCCTGAATGCAAACAATTGATAGTGTCAAAATGTTGATCATATAGTAAAAAATGCATGTGACTAGAAAGCAGTTACATGCATTTTCGTCATGCGTTTGTCGTGAGGCATTTTGGGGGTTACTTGCTTACTGAGCTGAAATTCACTATAATAAAAAGATAAATAAAGAAAAGAAGAAGTTAGGTGAATGATGGGATTAGAGACCATACGACAAGACATTAATGCTGTTGATCGTCAGTTGATTGCTTTGCTGGAAAAGAGAATGGTCTTGGCTGACCAAGTAGCGGCCTATAAGCAGGTACATGATGTGCCAGTGCTTGATCAAGAGCGAGAGGCTGAGGTCCTAAGGAGCGTGTCACAGCAGATTCGGCATAAGGCCTTTGAGCCTGCCATTCTTGAGCTATTTAAGACAATTATGGCAGTATCAAGGCGTTATCAGGCTGAGCAAATAGCGGTTGGTTCAAATGATGATGAAGCCTATTAAAAACAATCAAGACATCAGTATAGGTGATAATGTCTATTTGGCTTTTGCAGCCCTGCTCGTTGGGGTGGTGGTAGGTGTGATAGATACTGTTTTTGGACAAGGCTTGTTGCTCTTGTCTGCTGTTCGTGATGCTCATCTCATTTACCTGTTACCCTGCTTAGCTCTTGCTGGACTTGTGATTGTGTTCTTATATGAGCAATATGGCCAAATCGCTAAGCAGGGGATGGGCTTAGTTTTTGATGTGGGGCATGGTGAAAAAACAAGACTACCACTGGTGTTGATTCCGTTGATTATCCTCTCAACCTGGCTGACGCATTTATGTGGAGGCAGTGCTGGTCGTGAAGGCGTAGCGGTTCAAATTGGAGCGACAGTGTCACATTTTTTTGGACGTCTTAGACATCTTAAGGACAAGTCACAGCTGTTTTTAGTCATGGGAATGGCCGCAGGCTTTGCGGGCTTATTTCAAACGCCAATGACAGCGGTTGTTTTTGCCTTAGAGGTCCTGTTGCTAGGAAATATAAGCTATTTAGCCTTGCTACCTTCTCTTATAGCAGCCTTTACCGCCTCTTGGACCTCTCATTGCCTAGGCTTAGAAAAATTTTCAGTCCCGATAGCCAAGGCCTTGAAAATCACCCCGATAACCTTTGGGAAATTAGTGCTACTAGGCCTTATTTTTGGCTTGGCTGGTAATCTTTTTGCCTCCTTGTTAGCAAGGGCTAAGCCATACATTGCAGCAAGGCTGCCAAATCCTTATTATCGTGTGTTGCTTGTTGGTGGTTTTCTATCGCTTAGCCTGCTGCTGTGCCATTACGGGCGCTATAGTGGCCTAGGGACTAACTTAATTACAGCGGCCTTTAGTCATCAGCCTATTGCTAATTATGATTGGCTATTAAAGCTCTTGTTTACCATTATCACTCTCTCGGCTGGCTTTCAGGGCGGTGAGGTCACTCCACTTTTTGCTATTGGTGCGGCTTTAGGAATTGTCCTAGCACCATGGCTTGGCTTGCCGGCTCAGTTGGCTGCAGCCCTTGGCTATGCTGCGGTATTTGGCAGTGCCACCAATACCTTTTTAGCCCCGATATTTGTTGGATTAGAGGTTTTTGGTGCAACAAACGCAACTGCTTACTTTATCGTGATAGCCTTTGCTTATATGGTGAGCCGAAGGCATTCAATCTACACTAAGCAAAGGGTGACCACTAGCATCGCTTCCTAGTGTCTTGGTCAGTTTTTTGGAGAAAATAGCTTTACAAGTGGGGCTTATTTTGTTACAATAGGCTCCGTGTGTAATGGACGCACAAAAATTACGGCTAATCCGCTAAGACTCGCGCTTAAGATTAGTAAGATAAGGAGAATAAACAATGAATCCATTAATTCAAAGCTTGACAGAGGGTCAACTTCGTACTGATATTCCTAGCTTCCGTCCTGGTGACACTGTTCGTGTGCACGCAAAGGTTGTCGAAGGATCTCGTGAACGTATCCAGATCTTTGAGGGAGTAGTCATTTCACGTAAAAGTCAAGGTATCTCAGAGATGTATACTGTTCGTAAGATTTCTAGTGGTATCGGTGTAGAGCGTACCTTCCCAATTCACACACCACGTGTTGAAAAGATTGAGGTTGTGCGTCATGGTAAGGTTCGTCGTGCTAAGCTTTACTACCTACGTGCCTTGCAAGGTAAGGCAGCGCGTATCAAGGAAATTCGTCGCTAAAAAGAGCATACGAGAGGTTTTTCACTGTCTTATGAAAGGACTGCTGGAGCAGCAGGGTCTTTGGGACAAGCTTTTTTTCGCAGGTATGTGAACCTACGCTCAATTCAAGACATATCAAAGGCTCATTCTATGATAGAGTGGGCTTTTTGATTGTGATCATGCTTTAGTGCCTAAATAAATGACAGCAGCCTGACTAATGAAAGGCTTACTTGACTTTGGAAATGCTCAAGGCTTGCGCTACCAGATAGAAGCTGACATCATGCCATAGCAGTCAAGGGGAAGAAGGACTAGATTTTTTGGCGAGGTGTTGATCTGTGACCCTGATGTTGTTGGGAATATGAGAGTAATTTAAAATTTCGTCTTGCATTCTACCTTTTTCTAGGTTACAATAGACAAGTAACCTGATTAGTGAAGCTAAAAGACGTAGCGATGGGTTCTAAAAAAGAATGATTCTGGCGTTTTTGGCTAACCTAAGCTGATAGCTTTGCTAGGCAGTGTCTTAGTCATCTGGTCAGTCCTGCTAGTTTAACGGATAAAACAAGCGCCTCCTAAGCGCTAGCTGTGGGTTCGATTCCCGCGCGGGACATTAAAAACAAAGTAAAAAGAGTCTGAGAAGGTTTGAGCTGCCCCTAATTGTTAGATTTTTTTCTAACTCTTGAAGTGTGGGTCAAAGACTATTTGTCTCAGGACTCTTTTTAATTGGTTTTTACTAAGCTGCTTCATCTAGTTCTTCAGTTGCTAAGTTGTTTCCTTCTTCTGTATGTTGGTTTTCATCAAGTAGCATTCCTGTGCGGTAATCTAATGCTGCCAAAGGTGATACATTATCCAGAACAACTGAGGTTATACCATAATGATCAACGGATTCTTTGTTGCCTCCCAATTTGATTTGGAGGAGCTCTCCGTTTTGATCAATTCCAACGTACTGTAACACTACTTGACGAGGAACTAATTCATCATTCTGATAAATAGGAGTTACCTTATAATCTAGCCAAAAGTTAGGGTGTATGGCTAACCAATTGTCTAGTCTATTTTCATAATAAAGCATTCCTAAAGGATTTTTATCACTAAAACCTGTATTAAGGTATTTTGTCATAGTAACTAAATTTTTGGGTTCATCATTTAGGCCGCTAAACTGATAACCGACTAGATGTCCGCGATCCATTAACCAAGTCTTTTTCCCTCTAGAATTAATGACTTGATAGTTATGCCAGCCGGGAGGATTAAATCTAAGCGCTTTTCTTTTGAGAGTTGGTTCATCTTGATCTTTGAGTTGTATGTGTGCATAGGTGGCTCTTTGTAAATGATCAAGATCTCCCAGAGCTATTTGGTATTTTCCAGTAAACGGTAAAATTCCTGGTATTTCGGTAGCTTTTGTTCCCAATGATATTTCCGTTGTATCTGGGAAGGTTCTAAGTTTTCTTGCAGATTGAACAGAGTTAGCTGTGAAAATAGTCAGAATAGTTAACAAAACAATTGTTAGACTTTTCCAGTTACGGCGACGTGATTTAGACATATCAATGCCCTCCTTTTTTTGTTTACGAGTTAAGTATATCACTTTTAATTAAAAAAACTTAAAATTAATAAAATTATTTTAATTATAATATTCATCTAAATTATCTTTATTTTTAATTCAAAAATATAAGCAATTGATTCACATAAACAAATTGAGACGAACAGTAGATTGTAGCTATATCACAGGTGAGATAGTAATGATCGTGCGAAACAATAAACTGATTTTTCCATGCGGGATATTTGTTATCAGTGAGTTGAATGGAACTAGCAGCTATTGTTTTATTGTTAGTCATCTAGTGTTTTTAAGGTGCTTATTTTCTGTTACAACAGTGATGACAACAGGTTAAGCTAAGTTCGATGGAGCTTGGTTTTTTATTGTTACAAGAAAGCTCATAGATGGTGATTGCATTCTTTTATCATATGACAATGTTTCTATTTTTGACAAATATTATTGTCAAAAAGTAAATGATCTGTTACACTGGAGTTGGACTCATGAAAGAAAAAAGTAATCAGTAGGATAACAATAACAAAGCTATTTTAAGCTTATACCATTGTGTCAATGGATTGTTGCCGGAAATGACTGGTGCTTTCTGTTCAATCAGGAGACAGCATTTATTAGGAGTGAAGCATGGCTTATAGGTTGAGAAATCGGCTCAAGGAGCTACGAGCTAGAGATGGCATTAATCAGACGCAGATGGCAGCATTAGCAGGTGTTTCCAGGCAGACCATTAGCCTCATTGAGCGAAATGAATACACACCATCTATTATTATTGCAATGAAAATTGCTAAAGTATTTAATGAACCAATTGAACAAGTATTTAGCTTAGTGGAGGGCGAGAGATGAAAGCTTTTATGACGGAAAAGGACAGTACGTTGGTGAGAATACTTAAGTCATTACTGCTTGGATCAGGGATTGGCTTAGTGTTAGGTGGCCTTGTTGGTTTTGGTTTAGCTAGGTTTAACATATTAGAAAATGGCTTTCCGATATCAGAAGAAGACACCATAACTGGAATAAAGTGGGGAATGAGACCCCTTGTTATCGTGCTTATGCTGCTGAGCATTTATGATATTTATCAAGTTGTCAAAGAATATGCTAGATATGTCAAGCTAAGCGATGATGAAACAGAGGAGCTGTACCGTTACATTAATCTTAAGCATGCCTATGCTTTAGGATTTAGCGCTATGGCTATGGTCTTGAATATAGTCGTTTTTTCTTTGGGATATAGGGTGCCTATTGCTAATAATGCTAGCTATCTTGGTTTGACTTTTCCTATTTACGAGGCTCTGATGCTTGTGGTTATTAGTGTTCTCCATGCTTATATTTTGAAGGTTTATACTCGGATTCGCGGGGTCAAGATGACGCTTGCTCCTACCTTAAAGGAATTAAAGCAGAATATCTTACAACAGGACGAGGCAGAATTGCAGGCTAATTATCAAATGTCTTTTGAGGTTGTCATGGGCCTTAGTGGCTTTATATTACCAGGCATTTACGTAATATTATTGCTTTTATCTATGATTTTTCAAAGGGTTGAGCTGACCGGACTAATCATTACTGCTAGTATTCACCTCTATATTCTGGTGAAATCCTTTAAATCAGCACATGATTTTTATAGGTAAGGCGTAAGGTTTTACCTACTCAAGAATTGTTATACAGCAAAAAAGCTTTGATAAGCCATTACTGGCGATCAAAGCTTTTTGTGTTTGTTGAAAAAGAGGCTTTTTTGAAAGAGCTGTTGGCTGAGATAGCTTGTCAAACCTACAATTGCAAGCGGCACAAGGCTAATGAGAGGTTGTCCGGTAATTTCAATGAGAAAAAGAGGAGCAGTAAGAGGTATCTGATTAATGATTCCCAAAAAGAGGGTCGCTCCAATGACAATGGCCAAGGGAAGTGGTACAGAGAGATAACCTAGCTGATTGCTAAGGCTTGCCAGTAGCAAGCCACTAGCTCCTCCAAGCATCATAGAAGGAGCAATTTTGCCTCCTTTAGCTCCAGAGGCAAATACTGCATAGACAGCAGCTGCTTTACTTAGTAAGAGCGAGGCGGTATAAGATAGGCTGACATCATGGTGTAGCAGCAGGAGGAGACCGGCCTTGCCATTGCCTAAAATCTCTGGGAAATAAAGGCTTAAACAAGCACTAAAGCCAAAAGCCCCTAAGACACGAGGGATAAACCATCGGCTCTTAGGCTTTGCCTTTGGTGCGTTTTGGAGCAGCTGCTGGTAGCAAAAGGCCAGAAATGCTAAGATGGGACTGGCAATGATAGCCCAAAGGACTGTTGTCAGTTGCCAGGCTTGTGGGAGAATGAGATACTGTATGTCCTGATGTCCGCTTAGAACAAGCACACTTTGAACAGCAGTAAAGGCAGTTATAGCTGCCGCGTAAATGTGTTTAACTGAGCATTTTTTGACAATAGCCTCCATGATAAAGACAATCGTAGCTAATGGTGCCTGGTAAACAGCTCCAAGGGCAGCTCCTGAAGCACAGGCTAAAAGCAATCCTTGCTCTGCTGCTGATGCGTTTATAGCTTTATTGCAAGCGGCAGTCAGTGCCACAGCAACCTCACGTGAAGCACCTTCACGACCGACAGGTGCTCCCATGGAGACGGTTATTAATTGCAGCCAGCCATGACAAAATTGTGTCCAAGGGCTGAAATCCTTTTGCTGACTGAGTGTTTGTTGGATAGGCTGAATAGGCTTGGCTTTTTTAGCAAGTAGCTGCCAGCCGAGACCAGCAATAGCTCCAGCCAACAATAGAGATAAAAAACGCCTTTCTGGAGCTACCGTTGCAATCATGGTGCTAAAAGACCCAGATTGGTATCCAAAGCTAATAGCCTGTATGAAATGAATGGCTTGAGTGAGCACGTAAGCCACCACACCAGCAATCACACCAGCTACCACCAGTTGGCCCGTCCATGTTAAGAAAGTAATCAATCGAGTAATCATATCTTTTATTATAGCAGATAAAAAGAGCCTGAGACTACTCAGGCTCCAAAATATAGATAAATCCAATCTTCATGAGAAGCTGGACTTATAGCCCATAATTGTAATCGTCATCAGTCATAGCTTCAACAGTACCAAGAAGGTAGCCATTACCAACTTGAGAGAAGAAATCGTGGTTTGACGTGCCGGTTGAAATACCATTCATAACGATTGGGTTGACATCATTGGCAGTGTCTGGAAAAAGAGGGTCCTGACCAAGGTTCATCAAAGCCTTGTTAGCGTTGTAGCGTAGGAAGGTCATCACTTCCTCGGTCCAGCCAACCTCATCATAGAGGGTCTTGGTGTATTGCTCTTCATTTTCATATAGCTGATACAGCAGGTCATACATCCAGTCACGAAGGCTTTCTTGCTCACTCTCTGATAGCTCATTAAAGCCCAGCTGAAACTTGTAGCCGATATAAGTGCCATGAACGGACTCATCACGAATGATGAGCTTAATAATTTCAGCGACATTAGCCAGCTTATTGTTGCCCAGATAATAGAGTGGTGTAAAAAAGCCAGAATAAAATAGAAAGGTTTCGAGATAAGTCGAGGCTACCTTTTTTTGAAGGGCACTGCCATTTTCATAAATGTCGTTGATTATCTTAGCCTTATTTTGAAGAAATACGTTGTTGTTGGTCCACTCAAAAATGTCTTCAATTTCTTTTTTGGTGTTTAGGGTCGAAAAGATTGATGAGTAGGATTTAGCATGGACAGACTCCATAAATTGGATATTGTTAAGAACTGCCTCTTCATGCGGGGTGCGCACGTCCTTGCGAATGGCTTCGACTCCTGACTCAGACTGCATCGTATCAAGAAGGGTTAGCCCGCCAAAGACCTTACCTACTAAATCCTTTTCAACAGCAGATAATCTGCGCCAGTCATCAAGGTCATTTGATAGTGGAATACGTGTATCAAGCCAGAATTGCTCCGTCAGCTTTTCCCAGGTTGACTTGTCAATGACATCTTCGATTTCATTCCAGTTGATTGCTTCATAGTATGTGGTCATGAGTTTCTCCGGTAGATTGTAATATAGGGTTAGGTATGCTAGGAGGAGAGCCTTGAGTGCTGGTCTATCATTAGGACAGGTGCACTGACACATCAGCTAGGCTCTGACATTAAGGACTGGTCCACCTCACTGCCATTCACTTGGTTAGATGACACAGCTTTCACACTGATTGGCTCCGACCTCCTCGCCATCATCGGTAAAGGTGCGGATATAATAGATTGATTTTATCCCTTTATTAAAGGCGTAATGTCTCAAAATAGATAGGTCACGAGTGGTTTGCTTGCTTTCTGTTTTCCATTCGTAGAGCTCCTTTGGCAATTCGCTGCGCAAAAAGAGTGTTAACGACAGTCCCTGATCAACATGCTTTGTAGCAGCTGCATAGACATCAATCACCTTTCTCATGTCCATATCATAGGCAGATGTGTAGTAAGGAATGGTGTCTGTAGATAGGCCGTTGGCTGGGTAATAAATCTTGCCGATTTTCTTTTCCTGACGTTCTTCGATCCGCTGAGTAATCGGGTGAATAGAAGCAGAGCAGTCGTTGATATAGGAAATTGATCCATTAGGAGCAACTGCCAGACGGTTTTGGTGATAAAGGCCATCTGTCATAATCGCTTGACGCAGCGCCTTCCAGTCTGCTGCTTGCGGAATAAAGTGATCCTTGAAAAGGCTTTTAACCAGCTCTGATTTTGGCACACATTCTCCTGTGATGTACTGGTCAAAATAAGCACCGCTAGCATATGTTGATTTTTCAAAGCCAACAAAGGTTGTCTGACGCTCGCGAGCGATCTGATTGGATTCGACAAGCGTCCAGTAATTCATCAGCATAAAGTAAATATCAGTAAATTCGATAGATTCTGGGCTGCCATATTCGATATGGTGCTGAGCCAAATAGGAATGAAGCCCCATAGCCCCAAGGCCAAAGGTATGTGCTTGACTGTTACCATTTTTAACAGTTGGGACTGCTTCGATATTAGAGGAGTCAGTGACAAAGGTCAGGGCACGTGTCATGGCTCTGATGGAACGACCAAAGTCAGGTGACGTCATCATGTTTAAGATATTAGTTGATCCCAGATTGCAGGAAATATCAGTTCCCATTTTGACAAACTCCTGCGCATCATTAATGAGACTAGGCGTTTGAACCTGTAGAATTTCTGAGCATAGGTTGCTCATGATGATTTTACCGTCAATAGGGTTTGACCTGTTGGCAGTGTCGATGTTGATAACATAGGGATAGCCAGATTCCTGCTGGAGCTTGGAAATCTCTGTCTCCAAATCACGTGCTTTGATTTTTGTTTTGGTGATATTAGGATTGGCAACCAATTCGTCATACATGCTAGTAATATCAATGTAGTTAAATGGCAGGCCGTATTCTCTTTCAACACTATAAGGGCTAAAGAGATACATGTCAGCATTGTGACGAGCAAGCTCATAAAACTTATCTGGTACAGTAATACCAAGTGACAATGTCTTGACCCGCACCTTTTCATCTGCATTTTCTTTTTGGTAGACAAAAAAGCGATAATATCAGGGTGAAAGACGCTTAAATACACCACACCAGCCCCTTGACGCTGCCCTAGCTGGTTGGAATAAGAAAAGCTGTCCTCAAATAGCTTCATTACAGGCACAACACCAGAAGCAGCTCCGGCATAGCCCTTGATTGGAGCGCCAGCCTCACGAAGGTTGGATAGGCTAATGCCAACACCACCCCCAATACGGGATAATTGCAAGGCAGAATTAATAGAGCGGCCAATGGCATTCATATCATCTGTCACCTGAAGGAGAAAGCAAGAAACCAGCTCACCACGACGGCTCCGTCCAGCATTTAAAAAAGAAGGAGTAGCAGGTTGGTAACGCTGATTAATCATCTCAATGGCTAAGTCCTTAGCTAATGTTTCATCACCATCAGCAAAATAAAGGGCATTGAACATGACCCGATCCTCTATGCTCTCTAAGTAGAAATTGCCATCATTGGTTTTTAGGGCATACTGCTGATAAAATTTATAGGCCGCCATAAATGATTTAAAGCGAAAGCCCTCTGCTTGAATGCTCTTGGCTAGATGGCTGATAAATTCAGGAGAATAGTTTTGGATAAAGGCTGATTCAATATAGTCATTGTCTACAAGATAGGCAATCTTTTCGTTGATAGAAGAAAATGACATGGTGTTAGGAATAACATTTTCGGTAAAAAAAGCCTCCAAAGCTTCCTTGTCTTTATGAAGTGGAATGCTGCCATCAACAGGACGGTTAATTTCATTGTTGAGGCGAAAGTAAGAAATATCGCCAAGATCTTTGAGACTCATATCAATTGTTCCTTGTCTAGTTAAATAATATCTTTTAATTTTGCTGGCTGAAACCCTGAGAATACTATCTGCTCTGTCTCAATAACAGGAGCAGCAGTAAAGCCAAGGCTCTTAACATAGTCCACTTTTTCTGGATGCTCATCAATATTAATCTCTTGGAAAGCAGCTCCATGCTGTTCTAAAAATTTCTTAGTCATTTTGCACTGCATGCAATTGTGCTTTGAGTATACTGTAATCATTGCTCGTCCTTCCAACTATTAGTCTTTCACTCAATTTTAGGAAAAATCAAATGACTCTAATAGGATATAAAAAATGTTCCTAAAAAGCAAACGATTTATTTCAGAATAGCACAAGATATTGTGGTTGTGTGTGAGAATATTTCTAAATATTGTGTTATCCTCTCTTATCACTGATAATTGCTACAAGAGGCTTGTAGTTCTTAAATGCATACTAATCAGGTTGGAAGGCTTATTTGACATTATGAAAATCATCATGTAAGAAATATTGACAACAAATGAAAATACAAGAAAACTGTTTCATGATTTTTCTTGTTAGAACATTTAACCTTGAAAATAAAAAAGCATTGTGCTATAATCACTTATTGTAAGGGTTATCATGTGATAGCTCGAAAATACACAATTCAAAAGGAGAACCATATTATGGCTTCAAAAGACTTTCACATTGTTGCAGAAACAGGTATTCATGCACGCCCAGCTACCTTACTTATTCAAACAGCAAGCAAATTTGCTTCAGATATTACACTTGACTACAAAGGTAAAGCAGTAAATCTTAAATCAATCATGGGTGTTATGAGCCTTGGTGTTGGTCAAGGTGCTGACGTAACAATCACAGCAGAAGGCGCTGATGCAGATGACGCTATTGCGGCAATCGAAGAAACTATGACTAAAGAAGGATTGGCATAAGACTATGACAGAAATGCTTAAAGGAATCGCAGCCTCTGACGGTGTTGCTGTTGCCAAAGCATATCTGCTAGTTCAGCCGGATTTGTCATTTGAGACTATCACAGTCGAGGATACAAATGCAGAAGAAGCTCGCCTTGATGTTGCACTACAAGCTTCACAAGACGAGCTTTCTGTTATCCGAGAAAAAGCAGTAGAAAGCCTAGGCGAAGAAGCGGCAGCAGTTTTTGATGCCCATTTAATGGTTCTTGCTGATCCAGAGATGATCAGCCAAATTAAAGAGACTATTCGTGCGAAGCAAACGAATGCTGAAACAGGTCTAAAAGAAGTGACTGACATGTTCATCACAATCTTTGAAGGCATGGAAGACAATCCTTATATGCAAGAGCGTGCGGCTGATATTCGAGATGTCGCTAAGCGCGTCTTGGCTCATTTATTAGGTGTTAAGCTTCCAAATCCAGCTACAATTGATGAAGAAGCAATTGTTATTGCACATGATTTGACTCCTTCAGATACTGCACAGCTTAACAAACAATTTGTAAAAGCATTTGTAACGAACATTGGCGGACGTACGAGTCATTCGGCTATCATGGCCCGTACACTTGAGATTGCGGCTGTGCTTGGTACAAATGATATTACTAAGCGTGTCAAAGATGGTGACCTTATTGCTGTTAATGGTATCACTGGTGAGGTTATTATTGACCCAAGTGAGGAGCAGATTCTTGCTTTCAAGGAAGCTGGAGAGGCTTATGCGAAGCAAAAGGCTGAGTGGGCTCTGCTTAAGGACGCACAAACTGTCACAGCAGATGGCAAGTACTTTGAATTAGCAGCAAACATCGGTACACCTAAGGACGTTGAAGGTGTCAACGATAATGGTGCTGAGGCGGTAGGTCTTTACCGTACTGAGTTTCTTTATATGGATTCTCAGGATTTCCCAACCGAAGATGAGCAATATGAAGCCTACAAGGCTGTTCTTGAAGGAATGAACGGCAAGCCTGTTGTTGTTCGTACAATGGATATCGGTGGGGACAAGGAGCTTCCTTACTTTGATTTACCAAAGGAAATGAACCCATTCCTTGGTTTTCGTGCCTTACGCATTTCAATCTCTGAAACAGGTAATGCTATGTTCCGCACACAAATTCGTGCTTTGCTGCGTGCTTCTGTGCATGGTCAATTGCGTATCATGTTCCCGATGGTTGCCCTTCTAAAGGAATTTCGTGCTGCTAAAGTCGTATTTGAAGAAGAAAAGGCTAGCTTGCTGTCTGAGGGTGTTGCGGTTGCAGACGATATTCAGGTTGGTATCATGATTGAGATCCCAGCAGCAGCAATGCTTGCTGACCAATTTGCCAAGGAGGTTGACTTCTTCTCAATTGGTACAAATGACCTTATCCAGTACACAATGGCAGCAGACCGCATGAACGAGCAAGTGTCATACCTTTACCAGCCATATAACCCATCAATCCTTCGTTTGATTAACAATGTTATCAAAGCAGCTCATGCTGAAGGTAAGTGGGCTGGTATGTGTGGTGAAATGGCAGGTGACCAACAGGCTGTGCCGCTTCTTGTTGGTATGGGGCTTGATGAATTTTCAATGTCAGCAACATCTGTGCTTCGCACACGTAGCCTGATGAAAAAGCTTGATTCAGCGAAAATGGCAGAGTATGCTCATCGTGCACTCACAGAATGCTCAACTGCTGAAGAGGTTCTTGAGCTTGCCAAAGAGTATATTACAGAAGCTTAAATAGAAATAACGAGGAGCTGGTTTTGTCCGGCTCTTTTTTACTAGAAAAATGACTAATCAGATCCATATGAAAGCTTGCTTTATAAAGTAGTTTGATGTTTCAAGTTTTATCAGAATTTTCAGACTCTTCCTGTAGCGAATTGTTGAAATATGCTAAAAAAGTGATAGAATAATAGTACCATTATAAAAGGAGAAAAAAGTTTGGCTAAACAATATAAAAATTTAGTGAATGGTGAGTGGAAGCTCTCTGAAAATGAGATCAAGATCTATGCACCAGCAACCGGCGAGGAGTTAGGTAGTGTACCAGCTATGTCTCGTGAAGAGGTTGATCAGGTTTATGCGTCAGCTCGCGCTGCTCTTGCAGATTGGAGAGCGCTTTCTTATGTTGAGCGTACTGCTTATTTGCACAAGGCTGCTGATATTTTGGTGCGTGATGCTGAGAAGATTGGTGCTGTTCTCTCAAAAGAGGTTGCAAAGGGTTATAAGGCTGCTGTTAGTGAGGTTATTCGTACAGCAGAAATTATTAACTATGCAGCAGAAGAAGGCCTTCGTATGGAAGGCGAGGTCCTTGAGGGTGGCAGCTTTGAGGCTGCTAGTAAGAAAAAGATTGCGATCGTACGTCGTGAGCCAGTGGGACTTGTGCTTGCGATTTCACCCTTCAATTATCCGATTAACCTAGCAGGCTCAAAGATTGCTCCAGCCCTTATTGCAGGAAATGTCGTGGTTCTTAAGCCGCCGACACAAGGCTCTATTTCTGGCTTGCTCTTAGCAGAGGTATTTGCAGAAGCAGGTCTTCCTGCTGGAGTCTTTAATACCATCACTGGACGCGGCTCAGTTATTGGTGATTACATCGTTGAGCATGAGGCTGTAAACTTTATCAACTTTACTGGCTCAACGCCAATTGGAGAGCGAATTGGTAAATTAGCCGGCATGCGTCCGATTATGCTTGAGCTTGGTGGTAAGGATTCAGCGATTGTCTTAGAAGATGCTGATATTGCCTTAGCTGCTAAAAACATTGTTGCAGGTGCCTTTGGCTACTCAGGTCAACGCTGTACAGCAGTTAAGCGTGTGCTTGTTATGGAAAGCGTTGCAGACCAGCTGGTAGCAGAGATTAAGGGCTTAGTTGAGAAATTACTTATCGGTATGCCAGAGGACAATGCTGACATCACACCATTGATTGATACCAAAGCGGCAGATTTTGTTGAAGGTCTGGTTAATGATGCAGCAGACAAGGGAGCACAGGCGCTTACTGAAATCAAGCGTGACGGTAATTTAATTTGTCCTATCTTGTTTGATAGAGTAACAACTGATATGCGCTTGGCTTGGGAGGAGCCATTTGGTCCGGTGCTGCCAGTGATTCGTGTAAGCTCTGTAGAAGAGGCAATCAGCATTTCAAATCAATCTGAATACGGTTTGCAAGCGTCTATCTTTACGACTAATTTTCCACAGGCCTTTGCTATTGCTGAGAAGCTTGAGGTTGGTACAGTACACATTAACAACAAAACCCAACGTGGTACAGATAATTTCCCATTCCTAGGGGCTAAGAAATCAGGAGCTGGTGTTCAAGGGGTCAAATATTCAATTGAGGCAATGACAAGTCTCAAATCAGTCGTATTTGATATTCAATAACAAAAAAGCTAGGGTATCTTAGTTTGAAAGCAGTTGCACATTTGTGCGGCTGTTTTATTTGTGTCTCTAGTTTTAACAGCTAGCTATGCAAGAAGGTGAGTTGTCCCAACCTCAAAGATGAGATCTAAATATTTAATGATTTTGGGGTCGTAAAAAAGTTTAGAGTGTTTTGATCTCCTTAAGATGTGAGTGTACAAAGTCTCGCCAACAGCCAGCAGGACTAGCCATTGAGGTCAAGGAAGCTGCTAAAATAGCTGATGGTTCAAAAGCTTGGTGAAAGGCTTAATATCTATCATTGCTATTTTGAGGGCTTTCCATTATAATATGAATACTAGAGCTACTTGTCGGTCTGCCTCTTGAGCTGTGAGATAGCTGTTGGATTTAGTTGTCTCCTTGTCCACAAAAGGCTTAGAGGCAAAGGCTGTGGCTATGCTTCTTGCTTCTTTTAGTGAAGTGTATGAGATCTTATGAAAACTCATATAGGCTTTGGTATCTTTGCAAGAGGACTAATGGCTTGCTTTACTTGCCTTGATAGAGGGCTGGGATTGAGGGGTGATGACCTGCGGTGGTCATCTCTAGAGCTCCTTGCTTCTTTTTTATGTAGACTAATGGTTTAGACTGCTAGCTTCCTTGTTTAGAAAGTAGGACATCATGTTACCCAAGAGAAAATTAATTGATCAACGTCTTGATTATGCCATTATTTTTCCTGTTTTTTGTTTGCTAATATTTGGTCTGGTATCTGTATATGTGGCAGCAAGTCATGATTTTCCGCAAAGCCTCGCCACTGTTATGCTTCAACAGGTTCTCTGGATCCTTCTTGGAGCTGTGATTGCCTTTACCCTAATGTTTTTTAGCACAGAGATTCTGTGGAAATTAACACCTGTCTTTTATCTTTTGGGTGTGCTATTAATGGTTCTGCCACTCATCTTTTTTAGCCCTCGGCTGGTAGCTGCTACAGGGGCGAAAAATTGGATTACGATTGGCTCAACGACCTTGTTTCAACCATCAGAATTTATGAAAATATCCTACATTCTGGCAATGTCTTGGTTAACGGTCTGGTTTAAGAGAAAGCAGGAGAGAAGTCGGTTTTTAGATGATTGGAAGCTCTTGGGCTTATACCTTGTCTTGACGTTGCCGGTCATGGTCCTGCTAGCACTGCAAAAGGACTTAGGAACAGCTATGGTTTTTTTAGCCATCTTAGCTGGGATTATCTTAATTTCAGGAATTTCTTGGTGGCTTATTTTACCAGCTTTGGTACTAGTCTTTTTACTGGTTTCAGCTTTTTTCTTTGTTTTTTTGTTGCCAGAGGGAAAAGAATTCCTTTTAAAAATGGGAATGGATACCTACCAATTGAATCGTATTTCAGCTTGGCTGACACCGTTTGATTTCTCAGATACCATTGCCTATCAGCAGACGCAAAGTATGATTTCGATTGGGAGTGGTGGCTTTTTTGGTAAGGGCTTTAATCAGCTTGAGCTGTCAGTACCAGTCAGAGAAAGTGATATGATTTTTACAGTGATCGCTGAAAATTTTGGCTTTCTTGGTGCAGCTAGCTTACTGATCTTGTATTTAATACTGATTTACCGCATGCTTAGGGTGACCTTTGCATCGAATAACCTTTTTTATACCTACATTTCAACCGGCTTTATCATGATGATACTATTTCATATTTTTGAAAACATTGGCGCAGCAGTTGGTCTGCTACCTTTGACCGGTATTCCCCTTCCCTTTATTTCTCAGGGCGGCTCTTCCTTGATTTCAAATCTGATTGGGGTCGGCCTGATCCTATCAATGAACTATCAGCACGTCCTTGCTCATGAAAAGCAAAGCGAGCATGAGCTTAGCAGAAGCTCACGTTATGTTTAAGAGGCATGTTTGGTCCTTGTTCGGTTAGAATGAGCTGCCAATCAGCCCTTTTTTATTTGCTTAATCGCTATAAAAATAAAGAAAAATATGTTATAATTAAGGTTATGAATTATCATGATTATATTTGGGATTTGGGCGGCACTCTCTTGGATAACTATGAAATTTCTACCCAGGCTTTTATTGAGACGCTGCATTTTTTTAAGCTGTCTGCAAGCCACGATGCCGTTTATCAAAGGCTTAAGAAATCAACAGCAACCGCCATTCAAGTATTTGCTCCCAACGAACCGCAATTTTTACAATATTACAAAGCGAATGAGGCTAAGAAATTAGCCAATCCTATTTGGTGCCTAGGTGCAAAGGACATTCTAAAGAGGATTGTGGCATCAGGCTCGCGTAATTTTTTAATATCCCATCGTGATCATCAGGTCAATGATTTGCTGGAGCAGGCTGGGCTTTTGGGCTATTTTACCGAGGTTGTTACCGCCTCAAATGGCTTTGCCAGAAAGCCTAACCCTGAGAGCTTACTTTATTTGAAGGAAAAGTACCTGATCAGCAAGGGCTTAGTGATTGGTGATCGCAGACTTGATATAGAAGCAGGACAAGCAGCAGGCTTTGACACCCTGCTTGTTGATGGTAGAAAAAACCTATTGGAGATAGTAGATTAGATGGTTGAAGAAAATAAACAATTAGAAGACAAGGCTCAAGAGTATGACGCTAGCCAGATTCAGGTCTTAGAGGGGTTAGAAGCCGTTCGCATGCGTCCTGGAATGTATATTGGCTCAACTGCCAAGGAAGGCTTACATCACCTAGTTTGGGAGATTGTTGATAATTCTATCGATGAAGCCTTGGCAGGCTTTGCCAGTCATATTCAGGTTTTTATTGAGGCAGATAATTCGATTACCGTTATTGATGATGGACGTGGTATCCCAGTTGATATTCAAGCTAAGACAGGCCGGCCTGCTGTAGAGACAGTTTTTACAGTTTTGCATGCCGGTGGAAAATTTGGCGGTGGTGGCTACAAGGTTTCTGGAGGACTTCATGGTGTTGGCTCCTCGGTTGTTAATGCCTTATCCACACAGCTTGATGTTCGTGTCTATAAAAATGGGCATATCCACTATCAGGAGTTTAGGCGTGGTGCTGTAGTTGATGATTTGGCTATCATTGGAACGACTGATGTTACGGGAACAACAGTGCATTTCACACCTGATCCAGAGATCTTTACAGAAACAACAGAATTTGACTACCAGGTCCTGGCAAAGCGTATTCAAGAGCTGGCCTTTCTTAATCGTGGCTTAAAAATCTCAATTACAGATAAACGAGCTGGTCTTGAAAGAGAAGAGCATTTCCATTACGAGGGTGGTATTGGCTCTTATGTTGCCTTTTTAAATGACAAAAAGGACGTCATCTTCGATACTCCGATTTATTCTGATGGTGAGCTGGAGGGGATAACAGTTGAGGTGGCGATGCAGTACACTACAGGTTACCATGAGACTGTTATGAGCTTTGCCAACAATATTCACACACATGAGGGTGGTACCCATGAGCAGGGCTTTAGAACAGCTCTGACGCGCGTGATTAATGACTATGCTAAGAAGGCTAAGATTCTCAAGGAAAACGAGGATAATCTGACAGGTGAGGACGTCCGCGAGGGCTTGACTGCTGTTATTTCTGTCAAGCACCCAAATCCACAATTTGAAGGGCAAACAAAGACAAAGTTAGGAAATTCTGAGGTTGTTAAGATTACCAATCGCTTGTTTAGCGAAGCTCTTCAGCGCTTTCTACTAGAGAATCCGCAGGTTGCCCGTAAGATTGTTGAAAAGGGGATTCTAGCCTCTAAGGCTCGCATTGCTGCCAAGAGAGCGCGTGAAGTAACCCGCAAAAAATCAGGCCTAGAGATTTCCAATTTGCCAGGGAAGCTGGCTGACTGCTCCTCAAATGATGCTAGTCAAAATGAGCTTTTTATCGTGGAGGGGGATTCGGCTGGTGGATCAGCGAAGTCAGGTCGCAATCGTGAGTTTCAGGCTATTCTGCCTATTCGTGGTAAAATTTTAAACGTTGAAAAAGCAACGATGGATAAAATCCTTGCTAACGAAGAAATCAGAAGCCTCTTTACTGCTATGGGGACAGGCTTTGGAGCGGAGTTTGATGTTTCTAGAGCTCGCTATCAAAAGCTGGTCATCATGACTGATGCAGATGTCGATGGAGCTCATATCAGAACGCTTTTGTTAACGTTGATTTATCGCTTCATGCGACCAGTATTAGAGGCTGGCTATGTTTACATTGCTCAGCCACCGATTTATGGTGTTAAGGTTGGCAGCGAGATTAAGGAATACATTCAACCGGGAGTCAACCAAGAAGAGGAGCTAAAGGCTGCTCTTGAAAGACATAGCACAGGACGCTCAAGGCCGACTATTCAACGCTATAAGGGCCTAGGAGAGATGGACGATCACCAGCTTTGGGAAACAACAATGGACCCTGATAATCGTCTAATGGCACGTGTGACCGTAGATGATGCGGCAGAGGCTGATCGGATTTTTGACATGCTGATGGGCGATCGTGTTGAGCCAAGGCGTGAATTTATTGAGGAAAATGCGGTCTATAGTACGCTTGACATTTAGTCAAATATATTTTGAAAAGCACCTAAAAGTATGTTATAATCGTAACGTTATAGTGTATTTTTGATAATATAATAAAAGGCGATTCTTGCTAGTTGTTCCTACTGAACCGGCAGTTGATCAATCGCATCTAAATAATAAGGAGATTAAGATGTCAAGCGGAATTATCTTGCTGATTGTGGCCATAGTCTTACTAGTGATTATTGCTTATTTAGTGGGTGTTATTATACGCAAGCGTAATGACACATTAATTACCAGTCTAGAAGAACGAAAACAAGCTTTATTTGGCCTTCCTGTTAATGACGAAATCGAGGAAGTCAAGTCTCTTCACTTGATTGGTCAAAGCCAGACCTCATTTCGTGAATGGAATCAAAAGTGGGTTGATTTGACCCTAAATACCTTTACCGATATTGAAAAGCATATCTTTGAGGCTGAGCACTTAAATGACACCTTTAATTTCATTCGTGCCAAGCATGAGATTAATAGCGTTGAGAGTCAATTGAATCTCGTTGAAGAGGATATTACCGCTATTCGTGAAGCACTTGGCATATTAAAGGAGCAGGAAGAAAAAAACAGCGCGCGTGTTACTCATGCACTAGATTTGTACGAAAAGTTGCAGGCTTCCGTTGCTGAAAATGAAGATAATTTCGGATCAACAATGGCCGAAATTGAAAAGCAAATGAAGAATATTGAAGCAGAGTTTTCACAATTTGTTGCCCTTAATTCATCAGGTGACCCTGTTGAAGCAGCGGAGGTTTTGGATAAGGCTGAGGAGCATACGATTGCCTTGGGGCAAATTACAGAGCAGATCCCTGCTATTGTAGCAAAGCTTGAAGATGATTTTCCGGATCAATTGGACGATCTGGAGACAGGCTATCGTCGTTTGCTGGAGGAAAATTATCACTTCCCAGAAAAAAATATTGAAGCCCGCTTTCAAGAGATTCGTGAGTCTATTCGTGCCAATTCATCAGAGCTGGTTACCCTTGATTTGGACCGAGCTAGAGATGAAAATACTCACATTCAAGAGCGTATCGACTCACTGTATGAGCTCTTTGAGCGTGAGATTGCAGCCTACAAGGTGGTTGCTAAAAATAGCAAAATATTACCAAGATACCTGGCTCACGCCAAGCACAACAACGAGCAGTTGAAGCATGAGATTGCTCGTCTATCACGTAAGTATATCTTGAGTGAAAATGAAGGCTTAAATATCAAGGCCTTTGACAAAGACCTCAAAGATATCGAAGACAATGTCCTTGAGATTGCTGAAGCCTTTGATCAGCAGGAAAAGCCATTTTCAGAGCTACAGCTGATTCTTGATCGTAGTATCAAGACGTTGGCTTCTGTAGAGTCTGGTCAGATGGACGTCTTTGCTGCTGTTAAAGACATTGAAAAGATTGAGTCACAGGCTCGCCAGCACTTAGAAATCTACGTCACACAGCTTCACATGATTAAGCGTTATATGGAAAAGCGCAATTTACCGGGAATTCCACAGGATTTTCTGAGTACCTTCTTTACCACTAGTTCGCAGCTAGAAGCATTGATGGACGAACTAAGTAGAGGACGTATCAACATTGAAGCGGTGTCCCGTCTGTCTGAGGTGGCAACAGCTGCTATTGCTAATCTAGAAGAGCTAACCTACCAAGTGGTTCAGCATGCTACCTTGACAGAGCAGCTGCTCCAGTACTCTAACCGTTATCGTTCCTTTGAAGCTGGCGTGCAAAATAGCTTTGAGCATGCCTTGAAATTGTTCGAGGTGGACAATGACTATCAGGCATCATTTGATGAGATTTCCTATGCCTTGGAGACAGTCGAGCCAGGAGTGACAGAGCGTTTTGTCAATTCCTATGAGAAGACACGTGAACGTATCCGCTTCTAATGTGACAAGGGTTGATACTTTATATTACGAAAAAGCTTGAAAAAGCAGTCCATGCTGGGCTATGCTTTTTCAAGCTTTTTGAATGGTCAGGCTATGGCCTCCTTGAGCTATACCCAAAAAGCTGGTTCAAGCCAGTCAGTAGAGATAGACAAGGCCTTAGTGCTATTGGGCTGTTGCTACATGAGATATTTTGTAATAAAATCAGACGATTATCCATTTAATTAAAAAAAAAAAAAAAACGAAACTGCGGAGGAAACCTGACGAGTAACTATTTATGGCTATCAATCAGCATGTTACACTCTTTTTGGAAGGCCTAGCAATCACTGACTGTGAGGTTAACCAAAGAAAATAAGATGTTAAGGAGAATATCAATGAAAATAACTAAAGCATTGTGTGTAGCAGGTGCTGTTGCAGTCCTAGCCTTGGCACCAATCAGCTCAAGTCCTGCACCAACACAGACTGTATTTGCTGCTACACGTGGTACTGAAGAGTACTGTCATAATGGGTGGTGCAGTTTTCTTGATGAACATGGTGAGTGGAACACGAAACGTGAGGGCGAATCTAATAGTCCCCTACAGCGAGGTTCATGGTGGGATTGGATTTCTTATTGGTCTGGTTATATATGGTATTCTGTATATAACTGGTTTAGGTAACCTCTCAACGCCACTGCTACCATACTGATAAATCCCTTAGACTATTCTAAGGGATTTTTACTGCAAAAAGCACATAGGGACAAGGCAATACAAGCTCCAGCCTGTTCTTAGCTCCCTATACCGGTAAGGATCATAACACTCAGAACTCCGGCAGATGATTGCAGGAGCTATTGGAGAGTGAGGACTAGTGAAAGAGCCTCTGCCAGAGGGATTTGCCCTTAGTCTTTGTTTGTTCAGCAGGCTTATTGTCAGAGGGCTTGTCTAGTATAGCCTTGAGATTGGTTTCCTCTTTGGTGATGGCATGATCACTATGAATGATCAGAGCAAAAGGAGAGACAGCTCCTTTCTCATCTACAATAGTGGCAGATAGAGCGTTTTGTTGGGCCAATTTCATATAGTACATTTGATAAGCAGAGCCGAATTCAGAGGATAATTTGAATGACAAGGGGAAATAAGCCTCTTTGAGGTGAGGCAGCTGGGCTGTGATGTAGCCTTTAGCCTTTTCATGATCAACCTCTGTCAAGGGAAGCGCTAAGACAATCCTTTCAGCATAGGTCCCTAAATAATAGCGTTGTTGGTCGGGGTCAAATCGGTTTTCTCCTGAAGCTCCCTTTAAGAGTCTTGTATCTAATGAATCCATACAATCCTTTCAAGCATGTGATACTGTCATTATACTATTAACTGCGCCAAATACCAATGATAAAGCATTTACTAGGTATTTGATCGGCTTTTGGAAGAAGATGAAATCAAAGAAAAACAGCATGAAAACAACTCTCTTATTTCATGAAATTAGTTTTTAAGTTGCTTAAGACCCTAGTTTGTGGTATTATTAACATGTAAAATATTAAAACTCATAAGGAGAGTATTATAATGTCAATTATTACTGATGTTTACGCTCGCGAAGTCCTTGACTCACGCGGTAACCCAACACTTGAAGTGGAAGTTTATACTGAATCAGGTGCTTTCGGACGTGGTATGGTTCCTTCAGGAGCTTCTACTGGTGAGCATGAAGCAGTAGAACTTCGTGATGGCGACAAATCTCGTTACCTTGGTCTTGGTACTCAAAAGGCAGTTGACAACGTTAACAACATTATCGCTGAAGCGATCATTGGTTATGATGTTCGCGATCAACAAGCTATTGACAGAGCCATGATCGCTCTTGACGGTACTCCAAACAAAGGTAAGCTTGGTGCTAATGCTATTCTTGGTGTGTCTATCGCTGTAGCGCGTGCTGCTGCTGACTACCTTGAGGTGCCACTTTACACTTACCTTGGAGGATTCAATACTAAGGTTCTTCCAACTCCTATGATGAATATTATCAACGGTGGTTCTCACTCAGACGCTCCAATTGCTTTCCAAGAGTTCATGATTATGCCAGTTGGTGCACCTACCTTCAAAGAAGGTCTTCGTTGGGGTGCTGAGGTATTCCATGCTCTTAAGAAAATCCTTAAAGCGCGTGGACTTGTTACTGCTGTTGGTGACGAAGGTGGATTTGCTCCTAAATTTGAAGGAACTGAAGATGGTGTAGAAACAATCCTTAAGGCTATCGAAGCTGCTGGCTATGAAGCTGGTGAAAATGGTATCATGATTGGTTTTGACTGTGCGTCATCAGAATTCTACGATAAAGAGCGCAAAGTCTACGACTACACTAAGTTTGAAGGTGAAGGCGCTGCTGTTCGTACATCTGCAGAGCAAATTGACTACCTTGAAGAATTGGTTAACAAATACCCAATTATCACAATCGAAGACGGTATGGACGAAAATGACTGGGAAGGCTGGAAAGCACTTACTGAGCGCCTAGGCAAACGTGTTCAATTGGTTGGTGATGACTTCTTCGTTACAAACACTGAATACCTTGCTCGTGGTATCAAAGAAGGTGCAGCTAACTCAATCCTTATCAAGGTTAACCAAATCGGTACTTTGACTGAAACCTTTGAAGCTATCGAAATGGCTAAGGAAGCTGGCTACACTGCTGTTGTATCACACCGCTCAGGTGAAACTGAAGATTCAACAATCGCTGACATCGCAGTGGCAACAAACGCTGGCCAAATCAAAACAGGTTCATTGTCACGTACTGACCGTATCGCTAAATACAACCAATTGCTTCGCATCGAAGATCAACTTGGTGAAGTTGCACAATACAAAGGGATCAAATCATTCTACAACCTTAAAAAATAATTTGATTTTAGATTAAAAGGTTGACAAGCCTTGATTTTAAAGCATTCTAGGACTGTCCTAGAGTGCTTTTAGTTTTAGCTTCATGTCAACTGTAGTGGGTGACTGATAGCTAAGCACGAGAGGAGACGAAGGTCGCCTTCTCTTTTTCAATCGGATAAGGCTAGGGAATCCCCAAATGTCGATGAAGGGAATTTTAGAAGGTTTCTGGAAGTCGTATATGATTTGTTTCCCTTTGCAGTGTCTACACCTAGGAGACTGATAGTCCAGTGTAGCGCTGACTTCGATATGAGTATCGTGCTGGATAGTCTTATTCAAGGTGATATTTTGATCTTTGATTCCGATGAGTAGTGTGGTATGATGAATCTGTTCCATAAGACACTTTCTAATGATGGTCTGGTCGCTTTTCATGATAAGCCTTATGGAACTTTTTGGGTACTCAAAAAGCCCTATAATCTTCATAATGAATTTACCCATTACAGAAATTATAGAGCCAATATTTAGAGGATTTTAGCCTATTGGTAGATTGACAGTTTCTTAAGATTGTGTTACAATGTAACACAAAGAAACGAGGTAAACGACTATGAGTACAGTTACTATCAGATTAAATCAAGAAGAAGAAATATTTTTCAAAAGTTACGCCCAACTCACAGGGCAAAGTTTATCAAGTCTATTTAAAAAAGCCCTTGAGCGGGATATTGAAGATGAGTATGATTTAAAAATCTATCATCAAGCCTATGCTGAATATAAAGCAGACCCTGAGACAATTAGCCATGCTGATTTTAAGAAAGAGCTAGGCTTATAACATGTACCGTATAGAGTATTCTAAAAAGGCTCAAAAGCAGATTAAGAAAGTAGATAAGCAAATTCAGAGGTTGCTATTTGCTTGGATTGATAAGTATTTAGAGGGAACAGATAACCCACGCGCAAATGGCAAAGGTTTGACCGGAAATCATGCTAATGAGTGGCGTTATCGTATTGGTGATTATAGGCTTATTTGTGATATTCAAGATGATAAGATGGTTGTTTTAGCGCTTGAGTTTGGGCATCGTAAAGATATTTACTAACGTTGAGGAAGTAAGATGGTCAAAAATAATGCAATTGGTAGCAACTGGAAAGATGTAAGAGCTGAGTTATTCAGCAAGGAAGAATTTTAGAAAGTGATGCTCGTATTGCTATTATGGACAAGTATAGTTAAAAAGTGTGCGTTTTTAATCTGTATGATGAAGTAATTGATAAAGTAACAGGTCAAAAGGCTATCATTGTCTGTATTGCTAATAAATTGGTAGATGATTGTTATTTAATCGAACCGCTAAACCATTCTTACTTACCAGATTGGCGTGAGATAAATCAGTTAATTCGATATAAAAATTAGCACCTTATCGGGTGCTAATTCCTTGCCTGCTGAACTCATAATTTAATACCTTTTTTACTACCCCATATGTTTCCCCTAATTATGTGTACTTGCTAGATATAAGGTTAATTGGGATAGAATTTTGAATAAAGTTGTTGTATTTTGTAATAGTGATTGATATTGGGATAACCTTAAAAAAATAATTTGATTTTAGATTAAAAGGTTTACAAGCTTTGATTTTAAAGCATTCTAGGACTGTCCTAGAATGCTTTTAGTTTTGATAAGCACAATCCGCTGTTGACTGTATAAACCGTATATGATACAAAATAAGAGCTTGTAGCAGTGAAGCCACTAACTCTAGTGCTGTGGGCTCAACCTTGATTGATGAATCCCTTGCTTTTAATGCGTTTATGAAGCAGTGGCGTATCAGTCTAGCTCGTTGTGGAAAGCAATTAACTAGAGAAGAATTACTATCCTCAATCAATATGCTGACAGCCGCAGGGATTTGTGAGTTTGATTTGCTGTGGCAGCGTCTTGCTCCTAAGGGGTGTCAGCGTCCCAAATGGAGCCATCAGCTGGAGAGGCTCTTTGCGGATACAAAGCCTTGTCTACAGGTCTTGTCTGAGACTTATCAGCTTGGGATTATTGCTAATCAGGCAAAGGGTCTAAAAGAGCGCTTAGAGAGGTTTGGGATTAGTCATTATTTTGCCCTTATGATATCTTCTTCTGATGTGGGGCTACAAAAGCCTGATCTTGCTCTGTTTCGCTATGCACTTGATCAAGCAGGCGTATTAGCGCGTGATGCTGTTTATATTGGGGATCGTGTTGACAATGATATTATTCCTGCTAAGGCATTGGGAATGAGAGCTGTCAGGATTCATCAAGGGCTTGCTGCGTCCAGTCCAGATGATAGGCTTTATCCTAGTGATGTCCATATTAGCAAACTTAGTGACCTGTTAGAATGCTTTTAACCAGTCTTTAGCTTGAACTAGCTTTTCTTTGTGGTCTTTCTGGGTGAATGGCAGCAAGCTTTGGAGTCATGTTATGGCTAGACCTTGGATCTAAGGGCGCTGAGCGTCTCATATGATGAGGCCGATCAAGTAGTCTCCTTGACAAGTAGATTATTGTTTGGTGCTTATAGGTGGCTTTAGGTGATGACTGGTTTTGCCTCAACTAAGGCTCGCTATTGCTATCTGGGGTATCTTCTGACTTTTTTAATGTGCTCTTATCTGGTTGGATTAGACCTGCTCCTTGCTTGAGGAAAGCTGTTTTTAACGCTGATGAGTCTGGGAAATGGTGAGATTGGTGTTGGCTTTTACTAGTTTTTTTGCGTTTACTTGGGCTAACTTTATATGAGAAAAAAAGAAAAATATTTATTTTATCTGTTATTTTTGTTACAATAAGCGTGTAAACTAAGATGCATTAAAAAGGAGTTTTTATGTCGAATAAGAAATTTTTTACTTATGCTTCATTATTGGCATTAATCGCTGTTCCTACTGTGGTTGAAGAGGTGACTGCACAGCCTTCAGCTCAGCTTGTTTATGCAGATGAGCTAAGGCTATCACCAAGTACCGACTCATCTCCAGTAACAAAGACCGATGAGGCTGATCAGCCAGTTGCTCAATCTGTTTCTGCGACAGAACCAGTAGAGGCTCTTGTTATTGCGGATAAAGAAAGCGCTTTAAATCCTGCTGTTCTAGCTGATGCCGATGGAAGTCAGCCGATTGCAGTGGTTAGAGCTGGTCAAGAGGGTCAGCCTTATACCGTTACTGGCAAAATCATCAGTGCTGTTAATGGCTGGGGTGGTCATGGCTTTTATATCCAGGACAGTCAGGGATCAGGTCTTTACATTTATCCAGGAAGTGCTTTGGGGTACGTGACTGGTGATGTGGTGCAGCTGACAGGAACACTGACTACTTACAAGGGTGAGCTTCAGCTTAAAACGATTACAAAGCATCATAAGATTAATGGCGAATTACCAACACCTATTGCTGAGGTAACCATTCCGGAGCTAGAAAAAGCAAGCCCGTCTACCCTGGTGAAGCTTTCAAATGTGACTGTTGGAGACATTTCATCAGATAAGCACGAAACCTCCTCTTTTAAGGTCAGCGATACAGCTGGCAATAGTGTTGCGGTGCGTCTTGATAATCGTACAGGTGTTAAGACCTCTGACTTACTCTCTAAAATTGGCAAGGGTGATGTGATTAATCTGACAGCTATTCACTCAACCTTTGATGGGAAGCTCCAGCTCAAGCCCTTTAGCCTTGAGCAATTTGAGGTAGTAAAGAAGGTTGTTCGAGAAGAAGAGGTGACTCCTCTTGGTCGAGTGGTTAAAATCGGCCAAATTCAAGGTGCCAGCCACACCTCACCGCTCTTGAATCAAGCTGTAACAGTAAAAGAGGTGGTGGTGACCTATCTTGATGATGCAACTCATTTCTATGTGCAAGATATTAATGGTGACAACGATAAGGCGACCTCAGACGGTATTCGTGTCTTTGCTCAAAATGCTCAGGTGCAGGCTGGTGATGTGCTGACCATTTCCGGAACAGTGGAGGAGTTCTTTGGCAAAGGCTACGATGACCGTAAGCAGACGGATCTGACCATTACGCAAATCAAGGCATCTAAGGTCACTAAAACAGGGACTGCTCAGGTACCAGCTCCGCTTGTGCTAGGTAAGGATCGTGTTGCTCCAGCTAATATCATTGATAATGATGGCTTTAGTGTTTTTGATCCAGAAGAGGACGCTATTGATTTTTGGGAATCCTTGGAGGGAATGCTTGTTGCCGTTGATAATGCCAAGATTTTAGGGCCGATGTCTCATAAGGAAATTTATGTGTTACCAGGGTCATCAACTCGAGTGCTGACTAACTCAGGTGGTATTTTACTTCCTGAGACAGGCTATAATACAGACCTGATTCCTGTTCTCTTTAAAAAAGGAAAGCAAACCATCAAAGCTGGTGATTCCTATCAGGGACGACTTGCAGGTCCGGTATCATATAGCTATGGTAATTATAAGGTGTTTGTCGATGACAGCAGTCGTATGCCAGTCTTGGTTGATGGTCAGCTGAAGCCTGAAAAGACACACATCAAGAAGGACCTTAGCAAGCTAAGCATTGCCTCATACAACATTGAAAACTTCTCAGCAAACCCATCATCAACAAAAGACGAGAAGGTAAGGCGCATTGCAGAATCCTTCATCTATGACCTAAATGCTCCTGATATTATTGGTCTCATCGAGGTTCAGGACAATAATGGACCTACTGATGATGGCACAACAGATGCAACACAAAGCGCTCAGCGCTTGATTGATGCCATCAAGGCCTTAGGTGGACCAGCTTATCAATATGTGGATATTGCTCCGGAAAATAACGCTGATGGTGGGCAGCCGGGCAGTAATATTCGGACAGGCTTCCTGTATCAGCCAGGACGTGTCAGCCTTTCTGATAAGCCTAGAGGTGGTGTTAATGATGCGGTGAAATGGGTAAATGGTGAGCTAAGCTTGAGTGTTGGACGTATTGACCCAACAAATCCTGCTTGGAATAGTGTTAGAAAATCATTGGCTGCTGAGTTTATTTTCCAAGGCCACAAGGTTGTGGTGGTTGCCAATCATTTGAATTCCAAACGAGGCGACAATTCATTATATGGACGTGTTCAGCCGGTAACCTTTAAATCAGAGGAAAGACGTCATGTCTTAGCAAGGCTTTTGAGCCAATTTACTAAGGAAGGTGCTAGTCAGCAGGCTAATATCGTTATGTTGGGTGACTTTAACGATTATGAGTTTACGAAGACCATTAAGCTGATTGAAGAAGGAGATATGGCAAATTTGGTGAGCAGGCATGAGCTTTCTGACCGTTATTCTTACTTCTATAGAGGAAATAACCAAACGCTTGATAACATGCTTGTTTCACGCAATTTGCTTGGTCGCTACGAGTTTGACATGGTTCATGTGAATTCACCATTTATGGAAGCGCATGGACGTGCTTCTGATCATGATCCGTTGCTTCTTCAGCTCTCCTTTGGAAAAGACAAGCCAGCAGCACCATCAGATCAGCCAAAGAAAACACCAGCACCAGCTGCGACAACTCAAGCCTCTAAGGCAGGACGTGCACAGCTATTGCCAAAAACAGGTGATAAGACAGCGCTTATGGTAAGTATTTTAGGCTTAACAGCTGTCTTTAGCTCCTTTAGCCTGTTTAGGAAATGTCAGGAAAGGAAGTAAAGGATTTCTTTGGGGTAGGCCAGCAGCTGAGCGGCTACTGCGTTTTGTCTGCTGGTGCTATATAGGTGGTTGAAGCGAGCGAAGAGAGGTATGCTTCCTAGGATCATAGCACAATATCTTATGCTTATAAACGAACACAATGCTCCTTATGAGCATTCAAAACCTATACTCAAAAGGAATATAACAGCTGAGTTAAGAGGGATTGCTTTTGACAGATTGTGGTAAAAAAAGGGATCTTGAGGAATTGGCTAGTGATCTAGCTGCCAAAATGCGATGTCTTGTTTGACTATTTTTCCCTATTGGGATATAATGACAATAGAAAAAGGGTAGTTGTTTGCGCAACTACCCTGTGCAGAACCGTTTAAGACGGTGGCAGAATGAAAGTTAAAAAATAATCGTCGACCTACCAAAGTTCAGACGGTTATTTTTTATTGTTTAATATGACGATTGCAACGACTAAGCTGATTAAGGTAAGTAAGAAACTACCAAAAGCCAGCATGAGTTGAAGGGCCTCGTAAGTAGACAATAAAACGCTCCTTTCAGTTGGATTTTGATGCATTGCCCATAGGCATCACCACCTTTCAGAAATCAGAGCCACCGTCTTAGCTTTTCTGTAAAGAACATTATATCATAATCACATGAGAAAGCCGTTAGATTTTAAACTGATCAGGCGGCTTTTTGGTGTTTTGCTGTCTTTTAGTGGAATCGCCTAAGCTTTGCTGTATAGTATGGGATTTTATGCTTTTTGTAAGGGCTTAGGCTGCTATGGCAGGGTCCATGTCCTTTGTCAATAGCTTAGTTTTATGGTACAATGTAGGCGTTGCCTAGCAACCCTTGGTGCTTAGTTCCCTTTCACCAAGCATATTACAAACGTGGCGGAGCTGTTTATGCTCTAGTCTGACGTCAAAGGAGAAACACATGACAAGTTTTACTGTTCGTGACTATGTTTACATTGCTCTAGTGGCTGCCCTTTATGTGGTTTTGACAATCACTCCACCTTTGAATGCTATTTCCTATGGCATGTATCAATTTCGGGTTGCCGAGATGATGAATTTTTTGGCTTTTTACCATAAAAAGTATATCATTGCGGTGACCTTGGGCTGTATGATTGCTAATTTTTATAGCTTTGGCTTGATTGATGTTTTGGTGGGTGGAGGCTCAACGCTCATTTTTGTTAGCTTAGGTGTCGCTTTATTTAAGCAATACCAAGAGGAATATCTCTTAAATGGCTTGCTGAATAAGGCCTTTGTTTATTTCTCACTATTTTTTGCGACTTCTATGATCACCGTTGCGATTGAGCTTTACTTCTTTGGAGCACCATTTTTCCTAACTTGGTTTACCACTGCTGTAGGGGAATTTGCTTCACTTATCATTGGCTCTATGATCATTGATCGCTTATCAAAACGCATTAATTTACGACAATAATAGTAACATGTAGCCTTCCGTTTTTGGGAGGCTTT
Organism: Streptococcus equi subsp. equi; assembly: GCA_900637675.1. Classification (NCBI taxonomy): domain Bacteria; kingdom Bacillati; phylum Bacillota; class Bacilli; order Lactobacillales; family Streptococcaceae; genus Streptococcus; species Streptococcus equi. The sequence continues at coordinate 879,177 of LR134389.1, forward strand.
TTATGATTTTCTTCTAGCTAGGCAATAGCTTATTTGCTATGTTTTGTGATAAAATAAGACTATGAAAAAACGCATAAGAGAATTGACTGATCTGTTAAATCAATACCGTCAGGAGTATTACACCAATGACGCTCCTTCTGTATCTGATAGTGAGTATGATAAGCTTTATCGTGAGCTTGTAGAGCTGGAGCAGACCTATCCAGCCTATATCCTAAAGGACAGCCCCACACAGCTGGTGGGCAGTACGATTTTGACAGGATTTCAGAAATATCAGCACCAGTATCCGCTCTTTAGTTTGCAGGATGCTTTTTCACGTGAAGAGCTTAACGCCTTTGATCAGCGGATCAAATCAGCCTTTCCTGAGGCTGAATACCTTGCTGAGCTAAAAATTGATGGCTTGTCCATTTCGCTGGTTTATGAGGCTGGTGTTCTAAAGGTTGGAGCGACACGTGGCGATGGGACTATTGGCGAGAATATCACTGAAAACATTAAGAATATTAAGGATATTCCCAAACGGCTAAGTCAAGCACTTGATGTGACGATACGGGGGGAGGCCTATATGTCGCGTCAGGCCTTTAAGACGATCAATGAAGAGCGTCAGGAAAATGGTGAGCCAGAATTTGCCAATCCAAGAAATGCAGCGGCAGGAACCTTGAGGCAGCTGGATACTAGGATTGTTGCCAAGCGACAGCTAGCAACCTTTTTGTATCAGGAGGTAGGCCTAGAAACTGCTGATAGCCAGCAAAAGACCTTGGAGCGCTTGGCCGATTTAGGCTTTTCGGTCAATAGCCACTATCTGCTGTCCTCATCGATGAATGACATTTGGGACTTTATCCAGAGCATTGAAGCTAGTAGAGAAGAGCTACCTTATGAGATTGATGGTGTGGTGGTCAAGGTTAATCAGTTGGCGATCCAAGAGGAACTTGGCTTTACCGTCAAGGCACCACGCTGGGCTATTGCTTATAAGTTTCCAGCAGAAGAAAAGGAAGCTGAGATTGTATCTGTGGATTGGACGGTTGGCCGAACAGGTGTGGTCACACCAACAGCTAATTTGACCCCTGTGCAGCTGGCAGGCACCACTGTCAGTCGAGCGACCTTGCATAATGTTGATTATATCGCAGAAAAGGATATTCGCATTGGGGATACGGTGGTGGTGTATAAGGCTGGAGATATTATTCCAGCTGTTTTGCGGGTGGTTGAGGCTAAGCGTAGGGATCAGGCTCCAATGCCCATTCCTACAGCCTGTCCTTCCTGCCAGAGTCAGCTGGTGCATTTTGAGGACGAGGTAGCTTTGCGTTGCATTAACCCCTTGTGTCCGAGCTTGGTTCAACGGAGCTTGGAGCATTTTGCCAGTCGTCAGGCGATGAATATCGCTGGTCTTGGTCCAGCGGTTGTTGAAAAGCTTTATTCTGCTGGCCTGGTGCATGATGTGGCAGATATTTACCGACTAAGCTTGGAGGATTTGCTGACGCTAGATGGTATCAAGGAAAAGTCGGCTGAAAAGCTCTTGGCAGCTATTGAACAATCAAAGGCAAACTCAGCTGAAAAGCTCTTGTTTGGACTTGGTATTCGTCATATTGGCGCAAAGGCTAGTCGTCTGATATTAGAGGCTTACGGTGATTTAGAGGCGCTGTTAGCTGTAACCGCTGAAGAGCTCGCTCAGATTGACGGGCTTGGTCTAGTGATCGGACAATCCCTGGTGCAGTATTTTCAGCAAGAGCAAGCCGCTCAGCTGCTAGCTGAATTAAAATCAGCTGGGGTTAATCTGGCTTATTTAGGCCAAAGGCCTGATCAACAGGCTGCGCTGTTTGGTTTAACGGTGGTATTGACAGGAAAATTAGAAAAGCTAAACCGTACCCAAGCCATGGAAAAGCTAGAGCAGCTTGGTGCTAAGGTAACAGGAAGCGTTTCTAAAAAAACAGATTTAGTGGTTGCTGGCAGCGAGGCAGGCTCTAAGCTGGCTAAGGCCCAGCAGCTGGGTATCAGAATTGAAGATGAGGATTGGTTGCTCAATCTTTAGTGAGGTAATAACATGAAAAAACAAATGAGGGCTCGTCTGATTTACAATCCAACCTCTGGTCAAGAAATCATGAAAAAAAACGTTGCAGAGGTGCTGGATATTTTGGAAGGCTTTGGCTATGAAACCTCTGCCTTTCAAACGACAGCAGCTAAGCACTCAGCCTTAAAGGAAGCAAGAAGGGCAGCTAAAGCAGGCTTTGACCTCTTGATTGCTGCTGGTGGAGATGGTACGATCAACGAAGTAGTCAATGGCATTGCTCCCCTAGAGAAAAGACCTAAGATGGCGATTATTCCAGCAGGAACCACCAATGATTTTGCTAGGGCCTTAAAGGTACCAAGAGGCAATCCCGTTGAGGCCGCTAAGCTGATTGGTAAAAATCAAACCATCCGCATGGATATAGGACGTGCTAAAAAGGATACTTATTTTATCAACATTTCAGCCGCAGGAAGCCTGACAGAGCTGACCTATAGTGTCCCTAGTCAGCTCAAAACCATGTTTGGCTACCTGGCTTATCTGGCTAAGGGAGTGGAGCTCTTGCCTCGAGTGAGTAATGTTCCGGTGAAAATCACGCATGATCATGGCATTTTTGAGGGAGAGGTATCAATGATTTTTGCAGCCATCACTAATTCTGTTGGTGGCTTTGAAAAGATTGCCCCAGATGCTAAGCTAGATGATGGCATGTTTACCCTTATTTTGATTAAAACAGCCAACCTGTTTGAAATTGTGCACCTGCTGCGGTTGATCATTGACGGTGGTAAGCATGTTACGGATCGCCGCGTCGAATACATTAAAACCAGTAAAATCACCATTGAGCCCCAATCAGATAAGCGCATGATGATTAATTTAGATGGTGAATATGGTGGTGATGCGCCAATTACCCTAGAAAACTTAAAAAATCACATCACCTTTTTTGCAAATACTGATTTGATTTCAGATGATGCCCTTGTCCTAGACCAAGAGGAGCTGGAAATCGAAGAAATGGTCAAGAAATTTGCGCATGAGGTAGAGGATTTAGAGCAGGGATTGGAGGAATAGGGCTAGTTATGGATAATGCAGTTATTGTTCATTATCATAGTTGCAAGGGACATTATTTTCAATTAAGTCTATGGCAATGGCGAGATGGTAAGCTGGGCAAGGACGCTTATTTTTCGAGGTTTGACAGCTTTGGAGCAGTTGCTTATCTCACTTATCCAGCACCTTATTTTTTGAGTCATGCTTATGTGATTGTAAAGGATCAGTTTTGGCAGCATCAAACCGTTGATTTTCGGATTGAGCGTGATTATGGGGTTCCAAAGACTGAGGTGTGGCTTGTTGATGGTGATCCTACGGTTTATTATTCGAGACAGGCTGCTGTGGCTAGTCGACATGATGGTAGATGTGATGTGCATGCCTTTGATATGGCTGTCAATAGTCAGGCCTTTGACAAGCGCTGGGGCTTTAGTGGCTGGCTAGGCTTTCGCTATCAGCCTGAGGAGACGTCTTTTCGTTTGTGGGCTCCAACAGCAGAAAAGGTTGAGCTCATTCTCTATGCTTCGACTGATGAGAGAGCTAGTGTTGCCAAGGTTTTGCCCATGCAGCGTGGGCAGCAGTACTCGCCAGATCATCATGCAGAAAACACATGTGGTGTGTGGGACATCAGCCTAAGAGGTGATTATAATTACCATGCTTATTGCTACCGGGTTTATTATCGCAGGCGTACCTTTAGAGACACTAGGGATCCTTATGCGATCGCAACGACAGCAAATGGCAAAAGGTCAATTGTCATTGCACCGGAGCATTTAAGACCGCAGGGCTTTTCAGTGAAGCAGGGTAAGGAGGCTACCTGGCGCTTAGACAATCCTAATCAGGCGGTGATCTATGAAATGCATGTTCGCGACTTTTCAAAATCAGAAACCTCGGGCGTTAGCTTGGCTAATCGTGGCAAATTTAAGGGGCTGATTGAGACAGGCACGCGCAATGCTTTTGGAGATTCAACCTGCTTTGATTATGTCAAGTCCCTTGGCATTACGCATATTCAGCTCCAGCCGGTCTTTGACCATCATCAATTCTTTGATGAAAATGGAGATTATGCCTATAATTGGGGCTATGACCCTGAAAATTACAATGTTCCAGCAGCCAGCTTTACCAGTAATCCGCATGAGCCAGCTACCCGTATCCTGGAATTAAAGGAGGTCATTCAGGCTTATCATGATGCAGGCATCAATGTGATCATGGACGTGGTGTACAATCATACCTACTCATCAAGAGAGTCAGCCTTTCAGCTGACGGTTCCGGATTATTATTACCGTATGAATCCTAATGGCTCCTTTCAAAATGGCTCTGGCTGTGGCAATGAAACGGCTAGTGAAAAGGAAATGTATCGCAAATACATGCTTGATTCGATCCTATATTGGACCAATGAGTTTAACATTGATGGCTTCAGGTTTGATCTGATGGGCTTACACGATATTGACACCATGAATCTTATCCGACAAGAGCTAGATAAGATTGACCCAAGGATACTTGTTTTTGGTGAGGGCTGGGATATGGGAGTTGGTCTGGCAGCTGAGCAGAAGGCTAAAAAGGAAATGCCAGCCAAATGCCTGGAATCGGCTTTATTAATGATGATCAGCGTAATGCAGTTAAGGGGGCAGAGGTCTATGGGAGCTTAGAGAAGGGCTTTGTATCAGGTGCACCGACAGAAGGACTTGTAGCCAAGTCTATTTTGGGCAGTGATGAGCTGGTCTCTTATTGTACGCCTAGTCAGGTGATCAATTATGTTGAAGCTCATGACAACTATAACCTCAATGATTTGCTGTGGGTTTTGAATCCAGAGGACAGCAAGCAGGATCATGTCAAACGGGTTCAGCTAGCTTCAGCTATGACGATTCTCATGCAAGGGATTTACTTTATGCAGCTGGGTCAGGAATTTTTACGAACAAAGCTTTACCCAACAGGTCAGGATAAGGAGCTGACACAGGCAGACCGAGAAAGGGCGATGAATTCCTACAATGCACCTGACAATGTGAATCAGGTTGACTGGAGACAGGTTAGCTTGGAGCGCGAAACGGTTGCTATTATGAAAAAACTAATCTATCTGAAAACTAAAACAGCTTTGTTTTCATACCCATCATTTGAGCAAATCAGACAGCATGTTTACATTGAGCATGCTGGTGAAAATACGGGCTTCATTAGCTTTACAGTAGAAGATGAAAGAAAGTATCGATTGATTTTCTCTAGTTTTAGAAACCGCTTGCAATCATCTGCTAATCATGTTATAATTGAAACAAATGATAAGCGCTTTCAAGATAGTGAGTCCATGCTAGATGAGCTGACAGCGATGATCCTTGACATCACACAATAGCCTGAGTGTTCTCAGGTTATTTTTGTTTGTTGTCAAGGATAAAAGGGCTGTAGTTACAGTTAGCAGAGACCTATTAGGACCTTGCTTATCATATCGCTTAGCGCCTTGAAAAAGGGTTTAGGAGTAGGGAAAGAAGAGGTGATGGGATGGATAATGACTTAGCGCTTTATACCTTTGGCACAGGTGAGAATTTTCACATACAGGATTATCTAGGTGTTCATCGGATTAACAATGACACAGGCACCAGCTATGTCTTTAGGGTATGGGCGCCCAATGCAGAGGCTGTCAGCTTGATTGGAGATTTTACTGATTGGCAGTCCAATCCACTTGAGATGAGCCGAAATGAGGCTGGCGTGTGGGAGGTTACCACTAGCTTGCCGCAGGAAGGAGATATTTATAAGTATTGGGTTAGGCGCCAAGGTGGTCAGCTTGTTGAAAAAATTGATCCAGTGGCCTTTCTATTTGAAGCTAGACCAGGAACGGGTGCTATTGTCAAAACCCTTCCAGCCAAAAAATGGCGTGATAGCTTATGGATGGGACGGCGAAAGCGTTTTGGCTTTAGGCAGCGTCCGGTTAATATCTATGAGGTTCATGCCCATTCATGGAAAAAAGACGAAAACGCAAGGCCCTATGACTTTAGCAAGCTAAAAGAAGAGCTCATTCCCTATCTCAAGAGCATGCACTACACTCATGTTGAGTTTATGCCGGTCATGGCTCACCCCTTAGATATGAGCTGGGGCTATCAGCTGATGGGCTACTTTGCCTTTGAGTCAACCTTTGGAAGCCCAGAAGCCTTTCAGGATTTTGTTGAGGCCTGTCATCTTAATAATATTGGTGTTTTGATTGATTGGGTGCCGGGACATTTTACACAAAATGATGACGCCTTAGCTTATTTTGACGGTACAGCTACCTATGAATATCAGGATCACCATCGTGCTCATAATTATGGCTGGGGGCCCTAAATTTTGATTTGGGTAAAACTCAGGTACAGTCCTTTTTGATTTCAAGTGCCCTTTTTTGGCTGGAGGCTTATCATGTTGACGGCATTCGAGTAGATGCTGTTAGCAATATGCTTTACTTGGATTATGATCAAGGCCCTTGGACTCCGAATCAATACGGTGGCAACCAAAACCTTGAGGGGATAGCCTTTCTTCAAAAATTAACCACAGTTATCAAGGAAAAACACCCTGATGTGATGATGATTGCAGAGGAGGCGACCTCAGCTACCCCAATAACCAGCCCTGTTGCAGAAGGGGGACTAGGCTTTGATTATAAGTGGAATATGGGCTGGATGAATGATATTCTTAGGTTTTACGAAGAGGATCCTTATTACCGAAAATACGATTTCAATCTCTTGACCTTTAGCTTTATGTATTGCTTTAAGGAGCATTACATTTTACCCTTTTCTCACGATGAGGTTGTTCATGGCAAAAAAAGCCTCATGCATAAAATGTGGGGGGACCGCTACAATCAATTTGCAGGCCTAAGAAATCTTTACACCTATCAAATCTGCCACCCAGGCAAGAAGCTGCTTTTTATGGGATCTGAGTTTGGACAGTTTTTGGAATGGAAATACGATCATCAATTAGAGTGGCAAAATTTAGAGGACGAGCTCAATGCCAAAATGCAGCATTTCACAGCCAGCCTAAATCAGCTATATAAGGACCATAGCATGCTGTGGCAAAATGATGAAACCTATGACGGCATTGATATTATTGATGCAGACAATAAGGACGAATCAGTCTTGTCGTTTTGTCGTCAAAACAATAAAGGAGAGCTCCTGCTTTGTGTCTTTAACATGACACCTGTTGAAAGACCAGGCTTTACCATAGGTGTGCCGATAGCAGGTCTTTATCAAGAAATTTTCAATACAGAGCTTGAGGCCTTTGGAGGTGTCTGGAAGGAGCACAATCCCTTAACCAACACAGTAGCCAAGAAATGGAAGACTTATCCGCAGACCTTGAGCTTTACCCTGCCTGCACTAGGAGCAAGCATCTGGAAAATCAAGCGTCGTCAGAAGCAATAAGCTATTCATTGCTTACTTAGCTGTTTCAACCAAAAGAAGTCACTACAGTCATGAAAGGATAACGAAATGAAGAATGGAATGTTAGCCCTCATATTAGCAGGGGGACAAGGAACTCGCTTAGGAAAATTGACACAGAGCATTGCAAAGCCTGCTGTGCAATTTGGAGGTCGGTATCGTATCATTGATTTTGCCCTATCCAATTGTGCTAACTCAGGGATTCATAATGTGGGGGTTATCACCCAGTACCAGCCTCTTGCCTTAAATAATCATATTGGCAATGGTTCGTCATGGGGCTTAGATGGTATTAATTCTGGCGCTACGATTTTACAGCCCTACTCTGCAACAGAGGGAAATCGCTGGTTTCAAGGAACTAGCCATGCTATCTATCAAAATATTGATTATATTGATAGCATTAACCCTGAATATGTGCTGATCCTGTCTGGTGATCATATTTACAAAATGGACTATGATGACATGCTTCAGACGCATAAGGCTAATATGGCTAGCTTGACTGTTGCTGTGATTGATGTTCCTCTAAAGGAAGCCAGTCGATTTGGCATTATGAACACAGATACCAATGACCGCATTGTCGAATTTGAAGAAAAGCCTGCCAATCCAAAATCAACCAAGGCTTCAATGGGTATTTATATCTTTAATTGGCAGCGCCTTCGGACCATGCTGGTTGACGCAGAAAAAAACAACATTGATATGTCTGACTTTGGTCAGCATGTGATTCCGTCTTACCTTGAGTCTGGCGAGCGTGTCTACACCTATAACTTTAAAGGCTACTGGAAGGACGTCGGAACGATTGAGTCTCTCTGGGAAGCCAATATGGAATACATCGGTGAGGAAAATGCCCTAGACAGTCGTGATCGTTCTTGGAAGATTTATTCTAAAAACCATATCGCTCCACCAAACTTTATCACAGAGGACGCCGAGGTCAAGGATTCTCTGGTAGTAGATGGCAGCTTTATCTCTGGTAAGGTCAACCATTCTATCTTGTCTACCAATGTGCAGGTAAGAAAGGGAGCCGAGGTTAAGGATTCCTTTATCATGAGCGATGTTATCATTGGTGAGGGTGCAAGGATTACACGAGCTATTATTGGTGAGGGTGCAGTCATTGGTGATCATGTGATCATTGATGGCAGCAAGGACGTTCAAGTCGTAGGCTATAATGAAGTAGTGGGGGTACCAAATGAAGATTGATAAATATTCTGCCATTCTAGGCAGCTCAATTGGCTTTGCTGAAATGAAGGGGCTAACAGACACAAGACCATTAGCCAACCTACCCTTTGATGGGAAATACCGGCTCATTGATTTTCAATTGTCCAACCTTGCCAATGCAGGTGTCCGTAGCATCTATGGTATTTTTCGTGGGCAAAATATCCGCTCAGTGTTTGATCATATCAGGTCAGGTCGTGAATGGGGGCTTAATTCCTTACTAAGTCATTATTTCCTTGGCTTTTATAACACCAAGGAGGATTCTAAAGAGGCTGACAAGGACTATTATCAGCAGATTTTGACCTATTTAAAGCGCTCAGGGTCAGATCAGACCATTTACATGAGCTGTGATATTCTCTGCAATATTGAGCTTGGGCAGGTTATTCATCTGCACAATGCCAACCATCGCAACATTACGGTTGTCTACAAGAAAATGCCGACCAAGGCCATCTCTAAGGCTAACGATATTTTAGATATTGACGAGACAGATACTGTTGTTGACAGGCGAAGTCTGTCTGAGGGGCAGGAGGTTGAAAAAATGTCAGCAGGCATTTACATCGTCAATACCCCATGGTTAATTGAACAGATGGAAAAAGAAGCCGAAAAAGAAAACCCTCAAAAGCTACGCTTCCTCTTACGTGATTTGATTGTGTCAGAGGGCGCTCTTGGCTTTGAATATACTGGCTATCTTGCCAATATTCACTCTGTTAAATCTTATTTTGATGCCAATATGGACATGCTGGATCCGCATAAGTTTTATTCACTATTATATGCTAATCAGAAGGTCTACACGCGTGTCAAAAATGAAGAGTCAACCTATTTTGATGCGGCTTCTGAGGTGAACAATGCCCAATTTGCTTCAGGAAGCATTGTCAAGGGCTATGTCGAGCACTCAATTGTCTCTCGCAATTGTCGCATTACCTCACAGGCACGTGTTACAAATAGTATTTTATTGCCAAAGGCAGTGATTGGTGAGGGTGCTGTCATTGATTATGCTATCATTGATAAATCCGTAAGGGTTGCACCAGGTGTTACTATTAGAGGAAGCGCTGAGGAGCCAATAGTTGTTGCCAAGGGGACTGAGGTTGTTGAGGATATGATAAAATGAAGATAATGTTTGTTGCAGCAGAGGGAGCTCCCTTTGCTAAGACAGGTGGCCTAGGCGATGTCATTGGGGCATTGCCTAAATCACTTGTTAAAAATGGTCATGAGGTGTCTGTGATACTGCCTTATTATGACGTGGTTGATCAAGCCTTTGGTCAGCAGGTTGAGGACGTCTTGTATTTTTATACGCAGGTTGGCTGGAGACGCCAATACGTGGGCATTAAAAAGCTTGTCAAGGATAAGGTGACCTTTTACTTTATTGACAATCAAGGTTATTTCTTTAGAGGCAGGATCTATGGTGATTGGGACGACGGTGAGCGCTTTGCCTATTTCCAGCTGGCTGCCATAGAAGCAATGGAGAAAATCGGGGTTATTCCAGATATTTTGCATGTGCATGATTACCATACCGCTATGATTCCTTTCCTATTGAAAGAAAAATACCATTGGATTCAGGCCTATCAAGCGATTCGGACAGTTTTTACCATTCATAATATCGCATTTCAAGGGCAGTTTGATCCTGGCATGCTAGGCGATTTGTTTGATGTTGGTATAGAGCGCTACGAGGATGGCACCCTGCGTTGGCATGATTGCTTGAATTGGATGAAAGCAGCAGTCCTATATGCAGATCGGGTAACCACTGTCTCACCCTCTTATGCGCATGAAATTCAGACACCAGCCTTTGGACAAGGCTTGGATCAAGTCATGCGAATGGAGGCAGGCAAGCTATCAGGCATTGTGAATGGTATTGACACTGACTTATTTAACCCAGCAAGGGATCCTCATTTGCCTGCTTCATTTTCAGCAGAAGACCTATCAGGCAAGGCGGCTACTAAACAGGCCTTGCAGGAGCGGTTAGGATTACCAGTCAGGGCAGATGTTCCATTGATTGGTATGGTTTCGCGCTTGACGGATCAAAAGGGCTTTCAGCTTGTTCTTGAGGAATTACCGCATATCTTGCAGCAGGACGTTCAGCTTGTCTTGTTAGGAACAGGTGACCCTGATTATGAGGCTGCCTTTTCATGGTTTGCCAAGGCCTATCCAGAAAAACTGTCTGCTAATATTACCTTTGATCTGCCATTAGCTCAGCAGATTTATGGGGCCTGTGATCTCTTTTTAATGCCAAGTGCTTTTGAGCCCTGCGGACTTTCGCAAATGATGGCTATGAGATATGGCGCGATACCGATTGTCCATGAGATCGGCGGCTTGAAGGATACTGTTGCCTCCTACAATGCTTATGAAAAGACTGGAACTGGTTTTGGCTTTGATCAGTTTTCAGGATTTTGGTTAACGCAGACGCTCTTGTTTGCCCTTGATATTTACCATAACCACAAGGAGGATTGGCAGACTATTCAACAACATGCCATGACCAAGGATTTTTCATGGGATACAGCCAGTCTGGCCTACCTTGATTTATATAAAAGCTTACTATAACACAGAAAAGGAATGGGAATGCACGTCACAAAAGAACAATTTATTCGAGATTTTAAAGATACCTTACATGAGGAACAATTGATCAAGGTTCCTGCCGCAACAGCTGCTGAGCTTTTCACCTCATTAGCAAAGCTTATCCGTAAATACTATACAGATACTTGGATTGAAAGGAATCGTTCCTTAACCGAACAGCAGCAAAAATTGCCTATTATTTTTCGATCGAATTTTTACCAGGAAGAATGCTAGAAACAAATCTTCTTAATTTAGGCATTCTTGATACAGTTAAAGAAGCCTTTGCTGACTTGGGAATTGATTTTCAAGCAGTGAAGCATGCAGAGCACGACATGGCTCTAGGCAATGGAGGTCTAGGACGTTTGGCAGCTGCCTTTATGGATTCGCTAGCGACAACAGGCTATCCAGGCTTTGGAAATGGGCTGCGTTATCGTTATGGGCTGTTTAAGCAACGGATTGTGAATGGTTATCAGGTAGAATTACCAGATTCTTGGTTTGGCTCTATTGGTAATGTCTGGGAGATCAGAAAGGATCATGACATTGTAGACGTCAAGCTCTTTGGGAATGTTTACCTAAAAGCCAATCAGGACGGTAAGCTAGCGCCAATCTATGAGGGAGCTCAGGTTTTGAGAGCTGTTCCCTACGATGTTCCTCAGATTGGCTTTGAAAATGATGTGATTAACAATCTTCGCCTCTGGGACGTAGAAATCCCAGAAGAACATGAGCTTGATTACCCAACCATCGAGTCAAGACGGGCAGTCAAGGACATTACTGCCATTTTGTACCCAGACGACAGCAGCTATGAAGGCAAAAAGCTTAGATTGATCCAAGAATATTTCATGACCAGCGCAGGCATCCAAACCATTATCAAATCCTATTTAAAGCAGGGCTTGCCACTTACTGAGCTTCATCAAAAGGTATCTGTTCATATCAATGATACCCACCCAGCAGTAGCTCCAGCAGAGCTTATGCGGCTCTTGATTGACGACTATGGCTTAGAATGGGTAGACGCCTGGGCGACAACCGTAAAAACCATGAGCTATACCAATCATACGATTTTGTCAGAAGCCTTAGAAAAATGGGACGCAGAGCTCTTTAAGACTGTGCTGCCCCGCGTTTATCAAATCATTTTAGAGATTGATCATCGCTTTGTTGCTGAAATGGCGCAAAAGGGTATTGATCCTCAGATCATTGAAAACACTAGAATCGTTAAGGACAACCAGATTTATATGGCTAATCTTGCCATTATTGGTGGCTATTCGGTCAATGGCGTTGCCAAGCTACATACAGAGTTGTTAAAGACAGATACCCTTAAGGACTTTTATGCCTTGTATCCTGAAAAATTCAACAACAAAACCAATGGTATCGTGCAAAGACGTTGGACACAGATTGCTGCGCCAGAGCTATCAGCAGCTATTGACCGCACGATTGGCAAAGGCTGGCGCAAGGATATTCACCAGCTTCGACAATTGAGTCAATTTACAGAAGATCCAGCTGTGCTAAATGATTTTTATCAGGTAAAACAAGCAGCTAAGCAGCGCCTAGCCAGGTATATCCTGGAAAAAACAGGTCTTGAGGTTTCAACAGAGGCTATTTTTGATGTGCAGGTCAAACGCCTACATGCCTACAAGCGGCAGCTCCTGAACGTCCTGCATATTATGAAGCTTTACCTTGATTTGAAGGCTAATCCAGATTTAGATATGGTGCCTAGAGTCTTTATTTTCGGCGCAAAGGCTGCACCAGGCTATCATTTTGCCAAGTCGGTGATCAAAATCATCAATGAGCTGGCTAATCTCATTAACCATGATACCAGTCTCAAAGGAAAGCTAAAGGTTGTTTTTCTTGAAAATTATAACGTGAGTCTAGCAGAGCTCATTATCCCTGCGGCAGATATTTCAGAGCAGATTTCACTGGCCTCCAAGGAAGCCTCAGGAACATCAAACATGAAATTTATGATGACTGGTGCTATCACCCTAGCGACCCTTGATGGGGCAAACATTGAAATCAAAGACGAGGTCGGAGAGGAAAACATTGTGATCTTTGGTATGGATAAGGATCAGGTCTATGACCACTATGCCAAGCATGATTATTATTCAAGAGGCCTATATGAGAGCGACCCTCAGATTAAAGCAGTAGTCGACGCTTTTGTCAATGGCACCATTCCAAATAGTCAACACGAAGGTATGGAAATCTATGATGCCCTAATCACGCATAATGATGAATACTTCTTGCTAGAAGACTTTTCTTCCTATGTAAAAGCACAGGCTAAGATTGATCGGCTCTACCGCCAAAAGGATAGATGGTCAAAAATGTCGCTCATCAACATTGCCCATTCTGACAAGTTTACATCAGATGATACCATCACCCAGTATGCCAAGGACATTTGGCAGCTAAAACGCTAATCCATCAAGGAAGAAAAAGCATTAGTTACCTTAGATTGAAGAGAGTGTCTTTTGAGACCATTTTCTTCAATCTTTTTTGATTGCAAAAGACCTTGGGAATCAGATCAGCTGCCTGCCTAATACTTTGGCCTATCAAGGTATTTTGGAATTTGTTAATCTTTTTGTTATAATAGTGGTGTGAAGCTATTTTTTAAATGAAAAAGCCAACACTTCAAGATGGTGTTAAAGTAAGGTTAGTATTAGTCTAAGAAAGCGTAACCACATTAAAGAAAGCTGTTGACATTCTCAATTTTAAGGAATAGAATAACAAAGTAAAAAATTTTTAAAAGGAGTATTCTATTATGAATCCTATTTTCGCATTGGCTCTTGCCTGCTTTGGTGTATCACTTGCCGAAGGCTTTTTGATGGCTAATCTCTTTAAATCAGCGTCACGCCAACCAGAAATTATCGGTCAATTACGTTCCTTGATGATCCTAGGTGTTGCCTTTATTGAAGGTACCTTCTTCGTTACCCTTGTTATGGCCTTCATTCTAAAATAACAGCCTATTTGATATAGAAAAGGAGGGTATTAAATGGAAGAAGCTAAAGTACCGATGGTAGAGCTTGGTCCAATAACCTTTAATTTGACCCTACTTGCTGTTTGTATTGTTACTATCCTACTGATATTTGGCTTTGTTTTTTGGGCAAGTCGTCAGATGACATTAAAACCAAAAGGCAAGCAAACTGCGTTAGAATATTTAATCAGCTTTGTTAATGGTATTGGGGAAGAGCATTTGGATAGTCATCTTCAGAAGTCTTATTCGCTTTTACTTTTTACCATTTTTCTTTTTGTGGCAGTTGCCAACAACTTGGGCTTATTTACAAAGCTAGAAACAACCAGTGGCTACAACCTATGGACATCGCCAACAGCTAATTTGGCCTTTGACCTAGCCCTATCTCTGTTTGTGACGCTTCTTGTTCATATCGAAGGCATTAGACGTCGTGGTTTTGGCGCTTATTTAAAACGCTTTGCGACACCTTGGCCAATGACTCCGATGAACCTATTAGAAGAATTTACCAACTTCCTATCACTTGCTATCAGGCTGTTTGGTAATATCTTTGCAGGAGAGGTTGTGACAGGCTTGATTGTTCAGCTGGCCAATTATCGCCTGTATTGGTGGCCAATTGCTTTCCTTGTTAATATAGCATGGACAGCCTTTTCCATATTTATTTCCTGCATACAAGCCTTTGTATTTACAAAATTAACAGCAACGTATTTAGGAAAAAAGTTAATGAATCAGAAGAATAAGAAGGGAGGACAAACGAATGTCAGTTACAATTGGTGAGCTCATTGGGAATTTTATTCTGGTAACAGGCTCTGTCATCGTCTTGTTGCTCTTGATTAAAGCCTTTGCTTGGGGTGCTATCGAAGCTGTTTTACAGGCACGCTCACAGCAAATTTCACAGGATATTGACCAAGCAGAGCAGGCGCGTCTCAACGCCCAGCAGCTTGAAAAGGAAGGTCAAGCCAATCTAGAAGCCAGCAGATCAGAGGCTAGTCAGATTGTTGAGGCAGCCAAAGAAACTGGTAAAGCACAGGAGACACGCATTGTAGCAGAGGCTACAGAAGAGGCAGATCGCCTAAAAGCAGCAGCGTTGACAGATATCGAACACAGCAAGTCAGAGGCTATTTCAGCCGTTAAGACAGAAATGTCAGATTTGACAGTTTTACTAGCAGAAAAAATTATGGGAGCCAATCTTGATAAGGCGGCTCAAAGCCAGCTTATTGATCGCTATCTTGATGATTTAGGAGAGGCTTAATGACCAAAAAAGAACAAGCTCTTATCGAGCAATATGCAAAAAGTCTTGTGCAGGTCTGTCAGGAGCGAGACACTCTTGAAGCACTGCAGGCTGATGTGCTTGCCATTTTAGAGGTTTTTAAAGCTACTAATCTTGCTAAGACATTGTCAAGCTTAGCGGTTCCACGTGCTAAAAGGCTTGAGCTAGTAAGGCAGCTTCAAGGAGATAATATCGTTTATCTGAATAACTTGCTAGAAGTTATGCTGCAAAATGAGCGTGAAGCTTATTTATATCAAGTGCTTCTAAGGGTTTTATCCGAGCTGGCTAGTGTCTCAAATCAATATGACGTGACAGTTACATCAGCAGTTCCTTTAAGTGAGGAGCAAAAGCAGCGTGTGCGTACAGTGGTTTCAAAGAGACTTGCAGTAAAGACAGGTCGCTTAATCGAAAAGGTAGATCCTTCTTTAATTGGAGGATTTATGATTAGCGTCAATAATAAGGTAATTGATACAAGCATTCGTCGTCAATTACAAGCATTTAAAATGAATTTAAAATAGAAAGTGGTGTGACTTTTGGCAATTAATGCACAAGAAATTAGCGCTTTAATTAAAAAGCAAATTGAGAACTTCCAGCCAAATTTCGATGTCACAGAAACTGGAGTTGTTACCTATATTGGTGATGGGATTGCACGTGCTCGTGGCTTAGACAATGCGATGAGTGGCGAGCTTCTTGAATTTTCAAATGGTACCTTCGGTATGGCTCAAAACCTAGAGTCAAACGATGTTGGTATCATTATTCTTGGTGATTTTTCAACGATTCGTGAGGGTGATGAAGTCAAACGTACCGGTAAAATTATGGAAGTGCCAGTCGGTGAAGCTCTCATTGGACGTGTGGTCAATCCACTTGGTCAGCCTGTTGATGGCTTAGGTGACATTGAGACAACTGGCTTTAGGCCTGTTGAAACTCCAGCTCCTGGTGTTATGCAGCGTAAGTCTGTTTTTGAGTCCTTACAAACCGGTCTAAAGGCTATTGATGCTTTGGTTCCGATCGGTCGTGGCCAGCGCGAGCTGATTATCGGTGACCGTCAGACAGGTAAGACGTCTGTAGCCATTGATGCCATCTTGAATCAAAAGGGGCAGGACATGATTTGTATCTATGTCGCTATTGGTCAAAAGGAATCAACAGTTCGGACACAGGTTGAAACCCTACGTCGTTATGGTGCTTTGGATTATACCATTGTTGTAACGGCTTCTGCTTCACAGCCATCACCCTTGCTGTTTATTGCACCTTATGCTGGTGTTGCGATGGCAGAAGAGTTTATGTACAATGGCAAGCACGTTTTGATTGTTTATGATGACCTGTCTAAGCAGGCGGTAGCTTATCGTGAATTGTCGCTCTTGCTTCGTCGCCCACCAGGTCGTGAGGCCTATCCAGGAGATGTTTTCTACCTGCATAGCCGCTTGCTTGAGCGCTCAGCTAAGGTGTCTGATGACTTAGGTGGTGGCTCAATTACAGCCTTACCATTTATTGAGACGCAGGCTGGGGATATCTCTGCCTACATTGCGACAAACGTGATTTCGATTACAGATGGTCAGATTTTCTTGCAAGAGGATCTCTTTAACTCAGGAATCCGCCCAGCTATTGATGCTGGCTCGTCAGTATCTCGTGTCGGTGGCTCTGCACAGATCAAGGCTATGAAAAGGGTTGCAGGGACTTTGCGTCTTGACCTAGCCTCTTATCGTGAGTTAGAAGCCTTTACACAATTTGGCTCAGATCTAGATGCAGCAACGCAAGCAAAATTAAATCGTGGTCGTCGTACTGTTGAAATCCTAAAGCAGCCACTGCACAAGCCCTTGCCTGTTGAAAAGCAGGTGGTCATTTTGTACGCTTTGACGCATGGATTTTTAGATGATGTTCCTGTAGATGATATTTTAGCCTTTGAAGAAGCACTTTATGACTACTTTGATGCGCATTATGATCACTTATTTGAAACAATCCGTACAACCAAAGACCTTCCGCAGGAGGCTGAGCTGGACGTTGCTATTCAGGCCTTCAAAGCACAGTCAAACTTTAAATAAAAGAGGGGGGTACTAGTATGGCAGGCTCTCTAAGTGAAATTAAGGCTAAAATCATTTCAACCGAAAAAACAAGCAAAATCACTAGCGCCATGCGTATGGTTTCTTCTGCAAAGCTTGTTAAATCTGAGCAAGCAGCTCGTGATTTTCAAATCTATGCTTCAAAGATTCGTCAGATTACAACAGACTTACTGAAATCAGACCTGACAACAGGCTCAGATAATCCCATGCTGGTGTCTCGTCCTGTGAAAAAGACAGGCTATATTGTTATTACCTCTGATAAAGGACTGGTCGGTGGTTACAATTCAAAAATCTTAAAGTCCATTATGGACATGATTCAGGAATACCATGCCGCTGGCGATTATGAGATTATCTCAATTGGCAGCATCGGCTCAGATTTTTTTAAGGCCAGAGGTATGAATGTTGCCTTTGAGCTGCGCGGCCTAGCAGATCAGCCAAGCTTTGATCAGGTCGGAAGGATTATCTCTCAGTCTGTAGGTATGTTTGTCAATGAGATTTTTGATGAGCTGTACGTCTGCTACAATCACCATGTCAATAGCTTGACGAGCCAGGTTCGGGTTCAGCGCATGCTGCCGATTTCTGATTTGGTTGCCGAGGAGGCCGCAGAAGAAGGTGTCACTGGATTTGAATTAGAGCCAAACCGTCATGTGATTTTGGAGCAGCTGCTGCCGCAATTTACTGAAAGCTTAATTTATGGTGCGATTATTGATGCAAAAACAGCAGAGCATGCTGCTGGCATGACTGCAATGCAGACTGCCACTGACAATGCCAAGCATGTGATCAATGATTTGACCATCCAGTACAATCGTGCGCGTCAGGCGGCCATTACACAAGAAATTACAGAAATTGTAGCTGGTGCTAATGCACTTGAATAAGCTTATTGTATGCTGATAGCGCTCTAGCAGAGACCTATTAGCACTTAATGTCATCTTCAAAGCTAGATGACATTTGGGATTAATGAGCTAGGGGCCTTTTACCCTTAGCTACTCGAATTTAGAAAAATTCAGCTTAATCCCCTACTATCGAATATAAGGAGAAAAACATGAGCTCAGGCAAAATTGCTCAGGTTGTTGGTCCAGTTGTAGACGTTGTGTTTGCGAGTGGGGACAAACTACCAGAGATTAATAATGCGTTGATAGTTTATAAAGATGGCGATAAAAAGCAAAAAATCGTTCTCGAGGTTGCCCTAGAGCTTGGAGACGGTATGGTACGTACAATTGCTATGGAATCAACCGATGGGCTTACACGTGGATTAGAGGTTCTTGATACTGGTCGTGCCATTAGTGTACCAGTTGGTAAAGAGACTCTAGGTCGTGTTTTCAACGTTCTTGGTGAAACCATCGACCTAGAAGCACCATTTGCAGATGATGTTAATCGTGAACCGATCCATAAAAAAGCACCAGCCTTTGATGAATTGTCAACATCATCAGAAATTCTTGAAACAGGTATCAAGGTTATTGACCTGCTTGCCCCTTACTTAAAGGGTGGTAAGGTCGGTCTTTTCGGTGGTGCCGGAGTTGGTAAAACCGTTCTTATCCAAGAATTAATCCACAATATCGCTCAAGAGCATGGTGGGATCTCGGTATTTACCGGTGTTGGTGAGCGTACGCGTGAAGGAAATGACCTTTACTGGGAAATGAAGGAATCAGGCGTTATTGAAAAAACAGCCATGGTTTTTGGTCAGATGAATGAACCACCAGGAGCCCGTATGCGTGTTGCCTTGACCGGCTTGACAATTGCTGAATATTTCCGCGATGTTGAAGGCCAAGACGTCCTGCTCTTCATTGACAATATTTTCCGCTTTACTCAAGCAGGCTCAGAGGTATCAGCCCTTCTAGGTCGTATGCCTTCAGCCGTTGGTTACCAGCCAACACTTGCCACTGAAATGGGACAATTGCAAGAGCGTATCACCTCAACGAAAAAAGGCTCTGTTACCTCTATCCAAGCCATCTACGTGCCAGCTGATGACTACACTGATCCGGCGCCGGCAACAGCATTTGCTCACTTGGATTCTACAACTAACCTTGAGCGTAAGCTGACGCAGATGGGGATTTACCCAGCGGTTGATCCACTGGCTTCAAGTTCACGCGCGCTGTCACCAGAAATTGTTGGTGAGGAGCACTATGCAGTAGCCACAGAGGTTCAGCGTGTCTTGCAGCGCTATCGTGAATTGCAGGATATCATTGCTATCTTAGGTATGGACGAGCTGTCAGAAGAGGAAAAGACATTGGTAGGACGTGCGCGTCGGATTCAGTTCTTCTTATCGCAAAACTTTAACGTCGCAGAACAGTTTACAGGCCTTCCTGGCTCTTATGTTCCAGTTGCCGAAACCGTTCGTGGCTTCAAGGAAATCCTAGAAGGAAAGCATGACCACCTTCCAGAAGACGCCTTTCGTGCTGTTGGACCAATTGAGGACGTGATCGAAAAAGCTAAGAAAATGGGCTTTTAGTGAGGTGATGCCATGACACAAATGACTGTTCAGGTGGTTACGCCAGATGGGATCAAATATGATCATCATGCTAAGTTCATCTCAGTAACGACACCAGATGGTGAGATGGGGATCTTACCTAACCACATCAATGTGATTGCTCCTTTACAGGTGCATGAAATGAAGATTCGTCGTGTCAGTGAAGACGATCGCGTTGATTGGGTTGCTATCAATGGTGGGATCATTGAGATCAAAGACAACGTGGTTACCATTGTTGCAGATTCAGCCGAACGTGATCGTGATATTGATGTTAGCCGAGCAGAGCGGGCAAAATTGCGAGCAGAGCGTGACATTGCAGAGGCTGAAACCACTCATGATATTGATGAGGTGCGGCGTGCTAAGGTTGCTTTGCGACGTGCCTTGAACCGCATCAATGTTAGTAAAAAATAGTAAAATGAGTCTAACCTACCAATTTAACCAAGACAGAGCGAGTAGCGCTGCTTAGGAAAGGGTGTAGATAGACTCTTTTATCTTTTTATAGAAAAAATACCCTCTTTTGTGACCCGCACCCCAAAAGTTAGACAGAAAATCTACCAATGGGGTGCTTTTTATATGAAATTAAGTTACGATGATAAATTAAGAATATATGAACTAAGAAAAAATGGGATGTCTTGTTCCCGCATTGGTCAACAGTATGATATTCAGGTTTCTAATCTCAAATACATGGTAAAGCTTATGGACAGATATGGAGTTGAGATTGTTAGAAAGGGTAAAAATAAGTATTATCCTCCAGAATTAAAACAAGAAATAATTGATAAAGTTCTTCTTGAAGGTCAGTCTCAACTGTCTGTCTCTCTTGAGTATGCTCTCCCAAATGCTGGTATGCTTCCCAATTGGATAGCGCAATACAAGAAAAACGGGTATACTATTCTTGAGAAACAAAGAGGGAGACCAACGAAGATGGGCCGTAAACCAAAGAAAACTTGGGAAGAAATGACAGAGCTAGAGCGCCTTCAGGAAGAGCTAGAATACCTTAGAACGGAGAATGCTTATCTAAAAAAGTTGAGGGAGCTTCGTTTACAGGACGAAGCCAGAGAATGAGAAAGGCAGAAACAATTAGAGAGATGGTCCAAGAAGGATTCCGATTAAACCTCCTACTTGAGATCGCTAAGATGGCTCGTTCAACCTATTATTATCAAGTCAAGCAATTGGATAAGTCAGATAAAGATGAAGCAATCAACTCTGAAATCAAAGCGATTTATGAGGAGCATAAGGGAAACTATGGTTACCGTCGCATTCATTTAGAACTCAAGAATCGTGGGTTTATCGTCAATCACAAGAAAGTGCAACGCTTGATGAAAGAGATGAGATTAGCTGCTCGAATTCGTCGTAAACGCAGGTATTCCTCTTACAAAGGCGAGACTGGTAAGAAGGCTGATAATCTGATTCAACGCCAGTTTGAAGCTGCTAAGCCATATGAAAAATGTTATACCGATGTGACAGAGTTTGCTTTACCAAACAACGATGAAAAACTTTATTTAGCGCCTGTTCTTGATGGTTACAACAGTGAGATTATTGATTTGACACTATCTAGGTCTCCAGACTTAAAACAGGTTCAAACCATGCTTGAGAAGGCTTTTCCAGATCAATCCTATCACGGAACGATTCTTCACAGTGACCAAGGGTGGCAATACCAGCATCAGTCCTATCATCATTTTTTAGAATCAAAGGGCATTCGTCCATCAATGTCTCGCAAGGGAAATAGTCCAGATAATGGGATGATGGAGTCCTTCTTTGGTATTCTCAAATCTGAGATGTTTTACGGCCTTGAGACAACTTATCAATCCCTTAATGAGCTTGAACAAGCTATTACAGATTACATTTTTTACTACAACAACAAACGCATTAAAGCAAAGCTAAAAGGACTTAGCCCTGTGCAATACAGAACTAAATCCTTTCAATAATTATTCGTCCAACTTTTTGGGGGCAGTACATTTGTTAGACTTTTGATATAATAAAGCTATGGAAGTAATTAGAACTCTTTTAATGTTTTTCAGCCATTTATTATTTATTGGCATTAGTTATCAGCTACTCATTAGCCTAGTTGATTGGTCAAAATTCATTCATTACCGACCAGAGAATATGGGAAGGCTTCGCTTGCTTGTCCTTTTTTTGGCAATTGCCTCAGGCTATTTAGTTAGTCGCTTTATGCTGGAATTAATTCAAATCAGTCAGTATCTGCTGTATGATTTCCACTAGAGTAGGCAGTCAGGAAGTATGATATAATATTAGTACGATGACCAGTAGGAAATGGAGAAGCTTGTGGATAAAATAATCATAGAAGGTGGGAGCACACGTTTAGAGGGAGAGGTAACGATCGAAGGCGCTAAAAATGCCGTTCTTCCTTTACTAGCAGCTACTATCCTCCCCTCAACTGGAAAGACTGTCTTGAGAAATGTGCCGATTCTCTCAGATGTTTTTACGATGAACTATGTTGTGCGTGGCCTAAATATTGACGTCGACTTTGATGAGGCTGCCAACCAGATTACAGTTGATGCCTCAGGGGACATTTTAGATGTTGCCCCGTACGAGTATGTCAGCCAAATGCGCGCCTCAATTGTGGTTTTAGGCCCGATTTTAGCTCGTAATGGCCATGCCAAGGTATCGATGCCTGGAGGCTGTACGATTGGCAGTAGGCCGATCGATTTGCATTTAAAGGGCCTAGAGGCTATGGGCGCTGAGATCACCCAGCAGGGTGGTGACATCACTGCAAAGGCTGAGCGCCTAAAGGGGGCAATGATCTATATGGATTTCCCATCAGTGGGGGCTACGCAAAATTTGATGATGGCAGCGACCCTTGCTGATGGTGTGACAGTCATTGAGAATGCTGCTCGCGAGCCTGAGATTGTTGACCTAGCCCAGCTGCTCAACAAAATGGGGGCTAAGGTTCGTGGGGCAGGTACCGAAACCCTGACCATAACGGGTGTCACCAGTCTATGTGGGGTTGAGCATGATGTTGTTCAGGATCGTATCGAAGCAGGTACCTTTATGATTGCTGCAGCAATGACCTCCGGTAATGTGCTGATTAGAGATGCTGTATGGGAGCATAATCGGCCCTTGATTTCTAAGCTCATGGAAATGGGAGTGTCTGTTGTCGAAGAGGATGCAGGCATTAGGGTGCAGGCTGATGTGACTAAACTAAGGCCTGTCACTGTTAAAACTCTTCCTCACCCAGGCTTTCCAACAGATATGCAGGCTCAGTTTACAGCCCTTATGGCCATTGTTAAGGGAGAATCTACGATGGTGGAAACAGTCTTTGAAAATCGTTTCCAGCACCTAGAAGAAATGCGACGCATGGGCTTACAATCTGAGGTATTGCGTGATACAGCTATGATTCATGGTGGTCACGAATTACAGGGAGCGCCTGTGATGTCAACAGACCTGCGAGCTAGTGCAGCCCTCATCTTAACGGGAATGGTTGCCAAAGGCAGGACCACTGTGAATAAATTGAACCATTTAGATCGTGGCTATTATCAGTTTCATGAAAAGCTTGCCAAGCTAGGTGCCAACATTCAGCGAATTAGTGAGGAGTAGTCAATGACTAATGGTTGGAGATATGTCATAAATCAGCTAATGCTAATCATAGCTATTGGACTGCTCGGACTCTTTTGTCTGGCGCTGGGACTAATGATTGGCTATAGCCTTATCGGTGATGGCCAAAATCCTTTAGCGATTTTATCGCCAGATAAGTGGGCTGAGCTGATTCATAAATTTACGGGAAAGTAGGCATGGCCTGCTTTTTATGATAAGAGGAAAGATGATCAAAAAGAAGAAAGACATCAGGCTGCTTAATGCCTTTTTAGCGCTCTTGCTTGTTCTTGGAACAGGTTATTTGGCAGGACATGATGACCTAGCAGCTGATAACCCGATCAAGCAGGTCTACCAAAGGATTCTTGGCTCTGACACGCAGCAAGCCGGGCTACCAAAGGCAAGCCGAGACTGGGACACTCCCTCCAAGGCCTTGGCAGATTCGGTCATGACAGCCACCATCAAACAGCAATTAGGTGATGTGATTACTTGGAATGGCACTGGTGCCTATATCATTAACCATAATAAAACGACGCTAAATGCAAAGGTAGCTAGTCTCCCCTATGCCAATAATAAAACAAAGATGGTACAAGGGCAAAGCGTTCCTACCGTAGCCAATGCCCTGCTAACCAAGTCAACCCGACAATATCAGAAGCGCAATGACACTGGAAATGGCTATAGCTCATGGAAGCCTGCTGGCTGGCATCAGGTTCAGGGGTTAAAGGGAAGGTATAGTCACGCAGTGGATAGAGGGCATCTTCTAGGCTATGCGCTTGTTGGCGGGCTAAAAGGCTTTGATGCCTCAATGGCTAATCCTAGTAATATCGCTACTCAAACCGCATGGGCTAACCAAGCAGCTAACGAGAGATCAACCGGACAAAACTATTATGAAACAAAAATTCGCAAAGCCCTAGATAGCAATAAGCGTGTCCGCTATCGTGTAACTTTGCTTTATGAGGGAAATAATCTCTTAGCAAGCGGCAGTCATCTTGAGGCAAAGTCATCAGATGGTAGCTTAGAATTTAACGTCTTTATCCCTAATGTACAGGCTGGATTACAGATTGATTATCAAACAGGTCAGATCACTGTAGCTTCTTCCCAGCCTTAGTGAGGCACATCACATGGCAAAAGCTGATCACGTAGCTAGCCATCATGGCAGAGAAGCATTAGTCCTTGTAGTCCCTCAAAGAAAGGTGCTAACAATATTTGGTCTTGTGGCTTTAGTAGAAAAACAGATAGGTCCTTTAGTCGAAGCACCAAGCATGCCAGCTCCTGATTAGGACAAATGTCAAGGCTAAGCGGTGGTAAGTTAAAGTCTCACAAAAGACAAGACTGGACTTTTGGCTATAGTCCTTTATGACTGATGCCAGCTGATAATGGCTCAAGATGATTGAGGTTTCTAGCAATGCTTGTGGCTAGCCTATCGTCTTAGTTAGCGCTGATTGATGAGATGTTGAACAGTTCTTGACTAAAAGCATCCCTACCCTTACGCCTACGTCCTGGTTAGTGAAGAAATAAGCATTGTCATAAAGGCATTTTTTTGATACAATAAAAGTAATTGAATAGCAGTCTATGAGACTAGTACTAATAGGGAAGTTAATAGGGAATGGGGGTCGTGACTGGAAGCCTTCTTAATGAAACGATTAGGAATTCACTCAATCAAGGACGAGGTAATTAAGGTCTGACTTGCTCAGATGAAAACGGATGGTACCGCGTGTCAACGCTCCGCTTTAGATAGGAGCCTTGATACGCCTTTTTTGATGACGTGCTGTTACTATTAGCTATTTAATCACAAGCAAGCACTAGCCAGCCAAAAGTAAGTGATCACTATAAGCATAGAAAGATAGGAGCTGTAGCTTATCTAGAAAAGCAAGGGTGATCAGTCGTCCGCCCAAAAGTCTTTCTTAGCTTTTGTGATGTGACTAGCTGACCTAGCTGCTCACAGCTTAGCCTAAAAGGCCTATTAGCACAAGGACTGCCAGCATTAATGCAATCATTTTCCAAACAGAAGGGAATATCATGGATTTACAAGCACAATTAGAAGAACTGAAAACCAAGACACAAGAAGCGCTCAAGCAGCTAAATGGTGACCACAGCAAGGAATTACAGGAGCTGCGGGTTGCTGTCCTTGGGAAAAAAGGAACGCTTACCGAACTGCTCAAGGGACTAAAGGATCTCTCAAATGACCTGCGTCCTGTTGTTGGCAAACAGGTCAATGAGCTTCGTGACTTTTTGACCCAAGCCTTTGAAGAGCAGGCTAAGGTGGTTGAGGCAGCAAAGATTCAGGCCAAGCTAGATTCTGAAAGCATTGATGTGACTTTGCCAGGCCGTCAGATGAAGCAGGGCTATCGACATGTGCTCACTCAAATCAGTGAAGAAATTGAGGACATTTTCTTGGGCATGGGCTTTCAAATTGTTGATGGCTTTGAGGTTGAAAAGGATTATTATAATTTTGAACGCATGAACCTTCCAAAGGATCATCCGGCTCGTGATATGCAAGACACCTTCTATATCACAGAGGATATTTTGCTGCGCACCCACACCAGTCCTGTACAGGCACGAACACTGGACCAGCATGATTTTTCAAAGGGGCCTCTCAAGATGATTTCACCTGGACGTGTTTTCCGTCGTGACACCGATGATGCCACTCATTCTCATCAATTTCACCAAATTGAAGGCTTAGTCGTTGGTAAGTCTATTTCTATGGGAGACTTGAAGGGGACTCTTGAGATGATCATTAAAAAGATGTTTGGTAAGGAGCGTAAGATTCGCCTGCGCCCATCCTATTTCCCTTTTACTGAGCCATCTGTTGAGGTTGATGTCTCATGCTTCAAATGTGGTGGTAAAGGCTGCAATGTCTGCAAAAAAACAGGCTGGATTGAAATTCTTGGAGCTGGTATGGTGCACCCAAGCGTTTTAGAAATGTCAGGTGTGAATGCGCAGGAGTATTCAGGCTTTGCCTTTGGGCTTGGTCAAGAGCGCATCGCCATGCTGCGCTATGGTATCAACGATATTCGAGGCTTCTACCAAGGAGATAGTCGCTTTTCTAAGCAGTTTAAGTAATAGTGATCATATGGTCAAAAACCAAATCATCAGTTTGAAAAAAGAACTGACGCTCAATCTGGAGCTGTTCTTTGGATTAGAATCAGAAAGGAAAAAGACGGGTAAAGAGCAAAGAAGTGATTGGCTAGCTTATCTCAAGCAGGTGCTAGGCAGATCTCTCATCAGCGCTCACTACTCTATTGAAGGCTTATGTTAGTATCTTATAAATGGTTGAAAAAATTAGTTGACATTGATGTCTCACCGGCCGAGCTAGCTGAAAAAATGTCAACAACAGGTATCGAAGTAGAAGGCATCACCAGCCCCTCTGAAGGTTTATCAAAGCTAGTTGTTGGGCATATTGTCTCATGTGACGCTGTTCCAGAAACGCACCTGCACCTTTGTCAGGTCAACACAGGAGATGATGAGCTTCGTCAAATTGTCTGCGGTGCACCTAATGTCAAAGCAGGGATTAATGTGATTGTTGCGCTGCCTGGAGCTCGTATTGCAGACAATTACAAGATTAAAAAGGGTAAAATACGCGGTATGGAGTCTCTTGGCATGATCTGCTCACTTCAGGAGCTTGGCTTACCAGATGCGATTATTCCAAAAGATTTTCAGAAGGTATCCAGATCCTACCGGAAACAGCAGCAGCAGGTGATAGCATTTTCCCTTACCTTGATTTAGATGACAATATCATTGAGCTTTCCATCACACCTAATCGTGCTGATGCCTTATCAATGCGTGGTGTTGCCCATGAGGTGGCAGCTATCTATGGCAAGTCAGTGTCATTTCCAGAAAAGCCCCTTATCGAATCCGCTAAAGCAGCAGCTGATAGTCTAGAGGTTGCTATTGACTCTGACAAGGTGCTGACCTATGCTAGTCGTATTGTTGAAAATGTCACCGTCAAGCCAAGTCCGCAATGGCTGCAAAATCTTCTGATGAACGCTGGCATTCGTCCAATCAACAATGTTGTTGATGTGACCAATTATGTCTTGCTGTATTTTGGTCAGCCAATGCATGCCTTTGATTATGATACCTTTGCTGATCATAAGCTTTTAGCGCGTGATGCGCGTGAGGGAGAAAGGCTTGTCACCCTTGATGGAGAAGAGCGTGTGCTAACCACAGATGACATTGTTATTACCGTAGCAGACCAGCCAGTGGCTCTAGCTGGTATTATGGGAGGCAAATCAACAGAAATCACCGCCTCCTCAAAGACAGTGGTGCTTGAAGCAGCAGTCTTTAATGGCAAATCAATCCGTAAAACAAGCAGTCGGCTAAGTCTTCGTTCAGAAAGCTCATCACGCTTTGAAAAAGGGATTAACCATGACACGCTTGTAGAGGCCTTAGATTTTGCGGCAGCCATGCTAGAAGAGCTAGCCGGTGGGACTGTTTTAGCAGGGCGCTTGCAGGCAGGCTCACTGCCTACCAATCCGGTAGAGGTTTCAACCAGCCTTGATTACGTCAATGTCCGCTTGGGAACAGCCTTGAGCTTTACTGATATTGAGGGGATTTTTGCAAGGCTTGGCTTTGGTATTAGCGGAACTGCTGAACACTTTACCGTTTCAGTGCCACGACGCCGGTGGGATATAACAATTCCGGCTGACCTAGTCGAAGAAATTGCCCGTATCTATGGCTATGATCGATTGCCAACCACATTACCAGAAGCTGCTGGCACAGCCGCAGAATTAACCAAAACACAGGCCCTTCGTCGTCAGCTGCGTGGTCTTGCAGAGGGACTGGGTTTAACAGAAATCATTTCCTATGCTCTAACAACACCTGAAAAGGCCCTTGAATTTGCAATGAAGCCAAGCCAGTTAACAGAGCTGATGTGGCCAATGTCAGTCGAGCGCTCTGTCCTTCGTCAAAGCATGGTATCAGGTATGCTTGACACCCTTGCCTACAATGTGGCACGTCAACAGCATAACCTTGCCGTTTATGAGATTGGTAAGGTCTTTGAGCAAGAGGGCAATCCCAAGGAGACATTACCAACAGAGCTTAATCACTTTGCCTTTGCTATCACAGGCTTAGTAGCAGACAAGGATTTTCAGACACAAGCGCAAGCGGTTGATTTTTACCATACTAAGGGAATCCTAGAGTGTCTCTTTGATAAGCTAGGACTGTCTGTGGATTATATCCCAACAAAGGAGATGGCGAGCATGCACCCAGGACGTACCGCACGTATTCAGCTAGGAGATCAAGTGATTGGCTTTGTTGGTCAGGTGCACCCACAGGCTGCTAAGGCTTATCATATCCCAGAGACCTATGTTGCAGAGCTTGACCTGACTGCTATAGAGGCAGCTCTACCAGCTCATCATGCCTTTGTGGAAATCACCAAATACCCAGCTATGGTAAGGGATATTGCCTTATTGGTTGATGCCTCAACCAGTCATCAAGCCATTCTTTCAGCGATCACGTCTGCCAAGGTAAAGCGTCTAACAGAGATTAAGCTCTTTGACATTTACGCAGGAGCAATTATTGCGGCCGGTAAAAAATCAATGGCCTATAGCCTGACCTTCCAAAATCCAACAGACAATCTGACTGATGAGGAGGTTGCCGGCTACATGGAGAAAATCACCAAGGCCTTGGTAGAAAAGGTTGGTGCAGAGGTGAGATAAGGACGCTTCTAATGACTAGCTACCTAAAAAAAGCTCATTTCAAAGGCTTAGCTGCAATTGTTCTGTTGCGGCTGAGCTTTTTTTGATGCTTAGACTGTCCTTATCCTATGCTAGTTGCAGCAAGGGTTTAGAGATGATTTTATTTAAATTATCAGTCAAAAATATTTTTTCTAATCAAATTCCTAGCTTTATCTGATCTCCTCTGCTATACTGTGCAATAAGTAAGGAGATTATATGTTTTTAGCCCTAAATGAAATAAAACAAGCTAAGCTCAGATATGGCTTGATTATGGGACTGCTCTGTTTAGTAGCCTATTTGATGTTCTTTTTATCCGGTTTAGCCTTTGGATTAATGCAGGAAAATCGCTCGGCAGTTGACAGCTGGCAGGCAGATACAGTTCTTTTGTCAAAGGACGCTGACGCCAATCTCAGCCTATCCTCTTTAAAGACCAGTCAGCTTAAGGAGATCAAGGCTGATGAGGTCACTCCCCTAGCCCAGCTGAATACAGTTGCTTGGTCAACCCAAGCTCCAACAGAAGAAGACAAAGAAAAAATCAGCTTTTTTGGCATTGAGAGAGAGTCCTTTCTCAAGCCTACAATCACAAAAGGAAGGCTATTTAAGTCAGACAAAGAGGTGGTGATTGATCAAAGCCTTGCTGAGAAAGGAGGCTTTAAGCTTGGAGATCAGCTGCGGGTATCGGCCTCTAACCAGACCTATACCATCGTTGGCTATACCAAGAATGCTAGCTTTAACGTGTCACCTGTTGCTTACCTCAACCTGACAGCCTTTCAGGGCTTACTGTATGGTCAAGAAGCAGGCGCACAAGACCCAAATGTTAATGCCTTTATTATCAAAGGCAAGCTAGCTGACTATCCCAAGGAAGAGCTTCAGCAGCTAACGATTGGCGACTTCATCAACAAGCTGCCGGGCTATAGTGCACAGCTCTTGACCTTTGGCTTTATGATTGGGTTTTTAGTGTTAATCTCAGCCATTATCATTGGTATTTTTATGTATGTGCTGACCATTCAAAAGGCACCAATCTTTGGTATCATGAAGGCACAAGGCATTGCTAATCGTACCATTGCAAATGCTGTGCTATCACAAACCTTTGTCCTAAGCCTTTTGGGCAGCAGCCTTGGCCTACTAGGCACCTGGCTAAGCTCGCTTGTCTTACCAGCAACAGTTCCCTTTCAGAGCAATTGGTACCTATATGCGCTTATTTTAGTTGCTATGGTAGTCTTTGCAGTATTAGGCACCCTCTTTTCAGTCTTTACGATTGTTAGAATTGACCCTCTAGAGGCCATTGGTTAGGAGAAGAATATGACAGTATTAGCATTTAAGCAGGTCACAAAGTCCTTTAAGGACGGTGATCAGACCATTGAAGCCCTGAAAAAGACGGATTTTGCGATTAAAGCAGGCGAGTTTGTCGCCCTTATAGGTCCATCAGGCTCAGGCAAATCAACCTTTCTGACCATTGCAGGTGGTCTACAAACACCAAGCTCAGGACAATTTTTAGTCAATGGCAAGGATTACACCAACCTATCTGAAAAGGAACGATCAAAACTACGCTTTAAGGACATTGGCTTTATCCTGCAGGCTTCTAATTTGATTCCATTTTTAACCGTCAAACAGCAGCTAGAATTAGTTGACAAGTTGACCAAGCACAAGCAGGAAGCAAAGCGTCAGCAGCTCTTTGAGGACTTGGGAATCGCTAAGCTGGCTAATAAGCTGCCCCAAGATTTATCCGGTGGCGAGCGTCAGCGTGTTGCCATTGCCAGAGCCCTATACCATGATCCTGTGATCATTTTAGCAGATGAGCCGACTGCCAGTCTGGATACTGAAAAGGCCTTTGAGGTCGTTGAACTTCTAGCTAAAGAAAGCAAGGAAAAAAACAAGGCAATTATCATGGTAACCCATGATAACCGTATGATTGACTATTGCGATAAGGTCTATCGCATGCAGGACGGCCAATTGAGTCAAGACAATCATCATATAGCTAGCAATGCCGCAATGACTCAAAACTAATCGAATAGGAAAAGCTCTGCTCTAGCGATATAGCAGGGCTTTTTAGCTGCTCTAAATTATCTCAAAAGTTCCTTTTACTGATATTTAATATTTTCTGTATTTTTAATTTATAGAAAAATAAAGAAACATGCTGAGAGTTGATCAAAACACTTACTATACTTACGATGACAAGTAACTTGCTAAAGTAATGGTTGACATATAATTGTAAAAAAACAGAAATAAAAAAAAACGGTTTAATATTGACCTAATTGGCAATAACGTTTACAATAAAGGTATAATTATCTGCCGTTGATAATTAGGAGACATCATGTCTAGATAAAAACAAAAGGGGAATAAAATGGCAAAAAAAGAAATGAAGTTTTACCTTCGTAAATCAGCCTTTGGGCTAGCTTCAGTATCAGCAGCCCTCTTGGTTGGTGCGGCAGCTGTATCAGCAGATTCTGTTGAGTCAGCTGGGCCTGTAGCAGTTGCTGTTACAGATAGTTTAGATAGTGAAGCCGCAGCTACAAAGGCAGAAGCTGATCTAGTTGCTGCAAAAGCAGACCTAGCAGCAGCAGAAGTAGCAATCACAGCTGCAAAAGCTGAATTTGACACCGCTCAAGCAGACCTAGCTACCGCTGAAGCTACTATCGCAGAGCTTGAGCAAAAAATTCCTGAGTTAGAGAAAAAAATTCAAGAAGCTCAGGAAAAACTAAACTATGAAAATCGACCATCACCTAAACGTGTGGGCAGTGATGATGAAGATGACACAGTAGCTAGAAAGCTTATGTCAGAAAAGGAAGCTCTTAAGGCTGAGCTTCAAAAGACTAAAGAAGCGCTAGATACAGCTAAAAGAGCTTATGCTGGCATCGAAGAAAGAAAACAAGTAGCAGCAACTAAGCTAGATGCAGCTAACAAGGCTTTTGCTGGAGTTGAAGAAAAGCATGCTCAAGCAATGGCTGCATTTGGAGCAGCATTCGCAGCATACAAGGAAGCTGTTAAGGCTGAATTGAAGGCAGCAGGTGCTAGCGACTTCTACACCAAGAAGATTGACTCTGCCGACACAGTTGACGGTGTTAAGACACTCAGAGAAATGATCTTAGACTCAATTGCTAAGCCAGAGGTTGAACCAGAGGCTAAGCCTGAACCTAAGCCAGAACCAAAACCTGAGCCAAAACCTGAGCCAAAACCAGAACCTAAGCCAGAACCAAAACCTGAGCCTAAGCCAGAGCCAAAACCAGAACCTAAGCCTGAGCCTAAGCCAGAACCAAAACCAGAACCTAAGCCAAAACCTCAACCTAAACCAGCTCCAGCTCCAAAACCTGAAGCTAAGAAGGAAGAGAAGAAAGCAGCGCCTAAGCAAGACACCAACAAATTGCCATCAACAGGTGAAGCTACAAATCCATTCTTCACCGCGGCAGCTCTTGCAGTTATGGCAGGTGCAGGCGTGGCTGCAGTGTCAACAAGACGCAAAGAAAACTAAGCCTTATACCCCAGTGGTAAAGCTTGAGCGAGAACAATTTGTTCTCGCTTTTTTAGTGTCTTAAAAGCACCTACAGCAATCATAGGTGCTTAACAAGATATGTCTAACGATTGCTATCAGCTGTAGAGAATAAAAAGGAGAGACTAAGCCTTGCTCACAAGCTACTTAGACCGAAGGAGCTTTAGGATTTCTATGATTTGCTGAGGGGAGTCCTTACAGCCGCAGCTGATCCACTTAATGATGATGACCTCAATAGAGGCAATGTATAGCTCAAAAACATATTTTTGGGTAACTTCAGGATAATCTTGTGATTCTGCACAATTCATGAGGTTGGAATAGGAAATAATATCCCTAATATAATGATTAAAAATTTTATAAATATTAGGATAATAAAGGATTAAGCTTTGCATGACCTCCTGATTGTCAGAGAGGTAGTTTAGGATTTTTAAGGTAATAGTTGTATCAAGTGATGGGGATTGGTAAATGATAGAGGTGATATCATCTAGGTAAACGCCGATCATTTCCCTATCTAAGTCCTTCTTAGAGTTGAAATAATGTTAAAAGGTTGTTCGACTGATATTAGAAGCCTTGCTAATATCTGATACAGTAATACTGTCCTTATCCTTGTATTGTAGTAGTCGGCAGTAGCTTTTAATTATTTTTTTACAAGTTTGTTTATTTTTATCCATTGTATCATTAACTCCTTAAAATTGAACATTAATGTTAATTTTGTACATAATATTTTTTGCTAACATTATACAATGATGAACGTGATTTGTAAAATTAAATTTTGCAAATCAATAATGTAAAAGGAGGATTTTGTTTGAAACAACTGACAAAGATCGTTAGTGTGGTCTTGTTGCTGGTCTTTACCCTTAGTGCTAGCCTGCACAAGGTTCGGGCAACTAATCTTAGTGACAACATCACATCATTGACGGTTGCTTCTTCATCACTCCGAGATGGAGAGAGAACGACGGTAAAGGTTGCGTTTGATGACAAAAAACAGAAAATCAAGGCAGGGGATACGATAGAGGTCACCTGGCCTACAAGTGGTAATGTCTACATTCAGGGCTTTAATAAAACCATACCGCTTAATATTAGAGGGGTAGATGTTGGTACCTTGGAGGTCACGCTAGACAAGGCTGTTTTCACATTCAATCAAAATATTGAAACAATGCATGATGTCTCTGGTTGGGGAGAGTTTGATATTACTGTTAGAAATGTGACACAAACCACCGCTGAAACATCAGGAACGACCACAGTAAAGGTAGGCAATCGCACTGCTACTATCACTGTTACTAAGCCTGAGGCAGGCACTGGTACCAGCTCATTTTATTATAAGACTGGTGATATGCAGCCCAATGATACTGAGCGTGTGAGATGGTTCCTGCTGATTAACAACAACAAGGAATGGGTGGCCAATACTGTTACAGTCGAAGACGATATTCAAGGTGGTCAAACCTTGGATATGAGCAGCTTTGACATCACCGTATCTGGTTATCGTAACGAGCGCTTCGTTGGGGAAAACGCTCTGACAGAGTTTCATACAACATTTCCAAATTCTGTCATTACGGCAACAGATAATCACATTAGTGTGCGGTTAGATCAATATGATGCCTCACAAAACACTGTCAACATTGCTTATAAGACAAAGATAACGGACTTTGACCAAAAAGAATTTGCCAACAACAGTAAAATCTGGTACCAGATTTTATACAAGGATCAGGTATCGGGTCAAGAGTCAAACCACCAAGTAGCCAATA
Organism: Streptococcus equi subsp. equi; assembly: GCA_900637675.1. Lineage (NCBI taxonomy): Bacteria > Bacillati > Bacillota > Bacilli > Lactobacillales > Streptococcaceae > Streptococcus > Streptococcus equi. The sequence continues at coordinate 913,534 of LR134389.1, forward strand.
TCAATGCTAACGGCGGGGTTGATGGCAGTCGCTATACCAGCTTTACTGTCAAGAAAATTTGGAATGACAAGGAAAATCAAGACGGTAAGCGTCCAAAGACTATTACTGTTCAGCTTTACGCCAATGATCAGAAAGTTAATGATAAGACCATTGAATTGAGTGATACTAATAGCTGGCAAGCAAGTTTTGGTAAGCTGGATAAGTATGACAGTCAGAACCAAAAAATTACCTACAGTGTCAAGGAAGTGATGGTTCCTGTTGGCTACCAATCGCAGGTTGAGGGGGATAGTGGAGTAGGATTTACCATTACCAACACCTATACACCAGAGGTCATTAGCATTACCGGTCAAAAAACTTGGGACGACAGGGAAAACCAAGACGGTAAACGTCCTAAGGAGATTACGGTTCGTTTATTGGCAAATGACGCTGCAACTGACAAGGTAGCAACTGCTTCAGAGCAAACCGGCTGGAAGTATACATTTACCAATCTACCGAAATACAAAGATGGTAAACAGATCACCTACACGATCCAAGAGGACCCTGTGGCAGATTACACCACAACCATTCAGGGATTTGATATTACCAATCATCATGAGGTAGCCTTGACCAGCCTAAAGGTCATCAAGGTTTGGAATGATAAGGACGATTATTACCATAAACGTCCCAAGGAGATTACCATTTTGCTAAAGGCAGATGGCAAGGTGATTCGTGAACATCAGATGACACCGGATCAGCAAGGAAAATGGGAATACACCTTTGACCAGCTGCCGGTCTATCAGGCAGGCAAGAAAATCAGCTACAGCATTGAGGAAAAACAGGTTGCTGGCTATCAAGCCCCTGTCTATGAGGTTGATGAAGGCTTGAAGCAGGTCACTGTAACCAACACCCTTAACCCAAGCTACAAGCTGCCTGACACCGGAGGACAAGGAGTGAAATGGTACCTGTTAATCGGTGGCGGTTTTATCATCGTCGCAATCCTTGTACTGATCAGCCTTTATCAAAAACACAAGCGCCATAACATGTCAAAACCATAACATGTAATAGAGGAGAGAGAGCTATGAAAACAATCAAATTAATCTTGACGAGCTTGCTTGTCACCTTCCTAACAATGCTGTCAGGAAAGGCATTTGCTGATACAGCAAGCTATACCATCACTGTTGAGGGAGCTACAGCAGGTCACACCTATGAGGCTTATCAGATTTTCAAGGGTGACTTGTTTGACAGTACCCTATCAAACATCACATGGGGAGGTGGTGTTACACCTTTTGAATTTGATGGTTCAAAAGACGCTGCTAAGATTGCAGAGGGATTGAAGGAAGCAAATGCAGCTGCCTTTGCCAAGGAAGCAGGTAAGCACTTGACAGCAACCATTGCAGGAACAGGAACACATGCAATCACCGTTAACGAGGCTGGCTACTACCTCATCAAGGACAAAAATGATTCTCAAACAGGCAAGCATGACGCCTACACCTCATTTGTCCTGAAGGTTGTTAAAAACACCAGCTTCAAACCAAAATCTGCTATCCCAACAGTCCTTAAAAAGGTCAAGGACCGTAATGACAAGACAGGTCTTGAGACAGGCTGGCAAGATTCAGCTGACTATGACAAAAATGACAAGGTGCCATTCCAGCTAACCGCAACCCTACCGTCAAATTACGATGCCTTTCAAGAATACTACCTTGAATTTGTAGATACCTTATCAAAAGGGCTAAGCTACAACAAAGACGCCAAGGTCTATGTGGTTAATGGAGATACTCGTCAAGATATTACTAATTCATTTACAGTTAGTGAAGATGGTTCATCTTTTAAAATCAATAACCTAAAGGCTGTTCAGGGAGTAACAATAACAGCTACCAGTAAGATCGTTGTCGAATACACTGCTACCCTCAATGACCAAGCGGCCATCGGCAAAAAAGGAAATCCAAACGAAGTTGCTTTGAAATACTCAAACGATCCAAACGCTCTTGGAAAAGGAGAGGAGTCTCCAAAAGGGGAGACACCAAAAGACAAGGTTATCGTTTTCACCTATAAAACTATCATCAATAAGGTTGATCAAGATCAAAAAGCCCTAAAAGGTGCAGGCTTTACCCTTTATAAGCTGGTCAAAGGTGATAATGGCGAGGAAAAATATCAAATAGTCCAAGAAATTAAAGCAGGGGATACAACTAGCTTTGAGTTTGTTGGACTTGACGCTGGTGATTACAAGCTCAGCGAAACAACAACACCTGGCGGTTACAACACTATTGCAGATGTCATGTTCAGCATTGTAGCGCAGCATGAAACCGAGTCAGACGATCCTCAGTTGACTAGCCTAACCGTTGACAAAGCAACTGGCTTCACTGCTGATACAGAAGCTGGTACCGTATCCGCAACTATTGTTAATAAAAAGGGTCTATCCTCCCTTCGACAGGAAGTATCGGAACAACCATGCTCTATGTGTTTGGAGTAATGCTAATGACAATATCAACGCTGTTTATCTTTCGTCAGAAACAGCAATAAGATCGTGTGAGTAGGTAAAAAGAAGTGGATAGACGTCTTACCAAGACCTATTCACCTCTTTTTTTGATAGAGGCTATAGAATGAAGAAAAGTGTCATTTTTTGGAGTGTGATTTTGGTGGCAGGCTGTCTGATTGTCCTTTACCCCACCCTTAGTAACTATTGGAATGCACAGCACCAATCACAGCTCATCGCTGACTATGTCTCAAGCACGCAAGCTTTGAGACATAAGGATAGTCAGCTCATGCTAGAAGCAGCCAATCAGTACAATCAGCAGCTAAAAGCTAACCATGATCCTGATTTAACCTTGACCGATAGTGAGGCAGAAGCCTATCAGCAGCAGCTGGATCTGACAAATACAGGTATCATGGCCTACATAGATATTCCAAAGGTGCATGAGCGGCTGCCGATTTATCATGGCACCGATGAGGAGATCCTACAGGTGGCTATCGGTCATCTTGCAGGCACCTCTTTGCCTGTAGGTGGCAAGGGAACACATGCTGTCATCTCAGGACATCGAGGGTTACCCTCTGCCAAGCTATTTACCAATATTGATAAGCTGAGGATTAACGATACCTTTACCATCACCAGTCTTAATAGGACTATGACCTATCAGGTGGATAAGATTGCTACCGTTTTGCCTGATGATGTCAGCCTCTTAAGGATAGAGGAGGGGAAGGATCTGGTAACCTTGGTCACCTGTACCCCCTACGGTGTCAACACGCATCGGCTCTTGGTCAGAGGGCATCGTATCAAAACAGCGACACCAACCGCTGCAAGAGGATCTCAAAAGCCTAGTAGGCTAATCCTCTGGCTCTTGCTAATCAGTGCATTAGGGCTATCTCTCGTACTAATAGGCACTTGGCGCTGGCGTAGGAGGTCTAAAGCATGAGCAGGCTTTCCAGAAGCAACTAAGTCAAATCATCAACCCTTGATAGGTTACTGAGGACCTATCAGGGGATTTTTTAGTGCTAAATTGCGACTATGATTAAAAACACAGAAATCGTTTTTTTTTCTTAGTGACCGAAAACGCTTTAAAAGAGCGAGCATTTGGAGCCTTCAAAAGTGACATCTGAGCATAACATGATAAAATTGACTTATAAAACCTAATAAAATGATAAAAGGAGGAGAGTTAACGACAAAATATTAGATATTTATTTAATTTGTTGTTTTTGAAAACGTTTTATAATAAGAAAGGATAGCATGATGAAAAAACAATCATTCACACACTCACGTAAACCTAAATTCGGTATGAGAAAATTATCTATTGGCCTTGCCTCATGTATGCTAGGAATGATGTTCCTAACAACAGGACATGTTTCTGGTGAGGTAGTTGAAGTTTGGCCTAATGGGCAAAATCCTAATGGTAAAATAGAAATTCTAAGTCAAACTGAGCACTCTGAGCATTTACAGAAATTACGCGATATTGAAGATTTCCAAGCTCAAAAGCAAGCTGATCATGTTCGTTACACTAAATGGTTAGATGGGGTAACTGTTGATGAGCATGAATTCAGAAAAATCAAGGAATATGACACAGAATATTATGTAACACCTCTTTTAAGTGGTAAAGGTTACTATGATATCAATAAAGATTTCAATCAAGATAGTGATAAATGTGCTGCCGCTGTAGCGGCTAATATGTTCCATTATTGGTTTGATAGAAATAGAGACAGTATTAATCGTTTCTTAAGTCAAAGTCCAGGTGAAAATGGTGTTATTAAACTTGAAAATGAAAAAACAATAGAAGTATCAAAATTTTTAGAAACTTACCGTAGTGATGGTGATTATCTTGATAAAAGTCCGTTTTTTGACCTTATCAGTAACAGCTTTAAAGGTCCTGTTTGGGCAAATAAGCTATTGGATGCTTACATTAACGGCTATGGTTATATCCATAAATTTGCTAAAAATACTCCACATTCTAAAAATAATAATAGTAAATTTAATTTCTTTAAAAAAGTATTTGATGGTAATCTCTTGACAGATATTCACCAAATTTTTGATTATAACACTTTTTCAGATAAATTAAGTGAGGCTCTCTATACTGGTAAAGCCATTGGATTGGCCTACGGACCTGGAGACTTGCGTCGTTCACTAGGTCATATTATTTCTGTCTGGGGAGCTGATCTTGACGATCAGAATCGCGTGGTAGCTATTTATGTAACTGATTCTGATGATAAAAAGTTAACTATAGGAAATGAGAGAGTTGGTTTGAAGCGATATAAAGTATCTAGCGATGATCAAGGTCGTGCTCGTCTGACGACTCGTGATAAAGATAACACAGGTGGTGAAATTCGATCTATTGAAACATTAGATATGGGTACACAAGAGTGGGCAGATTACTTCAACAAGACAGAAAAATAACAATAACCCCTACACATATATGATTACTCCAGATAAAGCACACAGCAATAGACTCAGCCAGTAAGGAAAGGACGATAACAAAACGATGCTAACAAACCAAACGGGGTACAGGCATAGACTTAGTAAGCAGAAGCTACCTATCAGCATGGTTTCCTGCTTGCTAGGAATGGGGGTGCTAACCTCTCCAACATTAATCTCAGCTGATGATAGTTCTCCTACTATCATCATTAAATCGGGTGCAGGTATGACAATTGATCCTCAATTACCGAAAACTCTCCTTTCTAAACCCGAAGAGAAACCAGAGGAAACACCTAAACTTCCAGATGAGCGACATTATGGTGATGATGTCAGACCGGAAGAAACACCAAAGCTTCCAGACGAGAGACATTATGGTGACGATATAAAACCGGAAGAGATGCCAAAGCTCCCAGATGAGCGACATTATGGTGATGACATCAGGAAGCCGAAACCGGAGGATACTCCAAAGCCACCTAATGAAAGCGGTCAAGGTAATGACTTAAAAGAAGATTTGGAGCTTAAAAAGCAACGTCGAGAGCTTACAGAGCAGCTTCGTGCTTTAAAAACTATTGAGGAAGTTTTAGAGTTCCTGAGAAAACCAATTCCTGGATTTGTAACAGATGAAGATTGGAATTTCTTAGTATCATTTGTAGAAAAAGGCCCAGAAAATAAAACTTTTGAAGTAGATAAATTAAAATTACTAGAAATCTTCTCAACCTCACAAGGTCATAGAGTTTGGTTAGGTTACCTTATTCTGGAAGAGCCAATGCCTAAACCGGAACCTAAGCCAGAGCCAGAGGCTAAACCAAAACCAATGCCTAAGCCAGAAACTAAACCGGAAGTTAAGCCAGAGGCTAAACCAATGCCTAAACCGGAACCTAAGCCAGAGCCAGAGGCTAAACCAAAACCAATGCCTAAGCCAGAAACTAAACCGGAAGTTAAGCCAGAGGCTAAACCAATGCCTAAACCGGAACCTAAGCCAGAGCCAGAGGCTAAACCAAAACCAATGCCTAAGCCAGAAACTAAACCGGAAGTTAAGCCAGAGGCTAAACCAATGCCTAAACCGGAACCTAAGCCAGAGCCAGAGGCTAAACCAAAACCAATGCCTAAGCCAGAAACTAAACCGGAAGTTAAGCCAGAGGCTAAACCAATGCCTAAACCAGAAGCACAGAAAGGAGATAAACCAGCGGTACCTAAAGCAATGGAACACAAGCTTCCGTCAACAGGAGAAGCAACAGCTCCATTCTTTACAGCAGCAGCCCTTGCCGTATTGGCAAGTCTAGGCGTAGCTGTAGTATCACGCAAACGCAAGAAACATTAACCCTTTATTCCCTTTATGTAATGATTGATGTTAGCCTAATTATCTCATACATTACAGCAAAAACAGCTTACTCCCAGACGGGGCTAAGCTGTTTTTTGCTTATGGAGATTAGTTTAGACTAATCTCAAGGTGTTTTCAAAAACATCAAAAAAGGCGACTTCCAAACAGAAATCGTCTTTTAATAATGCCTAAATTCTTCTGGGTGTTCGGTCATATAGTTTGCTAACCATTCCATGCCATAAGCTATTTCAAAGACTTCTAAAATCATTGAAATATCAGGTTGAAAATCATACTCTTCAAGTGTATTGATAAGTTTTTTAGGGGAACGGATATTAGCTAGCTTAATAATGTCTCCGGCATCTTGTCTATCCCTATCTCGTCCGCTTTCTAGCTTCATTCCAAGAATATAAGACAAGGGTGGGACAAGGACAATTAGGTTAGAATAGTGAAATACTGTCTCACAAATCGTTTTAGGTGGTATTCTATTAAGATTGGCAACTGAATTATTAAGCCAAAGCTCATCAGGTTCATTAACGCCAAACTCATCTCCCACCTTTTTGATCATCTGCCTGATGTTAACACCTTCTTGATAAAAGGCATCGATATCTTGTGTTCCTCGCAGATTGTAATATTCAAGGACAAAACCACCGACACAGATAATGTCAAGGCTAATATTTTCTTTAGCTAGTTCTGTATTCAGAGCTTTGAATAAGATTTTTTTATCCATAGTTTCCCTCTCTAAAGAGTTTCAAAATATCCTTTGGCTGACTTTTACGGTTTGCCTGTAAAACATGCTCTCTTGTATGCGTACCTTCTGTTAAAGCATCTTGCAGAGTTACCTTCTGAAAAGGAGTTAGATTCGGATTTTTTAATAACTGCTCCACATCATCAGTAGTTAGTTTGGTTTCTTTGTCTTTGATAACCTTGTAAAGGTAACGAAACCAGAGGTCTCCATCACTTCCAGAGTGTTCGCTGGCTCTTACCATGTAATCATACCATGTTGTCATTATGTATCCCTCTCCTTTCTAGGGTTATAATGTAGAGCTATCCAGAGGTTTTGATCAAAATCGGAAAGTTCCTTTTTCTTTGGATAAACACAATTCTTCAAATCAGGAAATGATAGTTTGTATTTTTTCTCGAAAAATATCTGAAAGTCTTCCTTACTTTCCGAAACATCAACCAAGGCTTCAAGCTCTGCTAGTTGCTTTGCAATGGCTTTTCTACTGATTTTTTCCAAAGTTTGCAAAAGGACATCGTAAACACATCTTTTGGTCAACTGAGCATAAAACGCACGATGGTTGATGACAAAATCAAATGAATAGGTTTTATCCCATAATTTGGTGTATTTGTCATAAAAGCCATCTGAAAGACTGACTTGATAGGCTATCAATTTACTATCAACTTTGCGAGAGATAGATCTTTCTAATTCAAAGTGTAGGTTAGTTTTTGCATGTTTAACCATTGATCAGCTCCTTATAAGTTGTTCGCATATCAGCATTAGCTGATAAAAGATAAAACGCCGACTATCAGAGTAATCACGAGTATTGTATGAGCGTTGGCCTTACTTTTTTGTTGCACCATTCCAATAACTGCCGACTTATCTTTCAGAGAAGGATGGTTCTTGAACGTTTTTGCCTTCTTAGGATCATGGTGGTTCTTATTTTTACCATCAATATCAGTTTTATCTACTTCAACGACGTCACCAAGTGGATCTCAGTTTTCAGAGCCAAAGCATTTACGAATACGCTGTAACATGAACCATGCTGTTTTTTGTGTCACTGCAATCTCTTTTGATAATTGCACTGAGGAGATTCCTCTCTTGTGAGAAGTCACAAGCCAGATTGCCATAAACCATTTTTGTAGCTTAATCTTAGTATTATCAAAAAGAGTACCTGTTTTGACAGTGAAATACTTCCCTGTATTCTTGCAACGGTATTTATTTCCCTTGCATTTATAGACCTTTGAGGTAGCGTCAAAAGGGCTGATCACCACGTCACCCCAAGTGATATTTTCTAAATGATTTATGCAAGCCTGCTCTGTTGGAAAAGCAGTTTGTAAATCGAATAACGATGTGAATTCGAATGTCATCATTGGTACTCCCTCATTGATAAGTTTATTTTAGCAAGATTAAACATCTTTGTCAAAACAAAGTGTAATATTCTACTATAAAAACTGAGGTTTTGTGTATCATTAGGGTATAACAATCAAAGGAGTAATGGAAGGCTACCAAGCACCGTTGATTATGTAACTAACAGCGTTTTTTGTCAAGCTTAGTCATGATGACAAGACGTTACCACATCAGAGCAAAACGGTTGCAGCCAGCTAGTTGATGAAGCAACATTAAGCTCATTTATCTGTTACTAAGGCTCTTTAGGCTACTTTTCTGCTTTGCAGTGGGCTGGTCTTAGTGAGGGGAGCAGGTATTTATCAGTAAGGAAATCGCTTGCGTTGATTCTTGTCTAATTTGTTCATAAATATCATTGTTTTCAATAAAGAAAACGATTGCACTATTGTGATTTCTTTTGTATACTTAAGGTGTTAATAACTATCAGGATAAGGACGGAGGAATGATGAAAAGGTTAAGGGAAAATCAAGCGCTGTTTGAAGAGCGTCAATTATTTGGCATTCGTAAGCTTAAGCTTGGAGTGGCTTCGGTAGCTATTGCAACCGCTTTTTCTTTGGGGACAGCTAGTGGGCAGATCACAGCAGCAGCTGAGAGTCTGACGAGTGTTGAGCCTGCTGATGGTGCGGTCATGGTCAAGTCAGAGGCTGCTGACCAAGGCTCAAATGAGCTACCAGAAGCTACTGACATTAGTGATATTGCTGGTATTTCTGATGTGACTAAGGTGTCAGCTGCTGTCAATGCTGATACTGTCAAGGAAGTTCAGCCAGTAGCTGTACCTCTTGTAGAGGATCAGGCGCATGAGGAAACTACAGACCAGTCTCAGCCTTCATCATCGATAGTGTCTGTTACGACAGACAGCTCTCTAGAGACACCAGAAGCTACAAGCTCAGAGGAGCCGATAGCGGAGCAGACCTTGCGGCTGCATTTCAAGACCCTGCCAGCTCAAGACCTATCCTCGCTTGGTCTTTGGGTGTGGGACGATGTTGAGACACCATCTGATCAGCTGGGAGGCTGGCCGACTGGGGCTACCAATTTTAGTCTAGCGAAGACAGATGACTATGGCTATTACATGGACGTTAAGCTTTCAGCCAATCAAGCCAATAAGGTTAGCTTTTTGATCAATAACACTAAGGGAGACAATCTGACGGGCGATCGAACCATAGACCTTCTCAGCCCTAAGATGAATGAGGTCTGGATTGATGGCCAGGAGCTGTCTTACTATCGGCCGCTGGCTCAGGGCTATATCCGTATCAATTATTATCGCAGTGATGGCCATTATGACAACAAATCGCTCTGGCTTTGGGGAAGTGCTGATGCGTCAATGACTAGTCAGCAGGGCGCTTGGCCAGATGGTATTGATTTTAAGCAGGTCGGTCGATATGGTGCTTATATAGATGTCAAGCTAGCTGATACCAATGAGCTAGGCTTTCTCTTGCTAGATGAGCGTCAGACAGGTGACGCTGTTAAAATTCAGCCCAATGATTATATTTTTAAAGATTTAAAGAATCACACCCAAATTTTCTTGAAAGACGAGGATCCAACCATTTATACGAACCCTTATTTTGTTAATACAGTTAGATTAATCGGTGCTCAGCAGGTCAGCCCAAGCAGTATTGAGGCGAGCTTTACGACTCTAGCAGATGTGGATAAGGAAAGCCTTTTAAAAGAATTAAAAATCAGCACTGACAGTAAGGAAGCAGTTGCTATTACTGATATCACCTTAGATGAAAAGACTCATAAGGCTGTCATCACAGGTGATTTTAGTCAAGCAGTGGCCACTTATACGGTGACCTTTCATCATGAGAGCTTCCAGGCTAGGCCAAATTGGCAATACAAGGATAGCCTGTATGCTTATGACGGTGAGCTAGGAGCGCGTGTGAGAGAAGCAGGTGCTAAGGTTGATCTGACGATTTGGTCACCAAGTGCTGATAAGGTGTCACTTGTTTTGTATGATAAGGCTGATCAGACCAAGGTGATTGGTAATCTCGCTCTAGCAAAGGGTGATAAGGGAGAGTGGTCAATCACTCTATCAGCAGATAGCGGACTTGGGATTTCAGATTATAGAGGCTATTTCTATCATTATGAGATTACTAGAAATGGCAAGTCTGTCCTTGTGCTGGACCCTTATGCCAAATCGTTAGCGGCATGGAACAGCGAGCTTGCTAAGACAGACCCGTCCTATAAGGTGGCTAAGGCGGCCATTGTTGATCCTGCTGCTATTGGGGATAAGGAGCTGGCCTTTGCTGATATTAAGGGCTTTCATAAGCGTGAGGACGCCATTATCTATGAGGCACATGTTCGTGATTTTACCTCAGATCAGGCGATTGCTAATGATCTAAAGGCTCAATTTGGGACTTTTGCTGCCTTTGTTGAAAAGTTGGATTATCTCAAGGAGCTTGGTATTACGCATGTTCAACTGCTGCCTGTGATGAGCTATTATTTTGTCAACGAATTGGCCAACAAGGAGCGTATGCTGACCTACAGCTCAAGTGATAATAATTACAACTGGGGCTATGATCCACAAAGCTATTTTGCCTTGACTGGTATGTATTCGACTGATCCAACCGACCCAGCTAAGCGCATTGAGGAATTTAAGCAGCTTGTTAATGAAATCCATAAGCGTGGTATGGGGGTTATCCTTGATGTGGTCTACAATCATACAGCTAATGTTGATATTTTTGAGGACCTGGAGCCGAATTATTATCACTTTATGAATGCTGATGGCACTGCTAGGACCTCATTTGGTGGTGGACGACTTGGGACAACGCATTACATGAGTCGTCGTGTTTTGGTGGATTCGATTACTTATCTGGTGGATGAGTATAAGGTTGATGGTTTTCGTTTTGACATGATGGGGGACCATGATGCAGCAGCTATTGAAAAAGCCTTTTTAGCAGCTAAGGCACTTAATCCGAATATCATCATGCTTGGTGAGGGCTGGGTCACCTATCAGGGTGATGAGCACATGCCTGAGCAGCCTGCGGACCAAAGCTGGATGTCACAGACAGATACCGTTGCCTCCTTCTCAGATGATTTTCGCAATCAGCTCAAATCAGGCTTTCCAAATGAAGGCTCTCCAGCCTTTATTACGGGCGGTGCTAGGGATATCATGACCATTTTTCATAATATCAAGGCTCAGCCGACTAACTTTTTGGCTGATGATCCGGGTGATGTGATTCAGTATATCGCTGCACATGATAACCTGACCTTGTTTGATATTATCGCCCAGTCTATTAAAAAGGATCCGTCTGTTGCAGCAAATGCGGCAGAGATTCATCGTCGCTTGCGCCTAGGGAACCTCTTGGTGCTAACCTCTCAAGGCACCCCTTTCCTACATGCTGGTCAGGAATATGGTCGTACAAAGCAATTTAAGGACGAAGCCTATAAGGGCAAGGTCGCTGATGACAAGGTGCCAAATAAATCACACCTCTTGGTCAATGAGGACGGAACACCATTTGAATACCCATACTTTATTCATGATTCCTATGATTCGACAGATGCCATTAATCATTTTGACTGGGCAAAGGCAACGGATACAGAGCGCTACCCTGAAAGCACGACAAGTCAGGCCTTTACTAAGGGATTGATTGCGCTGCGCCGTTCGACAGATGCCTTTCGCTTGGCAAGTAAGGCTGAGATAGACCAGAAGGTCAAGCTGATCACTGTTCCAAATGAGCATGGGATCAAGGCACAGGATTTGGTGATTGCTTATCAGACAACAGCAAGCAATGGTGATGTTTATGCTGTCTTTGTCAATGCTGATAGCAATGACCGTACCATTAGGCTAACTGGTGAGTTTCAGGCTCTTCTTGCTGGTGAGGTTATCGTCGATGCCAAGCAAGCAGGCACCGAGGCGCTGGCAAGTCCTGAGGGGGTTGTGCTAACCAAGGACGGGGTCAAGCTATCAGGCTTAACAGCTACCATTATCCGTCTTAGGGCGTCCCAGTCTGATAAGGGGACTTTAGGTGCAATGACTGATCAAGCAGCCCATCATCAGGAGAAATTAGTTGCTGCTCAGACTGCTGGAGAGGTTTCTCAGTTCTCAGCTAAGACTCTCCCTAAAACAGGCACTAGTCAGCTAGATGCTTTATTGGCTCTTGCTGGCAGTGGTATCTTGGCAGGTCTTGGCGGGCTTGTCTCCAAATCCAAAAGACGGTAAGTCATAGCCTATCTAGCTATGTCGCTATAAATCAATCATCTAGTCAATGTCTATTGAGAAAGACTTGGTTCTGTATATTACAGAATCAGGTCTTTTTTGTCTGGATCAAATGTTAGATGATATGTCCTTGTTATTTACCTGACTTGATGACAGCTTATACTAAAATGCAATATAATTTGTCGTTTGAGTCAATAATAAGATGATAGATCATTACTATTTATCTGACTTGATGACAGCTTATACTAAAAATTAAATTAATCTGTAACTTTTGGCAGATTGGACGGTCTAATGGTTAAGGGTGTATTGAGAGGAGACAAGCTGTTGGAATTTGAGGACATATATTTAGAATATAAAGATGATGTTTATAGGTTTGTAAATAAGCTGTGCTGTTATCAAAATAGTTTATCAGATGATATTACTCAAGAGACTTTTCTAAAGGCTTATCGTAATATTGCTAAATTTAGTGGGGATAGTTCAATCAAAACATGGTTATTTACCATTGCAAAGAACACCTTCTTTACAGAAATTAAAAAGAAAAAATATGAGAATATGTCGATGGAAAGCTTAGAAATCGTTGATGCTAAAGGGCATGATGAACCACTTGATAAGATAGCAAGAAGGGAGCTGTTAGAGATTACACTAACGATTATTTTTAATCTTCCAGAGAAAATGCAGGCTGTCTTTCTGGCGAGGATTTATTCGGGAGATTCCTATGAAAAAATAGCTAAGGATATTGGCATCACAGTATCCTCTGCCAAGGTTCTTGTCTTTAGGGCAAGAAAACATATTAAAAGACAATTACGAGAGGAGTATGGCTATGAAGTATGATTGTGAGTTGATCCAGGATTTGTTGCCATTATATGTAGATGATACGTTGAGTGATTATAGTAGAGCGGTTGTTGAGGCTCATCTGACAAGCTGCAAGGACTGTCAGACTGACTTGGCTGATCTTAGACAGGATTACAGTAAGGTTGAAGAAGAGCTTCAGGAATATCAGGCGGAGGTCTGTGCTTTTTCAAGGTTCATTCGTAAGCAGCGGCAGCAGATGATAGTGGCTACGATAAGCATCTGCCTTGTGACAGGGATTTTGTCCTCAATACTAACAGCGCACCGGATACGGGCACCCTATGACTATGTTGCCATTGATGTAGGAGAGCATACTCAGCTCAACAAAGAAGGGCTCCTGTCGACTGCTAGGACAACAGCTAAAGACCATGTGGCACTGGTCTACAAGCACAAGGCTCAAAAGGTTAATGGCAGCTTTGAGATTTCTGAGCTGCAAGCCAGAAAAATCCAGCAACAGCTCAAGCAGGCCATGCTCAAGGAGGCTAATGCAACTGATATTAGCAGCAGACAGCTAGATCAGTCACAAAAGCGCCTGTCTTGCAATCAAGACGATCAGCTGGTTTATATTATTTCAACAGATGGCAGGATTTACTATTTTGGCAGGTGATTGACTCTTGTAGAGCCAACAATCACCTTATTTGCCCTGACTTATTTATGAGACAGGTTTGTTGGCTGCTGTTACAGGCAGCTTGGTGTTAAGGCATTGCTTACAGACGAAAAAGGAGGACACTGGCGTGAATGAGGTATTGCGTCAAGAAAAAAAGTATTTGATTACCATTGAGGATTATTATCGCTTATCGCATGAATTTTCCAAGCTCTTGCGTCTAGATGCTCATAGCTCTAGTGAGGGATATGTGATTCGATCCTTGTATTTTGATTCTTTGGAGGACGTTGACTGGCAGGAAAAAGAGGACGGTATTGAGCTTAGGCGAAAAATTCGCCTGCGCAATTACGGTAGTCAGAGCTCATTTGCTAAGTTGGAGATGAAGCAAAAGCAAGGGAGCAATCAAAAAAAGCGATCTCTGAGGTTGACCAGAGCAGACGCTCAATTGTTGATTAAGGGAGACAAGTCTATATTGCTGACTTATCCTGATCGCTTTGCTGCTGAATGCTATAGTCGCATGTCAATGCAGCTCTATCAGCCAAAAACAGTGATCGAATACCAGCGCAAGGCATTTGTGGCAAAGGAAAACAATATTCGCATTACCTTTGATCATCATATTATCGGGTCTGAGACCAATGCTGATATTTTTTCAGATCATCTGCCTCAGAATTACCTGCTAGATCCCTATTTGGTCATCTTGGAGGTCAAGTATAATGGCTTTTTGTTGTCTTATATCAAAAAGCTTTTGGAGTCTGTTAATGGTAGCGAGCTAAGTGCAAGCAAGTATTGCATGGGGAGAGCTATCAGCAAGCATTATCGTTTTTAGGAGAGATATTAAGATGAAACAATTATTAAGACATGTCTTTGAACAGCGTGGGACCTTGAGCTTTCAAGATGTTTTGCTGCATATTGTTGCTGCAGCCTTGTTAAGTATTGTGATTTATATGTCATATGCCTATACCCACACTGGGACTGCCTATAGCAAGAAGTTTAATGTTTCGTTGATGACCTTGACGGTCTTAACAGCAACCGTCATGACAGTTATCGGAAATAATGTTGCTTTGTCTCTTGGTATGGTCGGTGCGCTGTCGGTTGTGCGTTTTCGGACAGCAATCAAAGACTCTAGAGATACAGTCTATATTTTTTGGACGATTGTGGTTGGGATTTGCTGTGGTGTTGGTGATTATACTGTCGCTGCAACTGGTAGCAGCGTGATCTTTATGCTTTTGTTGCTTATGGGAGCTGTCAGAAATGACAATAGACTGTTGTTGATTGTTCGCTGTGATAAGCAAATGGAAATTGAGCTGGAGCGGTTAGTGTTTAACTACTTTTCGGGTAAGGCGATCCAGAGCGTGAAAAACACCACGTCTGATGATATTGAGATGATCTTTGAGCTGTCAAGAAAGGATTATGACAGCACCTATCAGCAGGCTAATCCGTTAACTGAGGCTGTTTATCAGCTGGGGCGAGTTGATTATTTTAATATTGTTAGTCAAAGCGATGACATAACTGGTTGACGTAAATGAAAGAAAAGACGATTTATGTGATTGTGCTGGTGTGTCTCTTGCTAGCTGCTATTTGTGGTATCGGTTTTCCTAAGACCTCTGCAAAGCGTATTCATCACCATTTGCAGACGGTCAAAAAGAGCTCCAGAAGCACTGGGGAGTTTAGCTCTCATTTGCCGATTATTAGCATTGACACTCATCATCAGCAGATTCCAGAGCAAAGGGAATACGAGGGAGAGACAAAGCGGCAAAAAACCATTAAAACGACGGTCTCGCTTCGTGATCAGCTAGATAGAGAGCACAGCCTGTCTGAGTCTCCGCGCTTGTCCTTGACAGCATTGATTGCTTATAGGGGCAATTCGTCACGTCATTTTGACAAGAAATCCTTAAAGCTAAGGTTTATCAATAAAAGAGCTAAGCCAAAGGCAGTCTCGCTGGCTGGCATGTCCAAGGAGTCTGAGTGGGTGCTGCATGGTCCTTTTTTAGATCGGACCCTAGTCCGAAATTATCTTAGCTACAATATTGCCGGTGAGATCATGACCTATGCACCTAACGTCAGGTATTGCGAGTTAGTGGTGGATCATCAGTATTGTGGTCTGTATTTGGCTGTGGAGAGTATTGAGCAGGGGCGGCATAGGGTAAACATCGAAAAAAGTGATAGAAAATCTGATAAAACGCCTTATATCCTTGTTTGGGATAGAAGACACAAGGCTAAGCAGGCTCTTGATCATTACGTATCCTATACGAATCAAGCAGGTCTGTCCTCTTTAGACATTAAATACCCAAGCCTGCACCGTCTGACGCCTAAGCAAAAGCAGTTTATTGAAAAGGATATCAGTCATATCGAAAAGCTCCTATATTCTTATGATTTAAAGCAATACACTGATTATCTGGACCAAGAGTCCTTTGCAGACTATTTTATTATCAATGAATTCTTTAGAAATATTGATGCTGGGAAGTTTTCAACCTATCTTTATAAGGATTTGCGCGATAAGCTCAAGCTGGTGGTCTGGGATTTTAACAACGCCTTTGATAATCAGATTGAGGCTCCTTATGATGAGGCGGACTTTACCCTATCAGATGCTCCTTGGTTTTGCATGCTGCTAAAGGATCCTAGCTTTGTTAAGCTGGTGGTCACAAGGTATCATCAGCTCCGACAGAATGTTTTATCAACGGATTATTTGATCAAGTATATTGATGCTACGGTTGCTTTTTTAGGTCCGGCTATTCAGCGCAATTATCATAAGTGGGGCTATGTGTTTACAGTGCCATCAAGAAGCGATGCCACTAATTACCTTGTGCCAGCCAGTCGTAACTACAGTAGCTATGAGGCCTCTGTTAAGCAACTAAAGGACTTTATTAGACGTCGTGGGCGATGGCTGGATAAGCATATTGAGACGCTCTATCAGTACAGTGCACCGTCTAAAAATACCAATACATTATTGGAGTAGGTAGTGATGAAGAAATATTTAATCTTTGTTGGTTTGCTCTTGTCTGTGATTGGCTTGAGCTATTATTGTTGTGATATTGATGGTCGCTTGTACCTGCCGGTCTCTAACCAGTCAGCTATTCGGACAGTCTTTTACACCAAGGACAAGCGCATATATGATCAAAAGGGATCTCCTTATCTCATCAAGGGTGTTGATGTGGAGAGTTCCATAGCAGGCTATCGTCGACGAGACCTTAGCGTTGATGAGAAAACCTACTATAGGTGGTTCAAGCAAATAGCAGCTATGGGTGCAAATACGATCAGGGTAAGGGTTATTATGCCCGTCACTTTTTACCATGCTTTGAGACGCTACAATGACAGAGCAAGTCATCCTCTGTACCTATTACAGGGCTTTAGAATAGATGCTTATCATGACAATTCTTCTATCAGCGCCTTAGATAAGGCTTATTTAGGCACTCTGTTAAGGGAAGCTAGGGCTAGTGTTGATGTGATTCATGGGAGAAAACGGATCTGGCATTCGGATTTAGGGCTTCAGCATTATGATCAGGATATGAGTAAATGGCTACTCGGCTATATTGTTGGTGATGATTGGTACAGTGGGACGATAGCCTATACCAATCATCAGAATCACGCCAAGCCTGTAGGCTTTAAGGGAAGGTATTATGCAACGACACCTCAGGCCAATCGGTTTGAGGCTATACTGGCTGAAATCATGGAGGAAATCACGTCATACGAGAGCCGCAAATATGGCTGGCAGCACTTGGTGAGCTTTTCAAATACGCCTCAATCAGATCCCTTTGTCTATCAGGATCCCTTTGCCTCTCAGGCAGCAAAATATGTTCAACTGACGATTGAAAATATTAAGCCCAGCGCTAAGGTTAAGGCCGGTCTTTTTGCTTCCTATAAGCTCTTGGATTGTCACTCGGCTTATAGGGATTATCTGCTATTTGACCGTCTAGGGCTTACTGATAGGCTTGTTGGGGATATTAAGCGCATGCCCTTATATCAGGGATACGTCAAGCTACTGACGAGCTATCATCGTGTCCCAGTGGTTGTGACGGGCTATGGCTATTCGACAGCCAGAGGTGTGGACCAAATGATATCGACTTCCAGCCCTTTGACAGAAAAGGATCAAGGCGAGCGCTTGATGGCAGATTACACAGCCTTTATTGCGTCTGGCTGCTGTGGTGCAACGATCCATAGCTGGCAGGACGATTGGACTGCTAGGAGCTGGAATACCTCCTTTGCAACCAATAAACATCAAAGCTTTCTTTGGGGTGATGTTCAGTCTAAGGCTCAAGGTTATGGTCTCTTAACCTTTGAGCATGCTCCAAGGACGCATGCTATTGATGGGCAAAAGGCAGCAGATGAGTGGTCTAGAGCTCTAACCTACAAGAAAAATGGGCAGCAGCTCCTCGTTGATCAGGACGAAAAATACCTCTATATTGCTATTGAATCGACAAAAAAGCAGCCCTTACAAAGACAGTGGCTCATTCCCTTAGACATTACGCCCAAAACAGGCAGCAGGGTTATTGAAGGCTTTAGCGCTCGGTTTGATCGCTTTGCTGATTTTGCCCTTGTTGTTGATGACCACAAAGGCAGTCGCCTCTTGGTGCAGGAGCGCTACCATGCTACTGATGCCAATTACCTTAGGCAGATTAATGGAAAGGACTTTTATGTCTTTCCCCCTAACAAGCATACGCCAAGATTTACTATGGTTGATATGGTGGTGAGAAATGATGGTATTTTTGCAGCCATTGATCAGGTTCCGATTGCAAAAAGAGGACTGAAGCGCTACCCTACCGGCCAATTAAAACAGGGCAATGGCAAACGAGGCTCGGCTCATTTTGATTCGCAGACCGATATTTCTTTTGGCGAGCGTCTGATTGAGCTTAGGATTCCCTGGCAGCTGCTCAATTTTCTGATCCAGCTTCAAACAAAATACACGATGATTATTTTGAGCACTATGGTGTTGAGGAATTAGCCATTGAAGCAATAGCTATTGGTTTTGCACCGCTAAAGGAATCAAAGGTCATTGCAATGGTAGAGTATCCACTGTTGAGCTGGGAGCGTCCAAGGGTAAGAGAAGTTTTAAAGACCTCCTATCAGCAGGTGCAGGCTGTCTGGCAGGAAAAGAGGAGAAGATAAGATGATTTATTACCTGTTGTTTTTTTATATAATCGTTTGCTTAGCGATCCTTGCCTTTAATATCGGGTATTTGATGAAGCAGACCTTGAGACGCTTTTGTAAGGCGAATGGTAAGCACAAGTGATTGCATGTTAAAGGAGAATGATAGTGCAGCTACTGTTTTTAGTATTGAAATACTCCCAATATCTTTTTTTAGCGTTTTTGATTGCCTATGCGAGCTTTTTACTGCTATCCTTAATTGTTGGGACTATTCACCTTTATGAAAGGCGACAGCAAGCGCCTGTTGGTGGTGATGTTTCTTTACCGCCAGTGTCTATTTTGGTTCCGGCCTATAATGAAGAGCTAACCATTATCGAAACAGTGGAGTCCTTGCTGATGCTTGATTATGACTGCTATGAGATTATTGTCATTGATGATGGGTCAACAGATCATACCGCCAAGCTCTTGAAGGAGCAGTTTCATTTAGAAGCGGTGACTTGTTCGATTAATCAGCGGATCCCAACACGCCCTCTAAAGGCTGTAAGCCAAAAGCAGCTCAAGCATATCAAGCTGACCCTGCTTGAAAAGGCAAATGGCGGCAAAGGAGATAGCCTCAATCTTGGGATTAACGCTGCTCAATACGATTATTTATTGTGCATGGACGCTGATTCGATGCTACAGGAGGATTCGCTTAAGCGTATTGCAAAGACTGCTGCAAAGGATCCGTCTGTCATTGCTGTTGGGGGCATGGTCAAGGTTTCGCAGGGAGTAGCATTGGCAGCTGGGAGGATCGTAGACTACCATTTGCCGCGTCAGCTTATTTCGTGTGCGCAGGCAATTGAGTATGATTGTGCCTTTTTTGGAGCTCGTGTTTTATTAGACCAGGCTGCTGGGAATTTAATCATATCAGGAGCGTTTGGACTGTTTAAAAAAGAGCTTGCGATTGCTGTTGATGGTTATGACACTGGGACTCTGGGAGAAGATATGGAGCTGGTGATGAAATTACATTTTTTCTGCCATAACAACAAGATTCCTTATCGTATTGGCTATGAAACAGACGCTATTTGCTGGAGCCAAGCGCCCAGTCGCTTGAAGGATTTGTGTCGGCAAAGGCGTCGTTGGTTTTTAGGACTGTATCAATGCTTGAAAAAGTATCTCCAGTTTTTTGTAAGCTGTCGGTTTAAAGCGACGGTACTCATTTCCTATGTGCTGTATCTTTTGTTTGAGCTTTTATCTCCTTTTATTGAGGCATTTGGTGTTATTATCATTGTGCTGTCTTTGCTATGCCATCAATTAAACACAACCTTTTTTGTGTCACTGATGCTGCTCTATATTTGCTATTGTGTGCTTATTGCGTTGACATCGTTTTTAAATAGGGTTTATTTGCAAAACAATAGTAGCATTACTCTTTTTGATATGGCTTGGGTAATCTATGCTGCCATCTACCAATGCCTTGTTCTTCATACGGTATTAACCCTTATCAAGGTGAGCAGCTTTATTGGTTATCAGCGTAAAAAGAATGCCTGGGGACAGATCACAAGAGACAAGCACAGGGCAGCTTAACTAGGAGCTCTTAGTCTGTTTTTTGAGCCTATACAAGACAAAGCCTTATCATTTCTTGCGCAAAGCAGCAGATGTGAAATGGTAGGCTTTTTTCATGCTGTGAGCGCTTCTTGTGGCGTTTGAAAGATCATTAACAATGGGAAAAGCAAGGCTGATTTGTTATAATGGAGGCATAGACGTTGTATCAGGTCCAAATAAAAGGAGTTTTATGAAATTACTATACACAGAGATTAGCTATTCCATGACAGAGATTTTAGTCAAAGAGGCAAGAGCTTATGCTGATAAGGGCTATCGTGTCTTTTATATTGCTCCTAACTCTCTATCCTTTGAAAAGGAACGTTCTGTCCTAGCCTTATTGCCAGAGCAGGGTTCCTTTGCTATTACGGTGACCCGCTTTGAGCAGATGGCGCGTTATTTTACCTTAGCTAAGGCAGCTAATCGACAAGCGTTAGATGATAATGGCTTAGCCATGATTTTTTATCGTGTGCTCATGCAGCTGCAAGAAGATGAGCTAAAGGTTTTTCACCGGCTACGGACAGATCAGGCCTTTATTGCCCAGTTAGTTGAGCTATATAAGGAATTGCAAGCAGCTAATCTGACAGCCTTTGACTTAACGACGCTTGATAGACCAGAAAAGCAAGAGGACCTGATCACGATTATGACCAAGGCTGAGCAGCTGATTGCACAAGGAGATTACGACCAGTCAAGTAGGCTGGCTCAGCTTGCTGAGGCTATCAAAAGCAAGAGCCTAGATGACGAGCTAAGGCAGACCGTATTAGTGATTGATGGCTTTACCCGCTTTTCAGCTGAGGAGGAGCAGCTGCTAGCGCTCTTAAACGAAGCCTGTGAAGAAATCGTTATTGGAGCCTATATCAGTCAAAAGGCTTATCGACTAGCCTTTACCAAGGGAAATCTCTACGAGGCGAGCCTTGCGTTTATCCAACAGCTGGCACAGCAATTTCAAACCAAGCCGATCTACACAACGTCAGAAAAGGTCTTTGATGTGTCATTTTCTCGCCTAACACAGCTTCTTGAAGCCAATCATGACTATTCAAAGCTTGATTGGCAGCTCAGTGCCAAGGACAAGAGCAAGGTTGTGATCTGGCAAGCGCTCAATCAAAAAGAGGAGCTTGAGCATGTTGCAAAGGCTATTCGTGAGAAGCTCTATCAGGGTTATCGCTATAAGGATATGCTTGTCCTTTTAGGTGATGTGGCGTCTTATCAGCTGCAAATTGGTCCTATTTTTGAGAAATTTGAGATCCCTTATTATATCGGCAAGCAAGAGCCGATGTCTGCTCACCCCTTGGTTCAATTTGTCGAATCCTTAGAAAGAGGCCGCAGATACAATTGGCGACGTGAGGATATTGTCAACTTACTAAAATCAGGACTCTTTGGGCGCTTTCAAGAGGGAGAGCTGGATCAGCTTGAGCAATACTTGGTCTTTGCTGATATTCAAGGCTTCACCAAATTTTCAAGACCCTTTACCCTAAATTCCTCACGTCAGTATCCTTTGCCTCTTTTGAATCAGCTGCGACTTGCTGTGGTGACTCCTCTCCAGCAGCTCTTTAAGAGTCAAAAGCAGCTAGGGGCTTCCCTACTTGATAAGCTAATGACCTTTTTTAAGACCATTCAGCTGGCTGATAATTTTGAGGCACTAGCAGGCAGTAGAAGGGAGACTGATAGGGAAAAGGACGAGGAGGTTTGGAAAGCCTTCACAGGCATTTTAGAGACCTTTTATCAGGTGTTTGGTCAGGAAAAAATGACCCTTGCAGACTGTCTAGCTCTGATCAAGATGGGCATGCAGACAGCACATTATCGGACAGTGCCTGCGACCTTAGATGTTGTGTCTATCAAATCCTATGATCTGGTGGAGCCGCATTCCAAGCCCTTTGTGTTTGCGATTGGCCTGAGTCGCTCCCATTTTCCTAAGCAGACAAAAAACACCAGCCTGATCTCTGATCAGGAAAGGGCAAGCATCAATGAGCAGACTGCCTCTTACCAGCGCCTTGATGTGCCGAGCTTTGAAAATATCAAGAAAAATCACCAAACAGCACTTTCCCTGTTTAATGCAGCGACGCAGGAGCTGGTGTTAAGCCTGCCTACAAGCTTAACGAATAGCTCAGATGATGTCTCTCCTTACCTGAAGGAGCTAATTGCCCTTGGTGTTCCAGTCATTGAAAAAGGAAAGAACCGTTTGTCACACTCAGCGGCAGATATTGGCAATTATAAGGCTCTCTTGTCTCGCTTGGTGGCTATTAATCGGCAGGGAATTGCAGATGACATGACCAGTGAGGACAGAAACTTTTGGACGGTTGCCCTTCGTTATTTGAAACGTAGGCTAGCCGATGAGCAGCTAAGTCTTCCAGCTTTTGAGCATCATTTGACTACTAAGCCAGTAGCACCTGAGGTTATTGAGACCCGCTTTTCAAGTCAGCAGCCCTTGAATCTGTCTTCATCGGCCTTGACTGTATTTTATAACAATCAATACAAGTATTTCTTGAAATATGTCCTAGGGCTGCAAGAGCCAGAGTCTATTCACCCAGATGCTCGCATTCATGGTCAATACCTGCACCGTATTTTTGAGTTGGTAACCAAGGATAGGTCTAATGCTGCCTTTGACCAAAAGCTAGGCGCAGCTATTGCAGCAGTTAATCAGCAAAGCGCTTTTCAGCAGGTTTATCAGGCTGATGCTGAAGGGCGATATAGCTTAGAGGTCCTAAAGGGGATTGCTTACTCAACAGCCTCTGTCTTAGACCTTAATCAAGGCCTGCAGATAACCAAGCAAGAGGAGGCCTTTGAGCTAGCGCTGGGTCAGCAAGTGCTTATTCGAGGGGTTATTGACCGTATTGACCAGCTAGCTGATGGTAGGCTGGGCATTGTGGACTACAAATCCAGTGCAAGGGTATTTGACATTGTTGCCTTTTACAATGGCTTGAGTCCTCAGCTTGTGACCTATCTTGCTGCCCTAAAGAATAAGGGGCAGGGCCTGTTTGGCGCCATGTACCTGCACATGCAAGAGCCAAGGCTAAGTCTGTCTGACTTTAAGGCACTTGATGATCAGCTAGTAGCTGCGGCTTACAAGGAGTTAACCTATAAGGGCATTTTTTTAGCCCAAGCCAAGGAATATCTGGCTAATGGCAGCTATCACCTTAACAACACACTTTATGAGACTGATGAGCTAGAAACCCTGCTGGCTTATAATGAGCAGCTATATTTGTCTGCGGTGAAGCAGATTAAAACAGGGCATTTCCTAATAAACCCTTATACCGCAGACGGCAAGTCTGTTCAGGGTGACCAGCTCAAGGCCATCACGCGCTTTGAGGCGGATTTAGATCTAGGGTACGCGAGACGCCTAGTCGTCCTACCGACAAAAGAAAGGAGACAGGCTTTCTTGACACGAATGAATGAGGAGATAAAGCATGAGGATTGATGAAGGCTTTCTAACGCCAGAGGCTATTGCTCGTTTGCAGCAGGAGGAGGCCTTATCAGATAAGACGCACAAGCGGACAGCGCAGCAGATTGAGGCTATTTATAGCAGTGGACAAAATATCTTAGTATCAGCATCTGCTGGCTCAGGTAAGACCTTTGTTATGGTTGAGCGCATTTTGGATAAGATTCTAAGAGGTATTCCGGTTGATTGCTTATTTATTTCGACCTTTACCGTAAAAGCAGCTACTGAGCTAATAGAGAGAATTGAAAAAAAGCTGCACACAGCTATAGCAGAGACTCAGGATTATCAGCTCAAGGCCTACCTTAATGACCAATTGCAGGCTTTATCACAGGCTGATATTGGTACGATGGATGCCTTTGCTCAGAAATTGGTTCACCAGCATGGTTATGTTTTAGGGATTTCACCGCATTTTCGTATCATACAGGATAAGGCAGAGCAGGACATTTTAAAGCGCGAGGTCTTTCGTCAGGTTTTTGAAGACTATATGTCGCAGACTGACAATAAAGCCTTTATACAGCTGGTGCAGAATTTTCTGGACGTCGTAAGGATAGCTCAGCCTTTAGAGAGATTGTTGATAGCATTTATGCCTTCAGTCAATCAACTGCCAATCCTAGCAGTTGGTTGGCAGAGGTCTTTTTACGAGGGTCTAAGACCTATACCAGCTTTACAGATATTCCAGACCAAGCTGTAGATGCTCTCTTAGCCTGTATGCAGGACACTGCTGATCAGCTGCGAGACCTCACAGACATGGAGGGTTACGCTCAAACAACCAAGGCTGGCAAGCTAACTGCCAAATACACTAAGCACCTCAAAATGATTGACAGCTTATATGAGTGGGCTTTGCATTTTGACAGCCTTTACGGTAAAGCGCGACTAGGTCAGCTAGCACAGGAGCTAACAGCTTTACTTCCTTCAGGAGCTGATATAACTGTAGCCGGTCACAAATACCCTATTTTCAAATCGCTACAGGAGCAGCTGGTAAGATTTAGGCACTTGGAGACTATCCTTGCTTATCAACAGGAGAGCTTACCACTTTTGGAGGTGCTGCAAGCCTTTGTGATCAGCTTTTCAGAGGCTTATTTGGCTGCAAAAATGCAAGAAAATGCCTTTGAATTTTCAGATATAGCTCATTTTGCCATTGAGATTTTACAACAGGCTCCAGATATTCGCCAAGCTTACCAAGGTCATTATCATGAGGTCATGGTTGATGAATACCAAGATAACAATCACATGCAGGAGCGCCTATTAGAGCTGCTGTCTAATGGCCATAATCGTTTTATGGTTGGGGATATCAAGCAATCCATCTATCGCTTTAGGCAAGCAGATCCTCAAATCTTCAATCAAAAGTTTAAGGATTATCAAAGCAATCCCGAGCATGGCAAGCTGATTTTACTAAAGGAAAATTTCCGCAGTCAGTCAGAGGTCCTAAATGTCACCAACGCTGTCTTTAGCCGCCTTATGGACGAGTCTTTAGGAGAGATTACCTATGATGACAAGCACCAGCTGGTAGCAGGCAGTGAGGGACAAAGACAGCCATATCCTAACAATCGAGCCCAATTGCTGCTCTATGACACCGATCAAGTTCAAGAAGGCACCGAGGAAGCCTTAGCTAACGATGGTATCTCCGCAGGTGAGGTCATCTTAGTGGCTAAGGAAATCATCAGGCTCTATAACGAGGAGAAGGTTGCTTTTGAAGATATTACCCTGCTTGTTTCGTCACGCACACGAAATGACACTATTTTTCAGGTCTTTAATCAGTATGGCATTCCTCTCGTTGCTGATGGTGGCCAAGAAAATTACCTCAAATCAGTTGAGGTGATGGTCATGCTGGATACGCTAAGAAGCATCAACAATCCTTTGAATGATTATGCCCTAGTGGCCTTAATGCGCTCGCCAATGTTTTCCTTTGATGAGGATCAGCTGGCAAGAATCTCACTGCAAGGCAGCTCACAAAAGCAGCCTCAAGCCTTCTATGACAAGCTTAGCAATAGCTTGAGAGGACAAGGCGAGCACCCAGAGCTGATCGGTCAGGAGCTGATGACAAAGCTGGCTGATTTTGATGGGACCTTGAGAGACTGGCGTCAATTTGCAAAGCTTCATTCGCTTTATGAGCTGATTTGGAAGATTTTTAACGATCGCTTTTACTTTGACTTTGTAGCAAGCCAGCCAAAGGCAGAGCAGGCTCAGGCAAACCTTTACGCCCTTGCTATACGGGCTGACCAATTTGAGCAATCAGGCTACAAGGGACTCTCACGCTTTATTGGCATGATTGATAAGGTGCTGGAGACGCAAAATGATTTGGCAGATGTTGAGGTCGAAAGGCCTAAGCATGCTGTTAACCTCATGACAATTCATAAATCAAAGGGACTTGAATTTCATTACGTGTTCATTTTGAATTGCGACAAGCGCTTTGCGATGGCTGACCTACAGGCGCCAATCATTCTAAATAGAGATGAGGGAATCGGTATCAAATATGTCGCCAATGTAAAGGAGCTTCTAAGAGAAGAAAAATTGGCGTCGCTCAAGGTTACGATGGAAACTCTTCCTTACCAGCTCAATAAGCAGCAGCTACGCTTGGCGACCTTATCAGAGCAAATGCGTCTCTTGTATGTGGCCATGACGCGAGCAGAAAAAAAGGTATACCTCATTGGTAAGGCTAGCAAGGAAAAGGTACAGGAAAAAACAGCCGACAATAGCTCCGAAGGACGCTTAGCCTTAGCTAGTCGAGAAAGATTGCTGAGCTTTCAAGACTGGCTACTAGCGATAGCAGCAACATTTAGCAAGGAGGACTTGTTTATTGATGTGCGATTTGTTGATGACAGTGACTTAACACCAGAAGCTGTTGGTCAGCTAAGGCCCTCAGGGCTGCTGCAAGCAGATGATCTCAAGGATAACCGTCAAACAGAGGACATTGCGCGTGCCTTAGACATGCTGGATAAGGTGTCAGAGCTCAATGCAAGCTATCAGGCGGCCATTGAGCTGCCGACGGTGAGAACCCCCAGTCAGCTTAAAACCCTTTATGAGCCTCTAATGGATACTGATGGTGTTGATATCATAGATCAGCCTTATCATAGGCCCAAGACCTTTGAGCTTCCTGATTTTTCTAAGAAAAAGGCTGTTGAGCCTAGCCAGGTCGGCTCAAGCCTGCATGAGCTCATGCAGCGTATTCCAATGTCTGATCAGGTTACTGCTGGTGATATTGAACAGACCTTACAGCTTGTCTCAGCTGACGCAGAGGTCAAGGCAAGGCTTGACATTGAAAAGGTAACCTCTTTTTTTGCGACAACTGAATTGGGGCAGCTCCTGCAAGAGCATCACCAGCGCCTACACCGCGAGGCTCCTTTTGCGATGCTGAAAAAAGACAGCCTAAGTCAGGAGCAGTACGTAGTGCGTGGTATTATTGATGGCTACCTGCTTTTTGAGGATCGTATTGTTCTTTTTGACTATAAGACAGATCGCTATCAGCAGTCAGCTGAGCTGAAGCAGCGCTATCAGCAGCAAATGGACCTATATGCCGAGGCTCTGAGCCAATCCTACGGGATTGCAAGGATCGAAAAATACTTGGTATTAATGGGTGGATCACAGCTAGAAGTTGTCCGCCTAGCCTAGTCATTGGCTCATAGTAGAGTGATGATAGTCACTCTGATCTGAAATCAATGAATTGATACGAGCTATCAGGCTCCTAATCCCGCTGATTGGTGGGTTGGGAGTCTTTTTATGTGATTTTTGCTCTATTTAGTAGCCTTTCATGCGAGACCAATCAGGACTAACTGTTAGATAGGACATGATTCTTATCAAAAAAAGGATAGTTTTTGATTTGACAATTGTATTTTTATGCGATATTGTAATAAATATTACGCAAGAAATAAGGTGATCTTATGAAACTACCGGTATTTGGTGTAGAAGAGTGGCTAAATCAGCATGAAAAACGTGCTGTATACGATATTGCTGGCTCATCTATTGCTTCATTAACGCTTGAGGAGCTCTTTGACTTAACACAGGAGCAGCCTCAAGCCTTTTACCAGCAGCTGCATCAAAAGCCATTAGACTATGGCTGGATAGAAGGCTCTCCTGACTTTAAGCAGGCAGTGGCAGGGCTTTATCAGCAGCAGAAAGCTAGAAATATCTTGCAAACCAATGGGGCAACAGGTGCCAATTTTTTGGTTATTTATGCACTGCTTGAAGCAGGTGATCATGTGATTGCTCACTATCCTAGCTATCAGCAGCTATATGATATTCCAGCTTCTCTTGGAGTGGAGGTTGATTATTGGCAGATCAGAGAGGAGCAGGCTTGGCTGCCAGACCTTAATGAGCTAGGTGCCATGATTCGTCCCAACACAAAAATGATCATGATCAACAATGCCAACAACCCAACAGGTGCCTATATGACCAAGCCTTATTTAGAGGAGCTCATCAATATTGCTAGAGAGCATGATATTTACCTGCTAAGTGATGAGGTTTATCATTCCTTTACCTCTGATCATCTTTTAGCGGTGGCAGATTTGTATGATAAGGGGATTACTGTTAATAGCATGTCAAAAACCTTTTCGATTCCGGGCATTCGAGTTGGCTGGGTAGCCGCTTCTGAGACCATCTGTGATCAGCTTAGGTTATATCGAGATTACACAATGATCTGTGCAGGTGTTTTTGATGATATGGTGGCTTCGCTAGCCTTGAAGCATGCTGACAAGCTATTGCAGCGCAATCAAGCCATTATCAGGACTAACCTTGCTATCTTAGAGGACTGGATAACAGGTGAAGCCAGGGCCTCCTACCATAGACCGAATGAGGTCTCAACGGCCTTTGTTAGGCTAGATATAGATGAGGACATGGAAGCCTTTGCTTTGAGGCTGCTGGAGGATTACGGTACCTTGGTCGTTCCGGGAAATCGCTTTAATCAAGCAAATCATGTGAGAATCGGCTATTGCTGTCAGCCGCAGGTTCTACAGGCAGGATTAAGCAGACTATCGCAGTGCTTGAAAAATATTCAATAAAAACTTGACCATTGAATAATAATGCAATATAATAAGATTCATCAACAAGAAAAGGAATAATTATAATATGAACATGAAGCGATTATTAGTTGGAGCACTTGCTATGGTATCTGTTTTTGCTTTGGCAGCTTGTGGCCAAGCTAACAAGACGAGCCTTCAAGACAGGATCCAGGAAAAGGGAAAGCTGGTGGTTGCTGTTAGCCCTGACTATGCTCCTTTTGAATTTAAGGCCTTGGTTGACGGCAAGGATACTATTGTCGGAGCAGACATTGAGCTGGCACAGGCCATTGCTGATGAACTAGGGGTTAAGCTTGAACTCTCTGCTATGAATTTTGATAATGTCTTATCCAGTCTGCAAACTGGTAAGGTGGATATAGCGATTTCTGGTTTGTCCTACACCAAAGAGCGTGCCAAAGTGTATGATTTTTCTGAGGCTTACTATGAAACTGAAAATGCTATTTTGGTGAAAGCGTCAGATGCCAAGCATTATGCTAATAAGGATAGCTTAGTTGGCAAAAAGGTGGCTGTTCAAAAAGGCAGCATCGAGGAGGGCCTAGTCAAGGAGCAGCTTAATAAAGCCAACTGTGTTTCTCTAACTGTGATGGGTGAGGCTATTAATGAGTTGAAATCTGGGCAGGTGCAGGCTGTTGATTTGGAAGCACCAGTAGCTGCAGGCTTTTTAGCTCAACATAAAGACCTGGCTTTAGCACCATTTAAATTGCAGGCAAGTGATGGAGATGCTAAGGCTGTAGCTATGCCAAAGGGGAGTGATGACCTAAGGCAAACCATTAATAAGGTGATCAAGCAATTAAACAAGGATGGCAAATACAAGGCCTTTATTCAAGAAGCAGCATTATTAACAGGAAATGCAGTAGAATAGCCTTGCCAAGTGATGCCTAATGCAGCAGCAAATTTTAAGGTATTTTTTTAAGAATGACCTCAAAATCAAGAAAAGATCATTGACTTTTTCCGAAAAATCATGTAAGATAAGCTAGAACGTGAAAATGTTACAATATCTTGAGGAGGTGAAACATATGTCAAAAACAGTAGTACGTAAGAATGAATCGCTTGATGATGCTCTTCGTCGTTTCAAACGTTCTGTTACTAAAGCTGGTACTCTTCAAGAATCACGCAAGCGTGAATTCTACGAAAAACCTTCTGTAAAGCGTAAACGCAAATCAGAAGCAGCTCGCAAACGTAAAAAATTCTAATCATCATAAAAAAGGCGGCCCTTTGTAGGCTGCCTTAGTTTGAAGGCAAACCAGTATGAGGATACTAGTTTGTCTTTTTTTACCTTAGCTTGCTGCTGATAAAAATAGCAATGATATGCTAAAACAGCAAATAGAGCCGGTTCTATTATCTTTTGATCGCTAAGTGCTCTGTGCTTGTATATCAAAAAGCAGCCGGACAGGTCCAGCTGCTGTAAGAGCTTTGAGTTATTTTTTGGCTAACAAATCACGTATGTCAAGTAATAATTCTTCCTGAGTTGGTGTTTTGGGCTTAGCGGGCTCTTCCTCTCCCTTTTTAGGCATTGCTTTTTGAGCGACCTTAACCACAAAGAAAAGGCTGGTACCAACAATTAAAAAGTTGATAATAGCACTGAGAAAGCTGCCATATTTGATGCCATTCCAGGCGAGCTGAGCAATGTTTTCCACATTTGCAGCTTTCAAGGCTGGGTTTAGGATCAGCGGTGTGATAATGTCGTTGACAAATGATGTGACAATAGCGCTAAAGGCGCTCCCAACAATCACCGCAACTGCTAGGTCGATAATATTCCCTCTAAATAAAAATGCTTTTAATTCTTTGAGCATGATTGACTCCCCTTTTTTCAGATAATCTTATCATAGCACAAATAGGTCAAAAAGGCTAATAGAAGAGCTTATCAAGGACTGATGAGCTACTTAATGCTGTACTGCTA
This sequence comes from Streptococcus equi subsp. equi, assembly GCA_900637675.1. Taxonomy (NCBI): domain Bacteria; kingdom Bacillati; phylum Bacillota; class Bacilli; order Lactobacillales; family Streptococcaceae; genus Streptococcus; species Streptococcus equi. The sequence goes on from LR134389.1 coordinate 944,473, forward strand.
GTCAAGCTAGTGATCATAAGAGACGTCAATACTTTAGCATAGCTTATTGCTTGATGTAGCGGGCTTTAGATGATGAAGGATTGTGCTTTTACAATTTACAAAGCTCATTTTCAATGGTATAATGAAATGTAAATTTACAATGGGCTTTTTGTGGGGAGGTGACGGTTTGGCTATTGACAAAGAGATGATTTCTCAGATCAAGCATAATGTCAATATTGTTGATGTTATTGGAGAAGTTGTCCATCTATCGCGGGCTGGTCGGCACTACCTTGGATTGTGTCCCTTTCATAAAGAAAAAACACCCTCTTTTAATGTCATCGAAGATAGACAGTTCTTTCACTGCTTTGGCTGCGGTAAGTCGGGGGATGTTTTTAAGTTTATTGAGGAATATCGGCAGGTTCCTTTTTTAGAAAGTGTTCAGATTGTGGCTGATAAGGCTGGTATGGCAGTTACTGTTGCTCCAAGTCAGACTAGTTTGAGTCAAAAGCAGCACCCTCATCAGGCTTTAATTGATCTTCATGAAGATGCTGCTAAGTTTTACCATGCGGTTTTGATGACGACAAAGATTGGCCAAAGAGCCAAGGAGTATCTTTATCAAAGAGGGCTTGATGATCAGCTAATAGAGTATTTTCGGATTGGCTTGGCGCCTAACGAGATGGACTACCTTTATCAAGCCTTGTCAAAAAAGTATACTGAGGCGCAATTAACAGCCTCAGGCTTGTTTCATGTTTCTGAACAATCAAATGCTATTTATGATGCCTTTCGTCATCGAATCATGTTTCCCTTATGTGATGATAAGGGCAATATGATTGCTTTTTCAGGACGTATCTGGGCAAGAGAGGATATAGAAAAGCAGCAGGCCAAGTATAAAAATTCAAGGGCTACGGTCCTATTTAACAAGTCCTATGAGCTTTACCACCTTGATAAGGCCAAGCCGATAATCGCTAAGACTCATGAGGTCTTTTTGATGGAAGGCTTTATGGACGTTATTGCAGCCTACCGGGCAGGCTATGGTAATACTGTTGCCTCTATGGGGACAGCCTTGACGCCAGAGCATGTTAGGCACCTCAAGCAGCTGACACAAAAGGTTGTATTGACTTATGATGGTGACGACGCCGGGCAAAATGCTATTGCCAAGTCTCTTGAGCTGCTGGCAGATTTTCAAGTGGAGATCGTGAAAATACCAAATAGAATGGATCCCGATGAATTTGTTCAGCAGCATTCACCAGAGGCTCTAGCAGAATTGCTCCAGCACTCGCGCATTAGCAGTGTTGAGTTTTTGATTGATCACCTGAAGCCTGAAAATATGGATAACCTGCAATCGCAGATTGCTTATGTGGAGCATATATCACAGATTATTGCTCAAGCACCCTCAATCACCGCACAAAATTCGTATATTAATAAGGTGGCTGATTTGCTGCCGGATTTTGATTATTTTCAGGTGGAGCAATCGGTAAATGCTTTAAGGCTACAAGATAGGCAAAGCTTACAACAAGGACAGGCTAGTCAACCAAAGGCATCTCTGGTGACCTTACCGATTAACAAAAGCATGACAGCCTTGGCTAAAACAGAAAGTCACCTCCTGCATCGCCTGCTTCATCACGACTATTTGCTCAATGAATTTCGTCATCGGCCGGATTTTTATTTTGATACACCAGCCCTTCAGACGCTGTATGAGCAGCTAAAGGCCACAGGGCAGATTACCTCCTATGACCTATCGCAACTGTCTGAAGAGGTTAACCAAGCCTATTACCGGGTTTTAGAGGAAAATCTTCCTGATGAGATAGCTAGCGGTGAGATTGAGGATATTTTATCAAGGCAAATGACATTGCTAAAGCAAAGAGAGCTGCATAGGCAAGGAAAGCAGATTAGGGAATCTAGCAGTAAGGGTGACCACCAGATGGCTCTAGAGGCTTTAGAGCGTTTCATTGCTGAAAAAAGAAAAATGGAATAGAGGAAAATATGGCAAAAGAAAAAGAAATTACAACCTTTAACGTTCAAATTGCGGAGTTTATTCGTCATCATAAAAAGGAAGGAACAGCTACTGATGATGAGGTCACAGAAAAACTCGTGATTCCATTTACCTTAGATGCTGACCAAATTGATGATTTGCTTGAGCGTTTGACAGATGGTGGCATTTCCATTACAGATAAGGAAGGAAATCCCTCATCTAAATACGTCGTTGAAGAGCCTAAGCCAGAGGAGCTGACAGACGAGGAGCTTATCGGAAGTAATTCAGCCAAGGTCAACGATCCTGTGCGCATGTATCTCAAGGAGATCGGTGTGGTGCCGCTGCTGACAAGTGATGAGGAAAAGGTTTTAGCGGTTGCAGTAGCCGCTGGTGATATGGAGGCTAAGCAGCGTCTTGCTGAGGCCAATCTGCGTTTGGTGGTGTCGATTGCAAAGCGTTATGTAGGGCGTGGCATGCAATTTCTTGATTTGATTCAAGAAGGTAACATGGGCTTAATGAAGGCTGTTGACAAGTTTGATTATTCTAAGGGCTTCAAGTTTTCGACCTATGCGACCTGGTGGATTCGTCAGGCCATTACTCGTGCTATTGCAGATCAGGCACGTACCATTCGGATTCCTGTGCATATGGTGGAAACCATTAATAAACTAGTGCGTGAGCAGCGCAACCTCCTTCAAGAATTGGGGCAGGATCCTACTCCAGAGCAGATCGCAGAGCGTATGGAGATGACCCCTGATAAGGTGCGTGAAATTCTGAAAATCGCTCAGGAGCCAGTGTCTCTTGAAACACCAATCGGTGAAGAGGATGACAGTCATTTAGGTGATTTTATTGAAGATGAAGTGATTGAAAATCCTGTTGATTACACAACTCGTGTGGTTCTTCGTGAGCAATTAGACGAAGTGCTTGATACGCTGACAGATCGTGAGGAAAATGTTCTTCGCCTGCGCTTTGGGCTTGATGATGGGAAAATGCGTACATTAGAGGACGTTGGGAAGGTCTTCAATGTCACTCGTGAACGGATTCGTCAAATTGAGGCTAAGGCTTTGCGTAAGCTCCGCCACCCAAGCCGCAGCAAGCAGCTCAGAGACTTCATTGAGGATTAAAAAGGTCCGGTGGACCTTTTTAACGGCGAGCTAAAAATAGGAGACGAGCCCGAAATGCGTTATCTCTCCTTGACGGTGAGTGGCCTATGGTCAACGACTCCAAGCCTAGTTACTGGTTTATGAGATTACCTTTGCTAGCCAGTAGCTAAAGACTAGTGTTAATGTAAGGGTGACTAAAAAGAGGCTATCAATGTTAGTCAGCTTAGGGCATCATAGGTATGCTGAATGCGCTGGTCTTTGGGCTGGTTTTTGACTTGGCATCATATCAGGTCTTCGAAAAAAGTGAAAGGAATAGCTATGACTGAAACATTAAAATACACAGAAGAGCAGGTTGCAGCTATCAAGGATCGGATTCTTGAAGCTTTGGGAACGGTTATTGATCCGGAGCTAGGTATTGATATTGTGAATCTAGGCTTGGTCTATGAGATTCGTTTTGATGACAATGGTCATACCGAGATTGACATGACCTTGACCACAATGGGCTGTCCTTTGGCGGATTTGTTGACTGATCATATTCATGATGCGATGAGAGATGTTCCAGAGGTGACCAAGGTTGAGGTAAAGTTGGTCTGGTACCCTGTTTGGAGCGTTGAAAAGATGAGCCGCTATGCGAGAATTGCCCTAGGTATTCGGTAGCTAGATAAAAAGCAAGGCTGATACGATACCACAACAAAGGTCTTGCTAGGGTCAGCTGATCAAAAAAGCCTCTCTTAGGATTAGATGGGAGTGAGCTGCGTGATTAGCTCAAAGAAATAAGACCTTTACAAAGGAGAAAAGATGATTTTAATTACAGGAAGTAATGGTCAATTAGGAACAGAGCTTCGTTATCTTTTAGACGAACGAAGCGTCGATTATGTTGCTGTTGATGTTGCTGAAATGGATATTACCAACGCGACTAAAGTAGAGGAGGTTTTTGCTCAGGTCAAGCCTAGCTTAGTGTATCACTGTGCAGCCTACACAGCAGTTGATGCTGCTGAAGAAGAAGGAAAAGCACTGAATGAAGCTATCAATGTAGCTGGTACTGAGCATATTGCCAAGGCTTGTGAGCGCTACGGGGCGACCTTGGTTTATATTTCAACGGATTACGTTTTTGATGGTCAAAAGCCAGCTGGTCAGGAATGGCTAGAAACAGATACTCCTGATCCTCAAACAGCATACGGTCGTGCTAAGCGCTTAGGTGAGCTGGCTGTTGAGCGATATACCAAGCAATTTTACATTATTCGTACCGCATGGGTGTTTGGTCATTATGGCAAGAATTTTGTGTTTACCATGCAAAACCTTGCTAAGACCCACTCTCGCTTGACAGTCGTCAATGATCAGCATGGGCGTCCAACCTGGACGAGGACCTTGGCTGAGTTTATGTGTCATCTAGCAGACAATCGCAAGCCTTATGGCTATTATCATTTGTCAAATGATGCTAAAGAAGACACCACTTGGTATGATTTTGCTAGAGAAATCTTAAAAGAGACAGCTGTCGAGGTTGTGCCTGTGGATTCATCGGCTTTTCCTGCTAAAGCCAAAAGACCCTTTAACTCAACCATGAATCTTGATAAGGCTAAGGCAACTGGTTTTGTGATTCCTACCTGGCAAGAAGCCCTGGAGGCTTTTTACAAGCAACAGCAATGAATAAGCGATAGCACTAAAGAGCTGATCTAGGAGATTGGCTCTCTTTTCATGGATTTTATGTCGCATAAGACCTGTTTATATGGTATAATACTACTAATTATATTTTAGAATGGGGCAGTGTGCTATGCAGGATGTTTTCATCATCGGAAGTCGCGGTTTACCAGCAAAGTATGGTGGTTTTGAGACCTTTGTTGAAGAATTAGTCACTAATCAGACCAACAAAAGCATTACCTATCATATTGCCTGCTTGAGCGATAGCAAGCACAAGGAGCATTTTGTGTACAAGGGAGCAGATTGTTTTTATATCAATCCTCCTAAGCTCGGTCCAGCTAGAGTGATTGCTTATGATATGATGGCTATTAGTCACGCTTTAGCTTATATTGATAGGTATCATATTCAAAAGCCTATTTTTTATGTTCTAGGCAATACCATTGGAGGCTTTATTGCCCCCTTTGCAAAGCAGATTCACCAGCGTGGTGGGCGTTTGTTGATTAATCCTGATGGGCTGGAATGGAAGCGTTCAAAATGGTCTAAGCCTGTTCAGCAATACCTGAAATACGCCGAAAAGCAAATGACAAAGCATGCTGATTTGGTCATCTCAGATAATATTGGCATTGAAGCCTACATCAAAAAGTCTTATCCTTGGGCAAAAACGACTTTTATTGCCTATGGGACAGAAATAGGGCGGTCTTGTTTGTCTACATCAGATGAAAAAGTCAGAACTTACTTTCAAACATTTGAGATAACAGAAAACCAATACTATTTGATTTTGGGGCGCTTTGTTCCTGAAAACAACTATGAAACAGCCATTAGAGAGTTTATGGCATCATCTACTCAGCGGGATTTGGTTATTATTTGCAACCATGACAAAAATCCTTATTTTGAGCGGCTGGTTAGTGCAACTGGCTGTGATAAGGACGCGCGTGTAAAATTTGTTGGAACACAGTATGATAAGCAGCTTTTAGCTTATATTCGTGAGCATGCTTTTGCTTATATTCATGGGCATGAGGTTGGAGGTACCAATCCAGGTCTTTTGGAGGCCCTAGCCCATACCCAGCTTAATTTGGTTTTGGGAGTGACCTTTAATCAATCAGTTGCTAAAACAGCAGCCCTTTATTGGACAAAAGAAAAGGGCAGCCTTACTGGACTGATTAACAGGGTTGATCAAAAGGAATCGTTTGCTGATTTGGGAGAAAGAGCTAAGCAAATCATTGCCAAAGAATATACCTGGGAGAAAATTGTAGGAGAGTATGAGGCCTTATTTTTAGATGAAGATTAATATTTTAATGTCTACCTACAACGGGGCGCGGTTTTTAGCAGAGCAAATACAAAGCATTCAAAGGCAGACGGTGCAGGATTGGACCTTATTAGTCAGAGATGATGGCTCTACTGATAAAACGCTTGCCATCATTCAGGCTTTTGCTAAAAAGGATCCGAGAATTTGCTTGATTAATGCTGATGTGCAGGAAAACCTCGGTGTGATTCGAAGCTTTCACACCCTTTTAACATATGAAAAGGCAGATATTTATTTTTTCAGTGACCAAGACGATGTGTGGTTAGACAATAAATTAGAGCTTACTCTGGCAGAAGCGCAAAAGCACAAGATAAGCGAGCCCTTACTAGTCTACACAGACCTAAAGGTGGTCAATCAAGACTTAGAAGTACGTCATGAGAGTATGATCCAAACACAATCACATCATGCTAATACTCAGCTAGTCCAGGAGTTGACTGAAAACACAGTCACAGGCGGCACTATGATGATTAATCACGCGCTGGCAGAGCAGTGGGTGAGCTGTGAGCATGTGGTGATGCATGATTGGTATTTAGCCTTGATTGCAGCAGCGCAGGGAGAGCTTGTGTATCTAGATGTGGCAACAGAGCTCTATCGTCAGCATGATGCTAATGTTTTAGGGGCAAGAACCTGGTCTAAGCGACTGAAGCAGTGGCGTAAGCCCCATAAGCTCATAGAGAAGTATTGGTGGCTTATTGTTTCTAGTCAACATCAAGCAAGGCAATTGCTAGACTTGCAGCTAAATCCGGCTGACAGAAGATTGATTGAGGCTTACGTAGGGCTTTTGGATAGGCCTTTCTATCAGCGTCTGTCTGATTTCAAAGCGTATGGCTTTCGGAAAAATCGTGCCTTTCATACCCTTGTTTTTATGGCATTGATCATGACCAAATTTGGCTATAGGAGAAAAGAATAATGGAATTATTGAGTAAAAAGAATCGTATTCTTTTGAAAGAGCTTGTTAAAACAGACTTTAAACTAAGGTATCAGGGCAGTGCTATTGGTTATTTGTGGTCTATCTTAAAGCCTTTGATGATGTTTACCATCATGTATTTGGTGTTTATCAGGTTTTTGCGAACTGGTGGTGACGTTCCTCATTTTCCGGTTGCTCTTTTACTTGCCAATGTGATTTGGTCCTTTTTCTCAGAAGCAACCAGTATGGGAATGGTCTCTATTGTATCGCGAGGAGACCTGCTTAGAAAATTGAATTTTTCAAAGCATACTATCGTTTTTTCAGCAGTTTTAGGAGCATTGATTAACTTTTCAATCAACCTATTAGTGGTTTTGGTTTTTGCAGCTATCAATGGAGTTACTTTATCTCCTCACGCTTATCTGGCCTTACCACTCTTTGTTGAGCTGGCTGTTCTTACAGTTGGTGTGGCCTTGATGCTTTCTACCGTCTTTGTTTATTATCGTGATTTGGCTCAGGTTTGGGAGGTTCTATTGCAGGCAGGTATGTATGTGACTCCCATCATCTACCCGATTACCTTTGTGTTTGACCGACACCCTCTTGCTGCCAAGATTTTGATGCTTAATCCTTTAGCACAGATTATTCAAGATTTGCGGTATCTGCTGATTGACAGAGCTAATGTGACCATTTGGCAAATGTCGACAAATTGGTGCTATATCATCATTCCTTACCTCATTCCATTTGTCCTATTAGCACTTGGGGTAGCAGTGTTTAATAAAAATGCTAAGAAGTTTGCGGAGATTATCTAATGGCTAATAAAGAAATTGCAGTAACAGTTGATCATGTCAGTAAGTCCTTTAAGCTGCCAACAGAGGCAACCAAGAGCTTTCGTACTGCTCTTGTTAACCGTTTTAAAGGCATTAAGGGCTATACCGAGCAGCATGTGCTAAGGGATATTAGCTTTGACGTGTATAAGGGGGATTTTTTTGGCATCGTTGGACGAAATGGCTCTGGAAAATCAACCTTATTAAAAATTATTTCTCAAATTTATGTTCCAGAAAAAGGACAGGTCACAGTTGAGGGGAAAATGGTGTCCTTCATCGAGCTTGGTGTTGGCTTTAATCCTGAGTTGACTGGGCGTGAAAATGTCTACATGAATGGCGCAATGCTGGGCTTTACCACAGAAGAGGTTGATGATATGTATGATGATATCGTTGACTTTGCTGAGCTGCATGATTTCATGAATCAAAAATTAAAAAATTATTCCTCAGGCATGCAGGTTCGTCTTGCTTTTTCTGTCGCTATCAAGGCACAGGGAGATGTGCTGATTCTTGATGAGGTGTTAGCTGTTGGTGATGAGGCCTTTCAACGAAAATGCAATGACTACTTCATGGAGCGCAAGGAGAGCGGCAAGACTACTATACTAGTGACCCATGATATGGGGGCTGTCAAAAAATACTGCAATCGCGCAGTCCTCATCGAAAATGGCCTTGTCAAGGCTTACGGCGAACCCTTTGATGTCGCTAACCAATACAGTGTTGATAATACTGAATTGAAAAATGCTGAGCAAGGAGCTGCTGCTGAGCCTGTGTCTGATTTGGCAAGCCAGTTAGAGGTGAGGTTGACCTCTAAGCCAAGCCTTAGTCCAGATGAGCCCATTTCCTTTGAGATTTCCTATCATGTCTTAAAGGACGAGCCTACCTATGTTGCCTTTTCGTTGACTGATATTGACCGCAATATTTGGGTATATAATGACAATTCACAGGATCAACCGACAAGTGGTCCTGGTCATAAGAACATATCCTACCAGTGTCAGCTCTCACACCTAAATGATATCAAATTAAAGCTTGAGGTGACTGTTCGCGATCAAAACGGGCAAATGCTGCTCTTTTTAACAGCTAATCATTCCCCATTAGTCGTGCTTCAACGAAACGATATTGCTCCAGATGACCTGTCTGCTTTGGACTCTGCCAGTGGCTTATATCAAAGAAATGGTAGCTGGCTCATTAATCAATAATTGTCATTAGAAAGCATCCTATGAAAAAAGTTTCTATTATTTGCACCAATTATAATAAGGGGCCTTGGATTTCAGAGGCCTTAGACAGCTTTTTAGCCCAACAGACCAGCTTTGATGTTGAAATTATTGTCATTGACGACGCTTCAACAGACTATTCCAGACAGATCCTCATGGACTATCAAGCCAGCTTTCCAGATCGTATACGACTCATCGTTAATGAGGTAAATCTTGGGATTGCAAGAACCTGGGTCAAGGCTTGTTTGGAGGCAAAGGGACAGTATATTGCCAGATGTGATGGTGATGACTATTGGACTGATACTCTCAAGCTACAAAAGCAGGTTGATTTGCTGGATAGCTCACCAGATTCAAAATGGTCTAATACTGACTTTGATTTTGTAGATACTGACGGCAAGCTTATTCAGAGCAATGCCTTTGAAAGTGGCTTTACTCCCTTAACAGACACCTACGAGAAAATGCTTGCTTTAAAAGGAATGACCATGTCATCAACCTGGCTGGTGGAGGCTGATCTGATGAGGGCAGTTAATCAACGCATTGATTTGGAGACGTCAGACGACACTTTTGACATACAATTAGAGCTGTTTCAGTCAACCTCTCTAGCCTATTTGAAGGATTCGACCACTGTTTATCGAATGACGGATAATTCAGATTCAAGGCCGGCAGCAGAGGAAAAAATGCTGGGCCGTATTCAAGGCTTGTTGGAGACCCAGCTGTCCTATTTGTCTAAATACCCTACAGCCAATATGGAAGCTATTGCAAAAGCATTACTAAAGCAGGACGCTAAAAATGAAATTCGGATTCATCAATTAAGTCATACCATTCATCAATTACGACAGACGCTTGCAGATCAGGAGGCTCTACAGGCAGAGAAGATAGATCAGCTACAGCAGCAGCTTGATCATCAAAGGCAAGAGGTTGAAGCGCTAACCCATCAATACAATTGTGTGGTTACCTCACGTCGTTGGAGGTACCTATCAAAGCTGCTTGAGCTTTTTAGGAGGAAAAAATGAAGCGTCTATTATTGTATGTGCATTTCAATAAATATCATAAGGTAAGCGATCATGTTTATTACCAGCTCGAACAGATGAGAGCCTTGTTTTCAAAGATTGTCTTTATTTCAAATAGTGATATCCATCAAGAGGACCTTGAGCAGCTTGAACAGCGGCATTTGATGGATCAGTTTATTCAACGACACAATAAAGGCTATGATTTTGCAGCTTGGCATGATGGTATGAAGGCCTTAGGCTGTGAGCACCTTGTTGACTTTGACTCAATCACGATTATGAACGATACCTGCTTTGGTCCGCTTTGGGATATGAAGCCTTATTATCTCAAATATGAAGCAGATGAAGCAGTTGATTTCTGGGGCATGACCAACAATCGAGCGACCAAGGCCTTTAAAGAGCATATTCAGAGCTATTTTATCAGCTTCAAAAAATCCCTCGTTCATAGTAAGGAATTTAGGCAGTTTTGGGAAAATATCGTTGAGCTAACAGACGTTCAAGATGTGATCCACAATTATGAAACCAGAATAACCACTGTCTTTGTGGAGGCTGGCTTTCGATACAAGACGGTATTTGATACGACCAAGGAGGACTCGTCCTCTATGCTGCATGCGGATTTCTCTTATTACAATCCGACAGCCATCTTAAAGCACCATGTGCCCTTTATCAAGGTTAAGGCTATTGACGCTAACCAGCACATTGCTCCTTACCTTTTGGATTTTATTGACCAAAAAACGACATACCCTGCCAGCTTGATTGTGGATCATATGTCGCAGGTCCATCCACCAGATGCTAAGTATCTTCTGGCACATAAATACCTGCCAGAGCAGCCGATAAGCATTGATCAAAGCAAGAAAATTGCTGTTCATCTTCATGTTTTTTATGTTGATTTATTGTCAGAGTTTTTAGAAGCATTTAGTCATTTTCATTTTGATTATGACTTGCTCATAACGACCGATAGCAAGGCTAAAAAGGCTGAGATTAAAGAAATTCTACGAGAAAGCGGGGCAAGTGCTGACATATTGGTGACAGGAAATATCGGTCGAGATGTCTTGCCAATGCTGACCTTAAAGGAACGATTGTCTCAATATGATTATATTGGGCATTTTCATACCAAAAAATCAAAGGAAGCAGATTTTTGGGCGGGCCAATCCTGGCGCACTGAATTGATTGATATGATGGTGAAGCCGGCGGATCAAATCCTAACAGCACTGGCTGCTGATGCTATCGGTATTGTGATAGCAGATATTCCAAGTTTTTTCCGTTTTAATAAAATTGTTGACGCTTGGAATGAGCACCTTATTGCCCCTGAAATGAATCAGCTTTGGCAGGCAATGGGGCTTACAAAACGCATTGATTTTCAGACGATGGATACCTTTGTCATGAGCTATGGCACCTTTGTTTGGTTTAAATACGATGCCTTAAAGCCCTTGTTTGACTTAGACCTAAGTGAGGCTGATATTCCAGCAGAGCCTCTGTCTCAAAATTCGATCCTGCATGCCATTGAACGTCTCTTAATTTATATTGCTTGGGACAGACACTATGATTTTAGAATTTCAAGAAATGAAAAGCTATTGACACCATTTATTGATAATAAGCTCTTAAACCTGCGTGAAGGCAGTGTGCCACATACCTATGTCGATTTTGACTATATGGGAGGTATAAAAGGAGCCTTAAAATATATTGTGATTGGGCCAGCTAAGGCTATCCGTTATATCATAAAGCGATTGCTAAAAAGACGCGTTTAGACGAATGAATAGAGAGAATATTTGACGATATGAAAAAAGACTTATTGGTAATGATTCCAGCATATAACGAAGAGGAGTCGATTGAAAAAGTAGTGGAAAATATCAAAAGACATTTTCCTCAATATGATTATGTGATTATCAATGATGGCTCTTCGGATCGGACATCAGAGATCTGTCATCATAACCATTACAATATCATTGATTTGCCGGAAAATCTTGGCTTATCTGGTGCTATTCAGACGGGCTTTAAATATGCCTTTAAAAAGGGATATGCTAAAGCACTCCAGTTCGATGCAGATGGTCAACACTTGCCAGAGTATATTGAGGCTTTGAGCGATTCAATTAATGCTGGTGCTGATTGTGTCATTGGATCAAGGTTTGTCAGTGCTGAAAAGAATAGATCCTTGAGAATGATAGGCAATAGCCTTATTAGCTTTTTTATCAAGCTAACCACAGGAAAGCGTATTACCGATCCGACCTCTGGTATGAGAATGTTTAATCAGGAGCTGATCAGGATTTTTGCAACTAATATTAACTATACTCCAGAGCCTGATACGATCTCTTATCTTATTCGACAAGGCTATAGGGTGAGTGAGGTTCAGGTGCAAATGAATGATAGGCTGGCTGGTCAAAGCTACCTCACTCTTTCTAGATCTATTAAATACATGGTTCACATGTTTATTTCGATTATTTTAATTCAAAACTTTAGAAAGAGGTAAGAGGATGTTTATTGGGTTACAGCTGATTTTGATCATTGTTGCATTATTGACAGCCATGTTTATACTAGATAGCATTCGCAGATCCAAAATTTTAATTGAAGATAGCTTTTTTTGGCTCTTTTTCTCTTTAATAGTGCTTTTGCTGTCACTGTTTCCAAATGCTGCGGTTTATTTTTCAAGGCTGCTAGGCTTTGAATCGCCGGCAAATTTTGTTTTTCTATCAATCATTTTTTTACTCATCATCAACCAATTTTTTATCACTCAAAAATTGTCTCGGACAGAGATTAAGCTTAAAAAAATGATTCAGTATTTAGCCCTTAATGAGAAGGAAAAGCAGGAAGAAGATGAAAACCAGCAGTAGGATTCAATCGGATCAGTCGATTTTTATTTGGAATGTGTTGGGAACCAGCTCGACAGCACTAATATCAGTGATTTTACTGATGATTGTGTCTCGGGTCTTATCTAAATCAGCTTCAGATACCTTTAGCTTTGCCTATGCTATTGGAAATCAGCTGATTACTATTGGCTTATTTCAGATTAGAAATTTCCAATCAACGGATATATTACACAAGTACCGCTTCAAAGACTATTTTTATACAAGACTAGTCACCTGTTTCTTGATGATAGCCATTTCAGTGCTCTATATTTATTTGGGGAGCTATAGTGGGTTTAAGGGGCTAGTGATTTGGTTGATTTGCTTGTATCGTTGCACAGATGCCATTTCTGATGTGTTTCAAGGAATGTTTCAACAAAGAGAGCGCTTAGATATTGCCGGCAAATCCTTGTTTTATCGAAATATGCTGGTGATTCTTGGCTTTACGCTCTGTCTGGTTCTGACCAAGCAGCTAGTCCTGTCTTTGATCGTGATATGTCTTATTTCAGTGGCTTGTATTGTGCTATTTGACATAACCCCTTCAGTTTCCTTTACGAGCCTTGAGCGTCGTATTGATGCTCAAAGCATCTTAGGGCTATTGAAGGAGAGCTTTCCCCTCTTTTTAAATGGTTTTTTACTCATTTATATCTACAACCAGCCCAAGTTTGTTTTGGAGCAGCTTTACTCAAAGCAGCTGATCCCAGCCGGTGTTCAAACAGAATTTAATATTTTGTTTATGCCTATTTTTATGATTAACCTGATTTTCTTGTTTTTAAGGCCTATGATCACTCAGCTGGCCATTTACCATTCAAAAGAGGACAAGAAGAGCTTTGCACAATTAGAGCGTCGTCTCAGTCTAGTGCTGCTATTAGCAAGCCTAGCTATCTTGCTTGCTAGCTATTTTGTGGGGCTGCCGGTGCTATCGCTTGTTTATGGTATTGATTTAAGGCATTACCAGCTTGATTTTATGCTTCTTATTTTTGGAGGGATTATCAGCACCTTTGCCACTTATATTGATAATTTGATTACCATTATCAGAAAGCAGCACTTGCTTGTGATACCTTATGTTGTATCCTTTATCTCCTCACTAGCCATCACTGGTTCTTTGGCTAGAAGCTTTGGGGTGATTGGAGTTACCTATGGTTTTATAATTTCAATGATGATTTGGCTGCTATTGTCATATGGCTTGTACATTATGGAAAAAAGGAAATAGGATATGTTAGATACCTTATTTGACAAATTGCAAAAGGCGAGTAAGGCTTTGCTTGTTTTACTTGGTGCCTTTCTTGTGTTGCTGCTTTTATATACGCAATCAACGGATTTACCCATTAAATTTTTAGCAATATTAGTTGCAATTGCTGCGCTTTTGATTATCTTTTTACCTTCAAATATGGAATATGCGACAGTGCTTATTATTGTGGTTATGGGTTCTGTCTCTGCCTTCATCTCACCGATCAATGATATTCCTGATGAGAGGGTTCACTTTGCAAGAGCCTTATACTTATCTGAGGGAAATCTTAATTTAACCAATGATGACTCAAAGCTGCTGGTGACTGATGACATTAATCTTATGGACCACAACAATGGCAAGCCCTTACGCTTTCAGCTGTGGAGCAGAGACCATACAGATGAGGCTATTTCATTTAAGGAAATTCGCTCAACAAATGGCTATTATAACTTTGCCTACATACCACAGGTAATAGGCTTATTTATTGGAAGGAGCTTAGGCTTGACCATGGGCTTATCTTACCTTTTAGGTAGGCTTTGTAATGTTCTTGCCTATGCCATCTTGGTTTTTGTTGCCTTACGATTGCTGACAGCAGGCAAGCAGCTGCTTGCTGTAGGAAGTCTCCTTCCGATGAATATCTATCTTGCTGGTTCTTATAATCAGGATTGTGTCTCTATTGGATTGATTATTCTGACGATTTCTTTATTTGTTCAGATGGCTACAACTGAAAAGATTCCCTTATCCAAGCTCTTTTGGTATACCCTGCTGTGCTCAATCATTACCTTTACTAAGCTGCCTTATATTTTATTGATTTTGTTGCTGCTTTTTATCCCTTCACGTCAATTTGGAGCAAAAGCCTCTCGCACGTTTCTGCTAAAGCTGTTGTCAATTCTGACGGTGCTGGTTGTGACTGTTTTTTGGTTAAAGGTATATGGTCAAATCAAGTCACCTCAGGTGGATATGGCTGACTTTCTCCAGAAGGTCAATGCTAAAGAGCAGCTACTGACTGTGTTAAGGAACCCTATAGTATATGGCTTTATGCTGCTAAGACACACGTTGGCTCATATCCTTAATCCTTCAGGGATTTACATGTTTGGCCCTTTATCATACGGTATGGTAGAGCTCATGCCAATTAGTATGGTTTATTATTTTGCTGTTGTCATCACTAATGCCAACAAGCTTCAGCTGCCGACCTTATCTCGCTTTGGTATGGGATTGATGTCTTTAGGAATAATAGGCGGTATTACCTTTAGCCTTTATTTGACCTTTACGCCAGTTGGAGACCTTAATGTGCTAGGGGTTCAAGATAGGTACTTTTTGGGTGTGATCCCTTTAGTGTTGGTCTTGCTGGCCTCTAATAACAAATACCTTGAAAAGGCCCAAGGCCTATTAAGTAATAAACAGGTTCTTATTGGCTCGTTGCTATTGATCCTAGGTATGATTACTCGAACAATGCTGCAATATTATACATAAGAAGGGAAAAGCTTTGAAAACAATAGCCATTTTTAGCGGCTTTACAAGCCCTCATCTAGGAGGAGTAGAGCGGTATACAGAAAAAATAGCGCAACAATTAGTGAGCCTAGGCTACCGTATCATCATTGTAACCAGCAACAGCCACCAGCTGAGCCCTATTGAAAGAGATCAAGCCATTACTTATTACCGATTTCCTTCAAAGCAGCTATTTAAGCAGCGCTATCCGATTTTAGATAAGAATGATCTGTATCATAGCATGCTGGCGGAGCTGATGGAAGAACGTATTGACTTTGTGATCTGCAATACACGATTTTATTTGACAAGCCTCATGGGCTTGAAGCTAGCCAAAAGAAAAGCCATCCCTAGTATTGTGATCGAGCATGGTGGTGGCTATGTTCAGGTGGGCGAAAATGTTAAAGGTCACCAGCTACTAGACTTGTTTGCTAAAGTCTATGAGCATGTAATTACCTTTTTTGTCAAAGCCTATCAGCCCGACTTTTATGCGGTGTCTAAGCGCAGTATGGCATGGCTCAAGACCTTTGGAATAAAAGCCAAAGGCGTCATCTACAATTCAGTTGATTCTGATCTTTATGAGGTCTTTAAGTCAAAGGCTTATTTACCAGCTTTGCAGGATAAGGTCATTATTACCTTTGCAGGTCGAGTGATCAAGGAAAAGGGGATTCTTTTGCTGCTGGAGGCTTTTGAGCAGCTGACATATAAGGACAGGGCTGTCTTGGTGGTTGCTGGAGATGGTCCCTTGCTTGCTTCACTAAGAGATAGCTATAAAGAGGATCAGTCCATCATCTTTACAGGCAAGCTGAATTTTGCTGAGACCATGTCTTTGCTGTCTCAATCTGATATTTTTGTTAATCCGTCCATCTATGCTGAAGGGCTTCCGACAGCTGTATTAGAGGCAGGTATGTTGAAATGTGCTGTATTAGCAACAGATAGAGGTGGTGTCAAGGAAGTGATAACGAGCCCGTCACAGGGAATCATCATTGATGATACAGTCTCTGATATTAAAAGGCAGTTGGATCATTTGATTGAGCACAAAGAAAAACGGTGTGACCTGCAAGAAGCCATTCATCAGCAGGTGCTTTCAGGCTTTACCTGGGAGGTCACTGTTCGTCAATTAGTAACAGAGGTAATCGCTTCTGAGTCAGAGAGTAATGTCTAGCTTTTAGCAGTTAGGAAAGGGTGTGACCATTATAATAACGAAGATAATTTCAAAAGCTCGCCAGTTAGTTGATCTAGAAATGCTTGATATGATATTGTTTAGCCTTTCATCTCTTTATTTATCTATTTTTGCGGTAAGCAAAAACACGTTAAATAAGGGAGCTTATGGTTCGTGGCTTGTCTTAGTGTTAATAGCTGGAATGGCATGTTTGCTGATCAAGCATGCTTCCTCAAAGCTGCTTATTGTTTCTGTAGCTGTCAGTAGCTACTATGCTGTTGCTAATAGCTATATCACCTTAGCCATCAATAAAAACAACAGCAGGTTTACCATCAGTAATCGTACGATTCAGGAAATGCTACTCAGTCTGGCAGCTTTAGTCAGCCTGCTTATTTTAGGGGTTCTCTTAAAAAATACCTGTTTAAGAAGGACTACCAATCAAACAGAGGAATCCAAGTCATTTTACTTAGTCAGGCTTTTTCAGTCTTAACGCTGAACAGCTCTTTATTTAAGACTGTGATTAAGCAAAATGATTATTGGCCTTTAGATAGTCAGTCAAACCTTGTTAGCCTGAATCTCTTTAAGTATAGCTTTTGCTCTTATATGCTGACGTTTGTGGTTTATTACCTCATCGTCACAGCCTTTATCGAGGTTTTGAGCAAGCGATGGGGTCTTAGATTAGCTCTAGTGACCAGCTTATTTTTAGGGATCATCTTTAATTACTTTATTCAGGCTGGGATCACAGCATATGGTGATTTTCATGGGGCAGTGATTATTCCAGGTGCAACCCTGTTTCAGGTGCTTGTCTTGACCCTCTTTTTTGTGCTGGTGTTTTTGCTCATTAACAACTATATCATTGCTTTATTTGTCAATACGGTGATCGGAGCTTTAATCAGTATTGTTAATATTGAAAAATACAAGCAGCGAAGTGAGCCTTTATTGTTTTCAGATTTGAAATGGATCAAAGAGATTAAGTTTTTCTTGAATTACATTAGTCTGACTCAAATCATTAGTATTATTTTGATACTAGTCTTGTCGGGTCTGCTGATCTATGTTTTGTATAAAAGATACTTTAGAGAAAAGATCCTATCAGCGCTTTATCTTAGACTGATGTCAATAGGCTCTATCCTTTTGGTATTTGCCTCTATCCTTTTTGTATTTAGCCAAAATAAAGATGGTGAAATCAAAAAAGGTATTCCAGTTCTGTCATCAGTCTACAATGTCTTTGATATTGACTGGTATGGTCTTACAACCAATGCAAGGTTTCAATCCTTGAGCTTTGTTTGGTTCAAGCAGGTTACCACCAGCACCATTAATCAGCCTTCAGGCTATAGCAAGAGCGCTATGCAAAAGATTTATCAGAAATATCAAGCTAGAGCTGCTGATATCAATAAGCAAAGGCATCAGCGTATTTCTGATCAAACAGTGATTTATATACTGAGTGAGAGCTTTGCTGACCCAGCTAGGATTTCTGGGGTTCAATTGGCCAAGGATCCTATTGCAGAGATCCATCATATCATGGAAACCACAACGAGTGGCCTAATGACCTCTGATGGCTATGGCGGCGGTACAGCTAATATGGAGTTTCAAAGCCTATTTGGCCTACCAAAATATAACCTCAATCCAACAGTTTCGATTTTGTATTCTGATGTCTTTCCTAAGTTGAAGTTTTCGCCTGCCATTAGTAATGCCTTTTCGCCTAAGGATAGGATTGTTTTGCACCTTGCGAGCGCCAACAATTACTCTCGAAAAATCGTTTACAACAAATTGGGATTTGATACCTTCATTGCCACAGAGGATTCAGCTGACAAGCCAAAGCACTTGATACGAATGAGCTCAAGCTATAGTGATGAGTCAACCTATGACAATATTTTAGACCAGCTTAACCCCAAAAGAAGTCAATTCTTTTCAGTGATTACCATGCAAAATCATGGCCCTTGGTACACAGAGCTAAGAGATGTTGATGTTAGCCTAGCAGGACTGGACCAGTCTGAGACGGATAGCCTGCAAAGTTATGTGAATTTATTAAGCATTACCGACAAGTCAACAAAGGCCTTTTTATCAGCACTGGAAAAGGTTGACAAGCCTATTACAGTTGTGTTTTATGGTGATCATTTACCTGGCTTTTATCCAGATCAGGTCTTTAAGAATGATGAGGAGGTCAAATATTTAACAGATTATTTCATCTGGAGCAATCATCAGACCAACAAATTGGCTAGACCTCGTGTTAATTCCAGTGATTTTACCTCTTTATTGCTAGAGCATACGGATTCCAAGGTGTCTCCTTACTACGCTCTTTTGACAGATGTCTTGGATACCAGAAATAGCGATGACAGCCAGCTAACTGCTGCTCAAAAGCAGGTGGCCTCTGACTTAAAGCTGTTAGAATATGATCTTATTGAAGGCAAGGGCTACATTAATGCCTATCCTGATTTCTTTAAAATGAAATGATAGATATACTTTTTGGGAGTAATCAGTTATAATATTAGTAATTATTAGAAAGTCAGGTATATAATCAATGTTAGGAAGTATTTTAGTTACTGGTGGTGCAGGCTATATCGGGTCACACACCTGTGTTGAACTGCTAGCTGCTGGCTATGACGTTGTTGTGGTTGATAATTTGTGCAATTCAAATCCTAAAAGCCTAGCTGCTGTTGCCTCGATAGCTGGAAGAGAAGTGACCTTTTATCAGGGAGATATTCGCGATCAACAGCTGCTAACAGATATTTTCAGTAAGCATCCTATTGTGAGTGTCATTCACTTTGCAGGGCTAAAAGCTGTTGGAGAGTCAAGCAGGATTCCACTTGATTACTACGACAATAATATCTCTGGCACATTGACCCTACTAAAGGTAATGACAGCCTTTAATTGTAAAAAGATCATTTTTAGCTCCTCAGCAACGGTTTATGGAGATCCGCATACCGTTCCTATTTTAGAAACCTTTCCACTATCAGTGACCAATCCTTACGGTAGGACAAAGCTGATGCTAGAGGAGATTTTCAAGGACCTCTATGCATCAGATAATGAGTGGCATATTGTATTGTTAAGGTATTTTAATCCTATCGGAGCTCATGAGTCTGGTGATTTAGGAGAGGATCCTAAGGGCATACCTAACAACCTATTACCTTATGTTTCTCAGGTAGCTGTTGGTAAGCTGGATTGTGTTGGCGTTTTTGGTGATGATTATGAGACCAAGGACGGCACTGGCGTTAGAGATTATATCCATGTTGTTGATCTGGCTAAAGGACACGTCGCTGCGCTTGCAAAGTTTGCTGAAGAGCCAAGCCTATCTATTTATAATTTAGGAACAGGTACAGGCTATTCTGTGCTAGATATTATCGAAGCCTTTTCTCAGGTGGTTGGCAGGTCTATTCCTTACAAGATATTACCAAGGCGTCAAGGAGACATCGCAGCCTGCTATGCTGATGCTAGCAAGGCTAAAAAAGAGCTTAACTGGACTGCAGAGTACGGCTTAGAAAGGATGTGTACAGATACTTGGAGATGGCAAAGCAAGCACCCAAATGGTTATGAGGATTAAGGCATGGGCTGATGAATAATCAAGGCTGTCAAGAGCTTTCTTGGCAGCTGTCTTTTTATGAGAACGCAACTGTAACAGAACAGATAAAGCACTGTAAAAAACTGAGCTTAGGCAAGTATTTTAGGTCCTTTTATGCTATAATAGTAACGAAAACTTATCGAGGTGATCTATGACATACGAAACTTTATTAGAACGATTTCTGAACTATGTAAAAATCAACACAAGGAGCAATCCAGCAAGCACTACAACTCCAAGCACCAAGAGTCAAGCTGACTTTGCTCTAACAGTGCTAAAGCCAGAGATGGAAGCTATTGGCCTACAGGACATTCATTACAATCCAGCTAATGGCTACCTCATTGGAAGCTTACCAGCTAACAGCAGCAAATTGACTCGGAAAATTGGTTTTATTGCGCATATGGATACTGCTGATTTTAATGCAGAAGGAGTAGCCCCTCAGATTATTGAGAGCTACCAGGGTGGGGAGATTAAGCTTGGTCAGTCAGGCTATTCTTTATGCCCAGAGGATTTTCCAAATCTCAACCAATATTTGGGACAGACCCTGATTACAACTGATGGCACAACCCTTTTAGGAGCTGACGATAAATCTGGAATTGCAGAAATCATGACGGCTATTGAGTTTCTTGTTGCCAACCCTCAGATTGAGCATTGCGACATTAAGGTTGCCTTTGGACCTGATGAAGAAATTGGTGTTGGTGCAGATAAGTTTGATGTTAATGCTTTTGATGTTGACTTTGCCTATACTATTGATGGAGGTCCGCTTGGCGAGCTACAATATGAAACCTTTAGCGCAGCAGCCCTAGAGCTCAAGGTGTTAGGTCGCAATGTTCACCCTGGTACAGCTAAAAATCAGATGATTAATGCCCTGCAGCTAGCAATGGATTTCCATAGTCAATTACCAGTTGACGATCGTCCTGAAAAAACGGACGGCTATCAAGGCTTTTACCACCTACACAGCATGTCTGGTACTGTAGAAGAAGCACAGGCCTCTTATATTATTCGTGATTTTGAGGATAGCTCCTTTGAAGCTAGAAAGGCCTTTGTAACACAGCTAGCTGAGGAGATGAATAGTCAGCTTGGAGCAGAGCGTGTATTTGTAACAGTGACGGATCAGTACTGTAACATGAAAAAGGTGATTGAAAAGGACATGACACCTGTGAATCTAGCTAAGGCTGTTATGGAGGACCTAGCTATTAAGCCAGTTATCGAGCCGATTCGTGGTGGTACTGATGGCTCAAAGATTTCCTTTATGGGGATTCCAACGCCAAATATTTTTGCAGGTGGTGAAAATATGCATGGCAGGTTTGAATTTGTGAGTCTGCAAACGATGGAAAAGGCAGTTGATGTGATTCTTGGCATTGTCCAAAAGGCTTAACATCACCCAAAATGCTCAGAACGGATTGGAGGTGATGGAAAAGCATGATTAAATTATTCGGTAAAGTAAGGTATCATTGGCAGCCAGAGCTGTCTTGGTCTATTATTTATTGGTCAATTGCTGTTGCGCCTATTTTTATTGGCCTGTCCTTATTGTATGAAAGAACAGAAATACCGAGTCGTGTTTTTGTCTTGTTTGCTTTATTTGCTATATTAGTGGGACTTGGCCTGCATCGTTATTTTGTAATTGAGAATAATGGTGTCTTGAAGATCGTATCTTTAAAGCTATTTGCTCCGCACAGACTGATGATTGCCTCAATTACCAAAATTGAGGTTACTAAATCAACGGTTTGTCTATTTGTTGGTGATAAGAGCTACCTTTTTTACATGAGAAAATGGCCTAAAAAATATTTTTTAGATGATCTAGCGATTAATCCTTATTTTAAGGGAGAGGTTATATTACTAGATAACTTCATTAAACTGGATTATTTTGAAGCCTACCAATACGAAAAAAAGCCTCTTACTCGAGGGTAAGGGCTTTAGTAGGGCAGGATTTTACTGCTAAGATGGCATCATGATCATTAGGATCTATGAGTTGACTTGACTCATCAGACTGAGCCAATTTGACGATACCATCATCATGATAGTCAAAAAGAGCAGAGTAGGTCTGGCAAAGACCACAGGCAATGCATTTTTCTGGAAGGATAGATACTTTCATAGGTATTATTCTAATATGATTTTGTTAAATTAACAAGGGGGAAGAATCATGGCTAAAGAACCATGGGAAGAAAAAATTGTTGATGACAATAAGGCGACAAGAACAAGAAAATCAAGAGGAGCACTCATTAGCACACCTTGGTTGACTGCCTTGTTAAGTGTTTTCTTTGTCATTATTGTTGCCATACTTTTTATTTTCTTCTATACGTCAAACAGCGGTAGTAACAAGCAAAATGAGACAACAGGATTTTACGGGGCATCAACTCAGAAAAAGACAACAAAGAAGGTCAGCTCAAAACCAAAAACAAAGCCAAAAGCGAGCTCTAATAGCTCAGCAGCTAGTGACACAACAAGTCCTTCTAAGACTGAAACAGCACCTTCTACAGAGGCAGCAGGAAAGACAATTACAGTATTAGCAGGAGAAGGAGCAACATCTATTGCAGCTCGTGCTGGAATTTCTGTTGAGCAATTACAGGCCCTAAACCCAGATCATATGACCCAAGGCTACTGGTATGCCAATCCAGGTGACGAGGTCAATATCAAATAATTAAAGAGGAAAAGATGAAAGCAATTAGAATTGCGATTGATGGACCAGCCTCAAGTGGGAAAAGTACGGTAGCCAAGATTATTGCCAAAAATCTTGGCTACACCTATTTAGATACTGGTGCCATGTATCGCTCAGCGACTTATATCGCATTAAAAAATGGTTATCACAAAGAAGATGTCAATCTAATCCTGCAAGAATTGGCAAAGCGTCCAATTTCTTTTAAAAAAGCAGCTGATGGCTCACAACTGGTTTTTCTTGGAGACCAAGATGTGACAATGGCGATCAGGCAAAATGATGTCACCAATAATGTTTCTTGGGTGTCCGCCTTGCCAGAGATTAGAGAGGAGCTGGTGAATCAGCAGCGACGAATTGCTAGGACTGGTGCTATTATCATGGACGGTCGTGATATCGGAACGGTTGTGCTGCCTGATGCCGAGTTGAAGATCTTTTTGATTGCTTCTGTTGAAGAAAGAGCGCAGCGTCGTTATCAGGAAAATATTGAAAAAGGGATTGCAGCTGATTTTGACACCTTAAAGGCTGAGATTGCGGCACGCGATTATAAGGACAGTCATCGTCAAGTTTCGCCGCTAAAGGCGGCAGATGACGCGATTATCTTTGATACTACCGGTATCACGATTTCAGCTGTTGTCCAATTTATTCAGGAAAAAGCAGAAAAAATAATTGACATGGCATGATTTATTTGTTAGAATGTCAATAATGAGAAAAGCAGAAGTGAGAGCTTCTCGCCTTGCGACCTAGGTTGTCTGGCCCTACATGTCAAATTCCTACGGGATATTATGTGTGCGGGCTTGGTTCATTAAGTCCGCTTTCGTTTTTCTCTAAAAAAATAAAGAGGTGAAGATCATAGCTAAAAAAGATCTATTCATTAATGATGAGATTCGTGTTCGCGAAGTTCGTCTCGTTGGTCTTGAAGGTGAACAATTAGGCATTAAACCATTATCTGAAGCTCAGTCTTTAGCTGATGCTGCAAATGTAGATTTGGTTTTAATCCAGCCGCAAGCTGTTCCTCCTGTTGCCAAGCTTATGGACTATGGAAAGTTCAAATTTGAGTATCAAAAAAAGCAAAAGGAGCAACGCAAAAAGCAAAGCGTTGTAACTGTAAAGGAAGTACGTCTTAGCCCAGTTATCGACAAGGGTGACTTTGAAACAAAGCTTCGTAATGGTCGTAAGTTCCTTGAAAAGGGAAATAAGGTTAAGGTTTCTATCCGTTTTAAAGGACGTATGATTACTCACAAGGAGATTGGTGCTAAGGTACTGGCTGATTTTGCTGAGGCAACTCAAGATATTGCTATTATTGAGCAAAGAGCAAAAATGGATGGTCGCCAAATGTTTATGCAGCTTGCACCAATTTCAGACAAGAAGTAATTGTCATATTACACTATATGTTAAGAGGAGAATATTAAAATGCCAAAACAAAAAACACACCGCGCATCAGCTAAACGTTTTAAACGTACAGGTTCAGGCGGTTTGAAACGCTTCCGTGCCTTTACATCACACCGTTTCCATGGAAAGACTAAAAAGCAACGCCGTCATCTTCGTAAAGCAGGTATGGTGCATGCAGGAGATTTCAAGCGTATTAAAGCAATGGTTACTGGCCTTTAAGATTAAGGGTTGTAACAGGTATTTACTAGAATTATAAGAGTTATTTGAAGGAGAATATTAATGGCACGTGTTAAAGGTGGCGTTGTATCACGCAAACGTCGTAAACGTATTTTGAAATTAGCTAAAGGTTATTATGGAGCAAAACATATCTTGTTCCGTACTGCAAAAGAGCAGGTCATGAATTCTTATTACTATGCTTATCGTGACCGTCGTCAGAAAAAACGTGACTTCCGTAAGCTATGGATCACACGTATCAATGCAGCTGCTCGTATGAATGGCTTGTCATATTCACAATTGATGCATGGCCTAAAGCTTGCTGAAATCGAAGTTAACCGTAAAATGCTTGCTGATTTAGCGGTGAATGATGCAGCAGCTTTTACAGCCCTTGCTGATGCTGCTAAGGCAAAGCTTGGCAAATAATAGAGATCGACTGTAGACTTAGAAACCTTCTAAGTCTATTTTTAATGCCTTATGTTAGCTAATCTAGCTAGATAAGACAGTCATGACGTTTTGTCAAGAGTATTTGAGATGTTTTTAGCTATCTCTAATTTAGTATAAAGGAGCCAATTTACCTTTCTTTGGTAGCTGTTAACTAAGAAGAAAGGGCTTAATCTTGTATCAGACAGTTGAGCAGTCCATCAAGTGATGATCATATAAGGAGATATATGATTTCTAGTTTTAATCAAATCCATCACCAAAATAATAAAATGCAAAACAACTTATTTAGGAGCCATAATGTCATAATTTCATTGTATTTTAACACAAGATATGGTTTAATATAATAGAATGAAAATGATAAGTATAAATGTGTCCTTTCTATTTGTGTCAATAAGGTGATTTATTGTTATGATATGCTTAAAGCTGCTGAGATTTGGTCAATATCTATTGATATGAGTGTATTTGAAATTTTTAGATAGTGCTTACAAAAATCACATTTACCTATAATAATCATAAGATTGATATGATAGGAGATGCCTTTTTAGTTATTGGTTTTATTCTACAAAACATTAAGGAGAATAGTTATAATGCCACGTTTTTCTAAAGCGTTTCAATACATGGGAGCTACAACGATGTTAGGTCTATCTTTGCTAGCAGCTAATGTCAATGCCAACACTAATGCTGATACGGTAACGGTAGATTTGACCTATACAGCCTATTCTAATCTGACAAATGAACAAAAAGCAGGCATTCAAAAAGGCACTCCAAATGAAGTACCTATCCAAGATAAATTGCATTACGTTCTTGTTTACGACAAAAGCTGTGGAGTGACAGCATCTCCAAAAGGAATGATGTCTACCCCTAAGGCTAACGCTAAGGTCTTGCCTAAAACGGGTGGTGCAGCAGATGGTCTGGTTGGTTTGGCAGTAGGGCTAGGCTTACTAAGTGTTTCAGGCTATCTTATTTACAAAAATAGGAAAAGCGGTAGCTATGTGTTGATTGCCTTGTTGGTAGCTGGTGGTGCGACAACAGCTGTTAGTGCAGTTGATGTGGTACGTCATCTCAATGATATCGTCACTAAGACTACGGTTAAGGGGGTAAGCTTTACTTACACTCCAGAAGAAAAGGTTGATGATTACTGTTATGTGGGTTATATTGTGACGCAAGAAAATAGCCCAGCACCGACACCCGAACCTAAGCCAGATCCTGTGCCAACACCAGAACCGAAGCCTGAGCCTAAGCTAGATCCTGTGCCAACACCTGAACCGACACCAGATCCAGAATACTTTGAGGCCATTCCTCAATAAAAGTGTCAGAACTAAAAAGCCCTCATTAAGTTGTAACGCTCAATGAAGGCTTTTAGCTTGCTTTTAGTCTTCTACGAGAGCGATCCTAGTGAGGCTTGCTTTAGACATCCACTACTGACTTTGTTCCTTAACGGATTCTTCTTTAGGGTCAGAAGACGAAGTAGATTCAGGTTTTTCGGCTTCTTTAGGATTTAACTCCAGATAAGAAGGTGCTTTAAAGAGCTTTTGAGTTGATTTGTTGCCATTTTTACTATAAATGCTGGTTGAATGTGATCCTAATTTCTCTGATATCTCTTTGAGTTGTTTTAGCTGCTTGGTATAAATGAAGGTTGTTGGGTCAACAGGTTTCAGACCATTATCGGTATCAAAGCGTAGTAGGTCTCCTGTTTGGATAGCGTCACTAGCTGCTAGCTGCTGAGCAACGGCTGCTCGTATTTCTTTGACCTTAGCCATTGTCATCTCATCAGGGTTTGTAATTTCCAAGCCTGTTTGAGTGTTGTAAAGGCGACCGCTATAGCTAGTGTAGTCTGGCGTGATATAAGTTCCAGAGGTTCTTTGTGCTACCATTTGACTATTTTGTGGCGACAAGAGATCCTGTCCTAGTTGAACCATCTTGCTGGTATCAATGCCCAAGATATGCAGTAAGGTTGGTAAGGAATCAATTTCTCCGCCAAAGGTTTCTTTGATCCCGCCATTGGTATAGCCTGGAATATGGATCATATATGGTACACGCTGGAGCATTGCATTGTCATATTCGGACCAAGTTTCAGGGTCTTTACCTAGTAATTCTGCCAAGCTGACATTTCTGGAATTAGAAATACCATAGTGGTCACCATATAGAACAAAGATAGAATTGTCATAAAGTCCTGTCGCCTTGAGATAATCAAAAAATGATTTCAAGGCTGAATCCAGATAGTTAGCTGTAGCAAAGTAACCATTGATGGTTTCATCATCGGTTTTGGCTAGTGGAAAGCCCTCTTCACTGCTTTCGCCTCTAAGGCTGGTGTAAGGGTAGTGGTTGCTGACGGTAATAAACTTAGTGTAGAAGGGTTGTTGAAGCTGTTCAAGGTACTTGATAGAATCTCTAAACATGTATTTGTCATTTAGGCCATACTGGAAAGAGTTTTTATCAGTCTGTTTTGAAAAATAGCTTGAATCAAAAAAGTAATGATAGCCCCATTGCTTATAAGCATTATTGCGATTCCAGAAGGTTCCTACATTCCCATGAAAGACGGCACTAGTATAGCCGCCATTTTGTGCTAGGATTGATGGTGTGGCGAATTGTGTGTTTTCGCCGCCATAATTTACCATAAAAGAACCACTGTTTAAGCCAAATAATGAATTTTCCATCATGGTCTCTGCATCAGACGTTTTTCCAGCCTTGACCTGATGGAAAAAGTTAGAGAAGGCTAGTGTGGCATTGGAGTGGTAGAGGGAATTAATAAAAGGTGTGACCTCATAGTCCTTGTCGTCATCCTTGAGCTTGTAATCAATAAGAAATTGTTGGAAGCTTTCCAAGTGGATCACAATGACATTTTTTCCCTTACCGATTCCAAAATATTGAGGATCAGGTGCGGCGTAGTGGTTCTTGACATATTGCTTAACATCGACTAATTCTTCAGCGGTTGCTCCGTTACGCTCTTTTGTGCTTGATAGGTCTGGTTTCCGCTGTAAATGGTAAAAGCAGGCAATCCAAGCGCTCTAACGATATAGGTATTTGAAAATCCTCTAGTCAGAAGCTCCGGGCGGTCAATCTCTGCAAGAAACAGATTAACAGATAAGAGCAAGCAAGACAGTGCTGTAACAGCAAAGGAAGCCCGCTTGTTAAAAGGACGCGGGTCTTTTTTGATGGTCTTAGTTACTGATAAACTAATCAGAATGATGAAATCAAGGACGTAAACAATATCCCAAATGCGCAAAAGGTTTAAAGCAGAGTCTCCTAAACCAGCAGAAACCTTACTACTGGCTAGCATAGCACTAACCGTAATGAAATCTGAAAACTCTCGGTAATAAATAGAATTTGATATTAACAAGAGGTTAAGGATAATATAGACGATCCAAGAGCTGATATAAAAGGCCCTAGTATTCTTGATATAAAGGGTAAATCCCAATAGTAACAAAGCTAGAGGGATTGGGTTAATAATTGTTAGAAAGACCTGATAGGCATTTCCCAAATCTAGTGAAAAGTCAGCATGGTAAGCCCATAGGGTTTTTATCCAAAAGCAGAAGAGAAGCGTTAGCACAAAGCCTAATCTTGTATTGATAAAGCTTGTGATAAATGTTTTAAAATTCTTCACAGTAAGAACTTCCTTATCATTTTTTCCTAAAAGATATAATCTCCAAATAAAATCTCAGATTAAATTATACCAAAAATATGGAGCTAATGCTTGCAATAAGTTTAAATCTAGTATGATTTTTTAATAGTTTTTGTTATAATCCCGACTTTATCACTTAAAAACAAGTAAAGACCAGCTAACCCCTTGTGTCCCAAGGGATTTTGCTGGTCTTTAAATTTATTTTAGTGTTGTATATGGATTTTTAGCGTAATGTTTGAGCTCTTCAAACTTAACGATTCCCTTCGCCCATTCAATTCCTAGCAGTCTGTTTAACTCCTGCATATCAAGGCTTTCTTGAAGTCTGTAGTAGTTATCTTGTAACGGTGTTACCTTGGCACTGTTTAAGGCAGTAATGATACGTTCAGGACTCATCTGCCAATCTATCTGATGTTGAAGGAGGCGTAGATGAACTAAAGCAATGAAACAGGTTAGAAAGTGAGCTTGAATGTGTTTTTCCGTCCAAACGTAAACAGGACGACTTTCCAGTTCTGTTCTCGTCACACGGAAACAATCTTCAATCTTGGCTAGCTCTTTATAGGCATTTAACATCTCCTCATCAGTCATCTCTATTTCACTCGTGACAAGCACATTAATCCCATCAAACTGAGCATCAAAATCAGCCTGTTCTTGATCAATCGTAATCAAAGGAGAGTAGGGTTTAACCTCGCCAGTTTCTTTATCCAAATATTGGAGCTCTAGGTATTTCTTGCCTCCCTTTTTACTGGTTCTACGAAAAAGCTCCGCATTGGTTAACTGACTGGCATAGTCTAAAGCACCTTCACGACGAATGCGCTCCCGGTCGGCATATTTTTTAGACCAAGTGATGAGAACCTTCTCTTGAACTGAACTGCCCCCCAAAAGTTAGACATAAAATCTAACAATTGGGGGGCTATTTTTATGACATTGAGTTATGAAGACAAGGTTCAAATCTATGAGCTACGGCACATTGGAAAGTCCATTAAATGCTTATCAGAAAAGTTTAGTATTGCAGAATCTGACCTCAAATACATGATTCGCCTGATTGACAGGTATGGGTTAGCCATTGTCCAAAAAGGTAAGAATAGTTATTATTCTCCAGAACTGAAGCAAGAGATAATAGATAAAGTTCTGATTGATGGTCAATCTCAAAAACAGACGTCCTTAGACTATGCTTTACCAAATTCTAGTATGCTTTCAAGGTGGATAGCGCAATACAAGAAAAACGGCTATACTATTCTTGAGAAAAGAAGAGGGAGGCCACCAAAGATGGGACGTCAACCAAAGAAGACTTTAGAACAAATGACAGAGTTGGAGCGACTCCAAAAAGAATTAGACTACCTTAGAGCGGAGAATGCTGTGCTAAAAAAGCTGAGAGAATACCGGTTGAGGGACGAAGCAAAGCTCAAAGAGCAACAGAAATCATCCAAGAATTAATCGGTCAATTTTCTCTAGCAACTTTGCTTGAAATCCTTGATTTATCGCGGTCAACCTATTATTATCAAGTCAAGCAACTAGCTCAAGAAGATAAGGACATGGACTTAAAGGAGCTCATTCAAGGCATCTATGATGAACATCATGGCAATTATGGCTATCGTCGCATTCATCTGGAACTAAGAAATCGTGGTTTTATCGTCAATCACAAAAAAGTACAACGTTTGATGACTGTCATGGGCTTAAAAGCTCGTATCCGTCGTAAGCGCAAGTATTCTTCTTACAAAGGTGAGGTTGGCAAAAAGGCTGATAATCTGATTAAACGTCAGTTTGAAGGTTCTAAGCCCTACGAGAAGTGCTATACCGATGTGACGGAATTTACCTTACCTGAGGGGAAACTCTATCTATCGCCTGTTCTTGACGGCTATAACAGTGAGATTATTGATTTCACCCTGTCTCGATCGCCTGACTTGAAGCAAGTACAAACCATGCTTGAGAAGGCTTTTCCAGCGGATTCGTACAATGGAACGATTCTCCACAGCGATCAAGGCTGGCAATATCAACATCAGTCTTATCATCACTTTTTGGAGACTAAAGGCATTCGTCCATCCATGTCTCGCAAGGGAAATAGTCCAGATAATGGGATGATGGAGTCCTTCTTTGGTATTCTCAAATCTGAGATGTTTTACGGCCTTGAGACAACTTATCAATCCCTTAATGAGCTTGAACAAGCTATTACAGATTACATTTTTACTACAACAACAAACGCATTAAAGCAAAGCTAAAAGGACTTAGCCCTGTGCAATACAGAACTAAATCCTTTCACTAATATGTCGTGTCCAACTTTTGGGGGTCAGTACACCACTGGGGAAGATTTTTTATTCCCTAACTTCCGTTCACGGATATAAGATTTCTTAGCGAAGGTAAGTTCTGGGTTAAATTGCCAATCCGATGAATCAAGGATGTGTTCTTGAATATCTTTTGGAGCTCCTCGGCGTCCGCGATGTTTCTGTGAGAAGAGCCAGCCATCTTCTTGCTTGAGCATTTCTGAAACATTAGCCATACTATTCATCGCCTTATCGGCGACTACAATTAACCGCTCAATTCCAAATTGTTTTTTGACTTCCTCAACCGCTGGAAGATAGGTAACAGGATCGGTTTGATTACCTCGAAACAGTTTATAGCTAATCGGAATACCGTTGGTATCCCTAAAGAGTCCTAATTGCACAATGGGTTTTGGACGGTGTTCCTTACTCGGACCACGTCTTCGAAGCCCTTCTTGTAGTATCTCTCCATTTTCTGAAACCAACTCGTTATCTGGAATATCTGTCTCAAAATAATAATTGGTGACATCGTAGAAAACGAGACTGGCTTCACGTTTGATCATCTGACTCACTACCTTGTGAAGATGATGTTGAAGATCATCTTTCAAGGTGTTCAATTTGTTCAAGGAGCGATAAATGGCATTTAAGCTGATGTCCCAATGGCCAAATAAGTCTGCTTGAGAGGCATAGGTGGCAAGTTTACTATCTGGTCGGAGAATTCTCTGAAAAACTAATAGCTTTAGCACTTGCACTAAGTCATACTCAGACTTCGTTTTGATACCCTTTAAAAAGGCTGTGAGCCCCAGAGATTCGAAGAGATTATCCAAAACCATCCAACCATAAGATTGATCCGGTTGGTTCATGGGGGCAAGGAGGTCATAGGAAACCTGGAGTACCTTAGGGTTATTTAAAGTATCTTCTTTAGCTTCGCGCTTAAGACGCTCAAGAATCCCTGGTTCTTCCAATTCAAGCTCATCTAAGAGACCAAATTTTTTAAGGATACGCTGTTTGACCTTACCATCTTTACGATACCCTTCTACAAGGTAGACATGCGTCCTACCTTCTTTATTCGTTGTTGTTTTAATAAAAGCCATAGTTTATTATAACATATATAACCATACACAACAAGAAAAAGCGTTAAAATTTATTAAAAAACCTTACTCTACCAAGGGGTTGAGTAAGGTGTGGACTAAAACAAGTGATAAAGTCGGGAAGAACTTCCTTATCATTTTTTCCTAAAAGATATAATCTCCAAATAAAATCTCAGATTAAATTATACCAAAAATATGGAGCTAATGCTTGCAATAAGTTTAAATCTAGTATGATTTTTTAATAGTTTTTGTTATAATAGAAACTATGAATAAGGTCTGTATTAATCCCCTTGTTGAACGCAAGATAGCAGCAGGGATACAATTACTAGATGAAAAGGATTTTGATGGCACCATTTGGGACTACCAGTTAGTGCAGCTTGTGAATTCATCTCATCAGCTCATCGGCACAGCTTACCTTTCAAAGCAACATAAGGGAGTAGGCTGGTATCTAGGAAGGTCTGTTAAGAAATTGTCGGTTTCTTATTTTGTGACCTTATTTAAGACAGCTAAGAAGAAAAGAGAGCATTTTGCCGCGTCTGAATGGACAAATGCTTACCGTCTTTTTAACCAAGACGGTGATGATTTTGGAGGACTAACCATAGACCTCTATAAGGACTTTGCTTTATTTTCTTGGTATAATGTCTTTGTTTATCAAGAAAAGGAGCTTATTATTCAGGCTTTTCGAGAGGTTTTTCCTGAGGTCAGGGGAGCTTATGAAAAGATTCGCTTTAAGGGACCAGATAAGGAGACGGCTCATTTGTATGGCGCGTTTGCTCCTGATACCTTTACCATTTTAGAAAATGGCGTAGCCTATCAGGTATTTTTAAATGATGGCTTGATGACAGGGATTTTTCTTGATCAGCATGAGGTTAGACGAGGTCTGGTGGACGGCTTGGCGCTTGGAAAGACTGTTTTAAACCTGTTCTCATATACAGCAGCTTTTTCTGTAGCTGCAGCAATGGGCGGTGCAGTTGAGACAACCTCTGTTGATTTGGCAAAGCGCTCCAGAGAGTTATCAAAGGCTCATTTTGTTCAAAATCAGTTGGACCTATCCAGTCATCAGCTTGTGGTTATGGACGTTTTTGACTATTTTAAGTATGCTAAGCGAAAGCAACTTTCTTTTGATCTTATTATTATTGATCCACCAAGCTTTGCCAGAAACAAAAAGCAGACGTTTTCAGTGAGTAAGGATTACCATCAATTAATCGCTGAGGCTCTAGACCTATTGGCCCCCAAGGGAACAATTATCGCTTCAACAAATGCTGCCAATATGACTGTTAACCAGTTTAAAAAGCAAATTATCAAAGGATTGGGAGGCAGGCCATTAGCTCAGATGACACTTGAGCAGCTTCCAAGTGATTTTACTATCAATAAAGCAGATGAAAGAAGTAATTATTTAAAGGTATTTACTATAAGGGTACGAGAATGAAAATTGTAGCACCAGTCATGCCAAGAAATGTTGAAGAGGCTCAATCTATCGACGTTTCTAAATATCAAGATGTTAATTTAATCGAGTGGCGAGCAGACTTTCTTCCTAAGGAGGATATTGTTTCTGTAGCGCCAGCTATTTTTGAAAAATTTGCAGGTAGAGAGATTATTTTTACCCTTCGTACAAGTCAAGAAGGAGGGCATATTACACTTTCTGATCAGGAATACGTTGATTTGATCAAGGAGATCAATGCGATTTATAATCCTGACTATATTGACTTTGAATACTTTAGTCACAAGGCTGTCTTTCATGAAATGCTTGACTTTCCGAATCTTGTCTTGTCTTATCACAATTTTGATGAGACGCCTGAAAATCTGATGGAGGCTTTTTCGGAGATGACTAAGCTAGCTCCTCGCGTTGTCAAGATTGCTGTCATGCCACAGAGCGAGCAGGACGTTTTGGATTTGATGAATTATACCAGAGGCTTTAAAACACTTAACCCAGAGCAGGAATTTGCAACCATGTCAATGGGAAAGCTAGGCAGACTATCACGCTTGGCAGGTGATGTTGTAGGGTCCTCGTGGACTTTTGTGTCCTTAGATCAAGCCAGTGCACCAGGGCAGGTTTCCTTGGCTGATATGAAAAGGATTCTTCATGTTTTGGAATCTGAGGATTGATAAGATACGGTAACAGACATTATTCTCTTGGATAGCTTAGAATAATGTCTTTTAGTTGTCTAGAGGAGGGCAGGTTTGCTTTTTATGTCTATGATTGATAAATGGAGGAATAATGAGGTATTTAACAGCAGGTGAGTCACATGGACAAGCTTTGACGGCCATTATAGAGGGAATTCCTGCAGGCTTAGCATTATCAGCTGAGCTTATTAACAAGGAACTGAAGCGTCGGCAGGGGGGATATGGTCGTGGCGCACGCATGCGCATTGAATCAGATCGTGTGCATATCTCTTCAGGTGTTCGTCATGGCAAAACAACAGGAGCACCAATTACTTTAACCATTCAAAACAAGGACCATCAAAAATGGCTAGACATTATGGCTGTTGAGGCTGTTGAAGAGCAAATCAAGTTCAAGCGTAAAATCACTCGTCCACGCCCTGGTCATGCTGACTTGGTTGGGGGGATCAAATATCGTTTTGATGATTTAAGAAATGCGCTTGAGCGCTCCTCTGCCAGAGAAACAGCGATGCGTGTGGCCGTTGGTGCAATTGCTAAGGCAATCCTTACTGAGCTTGGGATCGAAACTGCTAATCATGTCCTAGTTTTTGGTGGTATCGAGGTAGCTGTGCCTGAGGCGATGTCCTTTGCAGATATCAAAAAAGTAGCAGAGTCTTCTGATTTATCTATTGTCAATCCCAAGCAAGAGGCGACTATCAAGGCCCATATTGATCAAGTCAAAAAAGAAGGAGATACGCTTGGTGGTATTATTGAAACACTCATTCATGGCTTACCAGCAGGCTTAGGTTCATATGTTCAGTGGGATCGTAAATTAGACGCCAAAATCGCGCAGGCTGTCCTGTCTATCAACGCCTTTAAAGGGGTCGAATTTGGTATGGGCTTTGACATGGGCTACCAAAAAGGCTCGCAGGTCATGGACGACATCATTTGGCATGAGACAAGCGGCTACAGTCGTCGAACAAACCGACTAGGTGGCTTTGAGGCAGGTATGACTACTGGTCAGCCTATTGTTGTCAAAGGGGTGATGAAGCCGATTCCCACCCTCTACAAGCCCCTAATGTCTGTGGATACTGAGACGCACGAGCCTTACAAGGCTACTGTTGAGCGTTCTGATCCTACGGCTCTGCCGGCTGCCGGTGTCGTGATGGAAAATGTTGTAGCAACTGTCATCACAAAAGAGATTTTGGAACAATTTCCATCAGACAATATGACCGATTTAAAGCAGGCTTTTTTTGCCTATCGTGACTATGTTCATCATTTTTAAGCGACAAATGGCTTGATATTGTGATATGATAAGGATAATAAATGATAAAAGGAGATCCAGATGTCCCAAGATATTTATGATTATGCCAATAAGCTTGAGCGAGCTGTTCGTGCGCTCCCAGAGTATCGCAAGGCCTTGGAAGCCAGAGAAGAGATTAAGGCAGATGAGGCTGCCAGTCAGCTATTTGATGAGTTTGTTGCTGTGCAAGAAAAATTGCAAGGACTCATGCAGACCGGTCAGCTGCCAACAGAGACAGAGCAGGCAGATATTCAGGCTCTCAGCCAAAAAATTGAGGCCAATGACCTATTAAAAGGGTATTTTAACGCTCAGCAGGCTCTTTCCGTCTATGTTAATGATATTGAACGGATTGTATTTGCACCATTGAAGGATTTGGCCAAGTAGAGCTAAGCTGGCTTAGGATTAAGAGAAGAAAGGATTGTTGATGCTTATCACAATCTTTTTTTGTCGTAGCAGGGATTTGAGACACAAGTTATTTTATGTTATAGTCAAATGACAGTAGATTAAAATAAAGCAATAATGATAGCTTAATAACAAATCTATTGAGGCAAGCATTAAGAGTAAAGGTGGTAAATTAATGGCAATTCAGTATGATTATATTGTGATTGGTGGTGGGAGCGCTGGGATTGCCTCGGCGAATCGTGCAGCAATGTACGGTGCTAAGGTCCTATTAGCTGAGGGCAAGGCTATTGGAGGGACCTGTGTTAATTTGGGCTGCGTGCCTAAAAAGGTCATGTGGTATGGCGCACAGGTAGCAGAAACGATTCATACCTATGCGAAGGATTACGGGTTTACGGTGTTAGAGGATAGGTTTGATTTTAAAACCTTAAAAAGCAATCGTCAGGCCTATATTGATCGTATTCATGCCTCTTATGAGAAGGGCTTTGAGCATAACGGGGTTGATCGTATTTATGATTATGCACGATTTATTGATCAGCATACGGTTGACATTGCAGGTAAGACCTATACAGCCCCCCATATTTTAATCGCTACTGGTGGTCAGCCTATTTTTCCTGACATTGAAGGAGCTGAGCTGGGGATTAGCTCAGATGGTTTCTTTGCTTTAGATGATATTCCAAAACGAACAGCAGT
The DNA here is from genome assembly GCA_900637675.1 of Streptococcus equi subsp. equi. Classification (NCBI taxonomy): domain Bacteria; kingdom Bacillati; phylum Bacillota; class Bacilli; order Lactobacillales; family Streptococcaceae; genus Streptococcus; species Streptococcus equi. The sequence continues at coordinate 980,841 of LR134389.1, forward strand.
TGTCGGTGCTGGCTATATTGCTGTTGAGATTGCAGGAGTGCTCAATGCCCTAGGTTCTCAGACGGATTTGCTGGTTCGCTATGACAGGCCACTGAGGACCTTTGATCAGGATATTATCCAGGTTCTGGTCGATGAGATGAAGGTATCTGGACCAAGGCTGCATACCAATGCCGATGTTACTAAGGTTACCAAGGCTAATGATGGCTCTCTTCAAGTGCATTTGTCCGATGGTCGTAGGCTTGAAGTGGACCAAGTGATTTGGGCAATTGGCCGCAAGCCAAATGTGACAGGCTTTGGCTTGGAGCATACAGGAGTTGAGCTGGATAAGAAGGGCTATATTGCTGTTGACGCTTATGAAAACACATCTGTTGATGGCATCTATGCTGTTGGTGATGTTAATGGAAAGCTTGCTTTGACCCCAGTCGCTGTCGCAGCAGGTCGTCGCTTGGCAGAGCGCTTGTTTCATAATAAGCCCAATGAAAAGCTTGATTATAACAAGGTTGCGACAGTTGTCTTTAGCCATCCGCCAATTGGCTCGATCGGCTTAACAGAAGAGGCAGCTATTCAAGCCTATGGGCAAGCGGCTGTTCGTGTCTATCAATCACAATTTACGTCCATGTATACAGCTATTACTAGTCATCGCCAGCCCTGCCTAATGAAATTGATCGTTGCAGGAGAAGAAGAGACCATCGTTGGTCTGCATGGTATTGGTTATGGTGTTGATGAGATGATTCAAGGCTTTGCTGTTGCCATTAAAATGGGGGCTACTAAGGCTGATTTTGACAATACTGTTGCCATTCACCCTACAGGTGCTGAAGAGTTTGTTACCATGAGATAACAGCACATGATAAAACACGATAGCAGACAATTCAGAGCTTATCTGAATTGCCTGTTATCGTGTTTTGTGTTATGGATTGCTTGTACTGTTAGGAGCTGGCTCATTAGCTGTGGGTTGATTAGCAGCCGGTGCTTCCGTTTCGGTATTCTGTTGTTTTTCTGTATCCTTAGTAGCAGGATCAGCTGAGCTAGGAGTAGTATGTGTCGCCTGAGTACCGCTAGAATCAGAATTAGTTTCTGTCTTGTCAGTCTCTTCCTTATTTGAGTGTGACGACTCCTTTTCAATAATTTTCACAATCGTTGATGTTGATGACGGAGAGGAATCGCTTTTGGGTTGCTCATTTGATGGTTGTAGAGCTCGATTAATAGTGATTGTCGCTACAACAATACTCAGAACACTACCAACTAAGGCAATGGTTTTTTGAAGGGCGGTAAAGCCAGTTTTAATATGCTTTGTGGGAATACTTGCTGATTTTTTAGGCTTTTGTTGACGTGAATAATGTGATGACATGAGAATATCTCCTTTAACGAGTCATAGGCTAGCTAAAGTCAAATGCTTTAGGTCTTTAATGGCTAACAGGCATTTCAGACTTAGCTCTATCATCTACCAGTATAATCTAGAACAAAAATCAAGTCAACGGTTTACCTTATTGTCTAGGATAGAGTTGTCCTATCCTGCAAAAAGATCTATTTTTTCATTTCATCAAATTTGTGATACAATAAAGTATTGAATAAAAATGAAGGTGACACATGATTTATTTTGATAATGCAGCCACTACCAAGCCTTACGAAGAGGCACTTAAAACGTATCAGGAAGTGGCCAGTAAGATTTACGGCAATCCCTCTAGTCTCCATCAGCTAGGAGCCAATGCCAGTCGTATATTGGAGGCTTCGCGCAGGCAAATAGCGGCCTTACTTGATGTAGAGGCCAAAGAGATTTTCTTTACCTCTGGCGGAACGGAAAGCGACAATTGGGCTATCAAGGGGATTGCCTTTGAAAAATCTCACTTTGGTAAGCACATCATTGTCTCAGCCATTGAGCACCCAGCTGTCAGAGAAAGCGCCAAATGGCTAGAAAGTCAAGGCTTTGAGCTGTCTTATGCTCCTGTCACAGATAAGGGAGTTGTTGATGTCAAAAAGCTAGCTGCCTTAATCCGAAAAGATACCATATTAGTTTCCATTATGGCGGTTAACAATGAGATTGGGTCAATTCAGCCGATTGCAGCCATATCAGAGCTTTTGGCTGATAAGCCCACCATTACCTTTCATGTCGATGCTGTTCAGGCTATTGGGAAGCTTCCTGTTGAGGCTTACTTAACCGCGCGTGTTGACTTAGCTTCTTTTTCTGGTCATAAATTTCATGCTGTTCGTGGTGTTGGCTTTCTTTATAAAAAATCAGGAAAGCGAATCACTCCCTTATTGGTCGGTGGCGGTCAAGAAGATGAGCTACGTTCGACAACTGAAAACGTGGCAGCTATTGCAAGTATGGCCAAGGCTTTAAGGATCATCACAGAAAGACAGGATAGATCTCAAGCAAGGATAGCAGCCATGAAAAAGGTTATTTATCAAGCCTTGCAGGCCTATGAGGATACCATTCTCTTTTCTGAGATAGATGATTTTGCTCCTCATATTCTGACCTTTGGTATAAAGGGCGTTCGTGGAGAGGTTATTGTGCACGCATTTGAAAAGCATGAGATTTATATATCAACAACGAGTGCCTGCTCATCAAAGGTTGGAAAGCCGGCAGGAACCTTAGTCTCAATGGGAATTCCAGCAGCATTGGCTCAAACAGCAGTCCGTATCAGCCTAGATGATGATAATGATATGGGACAGGTTGAGCAATTTTTAACGATTTTTAAACAGATTTATGAAAAAACACAAAAGGTTAGATAATATGAAATATTCAGAAATAATGGTTCGTCATGGGGAGTTATCGACCAAGGGAAAAAACCGTATGCGGTTTATTAATCGGCTAAAAGCTAATATTCAAGATGTTCTTTCTGCCTATTCTGAGGTGACAGTCAGATCAACTCGAGACAGGACCCATGTTTTACTTAATGGTGCAGATGATAGGTCTGTGATTGAAGCCTTAAAGCCGGTGTTTGGTATTCAGGGCTTATCTCCTGTCTATAAAGTTGAAAAAAGTGTCCCTGTACTGATAGCAGCAGTTCAGGAGATTATGAGCTCCTTGTATCGCGAAGGGCTAACCTTTAAAATATCCAGCAAGCGTAGTGACCATCAGTTTGAGCTAGATAGCCGCGACCTCAACCACACCTTAGGAGCAGCCGTCTTTGAGGCTTTGCCGCATATCAAGGCACAGATGAAAAATCCTGATGTTACCCTAAAGGTCGAAATTCGTGATGAGGCTGCTTATCTGTCTCACGAAGATATAAAGGGAGCTGGAGGGCTGCCGGTTGGAGCTTCAGGAAAGGGAATGCTGATGCTATCAGGTGGTATTGATTCACCGGTTGCGGGCTATCTATCCCTGAAACGAGGTGTTGAGATTGAGGCAGTGCATTTTGCAAGCCCACCCTATACCAGTCCTGGTGCGCTAAGAAAAGCCAAGGATCTAACGCAGCGCTTAACACGTTTTGGAGGTAATATACAGTTTATCGAGGTTCCATTTACCGAGATTCAAGAGGAGATCAAGCATAAGGCACCCGAAGCCTATTTGATGACACTTACTAGACGCTTCATGCTGCGGATCACAGATGCTATTCGTGAGAAGCGAAAGGCTTTAGTGATTATTAACGGTGAAAGCTTAGGACAGGTTGCAAGCCAGACCTTAGAGAGCATGCAGGCTATTAATGCAGTCACTTCAACTCCGATTATCAGACCAGTTGTGGCAATGGATAAGCTAGAAATCATTGATATCGCTCAGCAAATTGACACCTTTGATATTTCCATTCAGCCCTTTGAAGACTGCTGTACTATTTTTGCTCCTGATCGTCCCAAAACCAATCCCAAGCTAGCAAATGTTGAACGATATGAGTCTCGCTTTGATGTCGACGGATTGGTCGAGCGAGCAGTGGCAGGGATCAGAGTAACTGAGATCACTCCTGAAATCGAAACTGACAGCTTATCAACGCTTATTGAGGAATTGTTGTAGGAGGTGCGCACCTAGCCCTACAACATAAGCAGTCTATCTAAACAGTCAAAAAAAGCCAGACCTATTAGTTATTAAAGGCTCTGGCTTTTGTTTTTAGCTGATTTTGCTCAAATTCTCTTATTTAGCTGCTAAAATACTGGATAATCTCATCAGAAAGGACCTCCTCGTATTGTTTCATAGCCTCTTCATTGGTTAAGCCCATCGTCTGTAGGTAGGCTTTCAAGGATTCGGCAATGCCATGTCTGGTCAAATCCTCTACCGTAACCGCTTGAATAGGCTTTTCCTGAACAGCCTCAGCTAGCTGCAAAGACAATGAGTGACAGCCAGTTAATAAGAGACTGGCTAATAGTGTACAACTTATCAATATAGATTTTTCATATATTTCCCTCCTTTCATGAAAATTATATGAAAACAACCATAAATTGTAAACTATTTGGATTTATTTTTAGTATAATATTCGTATTTTATGTTCAAAAAATGATTTTTTTATTAAGATAAATAATAACGTTTGTTTTTTATGTCAGGTATCTAGTTTACTTATCTTAGAAAAGAACAACAGGCACATTAATGTTTAACAAAACAAGAGCTTAAAGAGTTCATGACAAGCTTTAACCAATGACAGTGAGCTAATAGGGCTATTGTTAGACGAAAAAACAGACCAATAAGCACTTGGTCTGTTCCTAATGATGACTGGTTAGCTCAGTTTCTGCCATATGTCCTTGCCACTGGAAAGCGTAAATAAGCCTAATACTTGAGCGCCAATGTTTTCTCCTTCTATTTTCTTGGCAGAAATGGCGACATGTCTATGAGCATTAATGCCGACAAAATATTTTTTCATACCAATAGACGCATTAGCATCTGAGTCTGTGACATAGATGGCCTCAAGGTTTCCTTCAGCATTAAAATCAGCTCCCCACAAGTTAATCACATGGCTAATGCTAACATTGGCGTAGGTATGTGATAAAGCAAGGGCTCTTCCTTCAGTCAGTTCTTGCTTGATAATGGTGCTGATGTCATTTAGTCCTTTATTTTTTAAATCATGACGAGCTGTCAAGAGCGTTGTCTGATCTCCTCTGGTGAAAACAGCATCGAAAATACCACCTCGTTTGTCCTTGTCCTGATAAGGTCGATTGACATCAGTAGACTGTGTTTTAAACACATTTAAGTAGTAACCATTGATAAACATGTCTAGAACAAGATCAGGCATAACCCCGAGTTGACGTGCTGATAGATTTGGAAAGGCTTTATCTCTAAAATAATTAAAAAGCTGACTATTGGTTTGACTGTCCTTGGTATCGATAGCAGCTTTCAAATCAAATAGCTCTTGGTTGTTAAAAATGATTTTTTGCTTTTCAGGGTGTTTACTTAAATAGGCTTCAATCTCTGTTTTATTTTGATCAAACCACCAATGCAGCATATTACCTGCCGTTGCTGCGCCACACAAGAGATTATCCTTCCCATCGAAGGCCTTGGTGATATCGTACCAGCCTTGATGAGCAAGATATGGCGCATGGATCACATCTTCGTTATTATATCGAAACTGCTCGGGTGTTAGTGGTGTAACACCTTTGGTCCATACAGAAGTGATCTGATGTGGTACTTCTTTGGCATAAGCTTCCGTAGCATTCCTTTGGTAATCGTCAGCATAAGTAATGTTTGAACTCGCCAGGCTAAAAATAGCTATAGCAGTTAAGAGACCAGCTGATAAGGAGTGAGGTTTATTTGGATAAGCTATTGTTTTCATATAACCCTTTCTTGTTATGGTGATATTATCATTAAATAATGTTAATGACATTTATATATTATCACAATATTTTGTTGAGACAATGCTTTTGATAAGCTTTATTTATTAGTAAATAGTGATGAGATAGTAGAGATGCTGGCAGACTGGATCTCTATAATGGATATTTCAGCTTGGTTTATGTTAGCGTTACCTATTTTACCAATGATGATACCGTTTGGTATTGTTGGTGTCATGCCTTAGACATGAGCTGTTATTATTGAGACCACTAATAAGAGCTAGTGTAGGCTTTGATGTTATTGGGATTCTTGCACAATCTTAGCCAAGCTTAGTCAGCAAATCAGGGCATTAGCTAGGATAGTAAGGACAATGGTGCAGTTATTACTTGATTAGCTAGGCGGACGATTTAGGAGATGGTCTGGTTACTAAGCAGATTGACAAAGAGAAGCATAGCTCTATCAAGTTAAAACCGCTCGGAAGGTTGTCTGAGCAGTTTTGATCTATGATAACTTATTGGGTTATTTCATTAAAAAGGGGAATAGTCGTTATAAAATTTAGCTAATTCAGATAGAACTGCAGAAATAACTTCACTACGAGTTTTACCCTTAAAGTCAGCTAGTAGCTTTTTGTAATCTTGATCAGCCATAGAGTCCGAATAAAGAGTGGCATCAAAATGGTTAAGGCCTAGACTCTCCAAGAATGACACCAAATCATCGTATCCTTCTTGCTTAGGCGTCAAAAGATATTCCACGTCACCATAAACATAGTCATCAGCTTTGCTGATGTGGGTTGAAGCTGTTAGGCAGACTCCTGCCAAAGCTAGGGCAGCCATTGTAGAAACCATAAATTTCTTACAAGCTTGTGTCATATAAGTGTCCTCCATTTCCAACGGTTCCTTTGTCCGTCGTTATTTTTGTGATATTTTCCTTATCACAATGTTAGTTTAACTCAAAATCTGTCAAAAGTCAAATGTTTTTGTAATTAAATTAATAAAGTGTTTTTAAAAAATTAAATAAATGTAGCTTTTGGAATAATTAAATTATTGAAATTTTGTAAAGAAGCACAATATCATAACAGATGATATCTATAAAGCAGCAGTAAATGATGTCTATATAACAGGCAATACAGGGCAATTATCCGAAAAAATTTGATAATGTGCTGTCAATGAAGCAAGTAGAAGAAGTATTATAAAAAAATAAATATAAGATTAGCTAAAGAGAAAATTCAAGCTGTTCTTAAAGGATTTTTTGGCCTTTTTTTTGCTATCACTTTCATAGAAACTTACGGTAACCCACGAACAGGACAAAAAGAAAAAACCTTGATTTAACAAGGTTTTAGTAAGTTATGGTAACTTACGGTAAGTATTGATGGAGCTGGTGGGAGTCGAACCCACGTCCAAACACCTGCTAACCTATTTGTCTACAACCATAGGTTATGTCTTACTTTAACAGACCAAGGACACATAACTCAAGCCATCAGCCTGCGAGTCTAGGGTTCTCTTTTTAGGTGACTAGACAATCACCTAAACGTAGCTTGCTGTTTTGAGACCTCTAATAAGACACAAGCAATCCTATAGAAGTCACGCCGGCTGGTTTTTAGGCAGCTAAAGCGTAAGTTGTGTTATTTTTTGCAGTTATATTTAACTGGCATTTTTACATCTGCCGATGAGTTGCAAAATAGGCCTCATAATGCCTGTCGAATCCGTAACAACCCCATAAAAAGGCGTATGAGATACTTACGGATGCTAGTATAGCAAAATTTTTTTAAAATGGCAAAAAAATAGCGCTTATGGTATGATGAAGCTATGAGAAATAATGAGTTGAAGCCTTATGTGATATGGCAAAAAGTGATTAAGCTATTAGGAAGTCTGGCTTTAGTCGGATCTTTTTTGCTAGCCTTTTGGTTTTACAGGCTTGGCATTTTAAATGACAGCAATGCACTCAAGGATCTTGTTCATAGTCACAAGGTTTTTGGCCCCCTTGTTTTTGTCGGTGTGCAAATTGTTCAGATTGTTTTTCCTATTATTCCAGGTGGTATGACAACTATTGCAGGCTTTTTGATTTTTGGCCCTTTGCTGGGTTTTCTTTATAACTATGTTGGTATCTTCATTGGTAGTGTGATTCTGTTTTTACTTGTGAAGACCTATGGTAGGCGCTTTATTTTACTGTTTATAGAGGAACAGACCTTTTACAAGTATGAGAGAAAATTAGAGATGCCATATTATGAGAGATTGTTTATTCTCTGTATGCTTTCTCCGATTTCACCAGCAGATATTATGGTCATGATTACTGGGCTGACAGAGATGTCGTTGAAGCGTTTTGTGACCATTATTTTAATCACGAAGCCACTATCAATTATTGGCTACAGCTATCTTTTTATCTTTGGAAAGGATTTGATCCTATGGTTTTTCCATTAAAAAAGTCTAGGCATTGCCTGATAAGCAGTGGCTAGACTTTTTGTTATCATTGGATATTAAGCTTGTTTTTGATGATGAAGTGAGTAGCAACGTAAAGGATAATGCCTTCAACTAGTTGCTCTATGTTTAAAATAGATATGGCTGTATGATCACCGAAATAGAGTAGCGAGTCTGAGCTATTTGGGTTGACGGTGAAAAACGCATCATTTAAATAAGTCATGACGACAATAATGATAATAACTAAAATGAAATAGGCACAAAATGCCATCAAACCACGACGATTTGAAAATAGCTGACCAATTGAGATTGCTAGATAAATCAATAGTATACTTGTTATGGTTGACAAAAGCATGTAGATGAGGATAGAAGCATTTTCGACTAAGTTTTCTGGCTTCATAATTGTCTTTAGCACCTTTAGTAGATAGGTAAAGTCAACTGTTGGCGCTATTAAAATAAAGATACCGATTAATAGGTTAATGCCATTAAAAATACTGCAAACAAAGGACGCTAACAGCTTGGACAAGATAATCTGATGTGCTGTTACTGGTAGTGTCAGTGTTAAGTATCCCTCGCGCCCAAAGACATTTTTGTTAAAGCGATTAATGATGATTAATAGCGTTGATAAGAATGATCCGGCAATCAGAGAACCAAACGTTAATGAGAGTGTGAGAGGAACCATTTTGTTTGCCAGACTTGTTGTTAAACCAACCTCGTCAGGATTGTTTGTAAGCGTATTGATGGTAAAAGAAAGGACTATCGCGATAGCAATGACACCGGCATTAAGCGCAAAATACCACTTGCCAATTGATCTAAATTCGTATTTTAATAATTTTCCAAACATGCCTACCTCCTAAACCTTGTAGATCTCTCTAAATAATGAATCAATCGATTGCTGATGCTGAACTCGTAAATCATCAGCGTTTCCAGAAAGGCAGAGCTTACCATTTTTAAGAAAATAGCTTCATCAAGTACAGGCTCAATGTCTGAGATGAGGTGAGTAGAAATGATAACAGAGGCTTGCTCAGAGTAATTATTAATAATGGTTTTAAGAATATAATCTCTTGCTGCCGGGTCAACCCCTCCGATAGGCTCATCAAGGATATAGAGCTTTGCTTTGCGGCTCATCACGAGGATAAGCTGTGCCTTTTCCTTATTTCCCTTTGATAGGTTTTTAAAGCGCTCTTCAGCATCTAAGTCTAAATCCTTCAGGAGACTGGTCGCTTTATCTCTGTCAAAATCGGCATAGAAATCACCAAAAAAGTCTAGCATATCCTTGATTTTCATACTTTCATTAAGATAGGTCGTATCTGGTAAGTAAGAAATGATTTTTTTAGTTTCTACAGATGGTCTAAAGCCGTCAATAACAATGTCTCCCTTGTCTGGCTGTAAAAGTCCGTTGATTAGCTTAATTAGTGTAGTTTTGCCGCTACCATTTGGTCCTAGTAAGCCGATAATTTTTCCAGAAGGGATTGTTATGGTTAAATCATCAATAGCTAATTGTTTTTTGTAAGATTTTGAGACGTGGTGCAGCTGTAATAGTTGTGCCATTAGTTTGATCCCTCCTCTAAAAAGGTACTTAAAACAGGAATGATTTCTGAACGTTCAAAACCTATTTTGATCATATTGCTAATAAAGGACTTGAGCTCGTTGATGGCCAGCTCTCGTCTTTTGCGCGCGATAAGCTCTTGGTTATCTGTTACAAACCGGCCGGCAGTTCGTTGCGAGTAAACTATGCCTTCACGATCTAATTCGGTAAGTGCTCTTTGCATGGTGTTGGGATTAACGCCGGCAATTTCAGCATATTCTCGGACAGTCGGCAGCTGATCTCCACTTTTGATCTCTTGGCTGACAATTTGCAGCATGATATGCTGTGCTATCTGTGCGTAAATAGGAGATTTCTCATCAAATTTCCAAGACATACTGTCTCCTTTCTTTCTAAAATCTGCGATTAATATTTGTACTAATTAAATGATACAAAAAAACGATTGACTTGTCAAGCCTTGTGTGTCATCTCTAGTTACATACTGGCTTGCAATGCTAGTGGGATTCCTGCTGATAGTGGTGCAGTAAAGACAGATCACTGCTATTAAAAGCTTAAAATCTGGGCAGTAAAGTCTTTTTCATAGTATAATGGTAGTAAGAACGCTAAAGGAGATGTCCATGTTTGCTCAGTTAGATACAAAAACAGTTTATTCCTTTATGGATAGTTTGATTGATTTAGACCATTATTTTAAACAAGCCAAACGATTAGGCTATCAAGCCATAGGGATTATGGATCAGGATAATCTATATGGGGCATATCATTTTATTAAGGGCTGTCAAAGGCATGGGCTTCAGCCGATTTTAGGTCTTGAGGTGGCTATTACAGTTAAAGAGCAGGCTCTTACGCTGAAGCTTGTTGCGAAAAATGATACAGGCTATCAGCAGCTCTTAAAGCTTTCGACTGAAAAAATGTCTGGAGACCTAGACCTAGACACATTGGTGCAGTATTTAGAAGGGATAGCAGTTATCGTTCCTTTTAGTCAGAGCTTGCGTGATTTAGGGCTTCCTTTTGATTACTTCATTGGCATTGATGAGGCAAGCGACTTGTCAAAGATAGACTCTACAGAAAGACTGATTCCGCTTAGAACGGTACGTTATTTTGATAATGCTGAGACTGAGACTCTGCAAATGCTGCATGCCATTCGTGATAATATTAGCTTAGCAGATACGGCTCTAGTAGCCAAGGATCAGTTTTTAGCGCCTTGTCAGGAGATGACGGCTATTTTCCAGGAAAAGTGCCCTGAGGCTTTGGTGAATCTCGTAAATCTAACAGCTTCGATTGCTTATCATTTTGATACTGATTTAAAGCTTCCGAGATTTAACCGCGATAAGCCAGCAAAAGAAGAGCTAAGAGAATTGACCGAGTCTGGTCTAAGAGAAAAGCAATTATGGAAGGAGCCTTACCAATTTCGTCTGGCAGAGGAGCTGGCTATTATTTCAGATATGGGGTTTGATGATTATTTTCTCATTGTCTGGGATTTGCTGCGCTTTGGAAGGAGTAGAGGCTATTATATGGGCATGGGGCGTGGTTCAGCAGCAGGCAGTCTAGTGGCTTATTCGTTGCGCATTACTGGGATTGATCCTGTCAAAAACAATTTATTGTTTGAACGCTTTTTGAATAAAGAACGCTACAGCATGCCTGATATTGATATTGATTTGCCTGATATTTACCGCTCAGAGTTTCTTCATTATGTTCGAGACCGGTATGGTAGTGAGCACTCAGCTCAGATTGTTACCTTTTCGACTTTTGGTCCTAAGCAGGCTGTTCGTGATGTGTTCAAACGCTTTGGTGTCCCAGAATACGAGCTAACAAGCCTAACTAAAAAAATTGGGTTCAAGGATACCCTGAGCACTGTTTATGAGAAAAATATAGCCTTCAGACAGACCATTAATAGCCGCTTAGAGTTTCAAAAGGCATTTGAGATAGCTAAGCGCATTGAAGGCAATCCAAGACAGACCTCTATTCACGCTGCTGGTATCGTGATGAGTGATGACCATCTGACCAACCATATTCCCTTAAAAAAGGGGGAGGATATGATGGTGACTCAGTATGATGCCAGTGCTGTTGAAGCTAATGGCTTGCTGAAAATGGATTTTCTTGGTCTGAGAAATTTGACGCTTGTACAGAAAATGCAGGAAAAGGTGGTCAACGATTACGGTCTTTCAATTGACATTGAAGCTATTAACCTAGAGGATCCTGAAACGATAGCCTTGTTTGCTAGGGGTGATACCAAGGGCATTTTTCAATTTGAACAGCATGGTGCGATTAGCCTGTTAAAACGGATCAAGCCGACTAGCTTTGAGGAAATTGTTGCGACAACCAGCTTAAATAGACCGGGAGCAAGTGATTACACGCAGAATTTTATTAAGCGCCGGCAGGGACAGGAAAACATTGATCTAATAGATCCGGTGATTGCTCCGATATTAGAGCCAACCTATGGTATCATGCTTTATCAGGAGCAGGTTATGCAGATTGCTCAAGTTTATGCAGGCTTTACACTTGGAAAGGCCGATTTGCTACGGCGTGCTATGTCTAAGAAAAACCTCGTTGAGATGCAAAGAATGCAGGAGGATTTTCTGACTGGTGCTAGAGCCTTGGGTCGCTCTGAGGAGACAGCCAGACTATTGTTTGCACGTATGGAAAAATTTGCAGGCTACGGCTTTAACCGCAGCCATGCCTTTGCTTATGCTGCCCTAGCCTTTCAGCTAGCCTATTTTAAAGCGCACTATCCTGAGGTATTTTTTGATGTCATGATGAATTATTCTAGCAGTGATTACATCACAGATGCGTTAGATTTTGGCTTTGAGGCCGCGCAGGTGACGATAAACACCATTCCCTTCAATGATAAGATTGAGCGTCATAAGATTTATATGGGCTTAAAAAACATCAAGGGTCTTCCTAGAGAATTTTCGTATTGGATCATTGAAAATAGGCCCTTTACCAGTGTTGAAAGCTTTTTGTGCAGCATTCCTGAAAATACCAGAAAACCAGCTTCTTAGAGCCCCTTATCAAAATAGGCCTGTTTGATGGGTTTGAAAAAAATCGCCAAAAAATCATTAACAACTTAGAAGGACTGCTAACCTTTGTCAATGAATTGGGATCACTTTTTGCGGATTCCTCCTTTAGCTGGGTAGAGACTGAGGATTATTCAGCTGCTGAGAAATATTACTTTGAGCAGGATTTGCTTGGTGTTGGCATGAGCAAGCACCCCTTGCTAGCTGTCGCTGAAAAAAGCACAGTAGCAGTCACACCAATCACAAAGTTAGTGAAGGATACAGAAGCTACTTTGCTGGTTCAAATAGATGCGATCAGGGTTATTCGGACAAAATCAAGCGGACAGCAGATGGCCTTTTTGAGTGTTACTGATACCAAACAGAAATTAGATGTTACCCTTTTTCCTGAGCAATATGCTGTCTATAAGCAAGACCTAAAAGAGGGGCATATTTACTATATCAATGGCAGGGTAAAAGAAAGAGATAACCGCTTGCAGCTAGTCTGTCACCAGCTTCGATTAGCTCAGAGTCAAAGGTATTGGCTATTGGTTGAAAACCATCAGCATGATGCTGCTATTTCTGACATATTAACAGCCTTTTCAGGGGAGACTCCTGTTATTATCCATTATCAAGAAGGCAAAGAAACCTTAGAGTTAAACCATATTAGGGTTGATGTTAGTAAGGATTTGGAGGAGGCTATTAGCCCCTACGTGTTGAAAACGGTTTTTCGATAAAAATAGCGAATTAGTGAAGTAATTTGCAAACGAATGTGCTATAATCCCGACTTTATCACTTGTTTTAGTCCACACCTTACTCAACCTCTTGGTAGAGTAAGGTTTTTTAATAAATTTTAACGCTTTTTCTTGTTGTGTATGGTTATATATGTTATAATAAACTATGGCTTTTATTAAAACAACAACGAATAAAGAAGGTAGGACGCATGTCTACCTTGTAGAAGGGTATCGTAAAGATGGTAAGGTCAAACAGCGTATCCTTAAAAAATTTGGTCTCTTAGATGAGCTTGAATTGGAAGAACCAGGGATTCTTGAGCGTCTTAAGCGCGAAGCTAAAGAAGATACTTTAAATAACCCTAAGGTACTCCAGGTTTCCTATGACCTCCTTGCCCCCATGAACCAACCGGATCAATCTTATGGTTGGATGGTTTTGGATAATCTCTTCGAATCTCTGGGGCTCACAGCCTTTTTAAAGGGTATCAAAACGAAGTCTGAGTATGACTTAGTGCAAGTGCTAAAGCTATTAGTTTTTCAGAGAATTCTCCGACCAGATAGTAAACTTGCCACCTATGCCTCTCAAGCAGACTTATTTGGCCATTGGGACATCAGCTTAAATGCCATTTATCGCTCCTTGAACAAATTGAACACCTTGAAAGATGATCTTCAACATCATCTTCACAAGGTAGTGAGTCAGATGATCAAACGTGAAGCCAGTCTCGTTTTCTACGATGTCACCAATTATTATTTTGAGACAGATATTCCAGATAACGAGTTGGTTTCAGAAAATGGAGAGATACTACAAGAAGGGCTTCGAAGACGTGGTCCGAGTAAGGAACACCGTCCAAAACCCATTGTGCAATTAGGACTCTTTAGGGATACCAACGGTATTCCGATTAGCTATAAACTGTTTCGAGGTAATCAAACCGATCCTGTTACCTATCTTCCAGCGGTTGAGGAAGTCAAAAAACAATTTGGAATTGAGCGGTTAATTGTAGTCGCCGATAAGGCGATGAATAGTATGGCTAATGTTTCAGAAATGCTCAAGCAAGAAGATGGCTGGCTCTTCTCACAGAAACATCGCGGACGCCGAGGAGCTCCAAAAGATATTCAAGAACACATCCTTGATTCATCGGATTGGCAATTTAACCCAGAACTTACCTTCGCTAAGAAATCTTATATCCGTGAACGGAAGTTAGGGAATAAAAAATCTTCCCCAGTGGTGTACTGACCCCCAAAAGTTGGACACGACATATTAGTGAAAGGATTTAGTTCTGTATTGCACAGGGCTAAGTCCTTTTAGCTTTGCTTTAATGCGTTTGTTGTTGTAGTAAAAAATGTAATCTGTAATAGCTTGTTCAAGCTCATTAAGGGATTGATAAGTTGTCTCAAGGCCGTAAAACATCTCAGATTTGAGAATACCAAAGAAGGACTCCATCATCCCATTATCTGGACTATTTCCCTTGCGAGACATGGATGGACGAATGCCTTTAGTCTCCAAAAAGTGATGATAAGACTGATGTTGATATTGCCAGCCTTGATCGCTGTGGAGAATCGTTCCATTGTACGAATCCGCTGGAAAAGCCTTCTCAAGCATGGTTTGTACTTGCTTCAAGTCAGGCGATCGAGACAGGGTGAAATCAATAATCTCACTGTTATAGCCGTCAAGAACAGGCGATAGATAGAGTTTCCCCTCAGGTAAGGTAAATTCCGTCACATCGGTATAGCACTTCTCGTAGGGCTTAGAACCTTCAAACTGACGTTTAATCAGATTATCAGCCTTTTTGCCAACCTCACCTTTGTAAGAAGAATACTTGCGCTTACGACGGATACGAGCTTTTAAGCCCATGACAGTCATCAAACGTTGTACTTTTTTGTGATTGACGATAAAACCACGATTTCTTAGTTCCAGATGAATGCGACGATAGCCATAATTGCCATGATGTTCATCATAGATGCCTTGAATGAGCTCCTTTAAGTCCATGTCCTTATCTTCTTGAGCTAGTTGCTTGACTTGATAATAATAGGTTGACCGCGATAAATCAAGGATTTCAAGCAAAGTTGCTAGAGAAAATTGACCGATTAATTCTTGGATGATTTCTGTTGCTCTTTGAGCTTTGCTTCGTCCCTCAACCGGTATTCTCTCAGCTTTTTTAGCACAGCATTCTCCGCTCTAAGGTAGTCTAATTCTTTTTGGAGTCGCTCCAACTCTGTCATTTGTTCTAAAGTCTTCTTTGGTTGACGTCCCATCTTTGGTGGCCTCCCTCTTCTTTTCTCAAGAATAGTATAGCCGTTTTTCTTGTATTGCGCTATCCACCTTGAAAGCATACTAGAATTTGGTAAAGCATAGTCTAAGGACGTCTGTTTTTGAGATTGACCATCAATCAGAACTTTATCTATTATCTCTTGCTTCAGTTCTGGAGAATAATAACTATTCTTACCTTTTTGGACAATGGCTAACCCATACCTGTCAATCAGGCGAATCATGTATTTGAGGTCAGATTCTGCAATACTAAACTTTTCTGATAAGCATTTAATGGACTTTCCAATGTGCCGTAGCTCATAGATTTGAACCTTGTCTTCATAACTCAATGTCATAAAAATAGCCCCCCAATTGTTAGATTTTATGTCTAACTTTTGGGGGGGCAGTTCAGTTCAAGAGAAGGTTCTCATCACTTGGTCTAAAAAATATGCCGACCGGGAGCGCATTCGTCGTGAAGGTGCTTTAGACTATGCCAGTCAGTTAACCAATGCGGAGCTTTTTCGTAGAACCAGTAAAAAGGGAGGCAAGAAATACCTAGAGCTCCAATATTTGGATAAAGAAACTGGCGAGGTTAAACCCTACTCTCCTTTGATTACGATTGATCAAGAACAGGCTGATTTTGATGCTCAGTTTGATGGGATTAATGTGCTTGTCACGAGTGAAATAGAGATGACTGATGAGGAGATGTTAAATGCCTATAAAGAGCTAGCCAAGATTGAAGATTGTTTCCGTGTGACGAGAACAGAACTGGAAAGTCGTCCTGTTTACGTTTGGACGGAAAAACACATTCAAGCTCACTTTCTAACCTGTTTCATTGCTTTAGTTCATCTACGCCTCCTTCAACATCAGATAGATTGGCAGATGAGTCCTGAACGTATCATTACTGCCTTAAACAGTGCCAAGGTAACACCGTTACAAGATAACTACTACAGACTTCAAGAAAGCCTTGATATGCAGGAGTTAAACAGACTGCTAGGAATTGAATGGGCGAAGGGAATCGTTAAGTTTGAAGAGCTCAAACATTACGCTAAAAATCCATATACAACACTAAAATAAATTTAAAGACCAGCAAAATCCCTTGGGACACAAGGGGTTAGCTGGTCTTTACTTGTTTTTAAGTGATAAAGTCGGGTGTTGAAAACGGTTTTTCGATAAAAATAGCGAATTAGTGAAGTAATTTGCAAACGAATGTGCTATAATAAAAACGTTAAATTAATTAAAGGAGTACCAAAAAATGAAACGTATTGCTGTTTTAACCAGTGGTGGTGACGCCCCTGGTATGAATGCTGCTATTCGTGCAGTTGTTCGTAAAGCAATTTCAGAAGGAATGGAAGTCTATGGTATTAACCGCGGCTATGCTGGTATGGTTGATGGTGATATCTTTCCACTAGGCTCAAAAGAGGTTGGTGATAAGATTTCTCGCGGCGGGACCTTCCTTTATTCAGCTCGCTACCCAGAGTTTGCTCAGCTTGAGGGGCAATTGGCTGGTATTGAGCAGCTAAAAAAGCATGGCATTGAAGGGGTAGTTGTCATTGGTGGTGATGGTTCTTACCATGGTGCGATGCGCTTGACTGAGCATGGCTTCCCTGCAGTAGGTATCCCAGGGACGATTGATAACGATATTGCTGGAACAGACTATACTATCGGATTTGACACTGCGGTCAATACTGCGGTAGAGGCTATTGATAAGCTTCGCGATACCTCATCAAGTCATGGACGGACCTTTGTTGTTGAAGTGATGGGACGCAATGCAGGTGATATCGCACTTTGGGCAGGTATTGCAAGTGGAGCAGATCAAATCATCGTTCCTGAAGAGGAATTTGACATTCATAAAGTGGTCTCAACAATTAAAGACGATTTTGAAAATAGAGGAAAAAATCACCATATTATCGTTTTAGCTGAGGGTGTTATGAGTGGCGAGGCCTTTGCGCAGCAGCTAAAAGAAGCTGGAGATGAAAGTGACCTTCGTGTGACAAACCTTGGTCATATCCTTCGCGGTGGCTCTCCAACTGCGCGTGATCGTGTGATTGCGTCATGGATGGGAGCGCACGCTGTTGAGTTGCTCAAGGAAGGCAAAGGTGGCTTGGCTGTTGGTATTCATAATGAAGAGCTTGTTGAAAGTCCGATTCTTGGAAGTGCAGAGGACGGTGCCTTGTTCAGCCTTACTGATGAGGGTAACATTGTTGTTAATAACCCGCACAAGGCTCGCTTAGACTATGCTGCTTTGAACCGTTCATTAGCACAATAGGATAAGTAAGATCTGGTAATCTTTGTTAATCAACTAAAAAATAAGGGAGTTTCATAATAAAATGAATAAACGTGTAAAAATTGTTGCAACACTTGGTCCTGCGGTTGAAATTCGCGGTGGTAAAAAATATGGTGAGGACGGCTATTGGGCTGGTCAGTTGGACGTTGAACAATCAGCTAAAAAGATCGCTGAATTGATTGAAGCAGGTGCTAATGTTTTCCGCTTTAACTTCTCACATGGTGACCACAAAGAGCAGGGTGACCGTATGGCTACTGTTCGTCTTGCTGAAAAGCTGGCACGTCAAAAGGTTGGTTTCCTTTTGGATACAAAAGGACCAGAAATGCGTACAGAATTGTTTGCTGACGATGCCAAAGAATATAGCTATGTGACTGGTGAGCGTATTCGTGTTGCGACAGCACAAGGCATTCAATCAACTCGTGATATGATTGCCTTGAATGTAGCTGGTGCTCTTGATATTTATGATGAGGTTGAGGTTGGCCACACTATTCTTATTGACGATGGAAAGCTTGGCTTAAAGGTTATCGAGAAGGACATTGCAAAGCGTGAGTTCATCGTTGAGGTTGAAAATGATGGCATCATTGCAAAGCAAAAGGGTGTTAATATCCCTAATACCAAGATTCCTTTCCCAGCCTTAGCAGAACGTGATAATGCTGATATTCGTTTTGGTCTTGAGCAAGGTCTTAACTTTATTGCTATTTCATTTGTTCGTACTGCCAAGGACGTTGAAGAGGTTCGTGAGATTTGTCGTGAAACAGGCAATGAGCATGTTCAATTATTTGCTAAAATCGAAAACCAACAAGGTATTGATAACCTTGATGAAATCATCGAAGCTGCAGATGGTATCATGATTGCTCGTGGTGATATGGGGATTGAGGTGCCATTTGAAATGGTTCCAGTCTTCCAAAAAATGATTATCACCAAGGTAAATGCAGCAGGTAAAGCAGTCATCACCGCAACTAACATGCTTGAAACAATGACTGAAAAACCACGTGCAACTCGTTCAGAGGTATCTGACGTTTTCAACGCGGTTATTGACGGTACAGATGCGACAATGCTTTCTGGTGAATCAGCAAATGGTAAATACCCTGTTGAAGCAGTTCGTACAATGGCTACAATTGATAAAAATGCACAAACTCTTCTTAATGAGTATGGTCGTTTAGATTCATCTGCCTTCCCACGTACCAATAAAACTGACGTGATTGCTTCAGCTGTTAAAGATGCAACACACTCAATGGATATCAAGCTTGTTGTGACCATCACTGAAACAGGAAACACAGCTCGTGCCATTTCTAAGTTCCGTCCTGATGCTGACATCTTGGCTGTGACCTTTGATGAAAAGGTTCAACGTGCCTTGATGATTAACTGGGGTGTGATTCCAGTGCTTGCTGAAAGACCAGCATCAACAGATGATATGTTTGAGGTAGCAGAGCGTGTAGCTCTTGAGACTGGTTTGGTGCAATCAGGAGATAATATCGTTATTGTTGCAGGTGTGCCAGTTGGTACAGGTGGTACAAATACAATGCGTGTTCGCACTGTAAAATAATAGCTTTCCATAAGCTTTAGCTATTTTGCTCTATCAGATAATTTAAGGCAAACAATGATACTTAAAAATTGTTTGCTTTTTTTATTAGTCATATCATGTTATAATGAGACTATAGACTAGGAGTTATTATGGTAAAGCGAGATTTTATAAGAAATATATTGTTGTTATTGATTCTTATTGTGGGAGCTGTCCTTCTTAGAATATTTGTTTTTTCGACCTATCGAGTCACGTCAGAGGCTTCAAATGCCTATTTGAATAAGGGCGATTTAATCACCATTAAGAAAAATATTGAGCCTAAATATAAGGATTTTGTGGTTTATACGGTTGACAAAAAGGATTATGTGAGCCGGGTTGTAGCAGTAGCAGGTGATCGTGTTACCTATATGGACGATATTTTTACCTGAACAATATGGTTGAATCCCAATCCTACCTTGAGAGTATGAAGGCAAAGTATCTCAATCATGCCCCTATTGGTACGCTTTATACGGAGGATTTTACGATTTCGACGGTTACTTCTGGAAAATACGATAGCATTCCCAAGGGGAAATACCTTTTGCTAAATGATAACAGAAAAAACCATCATGATAGCCGTCAGTTTGGCTTAATTGACGTGTCACAAATTAAGGGATTAGTAACATTTAGAGTGCTTCCTTTGAAAGACTTTGGATTTGTAGAGGTAGAGTAGCTTTAAGGCTGCTCTATTTTGTTTCTCAAAATATGACTATACCAATTTTCTTGTTGACAAGATTTTTCTGAAGTTATATACTCTAAATATAACGTTTTAGTCGGTTTATATCTGACTATACCAATTATATTGATCATTAAAGAAAGTAGTAAGCTAGCTTACTGAGGTGTTAAGTTATGTGTGGAATTGTTGGAGTTGTAGGTAGTCGTAATGCGACTGACATCTTGATGCAGGGATTGGAAAAATTAGAGTATCGTGGTTATGATTCAGCTGGTATTTTTGTGTCAGATGGCAGGACGTCCAATTTGGTAAAATCTGTTGGACGCATTGCAGATTTACGCTCTAAGATTGGCATTGATGTTGTTGGAACGACCGGTATTGGTCATACACGTTGGGCAACGCATGGTCAAGCAACAGAGGAAAATGCTCACCCTCATACCTCTCAGACAGGTCGCTTTGTTCTTGTTCATAATGGTGTGATTGAAAATTACCTCCAGATGAAGGAGCAGTACCTTGCTGGACACACGTTTAAAGGACAAACAGACACCGAAATTGCAGTTCATTTGATTGGAGCATTTGTTGAAGAAGGCTGTTCAGTCTTAGAGGCTTTTAAAAAGGCTTTATCAATCATTGAAGGCTCCTATGCCTTTGCTTTGATTGATACAGAGGATATGGATACGATCTATGTCGCTAAGAATAAATCCCCATTGCTGATTGGCCTTGGTGAGGGCTATAACATGGTTTGTTCAGACGCTATGGCCATGATTCGTGAAACCAGCGAATTTATGGAAATCCATGACAAGGAGCTGGTTATCCTGACAAAGGATTCAGCAAGGGTGACAGATTATGCTGGCAATCCGATTGATCGTCAGTCATATACAGCAGAGCTTGATCTTTCAGATATTGGCAAGGGGACCTATCCATTTTATATGCTAAAGGAAATTGACGAGCAGCCAACAGTGATGCGTCGCTTGATTTCAACCTATGCAGACGCCAAGGGACAGATGATGATTGATCCAGCTATCATAAGGTCTGTCCAAGAGGCTGATCGTATCTATATTCTTGCAGCTGGGACCTCTTATCATGCTGGCTTTGCTTCTAAGTCAATGCTGGAGCATTTGACTGATACACCTGTTGAATTAGGGGTTGCTTCTGAGTGGGGCTACAATATGCCGCTATTGAGCAAAAAGCCAATGTTTATCCTCTTGAGCCAGTCCGGTGAGACAGCAGATAGCCGTCAGGTTTTGGTCAAGGCAAATGAGATGGGGATTCCAAGCCTAACAGTGACAAATGTTCCTGGCTCAACCCTATCACGTGAAGCAACCTACACTATGCTGCTCCATGCAGGTCCAGAAATTGCAGTTGCATCAACTAAAGCCTACACAGCACAGGTCGCTGCACTTGCCTTTCTAGCTAAGGCAGTTGGTGAGGCTAATGGCAAGAAGGAAGCTATTAGCTTTGATTTGGTTCATGAATTGTCATTGGTCGCTCAGTCTATTGAGGCCACCTTATCTGACAAGGAGCTGATTGCTGAGAAGGTGCAGACCTTATTGGCAACAACACGCAATGCGTTTTACATTGGTCGTGGCAATGATTATTATGTTGCTATGGAGGCTGCACTAAAATTAAAAGAAATTTCATACATTCAGTGTGAAGGGTTTGCAGCTGGTGAGCTAAAGCATGGGACTATTTCACTGATTGAGGATGGCACACCTGTTATTGGACTTATTTCTTCAAGTGAGCTGGTTGCTGCACATACACGTGGCAATATCCAAGAGGTGGCTGCACGTGGCGCTCATGTGTTGACAGTTGTTGAGGAGGGCTTAGAGCGTGAGGGAGATGACATTATTATTAATAAGGTGCACCCATTCTTAGCGCCGATTGCTATGGTTATTCCGACTCAATTAATTGCTTACTATGCTTCCTTGCAGCGTGGTTTAGATGTAGATAAGCCTCGTAATTTAGCCAAGGCTGTTACAGTTGAGTAATAGTTGCCTGCTTAAAATGAGGCAGCAGGGTCCTGAAGCCTATTTGAAACGAGCTTGACATGATGTTATGTCAGGCTCGTTTTTTAGTGCTTGCCTGGTCTTATGATAACGTATTCATCTTGTCAAATAAGCATTTCTGAAGTAAAATATTAACGTTAAGACTAAGAAGCTTAGGAGAGTAAGATGACGTTACCAAATTGTTTACAATGCGATTCAGAATATGTTTATGAGGACGGGCATTTGCTCATTTGTCCGATGTGTTCCTTTGAATGGACACGTGGTGAGGAGGAGCCTGAGGAGGAGGGGCTTGTCGTTTTAGATAGTAATGGAACTAGATTAGCTGATGGAGACACTGTTACGATCATTAAGGACCTGAAGGTCAAGGGAGCGCCGAAGGATCTCAAGCAGGGAACTCGTGTTAAGCATATTCGTCTTGTTGAAGGTGATCACAATATTGATTGTAAGATTGATGGCTTTGGTGCAATGAAGCTAAAATCAGAATTCGTCAAGAAGATTTAATAACAATAAGCAACCAGATGACTGGTTGTATTTTTATAGAAAAGTACTTTTCAATCCATCAGAAAATTTGGTATAATGGATAAACTATTTATATCTAGGAGACAACATGACGTATATTATGCAGGTTTTACCCAGCTTGCTGGATGGTGCCTTAATCACTTTACAGGTTTTCTTTATTGTAATTGTATTATCCATTCCCTTAGGGGCTCTTTTAGCTTTTTTGATGAGGGTTGACTTTAAGCCCTTGCAGTGGCTATTGACGCTCTATATTTGGGTCATGAGGGGAACACCCTTATTGTTACAGCTCATCTTTTTTTATTATGTTTTGCCAAGTGTGGGTGTTACCTTTGATCGTATGCCGGCAGCGATTTTGGCTTTTACCTTAAACTATGCTGCTTATTTTGCCGAGATTTTTCGTGGCGGGATAGAGACTATTCCAAATGGGCAATATGAGGCTGCAAAGGTGCTGAAGCTTAGTCCGGTACAAACTGTTCGCTATGTTATCTTGCCTCAGGTGTTCAAGATTGTTTTACCAAGTGTTTTCAATGAGGTGATTAACTTAGTTAAGGATTCTTCCTTGGTATATGTGTTAGGAGTAGGGGATTTGCTATTAGCAAGCAAGACTGCGGCAAATAGAGATGCAACCTTAGCACCGATGTTTATTGCAGGTTTGATTTATTTGCTCTTAATTGGTTTGGTCACCATTTTATCGAAGCAGGTTGAAAAAAGATTTAATTATTATCAGTAAGGGGGTCATATGTTAGAACTGAACAATATTTCAAAGCGATTTGGTCACAAGCAGATCTTTGATGGCTTTCATTTGACCGTTGAAGATGGTGAGGTTTTATCTTTGGTAGGGCCATCTGGTGGTGGCAAGACTACTCTGCTCCGAATGCTGGCTGGCTTAGAGCCTATTGATTCGGGAAATATTAGCTATAATGGCGAGTCTGTTCCTATTGATCATTTAGAAAAAAGAAGCCTGCTTGGTTTTGTTTTTCAGGATTTCCAATTGTTTCCACATTTGACGGTGCTGGATAATCTCATCTTGTCTCCTACCATTACCATGGCTATGCCAAGGCCTGATGCAAAGCAAAAGGCTATGGAGCTGCTGGAGCGCCTAGGTCTCAAAGAGCATGCAGCTGCTTATCCTTATGCGCTATCTGGTGGGCAAAAGCAAAGAGTTGCCTTGGCTAGAGCGATGATGATTGACCCACAGATTGTAGGCTATGATGAGCCGACAAGTGCCTTAGACTCTGAATTACGTCAGGAGGTTGAGAAATTGATTTTGCAAAATCGTGAGATGGGCATTACCCAGATTGTTGTCACCCATGATTTGCAGTTTGCTCAGACCATTTCTGATCGTATCATCAAGATCAATCCTAAATAGAAGAAGAGGTAGTGCTATGACGTTAAAAAAGACCCTTCTAGTAGCCCTATTTGCTGCTACAGCTACGCTTTTAGTAGCTTGTGGCGCTAGTAATAAACAGACTAGCTCAGATGCTTGGGATTCCTACAAGCAGAAAAAGACGATTACGCTTGGCTTTGATAATACTTTTGTGCCAATGGGCTATAAGGACGAGTCAGGAAAAAATACCGGCTTTGATATTGAGCTAGCAAAGGCTGTTTTTGACCAATATGGTATCAATGTTAAGTATCAAGCCATTAACTGGGATCTCAAAGAAACTGAGTTGAACAATGGTAAAATTGACCTGATTTGGAATGGCTATTCTGTGACAAAAGAGCGCCAAGCTAAGGTGGCCTTTACAGAGCCTTATATGAAAAATGAGCAAGTCTTAGTGACGCAAAAATCATCGCAAATAAGCTCATTTGCTGATATGAAAAATAAGACCTTAGGTGCCCAGTCTGGCTCATCTGGCTATGATGCCTTTACGAGTCATCCTAAGGTGCTAAAGGATCTTGTCAAGGGAAATGACGCTACCCAATATGAAACCTTTACACAAGCCTTTATCGATTTAAAAAACAAGCGTATTGATGGCCTTTTGATTGATAGGGTTTATGCCAATTATTACCTTCAGCAAGAAGGTGAGCTAGACCGCTATAACATTATCGCGAGTGAGTTTGAAGGTGAGGATTTTGCAGTTGGTGTCCGAAAAGCGGATAAAACCCTACAAAAAAAGATTACACAAGCCTTAAAATCGCTTTATCAGGACGGTACCTTCCAAAAAATCTCTAAAAAATGGTTTGGTGAAGATGTCGCAACAGTTCAGTTGAAATCATAAGACGCAAGCAAGACCTAATCAGCTCAGAGGGGTTGAGACTAGATACATTTAAAAGACTTACCTTCTAAAGGCAAGTCTTTTTATACGGCTTATTATTAGCTGATACGCTTGATATGATAGTGTTTTTTAATTGCTATGGAGTTTGTTATTGGTGTGATTTGATGATATATCAGGTGCCAAGCTTCGTGTCGTCTCCAGATACTGGTATGCTGATTGCCCTGTAGCTGATAGGTGACTAGCTTGGTGTTGTGGCTGATGGATTGCATACAAAAGGCTTCAAGCTGATTGGAAGAAGAACGCTGCTGCTCTAAAAATTGCTTGGCATTGTAAGCTTGTCCATCGCGATCAATAAAGGTAAAGGTCTTGGCAATGAGCTCTTGATAATCTGGGATTTGACTTAGCATGATTTTCTCGTTTTTGTAGAGCTTTTTGTAAACATATTCACAGTTGTCATCTTTAGGAAGCTTTGCAGGCTCAACATGAATATCAATATCATAAACAGCAAATTGCTCACTCAAGAGCTGTTCGACCTGCTCGGTTATGGCGTGACTTTCATAAACAGAAAGGTCAGGGTGCATCTCAAGGACAATATCTAAATAGACATTGCTTCCGTAAGTGCGGCCGCGCTGTGATTTGACAGCAATGATTTTGGGAATTTTCAATATGGCCTTTTCATATGCTTTGAGCTGCGTGCTGTCAAAGCCATCTGATAAGCTAAAGGCGCTTGCCATAAAAATATCAAAGGCTGTTTTTAGAATGAAAAAGGTAATGATAAGGGCAGCCAGCCTATCAATAATAGGTAGCTTTAAGGAAGCGGCGATAATAGCAATAGAGGTTCCAATAGAGGTCACAGCATCAGAAAGATTATCTTTAGAGGCTGCAACCAAGGCACTGGATCTTACCTTTTTTGATAACGCTTTATTAAAAGCATATACTCCAAGCATCACAAGGGCTGAAGCGATCCCAACAATAGCACCTAATGGATCGATAGCAGACTGCTTACCACTAATCATCTGTTGAATAGTTTGCAGGAGAACCTGAAAGCCAACAATGAACATGATAAAGGAGGTTATTAAGCTTGAAAGGTCTTCGATTTTCCAGTGGCCAAAGCGGTGATTGGCGTCTGCTGGCTGGCTGGCCAGATGAAGTCCGATGAGCAGAGTGACATTACCAACGATATCAGACAGGTTGTTGAAGCCATCGGCAATCAAGGAGCTGGCATTTAAAAGATAGCCAGCAAGAAGCTTTGTGATGCTAAGGGCCAAATAGGTAACAATGCTAACAATGGGCCCTCTTTTTGCTAACCGAAGGTTTTCTACTGGATTGTTTGGCATAAAAACTCCTTTGTAACTGATGCTTTCATTATATCATAAAAGCTAAGACAAGCTAAAAGCCTAGAGCTATCCTAAATAGGGTATTCCAGGCTTTTCGATAGCTTATTTGGTGCTTTGGCGCTTAAAATATGCCCTTGTCTCAAAAATGACAACAGGAGATAAGGCTAGTAGGGCGATAAGATTTGGCAGAGCCATCAGGCCATTGACAATATCTGCCAGTATCCAAATCAACTCCAGCTTAAGAAAGCCACCAAGTCCTACCATGATAACAAAGATCAGGCGAAAATAGCTGAGGTGTGTCGTGCCAAATAAAAAGATAAAGCAGCGCTCACCATAATAGCTCCAGCCGAGAATAGTCGTAAAAGCAAAAAGAACAAGCGACAGGGTCAAGGCATAGGTGCCCATATGCCCAAAGATAGAAGCAAAGGCAGACTGTGTTAAGGGTGCTCCCTCTAGTGCGCTAGTCCACTGACCAGTTACCAAAATGGCCAGACCAGTCAGAGTGCAGATGATGATCGTGTCAATAAAGGTTCCGGTCATAGAAATCAGGCCCTGTTCTACTGGCTCCTTGGTTTTAGCGGCAGCAGCAGCGATCGGAGCAGAGCCTAGTCCTGATTCGTTAGAAAAAACCCCACGTGCAATACCCTTTTGAATGGCGTCCTTAACCAAGCTTCCGGCAAAGCCCCCTATAGCTGCTGTAGGGGTAATAGCGGACTTAAAGATAAGGACAAGCATAGGAAGAAGCTTAGTATAGTGAACAGCAATAACCGTTAAGCTTGCTCCAATATAAAAGATAGCCATGAAAGGAACGACTGTTTCAGCCACCTTGGCAATAGCTTGAATGCCTCCAAAAATAATCATGGCCACAACAGCAGCTAGCAAGACACTGATTAATGGCGAAGAGATCCCAAGGCTATGGTGTAGGGATGAGGTAATCGCATTGACCTGAGCAAATGTCCCGATTCCAAACAAAGCCACTAAAATACCAGAGACAGCAAATAAGTTGGCTAGAGGCCTCCATTTTTGCCCCATACCATTTAAAATGTAGTACATAGGTCCGCCTGAAATCTGACCATTAGCGTCCTTAGTACGGTATTTAATGGCTAAAACGCCCTCGGAATATTTGGTTGCCATACCAAAGAAGGCAGCAACCCACATCCAAAAAAGTGCCCCAGGTCCACCAGACTTTATAGCGGTTGCGACACCAACAATATTACCAGTACCAACTGTAGCAGCTAGGGCTGTTGCTAGAGCAGCAAATGATGAAATATCTCCTTGCCCCTCATTCTTAGCAAAAATGAGCCTAAAGGCCTTAGGCAACTTGATGACTTGGAGAAGGCTAAGTCTGCTGGTGAGGTAAATGCCAGTACCAAGCAGCAGTAGCAACAAGGGTGCTCCCCAAACCAAATCGTCTATCCATTTTGCAGCAGCTATCATGCTTAATTCCTCAACTCTCTTAACCAATGCTGCCAAAAGAAAAAGCCACCCCTGCGGATAGCCTCTGAAGCATATGACAAAACAGCAAGCACAAAAAATGCTAAGGAAGCATGATCATACGGCTTGATATTTTATCTTCTGTCCTTTTGCCTGAGAGATTGAGCAGTCTTGCCTTGCCCCTTCGGCGCCTAATAGGTCTCTCCAGAAGCCCGTCCGTCAAGCAGTCCCGTCCAACACCTGAACACCTGAGAGTATAACTCCTTCGGCGAAATCCATTCTTCTCCTGCATGACATCATTCGGTTTATTAAATTATGTCTATGATACCCAAAAAGCCTAGTGATGTCAACAAGCAATTTAACTGATGGCTAACTCCTTGTTTTTATGGTAACATCATTGTCCTCTTTTTTCTTTTTGACTGAAACATGATATAATCGTAAGGTTAATAAAAGTCACTTATTAGACGATATGAGGAGAAAGCATGAATCCTTTATTAGATGGAATGAATGATAAACAAGCAGAGGCAGTTCAAACGACTGAGGGCCCCTTGTTAATTATGGCTGGTGCCGGTTCTGGGAAAACGAGGGTATTAACCCACCGCATTGCCTACTTGATTGATGAAAAGTATGTTAATCCCTGGAATATTTTGGCGATTACCTTTACTAATAAGGCTGCGCGTGAGATGCGAGAAAGGGCATTGGCCTTAAGCCCAGCCACCAAGGATACCTTGATTGCGACCTTTCACTCAATGTGTGTTCGTATTTTACGCCGTGAGGCAGATCATATTGGCTACAATCGGAATTTCACGATTGTTGATCCAGGAGAACAGCGGACCTTAATGAAGAGAATAGTAAAAGCTCTAAATCTGGATCCTAAGAAATGGAGCGAGCGGTCGATTTTAGCCACCATTTCAAATGCTAAAAATGATCTCTTAGATGAAAGAGCCTATGAGCTAGGAGCCTCTGATTTGTATAGCCAGACAGTTGCCCGCTGCTACAAGGCCTATCAGGAGGAGCTCAGACGAAGTGAGGCTATGGATTTTGATGATTTGATTATGATGACCTTACGCCTATTTGATCAAAATCCTGACGTTCTAGCCTATTATCAGCAGCGTTATCAATATATACATGTCGATGAATACCAAGACACAAACCACGCTCAATATCAGCTAGTGACTCTTTTAGCCTCACGCTTTAAAAATATTTGTGTTGTCGGTGATGCAGACCAGTCCATTTATGGCTGGCGTGGTGCTGATATGCAAAATATTTTAGATTTTGAAAAGGATTACCCTGATGCAAGGGTGGTTTTGCTGGAAGAAAATTATCGCTCCACCAAGAAAATCCTTCAGGCAGCTAACGAGGTGATTCAGCATAATCGTCATCGTCGTCCGAAAAAATTGTGGACTCAAAACGCAGACGGTGAGCAGATTGTTTATTATAGGGCAAATGATGAGCGTGACGAGGCTGTTTTTGTTGCCTCAACCATCAGCAATATGTGTCTAGAGCTAGGAAAGAGCTTTAAAGACTTTGCTGTTTTATATCGTACCAATGCTCAGTCCCGTACGATTGAAGAAGCCTTGTTAAAATCAAATATTCCCTACACGATGGTCGGAGGAACCAAATTCTACAGCAGAAAGGAAATTCGTGATGTGATTGCCTATTTGACTGTGGTTGCTAATCCGTCAGATAATCTCTCCTTTGAACGAATTGTGAATGAGCCTAAACGAGGGGTAGGGCCAGGAACCCTAGATAAGCTCCGCCAATTTGCTTATGGGCAAGGACAGTCATTGTTAGAGGCCGCTTCAAGCCTTGAGCAATCACCGCTAAAAGGAAAGGCTGCCCAAGCCATGCTGGCCTTAGCGAGTCTCTTAAGTGATTTGAGAGCTGATTTAGACCAGCTGAGCATTACAGCCCTGGCCGAGGCCTTGCTGGAGAAAACCGGCTATCTGGATATGCTGCGCGTCCAAAATACCTTAGAAAGTCAAGCTAGGATTGAAAATATTGAAGAATTCCTGTCTGTTACCAAAAGCTTTGATGACCTATCAGCACAGCAGCAGGAGCATGAAGCAGGTATTGATCGCTTAGGAAGATTTCTCAATGACCTTGCTTTGATTGCTGATAGTGATGATGGCAATGCAGAAACCGCTGAGGTAACTTTGATGACTCTGCATGCAGCTAAGGGGCTAGAATTTCCTGTTGTTTTTCTCATAGGTATGGAGGAGGGAGTCTTTCCTTTAGCCCGAGCAGCCGAGGATCAAGATGAGCTAGAAGAAGAAAGGCGACTAGCCTATGTTGGCATTACCAGAGCCGAGGAATGCTTGTTTTTAACGAATGCCAATACACGTACCCTATTTGGTAAAAGCAGCTATAATCGCCCAACAAGGTTTTTAAAAGAGATGTCAGAGAACCTTTTAAGCTTCCAAGGCTTGGCAAGACCTGCTCATGCTTCCTTTGGTGTGACATTTTCGCAGCAGGGTCAACGACAATTTGGCACAGGAATGAGTCTATCAGAGGCTATCCAGTCCAGAAAATCAATGGCACAGCCTGCCAGAGCAGCCTCAACATCTACACCGCTGCCCTTTGGACCGAATGCAGCTACTTCAAAGCAAGCCGTTGATTGGCAGATTGGTGATATTGCCCATCATAAAAAATGGGGTGCTGGAACGGTTTTAGAGGTCAAGGGATCTGGTAAGACCATGGAATTAACCATTAGTTTTCCTGATGTCGGATTAAAAAAACTCCTTGCCAGCGTTGCTCCTATTGAAAAAAAATAAAAGGTACAGCTTATGGGCAATTTGCATAGTCACTTGGATAAGGGCTTTGCAATTGCGGTTTAGTTCTGCGATTTAAGAAAAGAAGTAAGCAAGGATTTTATCAGTTAACCACATACCAAGCTTTTGATGGCCTTGATGCCGGAGAGAGCTTGGTATTTTTTTATTTTTAAAAAAATCACAAAAAATGATTTATTCTGAGCATAATCCTTGCAAATTAAAATGAGAAGTGTATAATGGCAATATAAATTAAATAACAAGTGGTCACTTTTGTTAATAGTTGTTTTAAGGTATTTGTAGCGCTTTATTGTTAAACATAAATGTATCAAAAAAATAACTAGCAATTTTATATTTAATTTATGTAGTCACTTTAAAGAGTGAACAAAGTAGTTTTATTGAATTGAGGAGATTTATTATGGGAATTATTTGGACATTAATTGTGGGTGCACTTATCGGTGCTATTGCCGGTGCGCTTACTAAAAAAGGCGGATCAATGGGCTGGATTGCCAATATCGCTGCAGGACTTATTGGATCATACGTTGGTCAAGCTTTGTTTGGCAGCTGGGGTCTAACATTAGCTGGCATGGCACTTTTCCCATCAATCATTGGTGCTGTTATCGTTGTTATCATTACTTCTTTTGTACTAAATAAATCAAACTAAGGGCATTTCTATCATTATAGAGATGGTTGAGTAGGAAAGAGGTTTTTATGTCGAAATTTTTAAAAATTAGCTATAGTCTCATTGGCTTAGTCCTATTGACGGTCTTTGGTGGCGTGATAGCCATAACTGGAGATTATATTAGGCTACCTATTGGCTATCAATGGCTTCACTGGGATATGAATTGGCTTCCTAAATTCCTAAATCCGGCCTTATATTACTATTACTTTTGGGCAGCTATCGCTTTATTTCTAATAACAGTGCTGATCCTTCTTGTGATTATCTTTTATCCACGCACCTATACTGAGATTCAGCTGGCTAAGGATAAAGGAACCCTGCTTTTGAAAGGGTCTGCTATTGAAGGCTATGTAGCAGCTGCTATTAAAGCAGCAGGGCTTATGTCAAGCCCAAGAGTTACCGCTAAGCTGTACAAGCGTAAATTTAAGGTTAATGTCAGTGGACAATTAGCTTCTCGCGTAGCTGTCACTGAGCAGCTAAATGGCATTAAAGAAGGAATTGAGACTGGTTTAACAGAATTCTTTGGTATTAATCGACCTGTCCATTTCAAGGTTTATGTCAAGGATATTGCTGATGCTAAGCAAAAGCATAGCTCTAAGAGACGTGTAGAATAGGAGATTATCATGGCATTTTATGAACGGTTTAAATACCCTATTATTGGTGGTCTGATAGGGCTGATAGCTGCTGTATTACTGATGACCTTTGGGTTATTTAAAACACTGCTGGCAATTATTTTCATTATTTTAGGAGTATATGGCGGCCTGTATGCCAAAAAGACAGGTATTATCGATCAATTGATCAAACGTAACTAAAGGAGATTTATCATGACTGAAACTTACATTAAAAACACAACTCATAAAGAACCAACTTCAGCTGTTCGTGGCGAATTGACCTATGATGACAAGGTCATTGAAAAGATCGTTGGCTTGGCTCTTGAAAACATTGATGGCCTACTAGGTGTTAATGGTGGCTTTTTGGCCAATCTAAAAGACAAGCTTGTTAATAGTGATTCTGTTCGTGATGGGGTTAATGTTGAGGTTGGTAAAAAAGAGGTTGCTGTTGATTTAGACATTGTAGCAGAATACCAAAAGCATGTTCCAACCATTTTTGATGCGATTAAATCTGTCGTAGAAAATGAAGTCAAGAGAATGACAGATTTAGAGGTGATTGAGGTTAATGTTAAGGTTGTTGACATTAAAACCAAGGAGCAATTTGAAGCTGATAAGGTCAGCCTACAGGATAAGGTGACTGAGGTAGCTCGCTCAACCTCTGAATTTACAAGCAAGCAGGTAGACAATGTTAAGGCATCTGTAGGTGCAGGTGTAGAAAAGGTTCAAGAGCAAACTGAGCCACGCGTTAAGTAAGCTAGGCTGTCAAACGATAGAAATAGAGGAAATCATAATGTCAGAAGAAAAGGTAAATGCAAAATTGGAGCAAGCAGGCGGTAAAATCAAAGAAGCCTTTGGAAAGGTGACTGGTGATAAATCCTTAGAAACCGAAGGTAAGGTTGATCAAGCAGCCAGCAAAATCAAAGAAGTAGCTGCTGATGCTAAGGACGCTGTCAAGGGCTTTGTTAAGGGCCTTAAGCAAGATAAATAAGGAGTTGTAATGAAAGCAAAGGACATAAAAAGTACGTTGACCTACGATGATAAGGTCATTGAAAAAATCGTTGGACATGCTTTAGAGAAGGTCAGTGGCTTATTAGCAGTCAATGGTGGCTTTTTCTCAAATATCAAAAATAACCTAGTGAATAGTGACTCTGTTCGTGATGGGGTGTCTGTTGAGGTTGGCAGCAAGGAAGTGGCTGTTGACTTAGATATTGTTGTTGAATATGGTAAGGATATTCCAGCAATTGTTGAGTCTATCAAGGCTATTGTTTTTCAAAATGTCGATAGCATGACACATTTGAGGGTCGTTGAAGTAAATGTGAACGTTGTTGATATTAGAACCAAAGAAGAGCATGAGGCTGCTAGCGTCACTGTTCAAGACAGGCTAACAGACGCGGCCTCAGCAACCTCTCAATTTGTAGCTGAGCAAGCAGACAAGGTAAAAGAAACTGTCTCTAAAACCACAGATAATAACGAGACAGTAGAATAAAACACAACAACTAAAACTCCTGTTAATGACATATTGTGGGCTGGTGTGATGACCAGCTCTTTTTATCAGTGCTTGAACAATGTTATGCTATTGTATTCTCTGTGAAAATGTGATTTAATGGGAATGGTATCATTTGTTAAAAAGGA
Source organism: Streptococcus equi subsp. equi (assembly GCA_900637675.1). Classification (NCBI taxonomy): domain Bacteria; kingdom Bacillati; phylum Bacillota; class Bacilli; order Lactobacillales; family Streptococcaceae; genus Streptococcus; species Streptococcus equi. The sequence goes on from LR134389.1 coordinate 1,014,176, forward strand.
GTAATTATCATGACTAGTAATAAGAGAGAGATTACTAATTCCAAGTATCAAAAGATTGCCATTTCAGTTGCTGAAAGGATTGCCAATGGCGAATATGAAGTGGGAGAAAAGCTAAAGTCTAGGACAACCATTGCTTCGACCTTTAAAGTTTCGCCTGAAACTGCTAGAAAGGGTCTGAATATTTTAGCTGATCTGAAGATTTTGACCTTAAAGCATGGGAGTGGCGCCATTGTCTTGTCTAAGGAAAAGGCTATTGATTTTCTGAACCAATACGAATCCACCCATTCTATCGCTGTCATCAAAGAAAATATTCGCCATAATATTCGTGAGCAGGAAAAGGCAATGGAGCATTTAACAGTGCTTGTTAATGAGTTTCTGATGCAAAGCCAATCAATCAGCAAGCAATACCCGCTGGCACCTTACGAAATTATTTGTAGTCAGGATTCAGAGCATTTTGGCCAATCCATTGGTGATTTGAACATTTGGCATCAAACGGGAGCGACGATTGTAGCTATTGAGCATGATGGCCAATTCATTGTTTCTCCCGGTCCTTACGCTGTTATCGAAAAAGGTGATCATATTTACTTTGTCGGTAATGAGGACGTGATTTCTAGAATGAAAACCTTTTTTAATGTTAGAAAGGGTCTGTAATCACAAAAAAACACAGAGCTGCTTTAAGGTGATGGTGATATCACGATGAAGTGTCTCTGTGTTTTTGTGTTATCAGGCTAAGGCTTCTAAGTAGCTTATAGCTCTGATTGAAGCCCCTAGATTACTTTTTCAAAGCCAACAGTTTTCAGGATAATAGCTGTCATGTCATCGGTTGTTTCTTGACAGTCATGACTAATCCAGTAGCTAATCAGACTTTCAATACTGGCTAGATAAACCTCAAGCGCGTAGTGATAAGGGATCTGATAGTGCTTGGTGATGATTTCTTGAAAGCCATCAATAGTGGTCAAAAATTGATAAATAAAATCCTTGAGTATTTGTGAAAAATTCAAATAACTGGAGTTAGCCATAGCAGCAATAAAGGGAAGATTATCAATGATATAAGCGAGGGCTTCCTTTAGAACGAGTCTAGTATCTGTAAAAATATGAGGGTCATTTAGGAGCTGGTATAAATCGTCTAAGGTGTCATTTATGAGATGAGTCATCATATCATGTTTATCCCTGTAATGCAGATAAAAGGTGCCTCTATTGACACCAGCTTTTTTGGTTAAGTCAGAAACGGTAATGGTCTCAAAGCTCTTTTCTGTCAAAAGACTGACAAGTGCCTGCTTCAAATAGGCCTTGGTTGGTGTGTGTCTTGTTGTCATCGACTCATCTCCTTAAGTCAACAAATGCTGCTTATCTGTTCTTGTTAAAGTCTTGAGGACATTATATAATAAGGCTAGTATAAAATCAACAAGGTGTTGATATAAAGGAGGTGACATGATCAGTGTCCTATATTGAAATGAGGTCCTCTTCAAAGACCTACCAGATTGGAGAAACAACTGTTAAGGCTAATGATGAGGTATCCTTTGAGATTGAAAGAGGGGAGCTTGTGATCATTTTAGGAGCCTCTGGTGCAGGCAAGTCCACAGTGCTTAATATTTTAGGCGGCATGGATAGCAATGACCAAGGTCAGGTCATAATAGACGGCAAGGACATCTCGACCTATAGTAAAAAGGCATTGACCAGCTACCGTCGTTACGAGGTTGGCTTTGTTTTTCAATTTTACAATCTGGTGCCAAATCTGACAGCAAAGGAAAATGTTGAGCTGGCGGCTGATATTGTGGCAGATGCACTTGATCCGACTACTGTCTTAAATGAGGTGGGGCTAGGAGGACGTTTGGAGCATTTCCCAGCACAGCTATCAGGAGGTGAGCAGCAAAGGGTGTCTATTGCTCGTGCCTTGGCTAAAAATCCTAAGTTGTTGCTTTGTGATGAGCCAACAGGGGCTTTAGATTATCAAACCGGCAAGCAAATTTTAAGATTGCTTCAAGATATGGCGCACGACAAGGGCAGGACAGTTATTGTGGTGACGCATAATACTGCTCTAGCGCCTATTGCTGATCGGGTCATTTATATGCATGACGGTCGTGTGACCAAGACAGTGCTTAATAAGCAGCCGCTTGATATTGATAGGATAACGTATTGAGAGGTGCCTAGATGAAACAAAAAACCTTATGGAAGGATAGTTTTCGAGCAATAAAAGCTAGTAAGGGGCGTTTTTTGTCCTTGCTATTTTTAATGGCTCTAGGCTCCTTTGCCTTGGTTGGCTTAAAGGTGGCTGGTCCCAATATGGAAAAAACTGCTAGTCACTATCTAGAGGAGCATCAGGTTATGGACCTTAGTATCCTAACCTCGCATGGCTTTTCTGATAGAGATAAGCAAGAATTAGCCTCTCTTAAAAATGCAAGACTAGAGTATGCGAGCTTTGTTGATGGTGCTTTTGATCACCAGAGGAAGGCTATTAGGCTTTATTCTATGCCACAAAGCCTATCTCAGGCCAGCTTGGTCAAGGGAGATTACCCTAGCAAGGCTAGCGACATTTTGCTATCTGAAGCTTTATCAAGCCGCTATCGGCTTGGGCAAATAATCACGATAAGCCTAAAAACAAAGGGATTGCTAAAGCATAGATCCTATCGTGTTGTCGGCTTTGCTCATTCTCCAGAAATATGGTCCAAAACAAACTTAGGTGTTTCCTCAGCAGGGGATGGTAATCTCTATGCCTATGCCTACCTTCACCCTAGTGCCTTTCAGCAAGGGCACAATCTCTTACGCATTCGGTATGATGATTTAAGAGGGTTGAATGCCTTTTCAACTCAATACAATGAACGATTGCTACAACACCAAGCAGAGCTTGATCAGATCTTGCAGGACAATGGTCAAGAGCGTTATGAAGAAATGCTCAATGACCTTAATCGCAGCTTGAAAGATAGTAAAGTTAAGCTCGAAGAGCAAAGGACTGTTCTTAAGGCAAGTGAAGACCAGCTGGCTTTGCTAAGTGGTCATGCCTTAGAGCAAGCGCAGACTCAGCTAAAGCAAGGGCAGGAAGAGTTAGCTAAAAAAGAAGCAAGCTTGCTAGAGTTAGCTGAAAAGCAAAGGGCAGCGATGATCAAGCCAACCTATACTAGCTATAGTCGCTCAACGCTGCCAGGTGGTGAGGGTTATCAAACCTATGCCACCTCAACACAGTCCATATCGCATGTTGGAAATATCTTTCCTGTTGTTTTGTATTTGGTTGCGGCCTTAGTTACTTTTACAACAATGGCTCGCTATGTTGACGAAGAACGAACGAACTCAGGCTTACTAAAGGCAATAGGCTATTCTGATTGGGATATTACCAAAAAATTTCTGCTATATGGTGCCTTAGCTGCCTTGTTGGGCACTGGATTAGGAGTTTTAGGAGGGACTTATTTTTTATCTCGGCTCATCTCAGCTATCCTAACAGATGCATTGACTATCGGCTCTACTCAGCTTTATTTTTATTGGAGCTATAGTGTGGTTGCAGTGCTTTTAGCCTTGTTATCTGCTGTTTTGACAGCTTATATGGTGGTGAGACGTGAGCTTTTTCTCAGACCCTCACAACTGTTGCTGCCTAAGCCTCCTAGTAGCGGGGCAAGGATTTGGCTGGAGCATGTCTCCTTTATCTGGCGGCGTTTATCCTTTACCTATAAGGTTACTTTTCGAAATATCTTTCGATATAAGCAAAGAATGCTGATGACAGTAATTGGAGTAGCAGGTTCTGTTGCGCTCTTATTTTCCGGCTTGGGCATTCAATCCTCACTTGCTAATAGCCTAAGCTATCAATTTGGCAAGCTGACAGCCTATGACATGCTCGTGGTAGAAGCTCCAACAGCAGAAGCTCATGATAGGCAGGAGCTGGCACAATATTTGAAGGCAGATCAGATTGCTAGTAAGAAAGAGATTTATTACGCTAACTTATCACTAAAGATAAAAGACTTAGACAACAAGCAAACAGTGTCGTTGATTTCTAGCGATCAGAGCACTCTATCTCCCTATTTTAGCTTGATTGGTGCTGCTGACCGAAAAAAGCTAGACCTTCCAAGTACTGGAGTGCTTATCTCAAAAAAGCTTGCTGACTATTATCAGGCTCATGCAGGAGATCAGCTTGAGCTTGAAGCTAGTAACGGTAAACGCTATCAGTTAAGAGTGAGTCAGGTTATTGACATGACTGTTGGTCATTACTTGTTCATGTCTAAATCTTATTATCAGCAGGTATTTCGGGATATGGAGGCTTCACCATCCTATTTGGTAACAACAGCAAAGGCTAGTCCATCTGCTGTAAAGGACGTAGCTAGTCAGCTCTTAGCAATGCCTGCGGTTCAGGCTGTGTCACAACACAGTAGTATTGTTGCTACTGTGACAGGGATTGTGGCGTCTTTGGATCAGGTTATGACGCTTTTAGTACTTCTATCAGTTCTACTAGCCTTGGTCATTTTGTATCATTTGACCAATATCAATATTGCTGAGAGGGTTAGGGAATTATCAACGATAAGAGTCTTGGGCTTTTATGACAAGGAGGTTACCTTATACATTTACCGGGAAACCATGCTTTTGTCTGCTGTTGGTATTTTGATCGGTCTCTGGGGTGGCAGCTATTTGCACGCCTATATCATGAAGGTGATTGCTAATGATTCTATGAGCTTTGGTAGGACAGTTGATGCTTATGTTTACCTAGTACCTGTTGGGGCTATTGTGCTTTTGTTGATTGTGCTTGGCTATATGGTTAGCTACCGGCTAAGAAAGATTGATATGCTAGAGGCTCTAAAGTCTGTTGATTAGGGTAAAATAGTACTTGAAAATCGCTTAATAATATGCTAGTATTAAAATACTATAATTTAATAGAAGGATACTTTTATGGAAGCGATGATAGCTGCCTATTTGGCTGATCATAGAGAAAAGATACCACTTGGTCAGGTTGTTGATTGCTTTAAGGGGAAGGCTGTTTCTCGTAAGGCTGAGGCTGGTGAATTTGGTTTGATTAATCTGTCTGATATGGGACAGCTAGGAATTGACTATCATCAGGTTAGAGCCTTTCATATGGATAGACGACAACTATTGCGCTATATCTTAGAGGATGGAGATGTCTTGATTGCCTCAAAGGGGACTGTTCAGAAGGTTTGTGTTTTTCATAAGCAAGAAAGGGAAATGGTAGCGTCCTCTAATATCACAGTGCTGCGTCCTCAGAGGGTTTTGCGAGGCTATTATATTAAGTTCTTTTTGGAGTCTGCTATTGGTCAAGCCTTGTTAAAGGCGGCGGATCATGGAAAGGACGTGATTAACCTATCGACCAAGGCTTTACTTGATATCCCTGTACCAGTGATTCCTTTGGTTAAGCAGGATTATTTGATTAATCAATATTTGCGAGGCCTGCATGACTATCAACGGAAAGTAAACAGAGCTGAGCAGGAGTGGCAGTTTATTCAAAATGAAATTCAAAAAGGCTTGGGCTAGAGGTAAAATGTGAGCTTAATTGAACGAACAATAAAAATGCTATTAGCAACGATGGCTGCAATCTTTCTTGCCTCTCAGCTACAGCTGTCTTATGCCATATCAGCGGGAATTATTGCCCTGTTAGGTGTGCTAGACACTAGAAAATCTAGCTTAATTGTTGCTAGAAAGCGTCTGCTGTCTTTTTTCTTAGCCTTTGCTGTGGCGGTTAGTCTATTTGCCTTATTTGGCTTTGGTCTGCTTTCCATTGGCTTGTATCTAGCGCTAACCATTCCTTTGCTTTATCAGCTGAAAATAGAGGCAGGTCTTGTTCCTATCACTGTCTTGGTGACTCACCTGATGTCTGAGCAGCGTATTGATTTGTCAATTCTTTTTAATGAGCTGTTGCTGTTTTTGATTGGGACGGGTCTTGCCCTTCTTGTTAACGGGTATATGGGGTCTCAGGAGCATCGCCTACGCTTGTACCACCAAAAGATAGAAGATAGCTTAAAGGCTATCTTGTACCGTTTTGAATCCTTTTTGTTAGAAGGCCAAGGACAAAACGAGGGACAGATGATTAAGGAATTAGAGCTTAGCTTAGATGAGGCGCTAAAGCTGGTTTATCGCGAAAGGCACAATACCCTCTTTTATCATACCAATTATCAGGTGCATTATTTTGAGATGAGACGTCATCAAAATAGATTGTTGGCGCAAATGGCCTTAAATGTCACTCAGCTAACATCTCAAAGCAGAGAAAGTCTCCTGCTCTCCCATCTTTTTCATGAGACAGCTCGTCAGCTGAGTGAGAAGAATTCTGCTTTGACATTGATTGATGATATTGAGCAATTGCTTGAGGTCTTTAGGCAAAGAGAGCTGCCTCAGACTAGAGAGGAATTTGAAAGACGGGCGATTCTGTTTCAGCTGTTGCAGGATTTGGAGCGCTTTATTCTACTGAAGGTAGAATTTTATCGTGATTACAAGGAAGAGCAGGCATAGTAGCTGCTTGCTGCTGTGATTAAGAGTCTGGAAAAATCATTTTCTAGGCTTTTTTGCTATAATCCCGACTTTATCACTTGTTTTAGTCCACACCTTACTCAACCTCTTGGTAGAGTAAGGTTTTTTAATAAATTTTAACGCTTTTTCTTGTTGTGTATGGTTATATATGTTATAATAAACTATGGCTTTTATTAAAACAACAACGAATAAAGAAGGTAGGACGCATGTCTACCTTGTAGAAGGGTATCGTAAAGATGGTAAGGTCAAACAGCGTATCCTTAAAAAATTTGGTCTCTTAGATGAGCTTGAATTGGAAGAACCAGGGATTCTTGAGCGTCTTAAGCGCGAAGCTAAAGAAGATACTTTAAATAACCCTAAGGTACTCCAGGTTTCCTATGACCTCCTTGCCCCCATGAACCAACCGGATCAATCTTATGGTTGGATGGTTTTGGATAATCTCTTCGAATCTCTGGGGCTCACAGCCTTTTTAAAGGGTATCAAAACGAAGTCTGAGTATGACTTAGTGCAAGTGCTAAAGCTATTAGTTTTTCAGAGAATTCTCCGACCAGATAGTAAACTTGCCACCTATGCCTCTCAAGCAGACTTATTTGGCCATTGGGACATCAGCTTAAATGCCATTTATCGCTCCTTGAACAAATTGAACACCTTGAAAGATGATCTTCAACATCATCTTCACAAGGTAGTGAGTCAGATGATCAAACGTGAAGCCAGTCTCGTTTTCTACGATGTCACCAATTATTATTTTGAGACAGATATTCCAGATAACGAGTTGGTTTCAGAAAATGGAGAGATACTACAAGAAGGGCTTCGAAGACGTGGTCCGAGTAAGGAACACCGTCCAAAACCCATTGTGCAATTAGGACTCTTTAGGGATACCAACGGTATTCCGATTAGCTATAAACTGTTTCGAGGTAATCAAACCGATCCTGTTACCTATCTTCCAGCGGTTGAGGAAGTCAAAAAACAATTTGGAATTGAGCGGTTAATTGTAGTCGCCGATAAGGCGATGAATAGTATGGCTAATGTTTCAGAAATGCTCAAGCAAGAAGATGGCTGGCTCTTCTCACAGAAACATCGCGGACGCCGAGGAGCTCCAAAAGATATTCAAGAACACATCCTTGATTCATCGGATTGGCAATTTAACCCAGAACTTACCTTCGCTAAGAAATCTTATATCCGTGAACGGAAGTTAGGGAATAAAAAATCTTCCCCAGTGGTTCAAGAGAAGGTTCTCATCACTTGGTCTAAAAAATATGCCGACCGGGAGCGCATTCGTCGTGAAGGTGCTTTAGACTATGCCAGTCAGTTAACCAATGCGGAGCTTTTTCGTAGAACCAGTAAAAAGGGAGGCAAGAAATACCTAGAGCTCCAATATTTGGATAAAGAAACTGGCGAGGTTAAACCCTACTCTCCTTTGATTACGATTGATCAAGAACAGGCTGATTTTGATGCTCAGTTTGATGGGATTAATGTGCTTGTCACGAGTGAAATAGAGATGACTGATGAGGAGATGTTAAATGCCTATAAAGAGCTAGCCAAGATTGAAGATTGTTTCCGTGTGACGAGAACAGAACTGGAAAGTCGTCCTGTTTACGTTTGGACGGAAAAACACATTCAAGCTCACTTTCTAACCTGTTTCATTGCTTTAGTTCATCTACGCCTCCTTCAACATCAGATAGATTGGCAGATGAGTCCTGAACGTATCATTACTGCCTTAAACAGTGCCAAGGTAACACCGTTACAAGATAACTACTACAGACTTCAAGAAAGCCTTGATATGCAGGAGTTAAACAGACTGCTAGGAATTGAATGGGCGAAGGGAATCGTTAAGTTTGAAGAGCTCAAACATTACGCTAAAAATCCATATACAACACTAAAATAAATTTAAAGACCAGCAAAATCCCTTGGGACACAAGGGGTTAGCTGGTCTTTACTTGTTTTTAAGTGATAAAGTCGGGAGTCTGGAAAAATCATTTTCTAGGCTTTTTTTGCTATAATGGCAGTGAGATAATTGCAAGAATGGAGAAATCATGAAAGAACTAAAATGTCCTCATTGCCATACCTTATTTACGGTCAATGAGTCTGACTATAGTCAGATTTTAGCACAGGTACGAGGTCAAGAGTTTGACAAGGAGTTGGCACAGCGCTTAGAAAGTGAGATGAAGCTGCAAGAAGCAAGGGCCAATAACCGCTTCCAAGAGGTGCTTACTAAAAAGGAGCAGGCTATTCAAAGCCTGACCAACCGCTTGGAGCGTATTGAGCAGGAACAGGCCTATTTGAGGCAACAGGAGCTAGCCCAAAAGGATAAAGAGCTCCTAGAGCTTCACAATCAGCTAGATAAGCTAGAGCTTGAGCAGCAATCAAGGCTCCAGTCTGCCCTTACAGTTGTTGAAAAGGAACGTGATCACCTAAAAAATCAGCTCGTGCTGCAGGAAAAAGAAAGCGAACTTTCTCTAGCCTCTGTGCGCAGTGATTATGAGGTGCAGTTAAAGGCTGTCAATGAGCAGGTTGAGTTTTACAAGAATTTTAAAGCGCAGCAGTCAACTAAAGCTATTGGAGAGAGCTTAGAGCTGTATGCCGAAACCGAGTTTAACAAGGTTCGCAGCTATGCCTTTCCAAATGCCAGTTTTACCAAGGACAATCAAGTGTCTCATCGAGGCTCAAAGGGTGATTATATTTACCGAGAGCTAGACAATAATGGTGTTGAAATTCTCTCAATCATGTTTGAAATGAAAAATGAGGTTGACACGACCAAGACCAAGCATAAAAATAGTGATTTCTTTAAGGAATTAGATAAGGATCGCCGGGAAAAGAATTGTGAATATGCTGTTCTTGTTACCATGCTTGAAGCAGACAATGATTATTACAATGCAGGAATTGTTGATGTCAGTCATGACTATGACAAAATGTATGTGGTTCGGCCTCAGCTCTTTATTCATCTCATCGGATTGCTGCGTAACGCTGCTCTTAATAGCTTAAAATATAAGCAAGAACTGGCGCTTGTCAGGGAGCAGCACATTGATATTACACATTTTGAGGAGGACCTAGAGCATTTTAAGCATGCTTTTGCTAAAAACTACCAGTCTGCAAGCAATAACTTTAAAAAAGCCGTTGATGAAATTGATAAGTCCATCAAGCGTATGGAGGAGGTCAAGCGCTTTCTAACAACTAGCGAAAATCAGCTGCGTTTAGCCAATAACAAGCTAGATGATGTCTCTGTCAAAAAACTAACCAGAAATAATCCAACCATGCGCGATAAGTTTCAAGCAATCAAGCCCTAGGATTATCTCAGTCAGGCTTATTGATAGAGGCTTTGTTGCTTGTCAAAAGCCTTGTGAAATGGTTATAATAGATAGGCTAATGATCAAAACAATAAACGAAAGTAACACATGATAAACGGAATAATCAATTTAAAAAAAGAAGCAGGCATGACATCACATGACGCTGTTTTTAAGCTTAGAAAGCTATTACAAGAAAAAAGATTGGGCATGGAGGGACGCTTGATCCTGACGTGGTCGGTGTTTTGCCTATAGCAGTGGGGAAGGCAACGCGAGTTATTGAATACATGACAGAAGCAGGTAAAACCTATGAGGGAGAGGTTACTCTTGGCTATTCAACGACAACAGAGGATGCTAGTGGAGAGATTGTTGACCAAACAGTAGTGCCCTTGAGTTTGACTGAAGCGATGGTTGATGAGGCAATGACACAATTTATTGGTCAAATGACTCAGATTCCACCGATGTATTCTGCGGTTAAGGTTAATGGGCGCAAGCTTTATGATTATGCACGAGCTGGTGAAGCAGTCGAGCGCCCTAAAAGACAGGTAACGATTGACCAGTTTGAGCGGACAAGTCCCTTGACCTTTGCAGGTGGTCTTTGCCGATTTAGCTTTAGGGTGAGCTGTAGCAAGGGGACTTATATTAGGACCTTGGCGGTTGATCTAGGAAGAATGCTTGGCTATGCAAGTCATATGTCTTGGCTGGTTCGGACAGCTTCTTCGGGTTTAAGTTTGGATCAGTCCTATACCTTGTCAGAGATTGCTGAGCTGCTGGATAAAAAGGACATGAGCTTTTTATTGCCTATTGAATATGGTGTTAGTGATTTAGCCAGAGTAGTCGTTAATGACTGGGAGCTGAGAGAGCTTTCCTTTGGTAGAAAAATCGCTCTATCATGTGAGGAAAATCTGTTAGCGGCTTTTTATCAGGACAGCTTGATCGCTATTTTAGAAAAGCAAGAAGGGCTTTACAAGCCAAGAAAGGTTTTTATTTAGAGAAGATTGATATATGGATATACAACACATTAAAAGCTATCAGGAGATTGATGAATCAGCTGATACCGTTTTAGTCTTAGGCTACTTTGATGGTCTGCACCGAGGTCACAAGGCTCTATTTGATAAGGCAAAGGAAATATCACGTCAGGAAAGCCTAAAAATAGTCACCTTGACCTTCCATGAGTCCCCTCAGCTGGCCTTTACACGCTTTTCTCCTGATTTTTTACGACACATTACCTATCCAGAAAAAAGGTATGAAAAATTTGCTGAGTATGGTGTTGATAAGCTTTATTTGCTTGATTTTACCACGTCATTTTCAAAACTATCCTCTGATGATTTCATTGACCACTATATTGGGCGTTTAAGGGTAAGGCATATCGTTGTAGGCTTTGATTATCACTTTGGGTGTGATCACGCAGATAGTCATTACTTAGCTAAACGGATAAAAGGAACCGTTTATAGCATTTCAGAGGTCAAAGAAGACCAGATCAAAATCTCATCAACACGTATCAGAAGTCTGATTACAGCAGGAGATGTCGCTAAGGCTAATCAGCTGCTTGGCTATGAGCTTTCAACAAGAGGAATGGTTGTGCATGGTGATGCGCGTGGGCGAACCATTGGTTTTCCGACTGCCAATCTTGCACCTATTGATAGGACCTATCTGCCAGCTGATGGTGTTTACGTGACAGATGTGCTGGTTAGAGGAAAGCGCTATCGGTCTATGACGAGTATCGGCAAGAACATTACCTTTGGTGGTAAAGAGCTGCGATTAGAGGCAAATATTTTTGATTTTAATGAGGACATTTATGGAGAAACTCTTGAAATTATTTGGCTAGATAGGATTCGTGAGATGAATAAATTTAGTGATGTTAGCACCTTTATCAGCCAACTAAAGCAGGATAAAGAAGCTGCCATAAATTGGAAAAAAGATAGCCAAGGCTATTAAATTTTTGTATAATAAGGTAAGCACAATTAACAGAGGAAAAGTATGATTACCTTATTTCTATCACCAAGCTGTACTAGCTGCCGTAAGGCCAGAGCCTGGCTCACCAAGCATGACGTTGACTTTCAAGAGCATAATATTATTACCAGCCCACTTAGTCGTGAGGAGCTGTTAGCGATCCTATCCTTTACTGAAAATGGAACAGAGGATATTATTTCAACACGATCAAAGGTTTTTCAAAAATTGGATATTGATATTGATGAGCTGTCTATCATGGATTTGATTGATTTGATCGCAAAGAACCCTAGCCTTCTTCGTAGGCCAATCATTATGGATAGTAAGCGCATGCAAATTGGCTTTAATGAAGATGAGATTAGGGCATTTTTGCCAAGGGATTATCGTAAGCAAGAGCTGCGCCAAGCAACCATAAAGGCAGAAATCGAGGGATAACATGTCAGATCATTATCATTACCCACTTGATGTAAGCTGGAGCACTGAAGAGATAACATCAGTGCTTCATTTTTTAAATCAGGTAGAGTTAGCCTATGAGGCTAAGGTAGGAGCAGAGGAGCTACTCAAAAGCTATGCTGCCTACAAGGAGATTGTAAGAAGCAAATCACAGGAAAAGCAGATTGACCGCGAATTCCAACAAGCCAGTGGCTATTCAACCTATCAAGCTGTCAAAAAAGCCAGAGAAATTGAGAAAGGATTCTTTTCCCTTGGAAGATAAATACGCATTTGCTAAAACGATCATCAAAGAGGCTGGCCTTCTGATTAAGGATAGAATGAAAGATAGCTTAGCCATTGAAATCAAGACGCAGCATGATGATTTAGTGACCAATGTAGATCAAGAGACGCAGGATTTCTTAATTGCTAAAATCAAACAGGCCTATCCTAGTGACCATATGATTGCTGAGGAGGGCGGTATCTGTCATGCTATTACAGATGGCAAGGTTTGGGTGCTGGATCCTATTGATGGTACGGTGAATTTTATTGTACAGAAAGCCAATTTTGCGATCATGATGGCTTATTATGAGAATGGCGTCGGAAAATTTAGTCTCATTTATGATGTCATGGCAGATCAGCTTTTTTCAGGTGGAGGAGATTTTGCTGTTACTTTAAATGATCAAGTCCTAGCATCTTATCAGGATAAGCCGCTTGATCGTAGCTTAATTGGCTGCAATGCAGGTATGCTTTCAAGGAACGATTACAACCTGCACCAGTTGATTGATCAAACCCTAGGAGTGAGGGTTTATGGCGGTGCAGGCATTTGCATGACTAAGGTGTTAAGGCAGCAGCTAATGGCTTATTTCTCTTATATTCAACCTTGGGATTATGCAGCGGCAGCCATTATGGGCGAAAGCCTTGGCTATGTCCTGTTGACCTTGGAGGGAAAGCAGCCAGACTTTCAGTCTAGACAGAAGGTGATGTTTGTTCCCAAGTCTAAACTAGCCACCATTCAATCTCTGCTGAAAACAAACGAGAATACCCAATAAGATTAAAATGAAAAGCATGCAATTACCAAACGATTTTATTGAAAAATACCAACAGCTGCTAGGTTCAGAAGCAAAAGCTTTTTTGAGAGCTTTGATCAGCCTGCCATCAGTGCCTACAGGATAAATCCCTTAAAGCACCAATCGGTCTGCCTTGATCCTCCTATTCCTGATACACCATGGGGTTACTACGGCAGGGTATCAGGAAAGTCTCCTAACCACGTGTCAGGTGTGGTGTATTCCCAAGAGCCTGCTGCTCAAATGGTTGCTCAGGTGGCCTCACCTGCCAAGGGAACTAGAGTGTTGGATTTGGCAGCAGCGCCAGGTGGCAAGTCAACTCAGTTACTTGCCTATCTAGAGAATACAGGACTTTTAGTGAGTAATGAGATTTCGACCAAACGCAGCAAGGCCTTAGTTGAAAATATAGAGCGCTTTGGTGCTAGAAATGTTATTGTGACAAATGAGTCAGCTGACAGACTGGCTGCTGTTTTTCCAGAATATTTTGACACTATTGTCTTTGACGGGCCTTGCTCTGGTGAGGGCATGTTTCGCAAGGATCCAAATGCTGTTAGCTATTGGCACAAGGATTACCCAGCAGCATGTGCTAGCCTGCAAAGATCCATTTTAGCAGAGGCGATACCTATGCTAAAGCCAGGTGGTCAGCTGATTTATTCGACCTGCACCTGGTCGCCTGAAGAAAATGAAGAGGTTGTTCGCTGGCTACTAGAAAGTTATGATTTTCTTGAGCTGGAGCATATCCCTAAGATCAATGGTATGGCAGAGGGGATCGGTATGCCACAGGCAGCTAGAATGTACCCTCATCGCTTTAAAGGAGAGGGACAGTTTGTTGCTAAGTTAAAGGATACTAGATCAACGATTTCCTCTTCAAGCTACAAATCTCCAAGGTCTAACCTCACTCAAGAGCAGCTGAGGCTGTGGCAGGATTTTGAAAAAAATCATTTGAACATAACCTTGTCTGGCCTATTACAGGTCTTTGGTGATCGTTTGTACTTGTTACCAGATGGCTTACCCTGTCTTCGATCGCTTAAAATAGCAAGAAATGGTCTGGAATTAGGCACTTTTAAGAAAAAACGCTTTGAGCCTTCCTATGCTCTGGGCTTGGCATTAAGACCTGAAGAGGTCAGCTTATCTGTTGAGATTAACGAAGAGGACTTTGTCACATACGCCTCAGGAAATACCATTACCTTACCAGAATCTTATGCTACAGATTGGTATCAGCTGGTCATTAACGGAAATGGTCTGGGCTTTGCTAAAATAGTTGGTCGCACCCTTAAAAATAGCTTCCCTAAGGGCTTACGTTTTTAAGGAATGGCATACCATTAAATTTTTATAAATTTAAATAAAACTTCTTCCAAAGCATTGTTAGATATGTTAATATAAAGAATATGCTGAAGCTTAATTCTTCGCTATAAACCTTTATTTTTATGAATAGGAATAGAATAATGAAATCGAAAAAGAAATTCTTTTTGTTAAGTCTTTTAGCCTTGTCGGCTTTCTTTTTGTCAGCCTGCTCAAGCTGGATTGATAAGGGAGAATCCATAACAGCGGTAGGCTCAACAGCATTACAGCCCTTAGTAGAAGCCGCAGCTGATGAGTTTGGAAGCAATAACCTCGGAAAATCTGTTAATGTTCAAGGAGGCGGCTCTGGCACTGGCTTATCACAGGTGCAGTCAGGTGCTGTTCAGGTAGGCAATAGTGATGTCTTTGCAGAAGAAAAGGACGGGATTGATGCTGCTAAGCTTGTTGATCACCAGGTTGCCGTAGCAGGACTTGCTGTCATTGCCAATCCTAAGGTCAAGGTATCTAATCTCACAAGCAAGCAGCTACAAAAGATTTTCTCAGGTGAATATACCAACTGGAAGCAGGTTGGTGGACAGGATCTTGCTATTTCAGTGATTAATCGAGCGGCAAGCTCAGGCTCACGTGCTACCTTTGATAGTGTCATCATGAAGGGTGTTACTGCTAAGCAAAGTCAAGAGCAGGATTCTAACGGTATGGTTAAATCAATTGTGTCTCAGACACCGGGGGCCATTTCTTACTTATCCTTTGCCTATGTGGATTCGTCTGTAAAATCATTACGATTGAATGGCTTTAAGGCCAATGCCAAAAATGTAGCAACCAATGATTGGCCCATCTGGTCCTATGAGCATATGTATACCAAAGGCAAGCCAGACGGCTTAACCAAGGAATTTTTGGATTATGTGCTATCAGATGAGGTCCAAAAAACCATTGTGACACATATGGGTTATATTGCTATCACTGATATGAAGGTCGTCAAATCCTATGATGGAAAAGTTACAGATAAATAATGGGGGAATTATGAAAAATCAGGAATTAGCTAAGCAATTAGCCTCACCATCAAAAAATTCACGACTTGAAGCATTTGGTCGTACGATTACCTTTTTTTGCCTCGCCTTAATTGTTTTTATCGTTGCAATGATTTTACTTTTTGTGGCTCAAAAGGGCTTGTCTACCTTTTTTGTAAACAAGGTTAATCTTTTTGATTTCCTATTTGGTACAGAGTGGCAGCCTAGCGTTAAAAATGCTGCCGGTGTTCCTTATCTTGGAGCTCTTCCGATGATTGCTGGATCGTTTTTAGTCACGATTTTATCAGCCTTGGTGGCAACACCATTTGCCATTGGGGCAGCAGTATTTATGACTGAAATTTCACCCAAGTACGGGGCAAAACTATTACAGCCAGCAGTTGAATTGCTTGTAGGTATCCCGTCAGTTGTTTATGGCTTTATTGGCTTGCAGGTTGTTGTTCCTTTTATTCGTTCTATTTTTGGTGGAACAGGCTTTGGTATCCTATCAGGGGTCTGTGTCTTGTTTGTCATGATTTTACCGACGGTTACCTTTATGACAACAGATAGTCTGCGCGCTGTTCCTCGTCATTATCGTGAGGCTTCTATGGCTATGGGGGCTACACGTTGGCAAACCATTTGGCGAGTGGTTTTAAATGCGGCTCGTCCTGGTATTTTTACTGCTGTTATTTTTGGTATGGCTAGAGCCTTTGGTGAGGCCTTAGCCATTCAAATGGTTGTGGGAAATTCAGCAGTCATGCCGGCTTCACTAACCACTCCAGCGGCTACATTGACCTCTGTATTGACTATGGGAATTGGTAATACAGTTATGGGAACTGTTCAAAATAATGTGCTATGGTCATTAGCCCTTGTCTTATTGCTGATGAGTCTAGCTTTTAATTCCCTTGTCAAATTAATTACGAAAGAGAGAAAGAGAAATTATGAACGCTAAAAAGGTTGATAAAGTAGCAACTGGTAGCTTGTATACTATTGCTGGAATTATTGTAGCTATTTTAGCTTCCCTAATTCTGTTTATTCTTGTGCGTGGCCTACCTCACATCAGCTGGTCGTTTTTAACAGGGAAATCATCGTCCTATGAAGCTGGTGGAGGTATTGGGATTCAGCTTTATAATTCATTTTTCTTGCTGGTAGTAACCTTGATTATTTCCATTCCCCTATCAACAGGTGCTGGCATTTATTTGGCCGAATACGCTAAAAAAGGACCTGTGACAAATGTGATTAGAACCTGTATTGAAATCCTATCCTCATTGCCATCTGTTGTGGTTGGATTGTTTGGCTACCTTATTTTTGTTGTACAGTTTGAATATGGCTTTTCTATTATATCAGGTGCCCTTGCTTTGACGGTATTTAATCTTCCGCAAATGACAAGAAACGTTGAGGATAGCTTGCTGCATGTGCATCATACTCAAAGAGAGGCAGGGCTAGCCCTTGGGCTTTCACGCTGGGAAACGGTTTTTCATGTGGTTATTCCAGAGGCCTTGCCAAGTATTGTGACAGGTATTGTTTTGGCTTCAGGTCGTATCTTTGGTGAAGCAGCTGCTCTTATCTATACTGCGGGTCAGTCTGCCCCAGCGCTTGATTGGTCAAATTGGAACCCTTTGAGCGTGACAAGCCCTATTTCAATTTTCCGTCAATCTGAAACCCTAGCTGTTCATATTTGGAAGGTCAATAGTGAAGGGACAATCCCTGATGCAACACTTGTTTCTGCTGGTAGTGCAGCGGTGTTGTTGATTTTTATCCTTATTTTCAATCTATCAGCTCGCTTTATTGGCAAGCGTATTCATGCTAAGATGACAGCAGCAAAATAAGACATTGGAGAGATTCATGACAGAATATAATTGGAACGAACGTCATATCATTACATTTCCAGAAGAAACGATTGCCCTAGCTACTAAGGATCTGCATGTTTATTATGGTAGCAAGGAGGCAATCAAGGGGATTGATATGCAATTCGAAAAAAATAAAATTACAGCCCTAATTGGACCCTCAGGCTGTGGCAAGTCAACCTATCTGCGCAGCCTCAATCGCATGAATGACACCATTGATATTGCTAGAGTAACAGGTGAAATTTTGTATCAAGGCATTGATGTCAATCGAAAGGACATGAATGTGTATGAAATCCGTAAGCACCTAGGAATGGTCTTTCAAAGGCCAAATCCATTTGCCAAGTCTATTTATAAAAACATCACCTTTGCTCATGAAAGAGCAGGAGTGAGAGATAAAAGGGTTTTAGATGAGATTGTCGAAACCTCCCTCAAGCAGGCTGCACTATGGGATCAGGTCAAGGACGATCTTCATAAATCAGCCTTTACCCTTTCAGGAGGTCAGCAGCAGCGCTTGTGTATTGCTAGGGCTATTTCGGTTAAGCCGGATATCTTGTTGATGGACGAACCAGCTTCAGCCCTTGATCCTATTGCAACCATGCAGCTAGAAGAAACCATGTTTGAGTTGAAGAAGGATTACACCATTATTATCGTTACTCATAACATGCAGCAGGCCGCTAGAGCAAGTGATTACACTGCTTTCTTCTATTTGGGTGACTTAATTGAATACGATAAAACGCGTAACATTTTCCAAAACGCTACCTGTCAGTCCACAAATGATTACGTCTCAGGGCACTTTGGTTAGAAAGAAGGATATGATGGCAGAACCTATTTTACAAATCAGAGATCTTTCTGTTTACTATAATAAAAAGAAAACCTTAAAGGACGTGTCCTTAGATTTTTACCCAAATGAAATCACAGCACTCATTGGCCCTTCAGGGTCTGGGAAATCAACACTTTTGCGTTCCATCAATCGCATGAATGACCTGAATCCAGAGGTAACCATTACGGGGTCAATCGTTTATAATGGACATAACATTTACAGTCCAAGAACAGACACTGTTGATTTGCGAAAAGAAATTGGTATGGTCTTTCAGCAGCCCAATCCCTTTCCAATGTCTATCTATGAAAACGTTGTCTATGGCTTGCGCCTAAAGGGCATTAGAGATAAGGCTGTTTTAGATCACGCTGTTGAATCCTCTCTCAAAGGAGCCTCCATCTGGAGTGAGGTCAAGGATAGGCTTCATGATTCAGCTGTTGGACTATCAGGAGGTCAACAGCAGCGTGTCTGCATAGCAAGGGTTCTGGCAACCAGCCCTAAAATCATTTTGTTAGATGAGCCAACATCGGCTTTAGATCCCATTTCAGCCGGCAAAATCGAAGAGACCCTGTTCTCACTAAAAAAGGATTATACGATGGTTATCGTTACCCGCTCCATGCAGCAGGCCTCGCGCTTGTCAGACCGGACAGGCTTCTTCTTAGAGGGAGACCTTCTTGAGTTTGGTCCTACTAAGGCAATGTTTATGAACCCTAAGAGGAAGGAAACAGAAGATTATATTTCGGGTAAATTTGGCTAAGGGATCTTGTTTGTAGTCTAGGTATCCGCTCTGTTTAGGATAATAAATGAATCAATAGAAAGAAAAAATGATGTTAAGAACTAAATTTGAAGAAGAATTAGACAAGCTACACAATCAGTTTTACTCTATGGGAACAGAAGTCTTGTCTCAAATCAATAAAACCGTTCGTGCCTTTGTCAGTCATGACCGCGAATTGGCCAAAGAGGTGATTGAGGAAGACGATACCATCAATGGATTTGAAACAAAATTAGAAAAAAAGTCTCTTGAAATTATCGCCTTACAGCAGCCTGTTTCAAACGATTTGCGAACAGTTATTACTGTTTTGAAGGCCTCAAGTGATATTGAGCGTATGGGAGATCACGCTGCCTCTATCGCTAAAGCAACCATTCGCATGAAAGGAGAAGAGCGTATCCCGATTGTTGAGGAGCATATCAACTTGATGGGGAAGGCAGTCAAGCAGATGGTTGAAGAGGCGCTAAATGCTTATATTAATGCAGATGATGCCAAGGCCTATGAAATTGCTGCTTCAGACGAAATCATTGATAATTATTTCCGCGAAATCCAATCTCTAGCTGTCGAAGAAATTCGCAAGACACCAGATGCCGTCTTTGCTGGCAAGGAATACTTCCAGGTTCTCATGTATTTAGAGCGTATCGGTGACTATGCTCGTAATATTTGTGAATGGATTGTCTATTTAAAAACTGGAAAAATTATTGAATTATAAGAAAGTATGGTATAATGGGGGCTGGGTGAACTTCTCAGTTCCTCGTTTTATTATAGCGATTAAAAGGTTTTAGAGGCTGGAGCTTCAGCTGAGCTGACTATCAGCTGTCAAGCTTCTAGACAAAATGAAAGATAACAATAAGCTAGTCGTCTAAGGGACTAGACGGCAGGATTGATTATATTAAGAATGTGACCTTGTCCCATCACTAATTTAATGACATATTAAGGAGTTGTATGAAAAAAGTAGAACATCTTATTGAAAAGTTTATTCCTGAAAATTATAATATTTTCTTAGACATTAATCGCAGCACAAAAACCTTCACAGGTAATGTTGCAATCAATGGTGAAGCATTAGATAATCAAGTGTCATTTCACCAAAAGGACTTGGCAATCAATGCCATTTTACTTGACAATGAAGCTGTTAGCTATCATGTTGACGATGACAATGAGCTTGTGCGTGTTGAGCTGCCAGAGACTGGTATGATGACGCTTGTCATTGAATTTTCAGGTAATATTACTGACAATATGACTGGTATTTACCCGTCCTATTACACAAAAGATGGTGAAAAACAGGAGGTTATTTCAACGCAGTTTGAAAGCCATTTTGCGCGTGAGGCCTTTCCATGTATTGACGAGCCTGAAGCAAAGGCTACCTTTGACTTAAGCTTGACATTTGACCAAGCAGAGGGCGAGATTGCTCTATCAAATATGCCTGAGGTCAATGCTGAGCGCCGCAAGGAGACCGGTCTTTGGACCTTTGAGACAACTCCTAGAATGTCTTCTTATCTGCTGGCCTTTGCCTTAGGAGACTTGCATGGCAAAACAACAAAAAGTAAAAACGGGACAACAGTTGGTGTTTATGCAACCAAGGCTCACCCACTGACCTCGCTAGATTTTTCATTGGATATTGCTGTACGTGTCATTGATTTTTACGAAGACTACTTTGGGGTTCGCTATCCTATTCCGCAATCTCTAAATATTGCTCTTCCTGATTTTTCATCTGGAGCGATGGAAAACTGGGGCTTGATTACCTATCGTGAAATTTACCTGTTGGTTGATGGCAATTCAACAGCCCGCAGCAGACAAAATGTTGCTCTTGTTGTGGCACACGAGATTGCCCATCAATGGTTTGGTAATCTTGTAACCATGAAATGGTGGGACGATCTTTGGCTAAATGAAAGCTTTGCCAATATGATGGAATATGTAGCCATCAATGCTATTGAGCCGTCATGGCGTATTTTTGAGGATTTCCAAACAACAGGTGTGCCGCTGGCTCTTAAGCGTGATGCAACAGACGGTGTTCAATCAGTCCATGTTGCTGTTAATCACCCAGATGAGATTAATACCCTGTTTGATCCAGCTATTGTCTATGCCAAAGGTAGCCGCTTAATGCATATGCTTCGTCGCTGGATTGGCGATAAGGATTTTGCGGCAGGTCTGCGCCTTTACTTTGAAAAGCATCAATACCGTAATACTGTAGGACGTGATTTGTGGCAGGCTCTTTCAGAAGCTTCTGGTAAAGATGTTGCTGCGTTTATGGACGCTTGGCTAGAGCAGCCAGGCTATCCTGTCTTAACGGCCAGAGTTGACAATGATCAGTTGATTCTCAGCCAAAAGCAGTTCTTTATTGGTGAGGCAAGCGACCAAAAGAGACTATGGCCAATTCCACTAAATGCGAACTGGAAAGGTCTTCCTGACGTACTGACAGAGGAGTCCATCGTTATTTCAGGCTTTAGTCAATTAGCCGCCCAAAATAAAGGAACACTTCGCTTTAATACAGAAAATACAGCGCATTACATTACAGATTATCAGGGACAGCTCTTTCATAGCTTAGTTGATGATTTGAAGCATCTTGACAACACCTCTGCCCTTCAAGTGATTCAAGAGCGCCGCTTGCTGGCTGATAGCGGTCTGATTTCTTATGCAGAGCTGGTTGACTTAATCGCTCAGCTAGATGACAAAAAATCCTATATGGTTGCTGCAGCTGTTCAGCAGGTTATTAGAGGCTTAGAGCAGTTCATTGATGAAGGAACCTCAGCAGAGCAGTCCTTCAATCGATTGATTTCTTCTATTTTCCAAGAGGACTTCAGGCAGCTTGGATTTGAAAAGAGGGCAAATGAATCTGATGAAGATGAAATGGTTCGTCAAATTGCTTTACATCACCTGTTGGTTGGAGGCAATCGTGATGTGATCAAGCAGGCCAAGACTATCTTTGAAGCTTATGCAAATCGTATCGAAGCCATTCCAGCAGCCATTCGCCGCTCGGTATTGGTGAGTCAGATCAAGTATTTTGAAATAGCTGACTTGGTTGATGCTTATTTTGATGCTTATGTTGCAACCAAGGACAACAATCTTCGAGCTGATTTGAGCGCCGCCTTAGCAACAACAGCTAATCCATCAACTCTTAAGCGCATTCAGTACAGCTTAAAGGATAAGGATATTATTAAGCCACAGGACTTAGCAGCTTGGTACAGCTTTTTGCTTGATCAGGCCTCTGCACAAGAAAGCATTTGGCGTTGGGCTAGAGAAAATTGGAAGTGGATTAAGGCTTCACTGGGTGGTGATATGAGCTTTGACAAGTTTATTATTTACCCTGCTAACCATTTTAAAACAGCAGAGCGTTTAGCTGAATATAAGGCCTTCTTTGAGCCACAGCTTGATGATATGGCGATTAGTCGCAATATTTCGATGGGGATAAATGAAATTTCAGCTCGAGTTGCCCTCATTGATAGTGAAAAGGAAGCTATCGCTAATGCTTTAAGTCAGTACTAATGATATCACAAAGGAGCTGGGGACCATCCTCAACTCCTTTATTGGTGTCAAAGCTACTATCTTTAAGTAACATTTAGATCAAAGGGTAATTGCTGTAGCTTAGTGGCACTGCCTGTCAGCTTTTGGCAAATGAGGAGGCTTCAATCATAAGCAGTGGTTAATCTTAGCGCCGTAAATTACTAGTTGATCAGAGTCAGAGCTTAGGACGGATAGGTCATAGAGACAATTCTTTGTCTGTCAGTTTTATAACTTAAGTAGGTCTCCAGACTAACTGTATGCTTATGACCTGTCATGAGCAATAGTTTAGCAAAGCTTAAGCTTTTTGTGTTATCGTTAGATTAGAGAATTCATTTAGTAAGGTAATCCCTAAAGACTACTTGAGCGAGGCTGTTAGTCTTTAGAGAATTGAGGTATCATAATGATAAAACTATTATTAGTAGAAGACGATTTAAGCTTGTCAAATTCTATCTTTGATTTTTTAGATGACTTTGCTGATGTGACGCAGGTTTTTGATGGTGACGAAGGACTCTATGAGGCAGAAAGCGGTATTTATGATTTGATTCTGTTAGATTTGATGCTGCCTGAAAAGGATGGCTTTCAAGTGTTAAAAGCCTTACGTGAAAAAGACATCAAAATTCCCGTCTTGATCATGACTGCCAAAGAAAGCATCGATGACAAAGGGCATGGCTTTGAGCTTGGTGCTGATGACTATTTAACCAAGCCCTTTTACCTAGAAGAATTAAAAATGCGGATTCAGGCCTTGCTTAAGCGCGTAGGAAAGTTTAATGACAAGAGCCTTAAATTTGGCAACCTGACTGTAGATACTACCCGTAAAGAGGTACAGGTCAATGGGCAGGCCATAGAGCTATTAGGCAAGGAGCTTGATTTACTAATCTATATCCTTCAAAATCAAAATGTTATTTTGCCAAAATCACAAATTTTTGATCGTATCTGGGGCTTTGATAGTGATACCACTATCTCTGTTGTAGAGGTCTATGTCTCTAAAATTCGTAAGAAGCTTAAGGGGACAGACTTTGTTAATCATCTTCAAACCTTGAGAAGTGTAGGATATATCTTAAAAGCTAATGAATAAACTAAAAAAAGGATTATTGTCCGATAATTATACGCATTTTTTTCATTTCTTTGCTATTTTTACAGGCATTTTTGTTGTCATGACCATCATTATTTTACAAATCATGAGGTTTAGTGTCTATTCCACAGTAGACAGCAGTCTCATTTCGGTCGGTCAAAATGCCAGCAACTATGCTAATAGGACCATGGCGAGAATATCTTCCTTTTATTTTGATGCAGAAAATAACCTTATTCAGGCTCTTCCTGAACTGGAAGCGTCAAAATCACTTGGCTCCTCCACCACTAATATGGATATTATTTTATTTAGTGCTAATGGGACGATATTGAACTCCTTTGACGCTTTCTCTAATTACCAAAGCTTTCGTTTAGACAAAAGCCAGCTCAATAACATTGTCACCACACAGCTGATGAATTTTTATGGGCAAAAGGAGAAATACCATACCCTAACCGTTAAGGTTCACATTAAAAACTATCCAGCAGTGGCTTATATGATGGCAGTGGTTAATGTTCAGCAGCTGGATACTGCTAATGAGCGCTATGAACAGATTATTATCATGGTTATGATTGTCTTTTGGTTAATTTCGATTTTGGCCAGTATTTATTTGGCTAAGTGGAGCAGAAAGCCAATTATGGAGAGCTATGCCAAGCAAAAAATGTTTGTAGAAAATGCCAGTCATGAGCTTAGGACTCCTTTAGCGGTGCTGCAAAATCGTTTGGAATCGCTGTTTAGAAAGCCTAACGAAACCATTTTAGACAATAGCGAGCATATTGCGTCAAGCCTAGATGAGGTTCGTAATATGAGAATATTAACAACTAATCTGTTAAATTTAGCCAGAAGTGATGATGGGATCAAGCCGCAGCTAGTTGATGTTGATGCAGCCTTTTTTGATACTGTTTTTGAAAATTATCAATTAGTTGCAGAAGAGTCAGGCAAGCAGTTTATCTCAGTTAATCAGATCAATAGGCCCTTAAAGACGGATAAGGCTTTGCTCAAGCAGCTGATGACCATTTTGTTTGATAATGCGATCAAATACACTGATCATAACGGTGTGGTTGAGGTCAAGGTTAGAACGACCGATAAGCATTTATTGATTTCTGTTATTGATAATGGCCCAGGGATCAAGGATGATGATAAGAAAAAGATTTTTGATCGCTTTTACCGAGTGGATAAGGCAAGGGCACGCCAAAAAGGAGGGTTTGGACTCGGATTGGCCTTAGCGCAGCAGATCGTTACCTCATTAAAAGGAACGATTACCGTCAGTGATAATAAGCCTACCGGCGCCATCTTTGAAGTAAAATTATAGCACTGAGTTCTTGCTAGCCCATAATCAGTATGAAAATAACAGTCACTAGATCAAGAAGTCTAGTGACTTTTTTTATTGTCTTCTTTTTGCTGTTGACCAAGCAGTTGACAAGAAAATTCCAATAGATAGTTTAAAGCCAATAAAACCATTATTAGGCTTGCATTACAGGCAGGTATCAAACAAAGATATAGAAAAATATACCATAAAAAATCTCATAAAAGTGTCAAAATGGTAAAAAATTGCCAACAATATGTCGATATTATACCATTATTATAGTATAATATTTATAATCGTATCATAATATTAAAATATCTGGTGTCTAGCTGTTTTTGTAAAAGCAAAAAACTTGCAACACCTTATGATAAAGCATAAAGGAATACAAGCATGATAGTCTACCTAAAGCAACACAAAATTACTGGAAATTAGTCAGCATAGCCGCTTTAATCATTATTTTAGGAGGAATACTAACAATGAATTGGCTTAATGGCGAAGAGCTAAAAAAGAAAAAGTACAGACAAGAGCAGGATAGGGTAGTGAAATACATAGGAGAGCATATAGAGCTATGTAATGGTCAGCCTATAACAAAATTGAGTTTATAGAATTTCAGTTAGAAACTGCAACCACCGGAACTTGGTCAATAACAACAATTGTTAATGAGAAATATCTGATTCATTTTTCAGAAGATAGATTAGGTGAAGAAATACGGACTTCCTATTATTCTCCAAAAGAATTTAAGCAATACAGTGAAAAGATGAGGAATAATATGACTAATGTTGAAACAATTTATTACGAGGAGAAATGATGATTGATAGAGATTATAAAAATATTTCAGAGGATGTGTATAAGGTTGATTCTGGTAAAGAAAGAGATCCGATTCAAGAAGGATATCCGGTTGCCAATGGAAAATACCGCGTTCTTGAAGCCGAAGATAACCCCGACAATGGTATGCAGGCTATGGCTGTTGTGCCAATAAAAGATGGCAAAGAGGATAGAAGTCATATCGTCATTGCCTATGCCGGGACAAATAGCAGTGATATACGCGATATTGACACCGATATTCAATCCGTTGTTTTTGGAGATGATCAATACCTGTGTACCCATGAGGAGCCTGATTCTTTTAAAGTAGTCAAGAGTCAGCTAAGTACTGCTAAAGCCTTTTCCGACTACATTAGGACAAGCTACCCTAACGCTGCCATCTCCTATACCGGACACTCTCTGGGAGGCTATCTGGCACTCATCACAGCAGCCCATGCCAAGCAGCCTGCCACTGTCTTTAATGCGCCAAGCTCTGTTAATAACCTCTCCAAGGAGGCTATTGACTTTGTTAAAGCCAACAAGGGACTCTATCACAGCTACCGCATTAACAATGACTACATTGGAAACCTAGGCACTTACCTTGGAGATGATGAGCTCGGGATTTCAAGATGGGTTGATGGTAAGGCGGGAATAGGACGTCATAGCTTAGCCGCTTATCGCTTCAACTCAAAGGGGCAGGTGATTGACCGTAAGGGTCACCCTGCCGCTGCTCAAGCACCTGCTCTTGCTACCCTAAGATCCAGACTAACCGATTATCGCCGGCTTAAGAAACAGTATGCCGCTTCTAACGGTATTAGTAGCTCAGAGGAGTTTTACCTTGATCAATTTCAGTCTCGAGCAGTCGCACAGGCTTTGGAGCAGACCACTCAGCTTGCCCAAGAGGAGATCATTGCTCGTCGGAAGGAGGCGGTTGCAGAGGCAGAGGCACTTCACCAAAAGACAAGAGACATGCCCTTTTTTGTGAGTGAATTGAGCTGGGCGGAGCTAGAGGAGGCTTATGCCCAGGCAGGTGTGACCTATGACAGCCTTGTCGGTCAGACCAGGAGGCACTTTGATGACAAGGTCGCTCAGGCCAGAGGACTGGCCACTAAGTTCAAGACCGTAAAGGAGCAGCTAGAGGAGGGGATCGAAAGGACAATCGCTACTGACCAAAAGCTAGGAGGCGACTTTTCATGACAGCATTAGAGAAGATCAGAGCTGCTATCCGTCAAAAGGAAGAGGAGCTAGAGGAGCTGCAGGAGCACTATCATCAAGAGCGGCTCCAAATGGCAGCAGCCCATGACGAGTTAAGAGGCAACTATAACCAGCTGCAAGAGCTCTATGCCTCTACCTATCAGGCCGTTAGCAGCTACCTCAGACATTATGATGCTAGCCTGATAACAGACCAATATACCGTTCTAACGAGGCTGATTGATGACTATCAGCACCGAACAGAGCAGTGCTATCACGAGCAAGGTCGCAAGATGTCGCAGCAGGAGGAAGCAATTGACCATCACTATCGCAGCCAGCGACAGGCTATAGAGAAGGACATCACAGCGCTGAGGCGTCAGTGGCGTGAAGGTTAAGGAAAAGGAGATAAGAAGATGATTGCTATAGAGATGATCTTAACCGGACAAGAGCCGATCAGGACTTTAAAGAAAGAGCTGGATAGGAGATTAGTTCAGTCCATATGTGCCCCCTTGACCTTAGGTTGCCTTCATGCCCTTCAAAGGCGCTATGACAGTGAGGTATCTCGGATTGCCACAGACACCGCAGATCATATTCAGACCATTGTCAATCAGCTAGATAGCAGCATTAGAGGGCAAGGCAGGACAGCACTAGAGCAAGCGATCAAGACGCAGAACAGGGGCTATAGCAGCCTGATGTGAGACAGGAAGGACTTACTGTCCTACCAGCTACAGTCACTACACTGCTAGAGCTTGCGGTGTGAGCAGCAGTAAGAGGCAAAGGCGTTACCCCAGAGGGATTGATGGATCACCATCACTAGTTTGGAGCCATTAGCTGTGCCAAAGGTTTTCTAAAGCCAAAAAGAAAAAACTCCGATTGGAGTTTTCATTGGTTATGTATTAGCTAAGCTTTGCAGCAAGACGTGCTTTATCGCGGCTTGCTTTATTTTTATGAATCAAACCTTTTGATTGGGCTTTATCAATGCTTGAAGAAGCAGCGCGGAAAAGCTCTTCAGATGGGTTAGCTTCAAATGCCTTGATAGCAGTACGCATAGCTGATTTTTGTGCTGAATTTTTTCGTTTGCTTTAACGTTAAGCTCAGCGCGTTTAATAGCTGATTTAATATTTGCCAATGTTTTCACCTCCAAATTAATCTAACTACACCATTATATAGAAAATATAGGTGTTTGGCAAGCACTTATCACTTTTTGAGATAAATTTCATCAATTTTATGGTCTGCAGCTTTATGAAGAATGAGCTCAGCTCGATTGCGTGTAGGCTCAATAAACTTTTCCAGATTTTCTAGGTTAATTGTTTTCCAGACTTTTTTTGCAAAGGCAATGGCTTCATTTTGTGGCAATGAGGTATATCTAGTGTAATAGTTAGCCGGATCATGCTTAGCCAGCTCTAAAAGGCTTAAGAACCGTTCCAAATACCATTGCTCAATATGATGGCTATCTGCGTCAATATAAATTGAAAAATCAAAATAATCACTCATATACAATCGATTATTCTGTTGATTTTGAAAAACATTAATCCCTTCGATGATGAGGAAGTCAGGATTGGTAAAGGTTTGCTGCTGATCAGGAACGATATCATAAATCTCATGCGAGTAAACAGGGGCTGATGCGGTTTGTCCTCCCTTGACAGTATCCAGAAAGTTTAACAATAGCTCCATATTATAGGATTCTGGGAAGCCCTTTCGATTCAGCATATTGTTTTTGATCAGTGTGCTATTAGGGTACAAAAAACCATCTGTTGTGACCAACTCAACAGTGCTGGTCTTGTGTGTGCGCGCCAAAAGAAGCTGCAATAACCTGCTAGTTGTGGACTTACCGACGGCAACTGAGCCAGAAATCCCAATAATAAAGGGTCTTTGCTGAATATCTTTTTTTAGAAAGAGGCTTTTAGAAAAAGACAGGTTTTCTTGAGCGATTTTATAGACTTGAATGAGATGAATCAAGGGAAGGTAAACCTCAACAACGTCGTTGATATCAATATTATCATTCAAACTGGTGATGCTAGTAAGCTCCTCTTGAGTCAATAAGGGCTTGCTTTTTTGATGTAATTGCTTCCAGGATTTTCTGGAAATTTTTTCAAAAGTAATAAATTCGTTTGACATAGTTACTCCTACTAATTGGCAGTGCTTACATTATAACATGTCAATAAAAAAATTGAAAAATGTTTCGTCTGAAATTCTTAAAAAAACACTGAAAAACCCTATAAAAATCGAACAATTTTAGCCTAACAATTGGCTAATATAAAGTTAATCGGTCAATGTTCGGAATATATGGTTCGATAAACGAAAAACCAAGAAAAACAAACGTCTTGTAAACCATTTCAAAGTGTGATAGAATGAAAAAGCATCGAAAAAAGATAGGAAAACACATGACAAAAATGTATTATGATGAAAATCCAGATAGTGCTCATGATATCCATCAATTGACGGTCAATTTGTTAGGACAGTCCTTTACTTTTTTGACAGATTCTGGTGTTTTCTCAAAAAGAATGGTTGATTTTGGAAGTCAGGTCCTGCTCAACACATTAGATTTTCAAGAAGGTGATCGTCTGCTTGACTTGGGCTGCGGCTATGGGCCGCTAGGACTTAGCTTGGCAAAGGCTCAAGGTGTTGAGGCGACTCTAGTAGATATTAATCATCGCGCTGTTGGCTTAGCTAAGCAGAATGCTGAGAGTAATCAGGTTGAGGCGACCATTTTTCAATCAAACCTCTATGACGGTGTGACAGGGACATTTGAGCACATCATTAGTAACCCACCTATTAGGGCAGGGGAAAAAGTGGTTCATGAGATTATTGAAAAGAGTATTGATTTTTTAACTAAAGGCGGTGATTTGACAGTCGTTATCCAAAAGAAGCAGGGAGCACCAAGTGCTAAAGACAAAATGGAGGCCGTTTTTGGGAATGTGACTATTCTCAAAAGAGAAAAGGGTTACTACATTTTAAGAAGTATTAAGGAAAGGAATTGAGCTCAAGTGTAAAAAGTGGTATTAAAAAGCATAGCGGTATTTTAGTAAGAGTTGCCTTCTAATATCACTATTTTCTCAGAGCTTTTGGTATCTTGTTGATGAGAGCAGTTGATTTAATCCAAAAAAAGCGTGATGGTAAAGAGCTATCTACCGAAGAGATCCAGTGGCTGATTAATGGTTATGCCAATGGTACTGTGCCAGATTATCAAATGTCGGCTTTTGCAATGGCGATCTATTTCAAGGGAATGTCTACACGAGAAACTCGCGATTTGACCATGAGTATGGTTGAGACAGGTGAGCAGATTGATTTGTCAGCTATAGCTGGTATCAAGACGGACAAGCACTCAACAGGTGGTGTTGGTGATAAGGTGACACTCATCTTAGCTCCTCTAGTTGCTAGCTTTGGCGTTCCTGTAGCGAAAATGAGTGGACGCGGCTTAGGCCACACCGGTGGAACGCTTGATAAGCTAGAATCTATCAAGGGCTTTCAGATTGGTCGGACCCAAGAGGAATTTATCAAGCAGGTACAAGAGATCGGACTTTCAGTTATTGGACAATCAGATAAGCTTGTGAAGGCAGATAAGCTGCTTTATGCTCTTCGTGATGTGACGGCAACCGTTGATATTGTTCCTTTGATTGCAAGCTCTGTTATGAGTAAGAAAATTGCTGCTGGCGCTGATAGTATTTTGCTAGATGTTACCGTTGGTGACGGTGCCTTTATGAAGACTATTGAAGATGCTGAGAAGCTGTCTAGACTGATGGTTGACCTTGGTAAGGAGGTTGGGCGTCAGACAGTGGCTGTCATTACAGATATGAGTCAGCCTCTTGGTCGTGCTATCGGTAATCGCTTAGAGGTGCTAGAGGCAATTGATATCATGAAAGGCAAGGGACGCAAGGATATTACTCACTTTATTTGTGAGCTAGCTCAGATTATGCTGGAGCTTGCTGGTGCTCAACACTCTCTTGAGGATATTCACCATCATTTGGTTGGCGGAGCAGCCTTAAAAAAATTAGAAGAGATGGTTGTTTATCAAGGAGGTGATCTTGAGGACCTTTATCGTCCATCACAGGCGGCTGTTCAAACAGAGGTTTTTGCGTCAGAAGATGGTTACATCACAGCATTGCCTGCTCTTGAGTTTGGATTGTTTGCAATGAGGCTGGGTGCTGGTAGAGCAGTCAAAACAGATAGTCTGGATTATGAAACAGGGATTGTCTTTGACAAGAAGGTTGGTGACGCTGTCGCTAAGGGAGAGCGCATTGCAGTTGTCTTTTCACAGGAAGCCCTAGACGAAAAAATGCTTACAGAATTTGAAAAAAATGTTAAAATAGGGGCGGAACACCTAGAGGCTAACGAAATTATCAAAATCATTTCCTAAGGAGGAGTATAACATGAATATTAACAAGTATATTGACCACACACTACTAAAAGCTGACAGCGTTCAATCGCAGCTTGACCAATTAATTGAGGAGGCTAAAGCCTATGACTTTGCTAGCGTTTGCGTCAACCCTTGCTGGGTAGCCTATGCTGCAAAGGCTTTAAAGGGAACAGATGTTAAGGTTTGTACAGTTGTTGGTTTTCCTTTAGGTGCAACTACCTCAGCAACAAAGGCCTTTGAAACAAAGGACGCTATTGAAAATGGTGCTGATGAGATTGATATGGTTATCAATATTGGTCTGTTAAAGCAGGGTGACTACCAAGCTGTTGAAGATGATATGCGTGCAGTGGTAGAGGCTAGCGGAGACAAATTAGTCAAGGTGATTATCGAGGCTTGCCTCTTGACTGATGATGAAAAGGTTAAGGCTTGTCAGTTGGCGGTAAATGCAGGTGTTGACTTTGTGAAGACCTCTACTGGTTTTTCAACTGGCGGTGCAACCGTTTCTGATGTCAAGCTAATGCGTCAAACAGTTGGTCCAGACATTGGCGTAAAGGCAGCTGGTGGTGCTCGTTCTCTAGAGGACGCTTTAGCTTTTGTCGAAGCAGGAGCTACACGTATTGGAACTTCTGCAGGGGTAACTATTATGAAAGGTGAAGTTGCCAATGGAGGCTACTGATTTAGTTTCGTTAGCCATTGAAGCTAGTAAAAGGGCTTATGTGCCTTACTCACATTTCCCGATCGGAGCTGCTTTAAAGACAAAGGACGGAACAATCTATACTGGCAATAATATCGAGAATGCCAGCTTTGGCTTGACCAATTGTGGGGAGCGAACAGCTATTTTTAAGGCTGTTTCTGAGGGACATCAGCAGCTTTTAGAAATTGCCATTTATGGAGAGACTGATGAGCCAATCTCTCCTTGTGGAGCCTGTCGTCAGGTCATGGCAGAATTTTTTGAAGCCACTGCTCCAGTAACGCTAATTGCTAAGGACGGTCGTACCATGCGCACAACTGTTGGCGAGTTACTTCCTTATTCGTTTACAGATTTATCGTAATCTGGCTTAATTTTGTTATCTAGCCATTAGGCTTTATATTTACTTTCGGCAATTGGTTTGCTAGAAATATTTTTAGGAGGGTTCATATTCATGAACAAGAAATTTATTGGTGTTGGTTTAGCTTCTGTAGCTTTATTAGGTTTAGTTGGTTGTGGTAATCGTAACGCTTCAAAGGGATCTGGTGATGCTAAAACAGATTTGAAGGTAGCAGTGGTTACTGACACTGGTGGTGTTGATGATAAGTCATTTAACCAATCAGCTTGGGAAGGCTTGCAGGCTTGGGGTAAGGACAATGGACTAACAAAGGGTTCAGGCTTTGATTACTTCCAATCTACAAACGAGTCTGAATATGCAACTAACATTGATACAGCAGTTTCTAGTGGTTATGAGGTTGTTTATGGTATCGGATTTGCCTTGAAGGATGCAATCAGTAAGGCTGCTGATGACAACAACAAAGTACAATTTGTTATCATTGATGATGTTATCGAAGGCAAAGACAATGTTGCTAGCGTAACATTTGCTGATAACGAAGCTGCTTACCTTGCAGGTATTGCGGCAGCTATGACTACAAAAACAAAAACAGTTGGTTTTGTAGGTGGTATGGAAGGAACAGTTGTTACACGCTTTGAAAAAGGCTTTGAGGCAGGCGTTAAGTCTGTTGATGACTCAATCAAGATCAAGGTGGACTACGCTGGATCATTTGGAGATGCCGCTAAGGGTAAGACAATTGCAGCAGCGCAATACGCAGCAGGTGCTGATGTTATCTATCAGGTAGCTGGTGGAACAGGTGCGGGTGTCTTCAACGAAGCAAGAACAATTAACGAAAAACGTGACGAAGCTGATAAGGTTTGGGTAATTGGTGTTGACCGCGACCAAAACGAAGAAGGTAAATATACATCTAAGGATGGCAAATCATCTAACTTTGTACTTGCATCTACTATAAAAGGTGTTGGTAAGGCTGTTCAATTGATCAATAAGCAGGCAGCAGATAAGAAATTCCCTGCAGGTAAAACAACTGTTTATGGTCTGAAGGACGGTGGTGTTGAGATTGCCACAACAAATCTTTCTAAAGACGTTATCAAAGCCATCGAAGAAGCGAAAGAAAAAATTAAATCTGGTGACGTAAAAGTTCCTGAAAAGTAGTTACTGGAAAAGAGCGACCTTCGTCGGTCGCCCTTTTTAGAGTGGAACACCTTTTGCTTCAGTAAAGGTTGTGACAAATGGCTGGCTTTACTGAAACAAAAGATTAAATTGAAAGGAAATAATCCTATGGCACAGCATGTCATTGAAATGAAAGAGATTACAAAAAAATTTGGTGATTTTGTTGCGAATGACCATATTAATTTGAATGTCAGAAAAGGCGAAATTCATGCATTGTTAGGAGAGAATGGTGCAGGTAAATCAACGTTAATGAATATGTTAGCTGGGCTTTTAGAGCCAACTAGTGGAAACATTGTCATTAACGGTCAGCCTGTTGTTATTGACTCTCCTTCCAAATCTGCTAGATTGGGTATTGGAATGGTACACCAGCACTTTATGCTAGTAGAAGCTTTTACAGTTGCTGAGAATATCATTTTAGGAAATGAAGTTGTCAAAAACGGTTGTCTTGATTTAAAAAAGGCCAGCAAGGACATTAAAGAGCTTTCTGAGAAATATGGTTTAGCTGTTGATCCTACTGCCAAGATTGCTGATATTTCTGTAGGGGCACAGCAGCGTGTTGAAATCTTAAAGACCTTATATCGTGGTGCAGATATTCTTATTTTTGATGAGCCAACAGCTGTTTTAACGCCTGCTGAAATACAAGAGCTCATGGAAATCATGCGTAACCTTGTTAAGGAAGGCAAATCCATTATTTTGATTACTCATAAGCTGGACGAAATTAGAGCAGTTGCTGATAGAGTCACTGTTATTCGACGTGGGAAAAGTATTCAAACAGTAGATGTAGCAGGTGCAACCTCTCAGGACTTGGCTGAAATGATGGTTGGGCGTTCAGTTTCCTTTACAACAGCTAAAAAGGCAGCAGAGCCAAAAGGGGTGGTGCTGTCGATCAAGAATTTAGAGGTCGATGAAAATCGTGGAATCCCAGCAGTAAAGGGGCTTTCTCTTGACGTTAGAGCTGGTGAAATTGTGGGGATTGCAGGGATTGATGGTAATGGTCAGTCAGGGCTGATTCAGGCCATTACAGGCTTGAGAAAGACTAGATCTGGTAGCATTACAATCAAAGGTCAGGAGGTTGTTCATTTAAGCTCCCGTAAAATCACAGAGCTATCAGTGGGGCATGTGCCTGAGGACCGTCATAGAGATGGCTTAGTGCTGGACCTTTCCTTGGCTGAAAATACTGCCCTTCAGACCTATTATAAAGAGCCACTAAGTAAGAACGGTATTTTAAATTACAATACAATCAATGATTATGCTCGTAGACTGATGAAGGAATTTGACGTTCGTGGTGCCAATGAATTGGTTCCAGCTCGTGGATTTTCTGGCGGTAACCAACAAAAGGCTATCATTGCACGTGAGGTTGACCGTAACCCTGATTTATTGATTGTCAGTCAGCCAACTCGCGGCTTGGACGTTGGTGCTATTGAGTACATTCATAAGCGTTTGATTGAAGAGCGTGACAAAGGCAAGGCCATCCTCGTTGTTAGCTTTGAGCTTGACGAAATCTTGAATTTATCTGACCGTATTGCAGTTATTCATGACGGTAAAATTCAAGGCATTGTGTTGCCTCAAGATACCAATAAGCAAGAATTGGGAATTTTGATGGCTGGTGGTTCCATTGATAAGGAGGAGAGTCATGTCTAAAAATGCACAAAAGATTGCTGTGCCAATGATTTCTATCTTGTTAGGATTCTTACTTGGCGCTATTGTCATGTTTATCTTTGGCTATGATCCAATTTGGGGCTATGAGGGCCTATTTCAGGTAGCCTTTGGTAGTATCAAAAATATTGGTGAAATCTTCAGAGCGATGGGACCACTAATCCTGATTGCACTTGGTTTTACCGTTGCTAGCCGTGCCGGCTTCTTTAATGTCGGGCTGTCAGGTCAAGCTTTGGCTGGTTGGATTGCTGCGGGCTGGTTTGCTCTTGTCAATCCTAATATGCCTCGTCCGCTTTTAATTCTGATGACTGTCTTGATTGGTATGGTTGCCGGCGGAATTGCTGGCGCTATTCCAGGTATTTTGCGAGCTTATCTTGGTACGAGTGAAGTTATTGTTACCATTATGATGAATTATATTATTCTGTATGTCGGTAACGCTATCATTCAAAGAGGCTACCCTGAAAGTGTTAAGCAAAGTATTGATTCAACCATACAGGTCAGTGATAATGCCAGCTATCAAAGTCAATGGCTGTCAGATTTAACCAATAATTCTCGTATTAATATCGGTATCTTTTTTGCGCTTATTGCAATTGCAGTTATTTGGTTCTTACTAAACAAAACAACCCTCGGATTTGAAATTCGTTCAGTAGGTCTTAATCCACATGCTTCAGAATATGCAGGTATGTCCTTAAAGCGTACGATTATCCTATCAATGATC
This sequence comes from Streptococcus equi subsp. equi, assembly GCA_900637675.1. Classification (NCBI taxonomy): domain Bacteria; kingdom Bacillati; phylum Bacillota; class Bacilli; order Lactobacillales; family Streptococcaceae; genus Streptococcus; species Streptococcus equi. Next base: position 1,049,904 of record LR134389.1, read on the forward strand.
ATTTCAGGTGCTTTAGCAGGCTTGGGAGGAGTTGTTGAAGGCTTGGGAACCTTTGAGAATGTTTTTGTACAGGGAAGCTCTCTAGCAATTGGTTTTGACGGTATGGCTGTTAGCTTGCTTGCTGCCAATTCACCGATTGGTATCTTCTTCTCATCATTCCTATTTGGGGTGTTGAGCATAGGTGCTCCTGGTATGAATATCGCAGGAATTCCACCAGAATTGGTAAAAGTAGTGACTGCCTCAATTATCTTCTTTGTAGGTGCTCACTACCTTATCGAACGCTATATTATCAGGCCTAAAAAACTAGTAAAGGGAGGTAAATAAGATGAGTTTAGTTACTATTTTTGCTTTATTGGTTTCATCAATGCTTATCTATGCTACACCTCTTATTTTTACAAGTATTGGTGGTACCTTCTCAGAACGAGCTGGTGTTGTCAATGTCGGCCTTGAAGGCATTATGGTCATGGGGGGGGGTTCAGGCATTGTCTTTAATCTTGAATTTGCTCATATCTTTGGTAAAGCTACTCCCTGGCTTGCAGTTTTGGTGGGAGGAGTTGTTGGATTGATCTTTTCATTGATCCATGCGCTTGCAACGATTAACTTTAGGGCAGATCACATTGTCAGTGGTACAGTGCTAAATCTGCTGGCACCATCGCTTGCCATTTTCTTAGTTAAGGTGATGTACGGTAAGGGGCAAACTGATAATATCCAGCAATCATTCGGTAAGTTTGATTTTCCGATTCTCTCAAAAATTCCAGTTCTTGGAGATATATTCTTTAGAAATACTAGCTTAGTTGGGTATTTAGCTGTTGCCTTTTCTTTCCTAGCTTGGTTTGTGCTTTACAAAACAAGATTTGGGTTGCGTTTGCGCTCTGTAGGTGAACACCCTCAAGCAGCTGATACACTTGGTATTAACGTTTACCTCATGAAATATTATGGGGTTATGATCTCTGGTTTTCTTGGGGGTATTGGTGGAGCTGTCTATGCACAATCCATCTCTGTTAACTTCGCAGTGACAACCATTTTAGGACCTGGATTTATTGCCCTTGCCGCTATGATTTTTGGTAAGTGGAATCCGGTAGGTGCTATGCTATCTAGCTTGTTCTTTGGATTATCACAAAGCTTAGCAGTTATTGGGGCACAATTACCAGTATTGGAAAAAATCCCAACGGTTTACCTTCAAATTGCGCCATACCTATTGACCATCATCATTTTGGCTGCTTTCTTTGGACAAGCAGTGGCTCCAAAGGCAGACGGTGTTAATTACATCAAATCAAAATAAAAAAAGCTCAATGTCAACTGTAGTGGGTGACTGATAGCTAAGCACGAGAGAAGACGAATGTCGTCTTCTCTTTTGTGAGATTCAAAGCGAGGTAGATACGTTTTTTAAAGTTGTCAAAGTTCCGAAATCCGAAAGCATTGCGCTTGATATCTTTGATAAGTTTGTTAGTGGCTTCTAACTTAGCGTTAGAATAAGGCAGTTGAATGGCATTGGTGATGTAATCTTGGTAGCGACTAAAGGTATTTAGAGCTGTTTTAAAAGTCTGATTAAGATGTGGTAGTGTGTCATGAATTAAACCAAAGAAATGCTTGGCATTCTTTTCTTGCAGGTGAAAAAGGAGCAGCTGGTACAGGTCATAATAAGAGTTTAACTCAGGCACTAGTGAGAAGATCTTATTGAGACATTCTCTAGGAGTTAAGGTTTGTCTGAAGGTGCGGGAATAGAAAGGCTTAAGAGACCGTTTTCTGCTATCCTTTTGAATAAGCTTCCAGTAGTACTTAAGAGCTCTATATTTAAGAGACTTCTTGTCAAATGGTTTCATGATGTCACTACGTATTTGCTTGAGAGCTCTATTGATGTGCTGGACAATGTGAAAACGATCGAGAACGATTTTAGCCTTAGGAAATAGAATTTTAATGAGAGGAATATAACTTCCAGACATATCGACAGTGACGACTTTCACCTTGTTTCTAGCCTCTTTAGAGTACTTAAAGAAATGATTTCGGATGGTTGTTTGACGTCTATTATCAAGAATGGTAATGATTTTCTTAGTGTTAAAATCCTGAGCAATGAAGGCTAATTTACCTTTCTGATAAGAGAACTCATCCCAAGAGAGAACTTCTGGCAAATTGGCGTAATCCTCTCGGAAATGATACTGCTTAAGCTTGCGATAGACGGTAGAAGTGGAGATAGCGAGCTTAGAAGCGATATGGGTGAGAGCCTTTCTGTTGAGTAAAAGCTGAGCGATTTTCTGTCTCACTATCTCAGAAATTTGGCAATTTTTCTTAACCAGGGTAGTTTCAGATACAGTGACTTTTCGACAGGATTTGCATTGAAACCTTCTTTTTTTCAAACGAATGAGACTAGGAAAGCCTCCAATTTCGATAAAGGGAATTTTAGAGGGCTTCTGGAAGTCGTATTTGATTTGTTTTCCCGCACACAGTTTACATTTAGGAGGGTTATAGTCTAGTGTAGCGATGACTTCAATATGAGTATCATGCTGGATAGCTTTAGTCAAGGTGATATGTTTGTCTTTGATTCCAATGAGTTGTGTGGTATTATTGAGGTGTTCCATAAGATACCTTCTAAATGATAGTTTAGTCGCTTTTCATGATAAGTCTTATGGGACTTTTTTGATACTCAAAAAGCCCTATAATCTCCACAGTAGCCTTACCCACTACAGAAATTATAGAGCCATCTTAGAACACTGGACTTGTTCGCTTTTTAATGAATTAAATTTAGTAGATCCTTTAAAGGCATGCTATCAAGCTTTTATCCTTGACTTTTGTTTAGCAAGTGAAGTGTTCACAAAAGCTAGCTAAAACACTGAGCTGACAATGTAGAGAATGGCTCGTTTTGACAAGGTTAGAGTGCTTTTTGCTGTATGGTTTTTAATCCACGCACCTGAAAAAGAAAGGACAGGACCTGTGCGAGCTTACTTGTGGTTAGTAGGTTTCAATTCATGCTCCCAAAAAGGAAGCAACGCAACTCTGAGAAAGGTCTTAGACCACTTTCCCAGTTTGCCTCACAGCTAATGGTGTAAAACAAATAGACCACCCTGTAACAGGTGGTCATGGTTAGATATCAGCTCATTTAAGAGACAAAGGCGTTGATTTCAGATTCAATATTGGCAATTTTTTCTTCGGCAAGCGCAAGGGTGTCACCAACAGTTGCGATATAAAATTTAATTTTTGGCTCTGTTCCTGATGGTCTTACAGCAAACCATGAATCATCAGCTAGGGTATATTTTAAGACATTGCTTGGAGGAGTGGTTAGCTGGGTTTGACCAGCTTTATGAGTTGCCGTCTGACTGAGGAAATCCTCTGTTAACACAATATCAGTGTGATTAAACTGCGCAGGGGCATGCTTGCGGAATTTATCCATAATCTGTTTGATTTCAGCTGCGCCATCAACACCAGACAGTGTAACAGAAATGGTTTTTTCTGCAAAGTAGCCGTATTCTTTGTAAATGTCATCAATACCATCAGCAAGGGTTAGTCCACGAGAGCGGTAGTAGGCAGCAATCTCAGCCACCAATAGCACCGCTTGAATAGCGTCCTTATCACGTACAAATGGTTTAATGAGATAACCAAAGCTCTCCTCAAAGCCAAACATATAGGTGTAATTGTGCTTTTCTTCAAATTCTTGAATTTTTTCAGCAATGAACTTGAAGCCTGTTAAGACATTAAACATGGTTGCCCCGTAGCTCTCTGCAATTTTAGTCACTAATTCAGTAGAGACAATGGATTTGGCAAGAGCGGCATTGTTAGGTAGGGTTCCAGCCTGCTGATGTGCTTCTAAAATATACTTAGCAATTAAAGCACCAATTTGGTTGCCTGATAGGTTGCGATAGCTGCCATCTGCCTGCCGAATTTCAACCCCAAGACGGTCAGCATCTGGATCAGTAGCAACAAGAACATCAGCATCAACCTGACGTCCAAGCTCCTCAGCAAGAGTAAATGCCTCTTGACTTTCAGGATTAGGAGATTTGACGGTAGAAAAATCTGGATCTGGCTTAGCCTGCACCTCAACCACCTGAACGGACTTAAAGCCTGCTTGTGCCAAGGCACGACGTGCTAGCATTTCACCTGTTCCATGAAGAGGTGTATAGACAATTTTCATGTCACGACCATAGTCATTGATGAGGTCTTGGTTGATATTGACCTTTTTGACCTCTTCTAAATAAGCAAGGTCAACAGCTTCACCAATAACCTCGATGAGCCCATTAGCTTTGGCTTTCTCTAAATCAGCAAGCCTAATGGCAAAGGGGTTATCAATCGCACGAATGTAATCTGTTAGAGCGTCGGCGTCAGCTGGAGGCATTTGACCGCCGTCAGACCCATAAACCTTATAGCCGTTGAATGGTGCAGGGTTGTGACTGGCAGTAACCATGATACCGGCAAAAGCACCCAAATGTCGCACAGCAAAGGAAAGCTCAGGTGTTGGCCGAAGGCTTTCAAAAACGTATGATTTAATGCCATGAGCTGCTAGTACCTGTGCAGATTCAAAGGCAAATTCTGGAGAAAAATGACGAGAATCATAGGCGATAGCGACACCGGCCTTCTTAGCAGCTTCTCCCTTTGACTCAACTAATGCTGCCAAGCCCTCAGTTGCTTGGCGAACAACAAAAATATTGATACGATTCGTTCCAGCGCCAATATAGCCACGCATACCAGCTGTTCCAAATTCAAGATTGGTGTAGAAGGCATCTTCCTTTGTTTTTTCGTCCATGCTAAGTAATTCATCTCTTAAATAGGCTGGTAGATCTGGAATATCAAGCCATTTTTGATAGTTTTCTGTGTAAGTCATAGTATTCTCCTTTATATTTTTAACCGCTTTCATTATATCATGTTGAAAAGGAAAAATCACTTATTTTCTGTAATAGCTTCCAATCATTTTTTCACATAAGGATCAATTTCCTTGCTTCCCGACTTTATCACTTGTTTTAGTCCACACCTTACTCAACCCCTTGGTAGAGTAAGGTTTTTTAATAAATTTTAACGCTTTTTCTTGTTGTGTATGGTTATATATGTTATAATAAACTATGGCTTTTATTAAAACAACAACGAATAAAGAAGGTAGGACGCATGTCTACCTTGTAGAAGGGTATCGTAAAGATGGTAAGGTCAAACAGCGTATCCTTAAAAAATTTGGTCTCTTAGATGAGCTTGAATTGGAAGAACCAGGGATTCTTGAGCGTCTTAAGCGCGAAGCTAAAGAAGATACTTTAAATAACCCTAAGGTACTCCAGGTTTCCTATGACCTCCTTGCCCCCATGAACCAACCGGATCAATCTTATGGTTGGATGGTTTTGGATAATCTCTTCGAATCTCTGGGGCTCACAGCCTTTTTAAAGGGTATCAAAACGAAGTCTGAGTATGACTTAGTGCAAGTGCTAAAGCTATTAGTTTTCAGAGAATTCTCCGACCAGATAGTAAACTTGCCACCTATGCCTCTCAAGCAGACTTATTTGGCCATTGGGACATCAGCTTAAATGCCATTTATCGCTCCTTGAACAAATTGAACACCTTGAAAGATGATCTTCAACATCATCTTCACAAGGTAGTGAGTCAGATGATCAAACGTGAAGCCAGTCTCGTTTTCTACGATGTCACCAATTATTATTTTGAGACAGATATTCCAGATAACGAGTTGGTTTCAGAAAATGGAGAGATACTACAAGAAGGGCTTCGAAGACGTGGTCCGAGTAAGGAACACCGTCCAAAACCCATTGTGCAATTAGGACTCTTTAGGGATACCAACGGTATTCCGATTAGCTATAAACTGTTTCGAGGTAATCAAACCGATCCTGTTACCTATCTTCCAGCGGTTGAGGAAGTCAAAAAACAATTTGGAATTGAGCGGTTAATTGTAGTCGCCGATAAGGCGATGAATAGTATGGCTAATGTTTCAGAAATGCTCAAGCAAGAAGATGGCTGGCTCTTCTCACAGAAACATCGCGGACGCCGAGGAGCTCCAAAAGATATTCAAGAACACATCCTTGATTCATCGGATTGGCAATTTAACCCAGAACTTACCTTCGCTAAGAAATCTTATATCCGTGAACGGAAGTTAGGGAATAAAAAATCTTCCCCAGTGGTGTACTGACCCCCAAAAGTTGGACACGACATATTAGTGAAAGGATTTAGTTCTGTATTGCACAGGGCTAAGTCCTTTTAGCTTTGCTTTAATGCGTTTGTTGTTGTAGTAAAAAATGTAATCTGTAATAGCTTGTTCAAGCTCATTAAGGGATTGATAAGTTGTCTCAAGGCCGTAAAACATCTCAGATTTGAGAATACCAAAGAAGGACTCCATCATCCCATTATCTGGACTATTTCCCTTGCGAGACATGGATGGACGAATGCCTTTAGTCTCCAAAAAGTGATGATAAGACTGATGTTGATATTGCCAGCCTTGATCGCTGTGGAGAATCGTTCCATTGTACGAATCCGCTGGAAAAGCCTTCTCAAGCATGGTTTGTACTTGCTTCAAGTCAGGCGATCGAGACAGGGTGAAATCAATAATCTCACTGTTATAGCCGTCAAGAACAGGCGATAGATAGAGTTTCCCCTCAGGTAAGGTAAATTCCGTCACATCGGTATAGCACTTCTCGTAGGGCTTAGAACCTTCAAACTGACGTTTAATCAGATTATCAGCCTTTTTGCCAACCTCACCTTTGTAAGAAGAATACTTGCGCTTACGACGGATACGAGCTTTTAAGCCCATGACAGTCATCAAACGTTGTACTTTTTTGTGATTGACGATAAAACCACGATTTCTTAGTTCCAGATGAATGCGACGATAGCCATAATTGCCATGATGTTCATCATAGATGCCTTGAATGAGCTCCTTTAAGTCCATGTCCTTATCTTCTTGAGCTAGTTGCTTGACTTGATAATAATAGGTTGACCGCGATAAATCAAGGATTTCAAGCAAAGTTGCTAGAGAAAATTGACCGATTAATTCTTGGATGATTTCTGTTGCTCTTTGAGCTTTGCTTCGTCCCTCAACCGGTATTCTCTCAGCTTTTTTAGCACAGCATTCTCCGCTCTAAGGTAGTCTAATTCTTTTTGGAGTCGCTCCAACTCTGTCATTTGTTCTAAAGTCTTCTTTGGTTGACGTCCCATCTTTGGTGGCCTCCCTCTTCTTTTCTCAAGAATAGTATAGCCGTTTTTCTTGTATTGCGCTATCCACCTTGAAAGCATACTAGAATTTGGTAAAGCATAGTCTAAGGACGTCTGTTTTTGAGATTGACCATCAATCAGAACTTTATCTATTATCTCTTGCTTCAGTTCTGGAGAATAATAACTATTCTTACCTTTTTGGACAATGGCTAACCCATACCTGTCAATCAGGCGAATCATGTATTTGAGGTCAGATTCTGCAATACTAAACTTTTCTGATAAGCATTTAATGGACTTTCCAATGTGCCGTAGCTCATAGATTTGAACCTTGTCTTCATAACTCAATGTCATAAAAATAGCCCCCCAATTGTTAGATTTTATGTCTAACTTTTGGGGGGCAGTTCAGTGGTTCAAGAGAAGGTTCTCATCACTTGGTCTAAAAAATATGCCGACCGGGAGCGCATTCGTCGTGAAGGTGCTTTAGACTATGCCAGTCAGTTAACCAATGCGGAGCTTTTTCGTAGAACCAGTAAAAAGGGAGGCAAGAAATACCTAGAGCTCCAATATTTGGATAAAGAAACTGGCGAGGTTAAACCCTACTCTCCTTTGATTACGATTGATCAAGAACAGGCTGATTTTGATGCTCAGTTTGATGGGATTAATGTGCTTGTCACGAGTGAAATAGAAATGACTGATGAGGAGATGTTAAATGCCTATAAAGAGCTAGCCAAGATTGAAGATTGTTTCCGTGTGACGAAAACAGAACTGGAAAGTCGTCCTGTTTACGTTTGGACGGAAAAACACATTCAAGCTCACTTTCTAACCTGTTTCATTGCTTTAGTTCATCTACGCCTCCTTCAACATCAGATAGATTGGCAGATGAGTCCTGAACGTATCATTACTGCCTTAAACAGTGCCAAGGTAACACCGTTACAAGATAACTACTACAGACTTCAAGAAAGCCTTGATATGCAAGAGTTAAACAGACTGCTAGGAATTGAATGGGCGAAGGGAATCGTTAAGTTTGAAGAGCTCAAACATTACGCTAAAAATCCATATACAACACTAAAATAAATTTAAAGACCAGCAAAATCCCTTGGGACACAAGGGGTTAGCTGGTCTTTACTTGTTTTTAAGTGATAAAGTCGGGATTATATCATGTTGAAAAGGAAAAATCACTTATTTTCTGTAATAGCTTCCAATCATTTTTTCACATAAGGATCAATTTCCTTGCTTGTCACATATCATTAAAGCATGCTATCCTTATCAGACAGCATGCTTCATAGCTTGAGCAATATTATGATTTTTTGAGCTTGGATAAAGCTGGGATAAGAGTAATGGTAACGATAGCTGAAACAATCATTTCAGTAATAGCATTGCCAGATACAATGGTAGTTAGAAACGTTTTGACATTGTCACCAGAGGCTGTTGGGAAAAAGATAAATATTCCTGAGAGAACAAAAATGGTGTTTGTCAGCGAGCCAACAAGACCAGCTAGGACAAGCCCAAGCTCGTTTTTGATAAGCTTATAACAGTAATAAGGAGTGATCCCAATCAGGATACGAGGCAGCATAGCGATCATCAAGGAAGCCAGATTACCATTTGTGACAAATGGTGAGAAAAGATGGCTTGTTGGAAGTAAAACCAAGGTATTTGTGATCACACTGACAATCCCCATCAAGCCTCCTAAGATAGCTCCAGTGCGCGGACCATACATGATAGAAGCAACAATAACTGGAATATGGACGAGTGTTGGTTTAATTGGGACAGGCCAGATATAAAAAAACCAGCTACTAATGAAGTGAATAACCAGCATGACTGCAAAAAAGATGGCAATACGAGAGATTTCAGAAGATTTGTTATGATTCATTGCATTCTCCATTAAATTTTTATATTATAATACAGCAATTGCTAATCGGTGACCAGCTATCTTGCTAGCTGCTGACTAATTGCTGTAACCATATCATCAATATCTGCTAAGGCCCCAGGTCCTCTGTCGCCGCAGGCAAGGAGTGCTGTCTTAGGTGGTATTTCTCGAAAGCCAAGATCAGCTAAGCGTTTGATGTTTCCCTGAGTAATTGGGTTAAGGTACATGTTAGTATTCATAGCAGGAGCGATGAGTTTGGGTGTTGCCTCAGGCAGGGCTAGGGCGACACTGGTAACCATATTATCAGCAAAGCCGTAGGCTAAATGAGCAATGGTATTGGCACTTGCAGGAGCAAGGACAAATAGATCTGTTGCTTTAGCTAGCTCAATATGATTGACAATTTTGACATCGTGCTCTGCCATGACATCTAGATGGACAGGATTTTTCGATAAGACCTGTAGGGTCAACGGAGTGATAAAGGCAGTAGCTGCTTGCGTCATCAACACAGTAACCTCATAGCCTTTTTTGGTTAATTGGCTGGTGAGATCAGCTGCCTTATAGGCAGAAATACTACCTGAGACCGCAAGTGTTATTCGCTTAGTCATTGGCTATTATCCTTTCATAGATTAATTGTGCAAGCTCCTCTTTGGTGCTGGCAGAGCAGACTGTTTTGTCATTGACAAGAAAAGCCTTGTGCTGATTGGCCTTAATATCTGCTAGGTCATTGGCTACTATATAGTCTGCTTTGTTTTTATGCAGGCTATCTCGTGCCACTGAAATTAGCTCCTCAGCTGGAGCATTGACCAATAGCTTAAAGCCGACTAGCCTTATATTAGGATTCCATTCCTTAATATAGGATATGACTTTAGGTGTTTTTTTAAGAAAGAGCACCTGATAATCAGCTGCCGATGAGATTTTGGCTTCCTTATTGCTTGCTGTTAAAAAGGTCTGTAAATGATCAGCAGCTGCAACTGTATCAAAGTCTGTCATGTACACTGGGCTATAATCTGAAACAGCCATGCTGTGAATGAGAAGGTCGTGCTTAGGAACCTCCTCTTTTAAGATAGCCATCAGCTGATCAACATTGGTCACCTCACGAATGGTCAAATGAGGCTGCTGTGCTGGTTTTACTGAAGTTTTTGTTGTCACTAGAGTAACGTCAAATCCCTTTGCTAGAAAGGTCTCAGCTACTATCTTTCCTAGCTGGCCAGTGGAATGATTGGTAATCCCTCTAACGGCGTCTATTGCTTCGGTCGTTCCGCCTGATGTGATTAATAATTTCATAGCCATATTTTATCAGAAAAAGCAAGAATAGTAAATAAAATCACTAATTAAAATTATTTTTACTGACAATGCTGACGCTACTAAGCTTTTTTCCTTTCAGAACCATTATAAAAACGAACATTTTTGTATATAGAACAAATCAATGTACGTTTGAGATGAAGTGTGATATAATAACACTATCAAGTAAGAGTCAAGGAGTTTTCATGAAATCAGATATCGAAATTGCTCAAAGTGTCCCCTTAAAGCCGATTACAGAAATCGTTAAAAAGGTGGGGATTGATGCTGATGATTTGGAGCTTTACGGTAACTACAAAGCCAAATTATCCTTTGAAAAAATCAAATCAGTAGAGGACAATAAGCCTGGTAAGCTCATTTTAGTGACTGCTATTAATCCAACGCCAGCAGGTGAAGGCAAATCAACCATGTCTATTGGTTTGGCAGATGCCTTGACTAAAATCGGTAAAAAAACCATGCTGGCCTTGCGTGAGCCCTCTTTAGGACCGGTTATGGGGATCAAAGGTGGTGCTGCAGGTGGCGGCTACGCTCAGGTTCTTCCGATGGAAGATATTAACCTTCATTTTACCGGGGACATGCATGCTATTACCACAGCTCATAATGCTTTATCAGCCCTTATTGATAATCACCTTCAGCAGGGCAATGAGCTTGGTATTGACCCGCGTCGTATCATCTGGAAGCGTGTCCTTGATTTGAATGACCGTTCTCTTAGGCAGGTCATTGTTGGCTTGGGGAGTCCTGTCAATGGTGTCCCAAGAGAAGACGGTTTTGATATTACAGTAGCCTCTGAAGTGATGGCTATCCTTTGCTTGGCGACTGATCTTAAGGACTTGAAGGCTCGTTTAGCTAATATTGTGATTGCCTATCGTTACGATAAATCACCTGTATATGTGCGTGATTTAAAGGTAGAAGGGGCATTAGCCTTGATTTTGAAGGACGCCATCAAGCCTAACCTTGTTCAAACAATCTATGGTACACCAGCCTTTGTGCATGGTGGACCCTTTGCCAATATTGCTCATGGCTGTAATTCTGTTCTGGCGACATCAACAGCTTTGCGGTTGGCAGATTATACTGTTACAGAGGCAGGCTTTGGAGCGGATCTTGGAGCAGAAAAATTCCTTAACATCAAAACACCGAATCTACCTAAGGCTCCTGATGCAGTTGTTATTGTCGCAACACTTCGTGCCTTGAAGATGCATGGCGGTGTTGCTAAGGCGGATTTAACCTTTGAAAATACAGCTGCGGTCCGGTCTGGCTTTGCTAATTTAAAGCGTCATGTTGAGAATATTCGAAAATTCAATATTCCGATTGTTGTAGCTATCAACGAATTTGTGACAGATACTAAAGCAGAAATTCAAGTCTTAAAAGAATTGTGTGCAGAAATAGCTGTTCCGGTTGAATTGGCAAGCGTGTGGGCCAAGGGGGCTGATGGCGGTATTGCTCTTGCCAACGCTGTTGTCAAGGCTATTACAGAGGAAAGCGCAGCCTATAAGCGTCTATATGCAGACAAGGATAGCTTAGAGGAGAAACTTAAGGCAATTGTGACTGAAATTTATGGTGGTAGGGCTGTGCAATTCGGACCTAAAGCTAAAAATCAGCTCAAGCAATTTGCCCAGTTTGGTTGGGATCAATTGCCTGTTTGCATGGCCAAAACCCAGTATAGCTTTTCAGACGATCCATCGCTCCTAGGCGCGCCAGATCAGTTTGACATTACCATTCGTGAATTAGTGCCTAAGACCGGTGCCGGCTTTATCGTCGCCTTAACTGGAGATGTGATGACAATGCCAGGCTTGCCAAAGATTCCTGCAGCTATGAAGATGGACGTCACCGAAGACGGTACAGCAGTAGGATTGTTTTGATTTATTTGTTATAGCCAGAATCAGGATTGAAGAAAGCTTCAGAAAGGGGGTTTCTTCAATCTTTTTTAATGTCTAAGGATAAGCTGATAACAATAGCTCATATTTTACTATTTTAATCGTTATTCACAATCTTTTTTTACCAGTATAGGTGTCATATTGACAATCATTAATGCTTTAATTCTGCTTTGGTAGGGATATTTTTTAATAATCTGACTTTTAATATTAAATGATAAAATTAATTTTTCACAAATCTATTGTTAATAAAGAGATATTGTTATATTATTATAGTCAGGTACAAATGGAGGTTTTATTAGTGACTAAAAAATATCACTCAAAGAAAAGTTTATTATGCCAGTTAACATTGGCTACAACAAGTATTTTATTGCTTCATAGTCAGACTGTATTTGCTGAGGAGCAGCAGGACTTAGACGCTTCTGTATCACAAGTGAATCCAGTTGCAGCTGTTGAAGCTACTGCTACGGATGACAATTCTCAAGCAGCCAGGCGACTTCAGAAACAGAAGCTAAAACAGAAAAAGAAATATCAGCCTTTGCAGAAGGCCCAGAGAGTACAGCACCGACCAATTTATCACTGAATGACTCGGTCAACGCTAAAGCCCTACAAGAGTAAACACAAAAGGGAAGCGGAGCGGTTATTGCTGTTATTGATGTTTCCTTTGATCCTGAGCATGACGCCTTTAAGCTTGATTCGGACTTAAAAAATAGCGATACTATTCCTGCTAAAGAGGCATTTCTTGCTAAAAAGCAGGATCAGAAAATCACATACGGTAAGTGGTACAACGAAAAAATTATTTTTGCCTACGATTACACCAAGCAATCAGATGATATTGGCGGCTTGACCGCTGATAATGGTCATGGTAACCATACTGCCGCTATAGCAGCAGGTAATGGGAAAACACCAGCAGGAAATGGCCTTCGTGTTGAGGGGATTGCACCAAATGCTTCTCTTATGCTGATGAAGGTGACTGGTGCCCCAGAAAGGGATCAATTTGCAAAATCCTATGCTAAGGCGATCACAGACGCGGTTAATCTAGGAGCTACAGTGATTAGCATGAGCTTTGGAAAAACAGCGGATTCCTTATCAACGGTTCATGAGGACGTTAAAAAGGCTATAGCCTATGCTCAAGAAAAGGGTGTTTTGTTGGTTGCTGGAGCTGGTAATGAGAGTGCAGTTGGTATGGGAACTCGAGAGCCTCTAGCAGCAAATCCTGATTTTGGTACCCTTAATAGTCCAGCTATTTTTGAAGAGGTTATCAGTGTTGCGGCTTCCAATCCTGTTTACGCTATTAGCCAGTCTGTTAATGCTAAGACCGCAGACGGTAGTCAAAAACTAGCGATCTTTATGTCAGAGGGCGACTCATTTGATGCTGATCAGGATTACTTTGTGGCTGATGCCAAATTCGGTGAAGCCTCTCACTTTACTGGTCTTGATATTAAAGGCAAGGTTGCTTTGATTGAACGTGGCGGCTCACTTAGCTTTTATCAAAAGATTGAAAATGCTGTTAAAGCTGGTGCTAGCGGTGTGATTATCTACAATAACAATGCGCTTGAAGGAAGCTTTACGATTGAAAAGGCCTCTATTCCAAAGGAAGCTCACATTCCTGTTGGCTTTATGAGCTACAAGGACGCTCAAGCTCTTAAGGAAGGTCAAAGCTTTAGATTTAATAAGGCCTATGAGAAAATGCTTAGCAATGCTGGTGGCCGCGTTATCAGCCAATCCAGCTGGGGTGTGACAGCAGAAGGTCGTATCAAGCCAGATATTTCAGCACCTGGTGTCAATGTCTACTCTGCAGTTCATGGTAACCAATATGATTACAAGACTGGTACAAGCATGTCAACACCTATGGTGTCAGGGCTTGTGGCCATGCTACATAAAGCTTACAAAGAGAAATTCCCAGAGCTTTCTGATAAGGAGCTTTCTCAGCTTGTTAGAGCTGTGTTGATGAGCTCAGCAAGAACACTTTATAGCACAGAAAACAAGGCTTATATTTCTCCACGCCAGCAGGGTGCTGGTGAGGTAGATGGTCAAAAGGCACTAGCAGCCAGCTATTACCTTACTGATCAGAAGCAAAACCCTAAAATCAATCTGGGGAACATTGCAGATGAATTTGTCATTAATCTAAATGTTAATGCCCTATCGAAAAATCAAGGGCCTAAAAAGCTTTATTTCCAAGTCAACCTAATCACTGATCAAACTAAAGATGGTCACTTCACCTTGCAGCCAAAAGCATTAAAGGATTCAGAGTGGCAGGAAATTAATATCACCGAGGACCAGCAGCATATTCAAGTTTCTGTTGACGCTAAGGCTTACGCTGCTGAATTGTTAAAAGCAATGCCAAATGGCTACTTCCTTGAAGGCTTTGTCCGTTTCACAGACAATTTAGACACTAAGGAAGAATTGATGAGTATTCCATTTAGTGGCTTTAGGGGTGATTTTGCTAACTTGCCAGCCTTAGATACTCCTATTTATGAGACGCTTGAGCAGGGTGCCTTTTATCAAAAGCTTGAGCAAGATCCTGAAACAGGTAAATACATATTACCAGAGAAATTCAGCAAGCTAACTGCTTTGATTGGTCAGGTCAGCCCATATTTCTTGGCACAGGATACAAAAATGGAACGGTCAATGAGTTAGGCCCTGAGGCAGAAAGATATATTATTTTAGGAACACAGGAGTCAGCTGATCAAAAGGATTTAATAGCAAAAGAGGCAGATAGAACCTTCTTGATTTCTCCAAATGATGATGGTAATAAGGATTTTATTCTCTTCCAAGGGGTATTCCTAAGAAGCGTTAAGGATATTAAAGCTCAGGTTCTTGATCACAATGGACAAATCGTTTGGGAAAGTGGTGTTTCTTCAGCCCAGAAATACTATCAAGAGGGTGTTGTGTTACCGTATCGCTTTGAGCATACAAAATGGAGTGGAAAAGACGCCAATGATCAGCCTGTAGCAGATGGTAGCTATACCTATCGCGTTTGGTATACTCCTGTAGCAGATGGTGCTGAGGCTCAAAAGCAAGACTTTAAGGTTCAAGTGAAAACAAGCCTACCAGAGCTACCAAAATCAGCTTCCTATGACGAATCTACCAGAACACTTAAGATCGACACTGCTAAATTCTCAGCCTACCGTATTCAGGTTGGCCATATTGTCGAGATTGGAGAAGGAGAGGAAGCAGATATTGTGGTGAACTACTTCCCAATGGCTGAGGACGGCTCATTTAGCATTCCAGCAACGGTGATGTCAGAGCTGTCAGGTGAGGAGGTAGAGGTTAATATTGCTGCCTTGACATTAATTGTTGAAGATGAATTTGGCAACTTTAACGCGATTGCTCTTACAGACCTTTTAAACCAAAAGGAACCAGAGATTAAAGACGACAAACAGCCTGAGACACCAATGCCAGAGCAGCAGCCTAAGGGCAATGGTTCTACTGATCAAGATCAGTCTTCTGATAATAGCAAAGCAGATCAGCAGTCACTAGCCATGACACCAGATAGCAGCAAACCAATGGCTCCAGCACATAGCCATGAGCTTCCTAAAACCTCAGAGCAGGCATAGGGCTCATCGTTATTAGCAGGCTTAGGTATGCTACTAGCTAGCCTATCTCTAGGCTTATTTAAAAAGAAATCAGATAATTAATCTCATCACCTGATGAGACTTGGATTGAAGGGGAAGCATGTCTCCTTCAATCTTTTTTTGGTTGTTAAAGCAGTAGGTTTTGTGAGGATTACAAGTTGTAAAAGAAGTATTGAGGTCTTTTTTTAATGCTTGCACCAATTGCTGAAACTTTTAGCAGCGACTTAAATCATGACCTCCAGTTTTATGATATAATAAGAAAAAATAAAGCTGGAGGGTTGACTATCAAAAAGAATAAAAAAGTAAGATACCTGCTCCATAAAGGGAAAAAAGGCTTGCTGAGGGGGATTTTCAGCAGAACAACCATTATTGCTGCTTTGATCGTTCTGCAAATCTTCTTTTTATGCCAATCCTATGCTTGGATGGAGCAGTATCGTGTTTTAATTGCTATTATTGAGCGTATTTTTTCGATTTCAATTGTCTTGTACTTGGTGAATAGCGATATGGACGCTATTTCAAGGGTGACCTGGCTGATTCTCATTATGATAGCCCCTTTACTAGGCTCTTTATTTCTTATTTACACTAAATTAGACTGGGGTTATCGTGACCTAAAGCAGCGAATTAACCATTTAGTTGATTTGTCCTCTCCTTACTTGAGAGATGATGACGCTATTTTACAGGCGTTGAAGGGGCATACCTCAACGACCTATCACCTCGTTCAGTATTTAGAGCGTAGTCGTGGGAATTTTCCCATTTATCGCAAGACTCAAGCCACCTACTTTCCCATCGGAGAAGCCTTTTTTGAAGGTTTAAAAACTCAGCTTTTATTGGCTAAGTCCTATATTTTTCTAGAATTTTTATCATTGCAGAGGGGCAGATGTGGGGAGAAATTTTAGGAATTTTAGAAAAGAAGGTGCAAGAGGGAGTAGAGGTTCGCGTTCTTTTTGATGGCATGCTAGAGCTGTCGACCTTATCAGCGGATTATGCTGCCAGACTTGAACGCATTGGTATCAAAGCAAAGTCTTTTTTGCCGATCTCGCCTTTTATTTCAACCTACTACAATTATCGGGATCATCGTAAAATTGTGGTGATTGATGGAGAGGTGGCCTTTACAGGCGGTATTAACCTAGCTGATGAGTACATTAATGAGGTCAAACGCTTTGGGCATTGGAAGGACGCAGGTCTTATGCTAAAGGGTGAGGCTGTTGATAGCTTTTTGATCATGTTTTTACAAATGTGGTCAATTACCGAAAAAAGGCTGATCGTGGAGCCTTATCTGTCCCAGCATACAGAGGAGGTCGCCTCAGATGGCTATGTCATTCCTTATGCAGACTCACCACTTGATACTGACAAAATTGGCAGAAATGTCTATATTGATATCTTGAATCACGCTAAGGAATATGTTTATATCATGACTCCATACCTGATTTTGGATAGCGAAACAGAGCATGCCCTCAGATTTGCAGCAGAGCGAGGGGTGGATATTCGGATTATTATGCCAGGTAAGCCTGACAAGGCTGTTCCTTATGCCCTTGCTAAAACCTACTATAAAGGCTTGATCACCTCAGGAGTTAAAATCTACGAATATAGTCCGGGATTTGTGCATTCTAAGGTCTTTATTTCAGATGATTCTAAGGCAGTCGTTGGAACCATTAATCTGGATTATCGCAGCCTCTATCATCATTTTGAATGCGCCACCTACCTTTACCGTTCCTCTGTTATTGCAGACATTGTTCAGGATTTCAAAGAAACCCAGGCAAGCTCTAAGCTAGTCACAGAAAGTCAGCTAAGGCAAAGGCCTTGGTATCAAAAGCTCGTTGGTTTATTGGTTAAAACAATAGCCCCCCTCTTGTAAAGAGATGATATGTTTGCTATAATAGGCCTATGCGATGAGTCGATTGTGATTTTTAAATCACAGTTGTGCTGGGGAGGTCATTAAGGCAGGAGCCGACTTTGATAATTTGTGTGAACCTTTTTATCACATTCGTGATACGAATGCCCCTGAGAGCTGAGAGTTTCTCTCAGCTTTTTTTGTTGTGATGTTTAGTCATCTCACTGTGTTAGGTGTGAGTCTCATCGTATCCATAGCATAACTGCCTTTTCTAAGGGGGTATGTTATCATGGAACAATAGCACTGATGTGAAAAACTTATCTATTGACTGTCATACCATAAGCTTCTAGCTACGACAAACGCATGAAGAAAAATTTCCAAGATATTTCTGAAATGCGAAAACTTGTTCTGAAAAATAGGAAAGCCATAGCGATAGTTGCAGAAAAGAAATTTTTCAAGAAAAGTTTATAGAGGAAAAATATAAAAATTCAGGAAACACTCTGTCAAAATCCCGACTTTATCACTTAAAAACAAGTAAAGACCAGCTAACCCCTTGTGTCCCAAGGGATTTTGCTGGTCTTTAAATTTATTTTAGTGTTGTATATGGATTTTTAGCGTAATGTTTGAGCTCTTCAAACTTAACGATTCCCTTCGCCCATTCAATTCCTAGCAGTCTGTTTAACTCTTGCATATCAAGGCTTTCTTGAAGTCTGTAGTAGTTATCTTGTAACGGTGTTACCTTGGCACTGTTTAAGGCAGTAATGATACGTTCAGGACTCATCTGCCAATCTATCTGATGTTGAAGGAGGCGTAGATGAACTAAAGCAATGAAACAGGTTAGAAAGTGAGCTTGAATGTGTTTTTCCGTCCAAACGTAAACAGGACGACTTTCCAGTTCTGTTTTCGTCACACGGAAACAATCTTCAATCTTGGCTAGCTCTTTATAGGCATTTAACATCTCCTCATCAGTCATTTCTATTTCACTCGTGACAAGCACATTAATCCCATCAAACTGAGCATCAAAATCAGCCTGTTCTTGATCAATCGTAATCAAAGGAGAGTAGGGTTTAACCTCGCCAGTTTCTTTATCCAAATATTGGAGCTCTAGGTATTTCTTGCCTCCCTTTTTACTGGTTCTACGAAAAAGCTCCGCATTGGTTAACTGACTGGCATAGTCTAAAGCACCTTCACGACGAATGCGCTCCCGGTCGGCATATTTTTTAGACCAAGTGATGAGAACCTTCTCTTGAACCACTGAACTGCCCCCCAAAAGTTAGACATAAAATCTAACAATTGGGGGGCTATTTTTATGACATTGAGTTATGAAGACAAGGTTCAAATCTATGAGCTACGGCACATTGGAAAGTCCATTAAATGCTTATCAGAAAAGTTTAGTATTGCAGAATCTGACCTCAAATACATGATTCGCCTGATTGACAGGTATGGGTTAGCCATTGTCCAAAAAGGTAAGAATAGTTATTATTCTCCAGAACTGAAGCAAGAGATAATAGATAAAGTTCTGATTGATGGTCAATCTCAAAAACAGACGTCCTTAGACTATGCTTTACCAAATTCTAGTATGCTTTCAAGGTGGATAGCGCAATACAAGAAAAACGGCTATACTATTCTTGAGAAAAGAAGAGGGAGGCCACCAAAGATGGGACGTCAACCAAAGAAGACTTTAGAACAAATGACAGAGTTGGAGCGACTCCAAAAAGAATTAGACTACCTTAGAGCGGAGAATGCTGTGCTAAAAAAGCTGAGAGAATACCGGTTGAGGGACGAAGCAAAGCTCAAAGAGCAACAGAAATCATCCAAGAATTAATCGGTCAATTTTCTCTAGCAACTTTGCTTGAAATCCTTGATTTATCGCGGTCAACCTATTATTATCAAGTCAAGCAACTAGCTCAAGAAGATAAGGACATGGACTTAAAGGAGCTCATTCAAGGCATCTATGATGAACATCATGGCAATTATGGCTATCGTCGCATTCATCTGGAACTAAGAAATCGTGGTTTTATCGTCAATCACAAAAAAGTACAACGTTTGATGACTGTCATGGGCTTAAAAGCTCGTATCCGTCGTAAGCGCAAGTATTCTTCTTACAAAGGTGAGGTTGGCAAAAAGGCTGATAATCTGATTAAACGTCAGTTTGAAGGTTCTAAGCCCTACGAGAAGTGCTATACCGATGTGACGGAATTTACCTTACCTGAGGGGAAACTCTATCTATCGCCTGTTCTTGACGGCTATAACAGTGAGATTATTGATTTCACCCTGTCTCGATCGCCTGACTTGAAGCAAGTACAAACCATGCTTGAGAAGGCTTTTCCAGCGGATTCGTACAATGGAACGATTCTCCACAGCGATCAAGGCTGGCAATATCAACATCAGTCTTATCATCACTTTTTGGAGACTAAAGGCATTCGTCCATCCATGTCTCGCAAGGGAAATAGTCCAGATAATGGGATGATGGAGTCCTTCTTTGGTATTCTCAAATCTGAGATGTTTTACGGCCTTGAGACAACTTATCAATCCCTTAATGAGCTTGAACAAGCTATTACAGATTACATTTTTTACTACAACAACAAACGCATTAAAGCAAAGCTAAAAGGACTTAGCCCTGTGCAATACAGAACTAAATCCTTTCACTAATATGTCGTGTCCAACTTTTGGGGGTCAGTACACCACTGGGGAAGATTTTTTATTCCCTAACTTCCGTTCACGGATATAAGATTTCTTAGCGAAGGTAAGTTCTGGGTTAAATTGCCAATCCGATGAATCAAGGATGTGTTCTTGAATATCTTTTGGAGCTCCTCGGCGTCCGCGATGTTTCTGTGAGAAGAGCCAGCCATCTTCTTGCTTGAGCATTTCTGAAACATTAGCCATACTATTCATCGCCTTATCGGCGACTACAATTAACCGCTCAATTCCAAATTGTTTTTTGACTTCCTCAACCGCTGGAAGATAGGTAACAGGATCGGTTTGATTACCTCGAAACAGTTTATAGCTAATCGGAATACCGTTGGTATCCCTAAAGAGTCCTAATTGCACAATGGGTTTTGGACGGTGTTCCTTACTCGGACCACGTCTTCGAAGCCCTTCTTGTAGTATCTCTCCATTTTCTGAAACCAACTCGTTATCTGGAATATCTGTCTCAAAATAATAATTGGTGACATCGTAGAAAACGAGACTGGCTTCACGTTTGATCATCTGACTCACTACCTTGTGAAGATGATGTTGAAGATCATCTTTCAAGGTGTTCAATTTGTTCAAGGAGCGATAAATGGCATTTAAGCTGATGTCCCAATGGCCAAATAAGTCTGCTTGAGAGGCATAGGTGGCAAGTTTACTATCTGGTCGGAGAATTCTCTGAAAAACTAATAGCTTTAGCACTTGCACTAAGTCATACTCAGACTTCGTTTTGATACCCTTTAAAAAGGCTGTGAGCCCCAGAGATTCGAAGAGATTATCCAAAACCATCCAACCATAAGATTGATCCGGTTGGTTCATGGGGGCAAGGAGGTCATAGGAAACCTGGAGTACCTTAGGGTTATTTAAAGTATCTTCTTTAGCTTCGCGCTTAAGACGCTCAAGAATCCCTGGTTCTTCCAATTCAAGCTCATCTAAGAGACCAAATTTTTAAGGATACGCTGTTTGACCTTACCATCTTTACGATACCCTTCTACAAGGTAGACATGCGTCCTACCTTCTTTATTCGTTGTTGTTTTAATAAAAGCCATAGTTTATTATAACATATATAACCATACACAACAAGAAAAAGCGTTAAAATTTATTAAAAAACCTTACTCTACCAAGGGGTTGAGTAAGGTGTGGACTAAAACAAGTGATAAAGTCGGGAGAAATTTTTCAAGAAAAGTTTATAGAGGAAAAATATAAAAATTCAGGAAACACTCTGTCAAAATACTCTAAAATGGATATTTTGCTATTTTCACAACTTTTTCAATAAATGATTTTCTTCATGCGTTTGTTCTGGCTTCTAGCTTGCTTTTCTTTTGTGATGAAATAGGCTATAATAGGTCCAATATCATTTTTTGCAATATCATCAGTTAAAGTGAGGTCGATCTATGGGGTATACAGTAGCAGTGGTTGGAGCGACAGGCGCTGTCGGTCAGCAAATGATTAAGATGCTGGAGGAGTCAAGTCTGCCTATTTCAGCTATTAAATTATTAGCGTCTGCACGTTCAGCAGGAAAAATCCTCTCATTTAAGGGAGAGGATTTTGTTGTTGAGGAGCTAACAAAAGCAGCCTTCCAAGGCATTGATCTAGCCCTTTTTTCAGCAGGAGGCAATGTTTCTGCAAAATATGCCCCTTATGCTGTTGCGGCAGGTGCTGTTGTGGTTGACAATACCTCTTATTTTCGTCAGCACCCAGCTGTTCCACTTGTTGTTCCTGAGGTAAATGCTCACGCTCTTGATACACATCAAGGCCTTGTTGCTTGCCCTAATTGCTCTACGATTCAAATGATGATAGCGCTGGAGCCTATTCGTCAAAGGTGGGGTCTTGAGCGTATTATTGTTTCCACCTATCAGGCTGTTTCAGGTGCTGGTCAATCAGCGATTCGTGAGACCCTAGCTCAGTATGACCAGGTTATTAACCAGGGCTTGTCTCCTAAGGAGGTGGAGGCAAGTGTTTTACCGTCAGCTGGTGACAAGAGACATTATCCAATTGCTTTTAATGCTTTACCACAGATTGATCGTTTCACTGAAAATGACTACACCTATGAAGAGATGAAAATGACAAATGAAACGAAAAAAATCATGGAGGACGATACGATTAAGGTGTCTGCGACCTGTGTTCGTATACCCGTTTTATCAGCCCATTCAGAATCTATCTACATTGAAACCAAGGCAGTAGCTACTATCGAAGCTGTTAAGGAGGCGATTGCACAATTTCCGGGTGCTGTTTTAGAGGACGATACCGGAGTGCAACGATACCCACAGGCCGTTAATGCTGTTGGCAGTCGTGAGACCTTTGTAGGAAGGCTTCGTAAGGATTTAGATGTTGAAAAGGGCATTCACATGTGGGTGGTATCTGACAATCTGCTCAAGGGCGCAGCCTGGAATTCTGTTCAGATTGCAGAGACCTTGCACGAGCGTGGGCTTGTCCGACCAGCACAGGACAATTTATTTGATCCTAGTGTTTCTTTTGACTGATAATCCCTAAGAGGCATAGGAGCCTAATAGCTTGACAAATGATGAAAACATTTGCATAATGAATGTAAGCAATGAAACTAAATGAAAAGAGGCGCTCTTATGCAAATTATTAAGCGTGACGGTCAGCTGGCAGACTTTGATCCGGATAAGATTTATCAGGCTTTGATCAAGGCAGCAAGAACAGTTTATGTGATTGATGACAGCTGGAGACAGCATCTAGCTCAGGTAACTAAAAAGGTTGTTATTGATCTAGAAGAGGTGCAGGCGGAGCGTCCGACGATTAATATGATTCAATCACTTGTTGAAAATCGTCTGATTGACGCAGGCTACATGACTATTGCAGAGCATTATATTGCTTACCGGCTCCAAAGAGATTTGGAGAGAAACGGTTACGGCGATAGCATTAGTGTTCATTTACGATTCGAGCAAATCAAATAGCTATTGACATTTTTGTGACACTGAGACCCAATGAGCTATTCTTGGGTCTTTTCATGTGTCACTGAAAACAAGTCGAGCAGCTTAGATGGCATATCAGGACTGATTGTTAGAAGCATATACCTTGCTTTTCTTGTTGAGATGATTTGGGTGTGGTGTGGTTTAAGAAGCTTTTTGCGATTGAATGCTTTATCTAATTGAATAATCAGTGCTTGAGGAGTGAGCTGATAAGCTAGGTTAGGAAGGTGTTTTTGTAGAAAATCTAGTAAGTTATGCGCTCTATTGTTGAAAAATTGCCTCATTTGCTTTAGGTTTTTTTGAAACATACCATTTGCTAAATATAATGCTAGTGCCTTTTGCATGATCAGGTTGGTATCAAGGTCAATCATTGACTTTTGTAACAAAAAGCCTTCCTTGAGATCATCAGGTAAAAGCAAGGCTCCAATGCGCAGGGCAGGAAAGACGCTCATTGAAAATGATTTCAGATAAATGACCCGGTGTTGAGTGTCGTAGTAGTGTAGCGGAAGCTCACTATGCGATGCAAAGTCCCCTAGATAATCGTCCTCTACGATGTAAACCTGGTATTGCTCTGCCAGCCGAACAATGCTTTCCTTTTCTTTTTTGCTGTAGGAGAGGCCAAGAGGGTTTGAAAATCGAGAAATAGTATAGAAAAAAGCGATTTGTCCGGTTTTAAAGATGCTTTCAAGCTGATGAAGATTGATACCGTTGACATCACGTTCAATGGTTTGATAGGGTAAGCCTAAGGAAGTCGCTAGCTGCTCCATTCGGTGATAGGTCGGTGTCTCAAGGAGAATGTGATGGCGGCCATTGGGAAATCTCATTTGAGCTAAAATGTAAAGGGCCTGTTGTGTACCCGAGGTAATTAGCAGCTGATTTTTGTTAGCGTAAATCCCATTATCAGCCAAATAAGGCAGCAAAGCCTCTCGCAGCTCCTCAAGTCCCTCAGCCTTATGATAGTAGTTAAATAAATCAGAATCTTTACCGTCTAGGGCTTCATTTAGACAGAGCCGAAAGTCCTCATAGGCCAACTGATTATAATCCTCAAGGCTTAGCTCAAAGGAATGCTGCTTTTCCTCAATTTTACCAAGCACATAATAGCCACTTTTTGGAATAGCATAAATGAGGCGCTTGTATTGTAAGGCTAAAAGTGCTCTTTGCACTGTATCCTTGCTGCAGTGATACTGTTGACTTAATTGTCTAATAGAAGGGAGTTTCTCTCCCTTTTTGAATTGGTTTGATTGCATGGCCAACTCTAGGTCTGCAATGATTTGTTGATATTTACTTGTCATAAGTGTCCCCATACAGATGAAATCTATCCTTATTGTATCTCATCAAGGATTTTCTTACAATAGTAAAAAAAGAAATGAAGGAGCTTATTGGTTGTTAAAACGTGTTATTGTTGCAAATGATATTGTCGGAGTTGGCAAGGTTGCTCTGTCTGCTAGTATTCCCATTATGGCGGCTTGCCAGATTGAACAGGCCATTCTTCCAACCTGTTTGTTATCAAGCCACACTGCAATTGCTAAGACGCCTTATATTCAGAGCACGTCAGAGGGACTAAAGCCATTTTTGACGACTTGGTCTCAAGCGGGTCTTGCCTTTGATGGCTTTTTTTCCGGTTATTTGTACCGTCCTGATGATGCTTTGATTATTCTTGATTACATCAAAAAGCAACAGCTTCCCTTTGTGCTAGATCCTATTATGGCTGACAAGGGAAGCATGTATGCGCAGTTAACCTCGCAGCACTTATCGGCAATGAGATTGCTCGCTCAAGCTGCACAGCTGATATTGCCAAATGTGACGGAAGCTTGTTTGTTAGCTGATGTTCCTTATTTTGGGGAGACCTATAGCAGAGAGGATTTGGAGAGGCTATTGTCTAAGCTAGCTACACTAGGACCTAGAGAGATTGTCCTTACTGGTATATCCTTTGATGATCAGCACATCGGCTTTGCTTATTATCAAAAGGCAACAGAGACGGTTAGCTATCATTTTGGAAAACGGTACCCTTATCATTTCTATGGGACAGGTGATCTTGTCTCTGCTATTGTTAGCGCTGGGTATTTTCACAGGCTTGCTATTGATGAGTTGTTGGATATGGTTATTAGCTTCTTAGACAAGTCATTAGCGGCTACTGTTGCGCTAAATCGAGAGCTTTCACTTGGAATTGCCTACGAAGTAGAATTGGGCAGCTTGGGAGCCGCGTTTAGAGGATTATTGGAGGAAAAAGATGACATCAAAACGATTGACTGATCAGATCGAGCTTAGCCTATTTGCTGCTCTTATTTTTATATCGGTTGAGCTGCTGCGTATTCCAGTTGGAGCCCAATTTATTCACCTAGGGAATGCCTTAGTGGTGGTGGCTGTTTTATTGTATGGTGCTAGAAGGGCAGCTTTGGTGGCAGCCATTGGTCTAGGACTGTTTGATATGATTAATGGCTATGCGGCTGTGGTCTGGATAACAGTGCTTGAAGCCTTAGTGGTTTGTTACCTGCTTCATGTGATTTATGAGAAACTTCTGAAATCAGTTGATAAACCGATGATTATTGTAGCAATTGGCTTATTAGCAGCAGCAGCAAAATTAGTCATGAATCTTGTGAAATATAGCTTGATTGCTTATTTTGGCGCCCAGTTACCCCTGTCTGTTGCTTTGTGGGCAGCACTTGGCAAAATTGGTGGCAGTCTTGGTACTGCCCTTGTGACCGTTATTGCTGTGCCTCTCTTATACCCTGTTTTTAAGCAATTAAGGCAGGCAGTAAAAAAGCAAGAAGCGAGTAATAGGCTTGGTTGAGCTAACCTTGCTAGCAGTATCATCATTTTTGTTATCTAAGCCTATTAATAACTAATGATTTGACAAACTATTTTTAGTTATTTTTAATGAAATAACGGTATTTCCTTGTATTAGAAATCATTTTCCTTTATAATGAATGATAAGGTTAGCTGATACAGGAGAGTGTTTTTTGTCCTTAAGTTCGATCTGAAAACCTTGAAACAGACGAGGCCGAAACAAAAGGCTGCCTCAAAATAGAACAAATGAACAGGCCTAGTTTTCTGAAATTCCGAAAGCTAGACCTGTTCGCTTTTTAATGAATTAGACTGGGCAATAAAGCATGTCGGTCAAGACTTGCTAAAGTGTAGCTCTTGTTGTCATAGACTCTCTATGTCTTTGTTGTGAGCGGCTTTCCACAACAAACGAGCGAAACAGTTCTTTCCGAATGATAGTATAAATTAAAGCAGGCACTTTCAAGGCTTTCCCTATAGTAAAATTTATAAAATAATAAGACATATTTGAAATAGCTGAACATTAAAATGCAAAAAACCTTCTGTTCTTGCTAAAAATCTTTCATGCGTATGACGTAGGCTTTTTCAGCCTTCATTGACAAAAGGCTGCATTTTTGCCATAATTGAGAGAGTGTAAGCCGTTTTAACGGCTTTTTTGATGACAATAAAGGAAAGTAATCATGAGCATATTAGAAGTTAAGCAGTTAAGTCATGGATTTGGTGATCGTGCCATTTTTGAAGATGTTTCCTTTCGTCTTTTAAAGGGCGAGCATATTGGATTAGTAGGAGCAAATGGAGAAGGCAAGTCCACCTTTATGAGTATTGTTACTGGTCACTTGCAGCCTGATGCTGGTAAGATTGAATGGTCAAAGTATGTTACAGCAGGCTATTTGGATCAGCATACCGTTTTAGAACCTGGTCAAACTGTGCGTGATGTTCTTAGGACAGCCTTTGATGAGCTATTCAAAACAGAGGAGCGTATCAATGCCATTTACATGTCTATGGCAGAGGAGACAGCTGATGTCGACGCCTTAATGGAGGAGGTCGGAGAGCTACAGGACCGTCTTGAAAGCAGGGACTTTTATACCCTAGATGCTAAGATTGATGAGGTTGCGCGTGCCTTAGGAGTTATGGATTTTGGGATGGAAACAGAAGTGACCTCCTTATCTGGAGGGCAAAGAACCAAGATTCTGCTGGCCAAGCTGTTACTGGAGAAGCCAGATATTTTGCTGCTGGACGAGCCGACCAATTATCTTGATGCTGAGCATATTGAGTGGTTAAAGCGCTATTTACAGCATTATGACAATGCCTTTGTGCTCATTTCACATGATATTCCTTTTTTAAATGATGTCATTAATATTGTTTATCATGTTGATAATCGGAATTTGGTTAGGTATTCTGGAAATTACGATCAGTTTAAGGAAGTCTATGAGATGAAAAAAGCTCAGCTAGAGGCAGCCTATGAGCGTCAGCAAAAAGAGATTGCAGAGCTACAGGATTTTGTCAATCGTAATAAGGCCAGAGTAGCTACTCGCAATATGGCTATGTCCCGTCAAAAGAAGCTTGATAAAATGGAAATCATTGAGCTTCAGGCAGAAAAACCAAAGCCAAGCTTTGAGTTTAAGGAAGCAAGAACACCAAGCCGCTTTATTTTCCAAACAAGGGAGCTTGTCATCGGCTATGACAGACCCCTAACAAAAGATCCCTTGAACTTAACATTTGAGCGTCATCAAAAAGTTGCAATTATCGGTGCTAATGGTATTGGTAAGTCAACCCTCCTAAAGAGCCTGCTTGGCATTATTCAGCCACTGTCAGGAGAGGTGGAAACAGGAGATTTCGTGGAGCTTGGTTATTTTGAGCAAGAAACTGCAGGTGTTAAGCGTCAAACGCCACTAGAAGCAGTATGGGACGCTTTTCCTGCTTTAAATCAAGCAGAGGTTCGGGCAGCCTTAGCTCGTTGCGGTCTAACCTCTAAGCATATTGAAAGCCAGATTCAGGGGCTCTCGGGTGGTGAGCAAGCCAAGGTTCGTTTTTGTCTCTTAATGAATCGTGAGCACAATGTTTTAATCCTAGATGAGCCAACCAATCATTTAGATGTAGATGCTAAGGAGGAGTTAAAACGCGCCTTGCAAGTCTATAAAGGCTCTATTTTGATGGTTTGCCATGAGCCGGAGTTTTATGAGGGCTGGGTAACTGATATTTGGGATTTCAATCAATTAACGTCATTGTAGCAGATGTCCAAGGTCTTTATCTTGGGCATTTTTGCTGCCTAAAGCAAAAGCATTGACGATAATTGTGTATTTTAGTAAAATGACAATATAATAAATAAAAAGCGTTGTCACTTTAGATTTGATGATAGCTGAGCTTATGGCCTAGCGGTAAGTATTATCGTAATCAAGCTAGTGCTTAGCTGTATCTAGACTAGTCTGACACGCTGATAGTTCTTAGCTTACGCTGCCTAATCAGGCAGTCTCTGGCACTGCGCAATAAAAGACGATTGTATGGTGCAAACAAGAAAAAGGAAATAGCACATGGTGAAAAAACGACGAAAAATCAAGTATATGGATCTTTTACAATTGGTGCTTTTAGTAGTACCAGCTGTAAAATTAGCTAAAAAGATGATTAAGGAAGGTCATAGAAAGTAGGGTTGATGATGAAAAAAAGCTATGGAATCGGCTTAGGATTACTTCTTGGTTCAGCAGCAATTGCTGTGACATATTTAAGCTTATCCTCAGCCAAAAAGAAAGAGCTCTTAAAGGAAGGCTCTGAAACTATTGAGGAGTTGAACCATTATATCCAAGAAAAGGGTGGACAACTTATTGAGACAGCCTCTGATAAGGTAGAAGCCTCTAAGGTTGCTGCTAATGCCTGTGGTCATTCAGCAGCTAAAGCTATTAAAGGAACCTTAGAAGAAGCAATAAAGATATAAGAGTGTCAAGCTAAATCGCCTGATAATCCTTTATAATATGCGACTGGGCTTATTGCTATAGCTGGCATCAGTCAATAGAGCTGCACTTACAATGAGACACAGAGATAGCTAAGGTTCTCTAGGATTCAAAGAAAATCCCCTTTCTCGCTGTTTGTCCTGAGAATAGAAGATCGGACTAGTCAGATAGCTTCTTTGTTAAAGCCGATATTATGAAAGAGCTAGCTGTTAAGACAAGAAAAGAGTACTGCAAGCCAGCAAGAAGAAGCCACAGCTAACGTTATAGCTATAGCTTAGTTTTCTAAAACTCAGCTTGGAGATGAATCTATATCAAAAAGTGCCCTAGGGCACTTTTTTACTGGCTAACAATAATGGAAATCGCTTTTGGAATAACCTTCAATTCAACAGGGAGATCATCAGCCTTATCGCCATCAATGCGAGTTCTAGGAATGGCTGATTGACGCTGATATTGTGGCAATAGCTTTAGAGAATCAGCTTGAAAATGGCTAATCTCCTTTACCTTGGAAAAATCCCCCCGTCTAAAGTCTCTAATATGGCGCAAGCATTTCAGAAATGATAGCTGGCTCATCGTGTAAACTTGACACAAGCCATCGTCAGCTTGTGCACCTGGTGAAAACGATGGAAGACCTGCTATAGTATTGGTTGTGGTAATCAATAAGAATTTGGTTTTCAAGTGAAGAACATGATGATGGCTAATTAAGCTAATTGCATATGTGCGGTTTCGTTTTAGTATCTTAATACTATCCTTTAAAAAGGCCAAGGGCCAAATTTTCGTTTTTCTTCTGTAGTCACATTAGCCGCAATATCAGCAAGCAGACCCAAGGTTAGGCTAGAAATCATATAGCCCTTGTTTACCTTGCAAATATCTACTTTTTTAATCGTGCCAGATAAAATCGTCTCAAGTGCCTCAGTTAGCTGGAGTGGAATGTTTAAGGCCTTTGCAAAGTTATTGACAGTGCCCGACGGTACGAGTCCAATAACAGAATGAGCACCACCTTCATAAACACCTCCAATAATTTTATTAAGTGTCCCATCTCCGCCTAGAGGAATGACTAGATCAATATGATCCTGTGAGGATTTTTTGGCTAATTGAAAGGCTTGATCAGCATTTTTGGGGGTAATAATCTGAACCTTGTCTTCAGAAAAACCATTTTGAATCAGATAATGCTTGACCTTTTCAGCCAGGTCATTTTCTGGTTTTCCTGAATTAGGATTGTAAAAAATATGTACCGTTTTCATATTGCTTTGATCCCTTCAACTATTTACTGCCCTTTATTATAGCATGAATCAAGCCAGGTGTCTGGGGGTAAGCAAGCGCTCGCGTTTAAAAAGTAGCAACAGCTACTTTTTACAGCATATAGAAAATAATGGCAATAACCTGTAAAGCAGAGGCTAAAAGGATAAAAAGGTGCCAGATCATGTGATAATAGGGCTTCTTTTTAGCATAAAAGCCTGCGCCGACAGTATAGGATAAGCCACCTAGTAGCATCAAGATTCCAAATGGCAGACTGGCCTTTTGGATAATCACCGGCAGGATAAAAACGACCAACCAGCCCATAATAATGTAAAGCGCAAGACTGAACTTTTCATTAATCGTTTTAGCAAAAATTTTATACAAAATCCCAAAAAGTGTGATTCCCCACTGGAGTATGATAATCACATAGCCCAACAAGCCCTCAACCAAGGATAAGGCAACAGGTGTATAGCTACCAGCAATAGCAATATAAATCATGCTATGATCAATGATACGTAAAATGTATTTGTGAGTTGTTCCATAGGACATGGAATGGTAAATCGTTGATGATAAAAACATGAGAAATAAGCTGATGATAAAAATAGATGCTCCAACGGCAGCCTTGAGATCATAAGTCTGGTAAGAGTAAATAGCAGTGATGGGTAGCAGTATCAGCATAGCAGCTGCTCCAATAGCGTGTGTCACACTATTTGCGACCTCTTCATTAACTGATAGTGGGAGACTTTGTTTAAAGGTTTGGTTCATGCTTGGTATCCTCCATTTCTCTTGAAAGCTTCATTGTGTGCTGATAGTCCTTGACGGTTTGACAAGCATAGCTAATAATTTCAGGCGTTGATTGGGTAAGGCCATTATTCCAATAGTTGACAAAGGTATCGTACAAGACCTCTGAGCTGGAGGCTGCTTGTAGGCTCGTCAAGACCTGACTAATATCTTGAATAGGAAATACATTTTTCAAAATGCTAATAGCAATTAAGCGGGCAACCTGCTTTTTTTGATATTTTTTCTTAATAGGTTTATCAATATAGCCATGTTTGACATAGTTATTGATCATTGAAGCAGTCAGTAGCTTATGGTCTGTGGCTTGACTCAATTGTGTGACCTGATTGACATAGAGTAACACTTGATCTAAGTATAACTCCAAATCAGGTAAATCCTTCCAGCTGGGCAGCTTATCATATTCCATTACTAAAACCTCTTTATCTAGTTTTGATAACTAGATTATATATTATTTAAAAAATAATAGCAAGTCAAAAGGTCGTATAGCACAAGAAATATGAGCCAATTCTATGATTTATCATAAAAACAATCATCAGAAATGCTTAAGCTTCATTGAGGATATGCTTTAAGTGTGATATAGTTGTAGTAATCATTTATTGATCAATTTGTTAACAGTTAGTTTATTCTAAGTGATGATATATAGCAGAGCAAATAGGAGGGCATGTGATGTCTCAAAAAGAAGTTGGTCACCAGTTTTTAGCTCGACTGGGAAAGAAACGACTACGGCCTGGCGGTGTTGAGGCGACGAATTGGCTGGTTCAGCAAGGAGAGTTTTCGAGTGATTGCAAGGTCTTGGAAGTGGCCTGCAACCGTTGCACGACCTCCATTGAGCTGGCGCAGACTTATCAGTGTCATATTACAGCAGTAGATTTGGATACCAAGGTACTGGCGGAGGCAAGAAAGGCTATTGAGGCAGCACAAATGCAAGACTATATTCACCTTACCCAAGCTAATGCCTTGAAGCTGCCTTTTGCAGATAATAGCTTTGATATCGTTATTAACGAAGCTATGCTAACCATGTTGAATGATGCTGCAAAGGAAAAAGCACTTAAGGAATATTGGCGTGTTTTAAAGCCGGGTGGTCGCCTACTAACGCATGATGTTTCCTATGAAGCTGATGAAACAAAGGCTATTATAGAGCAACTAAGAGATACGATTAATGTGAACGTATCGCCATTGCAGTTAGATGCCTGGAGACAATTGCTGGTAAAGAGTGGCTTCACAGCAGTCAATTACTCCTATGGTAATATGACGCTCATGTCCCCGCTTGGCATGATTAAAGATGAAGGGGTTGTCGCTGCGATTCGTATTATGCTGCGCGGCATGAAAAAAGAAAATCGAAAGCAGTTTTTAAAGATGCGTCATTTCTTCAACAAAACTGGAAGAAAGCTGTGTTATATTGCCGCTGTAAGTCAAAAATAACTAGAATAATGGTAAAGGAGAAGTGACATGTCATTGATTCGTAAAATTCCAACAAGCACAGTCATTGATTTAAAGGCAGAAGTGCCAATTGAAGAGGATCAAATATTAAGTCGAACACTAGTTCAAAGAAAAGATTTGGGCATAACCCTGTTTTCATTAGATAAAGGACAAGAAATCGGTCGTCATTCATCACCGGGAGATGCAATGGTTAACGTGTTAAGTGGAGTAGTTGACATTACTATTGGAGAAGCCTGTTATGAGGTAGCTGCTGGCGAGACGATCATCATGCCTGCTAATATTCCTCATAGCTTATTTGCTAAGGAAGCCTTCCAGATGCTTTTAGTTGTTGTAAAGCCGGAGGCTTAGCATGTTGGCTGATTTATTAGAATTAGTAAGGTATCATGATGACCAAATAGCTAGTCGTTCGCTTCATCAAAGCCTAGGCTTTAAGCAATCTGTTGTTTTATATGCCATGTATCAGGGAGAGACGATTAGTAACGAATCAAGCCCTGAAGGTAAGCTCCTGCTTGTCTTAGAAGGAAGGTTGCTGGTTAGTCTTACGGATCAGGCTCATGACATGAAAGCAGGCGGATTGATCAGTATCTCTGCTCATCAGTTTTATCATTTAGAGGCTGCAACAAATTGTAAATACCTGCAAATTGAAATGGTCTAAAAGTATAGAGTGACTCTCTTGAATCTTGCCCCTAGGCTGGTGTTTTAGCTGCCTTAGGGGGCTTTTTGTGTTTAGTGTCATAAGGTTTAGCTGAAGATCTAGCTTACTTCAAATCACTCAAAGTGATTAATAATAATAACAATTACCTGTTTTGATGATAAAAAGATTGTTTTTATGATAAAATAAATGACAGAATATCCCGGATACCTAATGTATTTGTTACCAATAATTCTAGAAACTTATTGCTTGGAGAAGGTATAGCTACAAGCAGCTAATCATCAGATAGCCTCAGTAACCTGACTAGCCATTGTTAGTTTTCCTTATTTACCATTTAAGACATAATCAGTACCATTTAAGATTTTAACTCCCTGCTCCCTAGCTTTGTGTTAGAATGTCTGTGCAAGGAGATCAGTGTGTGGATTGATAGCTGATGACTTGTCAAACAAAAGTGATAGTCGTTAAGAGCTCTCTCTCAAAGAGGTATGACTTGCGGCTCGTGCTAGTATATTATCTGTGGTAAAAAAATTGTTTGAGGCGCGTGATTCGCTAAGGCCTATTGAAAACGCTGCAATGACAAGTTGGTTAGAAGTCATTGACAACCTTTAGTTAATAAGCTTAACGGTCATGGTTTTAATGGTGATGCTAAAAAGATACTGTTCATGAAGGAGAGCGTTCTAGCTATCACTTGTTCAAAAAGCTGCTTTAGTCTCCTAAAAAAACGATAAGCTAAAGCAATAAGGAGGTTCTAAATGAATATTTTTATTCTCGAAGATGATCTAGGCCAACAGTTTAGGCTTGAGATGAAGATTCAAGAGATATTGGATAAGCATCACTGGACTTGTGATCGTTTTGAAGTTTATGGAAAGCCCTACCAGCTTCTGGCAAATGTTACAGAGAGAGGCAGGCATCAGCTTTTCTTTCTCGATATTCAAATTCGAAATGATGAGAAAAAGGGCTTAGCTGTTGCTCGTGAGATCAGAAAGCGTGACCCTTATGCCCTCATTGTTTTTGTCACCACACATTCTGAGCTTATGCCAGTTTCTTTTCGTTATCAGGTGTCTGCTCTAGATTTTATCGATAAGGAATTGTCAATGAAACATTTCTCAGATAGGATTGAAAGAGCCATTATATATGCTTATGAAGAGCAAGAAAATGTAACCTCAGAGGGCTTATTTATTTTTGCAACGGCTAAGGCTCAGGTGCAGGTTCCTTTTTCAAGCCTATTGTTCATTGAGACCTCTAGTACTCCTCACAAGTTGATTTTGCATTCTCAAAACGAGCGAATAGAATTTTATGGCTTTCTTTCAGAGGTTCTTAAGCAAGATTCCAGACTAGTCCAATGTCATCGTTCTTATGTTATCAATCCTTACAATGTTTCGTTTCTTGATCGTGATAAGCGTTTACTCTATTTCAAGAATGGGCAGTCTTGCATGGTTTCAAGACTAAAAATGAAAGCACTTGAGGCGTCTATTAAGGCTTTGCATTGACAGTAAAAGAATGCCATGTGGAAGCCATCATTTGTTTTTTAATCAACCTCGTTGATACCATTTACCTTAAGGGATATTTATTATAAATATATTTAGTCAAAACTAAGAAAAAGGGGTAACAGTTGGTTTCTAATGATGCTCAGAGATATGATGTACATGCAAAAATCAATTATATCATAAGAAAAGAGAGAAAAAGATATAGCTCGTGAAAGGTATCCATATGATCTTAACTGGTAATTTCAGAAGAAAAATTGACCATTCACGACAAAATAAGAACCATTCAAGATTTTTGAGTGTCGTTGCTTTAAAAAGCGCTACACTAAGTTTGTCGAGACTGTAGCTAGATAAAATCATTATAAGGAGGTATTCGATATGAATACAAAAACAATTGAACAATTTAGTACAATGACTGCTGATATGCTTGCAGGCGTTGAAGGTGGTTGGGGTTATAGGTGGAGATGCACTGATGGTTATACAAGTGCATGGCATCTATTAAGAGATACAGCACAAGAAAATGCTGATAACCACATGATTCTTTATCCTGGTACCGTTTGTCGAGTATATAATGCTTAATGGTTAATCATCTGGGGAGCAGCGAAGTGGTGCTGTTCCCTGGGTTTTTACTTAGGAGGAATGACAATGTTGTTAATACTAGATAATATTTCTAAATCTTATGGAAGTAAAAAGGTGTTGAGTCGTATTTCTGCACAATTTACACCAGGCTTGTATGGGTTATTGGGAGCAAATGGGACCGGTAAAACGACTTTATTAAACATCATTAGTCAGTTTACAGTTCCTGATAGTGGAGAAATTAGTTTAAATCATCAACAACAACCAAAAAACTTTTACCAGAATATTGGCTTTTTACCTCAACAGTTTAATTATTATCAGCAGTTTTCCGGTTTAGAATTCCTTCTTTATATGGCTGCTTTGAAGAATGTTAAACGTAAAAAGGCTTTAGTAGAAGCTGATCGGTTATTAAAGCTGGTAGGTCTTTATGATGTTAGAAAAAAGAAAATTGCTTCTTATTCTGGCGGTATGAAGCAGCGATTGGGTATTGCTCAGGCACTTATCAACGATCCTTTACTGTTAATTTTAGATGAACCAACAGTCGGACTTGATCCAAAGGAACGTGTAAAATTTAGAAATATTATCAGTGATTTATCAGAGCAAAAAATTATTATCCTATCAACACATATTGTATCTGATGTAGAAGCGGTTGCAAAGGAGGTAATCCTTCTAAAGCATGGTCAGTTTATAGAAAAAGGAAGTGTTGATCAGTTAGTTCAAACAATGATCGGCAAGGTATGGGAGATTCCTGTTGCTACAGAGAGTGCACCAGCATTTTTGACTGACTATGCCGTTGTCAATGAAAAAATTGTAAAAAATAATCGTATCTTACGTGTTGTGAGCGATGAGAGTCCTTGTTATCAGGCAAATCCTGTGTCACCAACATTAGAGGATCTCTACATTTATCATTTTAGAAAGGAGTGAATTCTATGGCATCTCTCATACCCTTTGAGTTTAAAAAATTATTAAGACGACAGTCGGTATTTGGTGCGATTGTAGTGGTCTTATTGGCTGTAGGTGGTCTTTTTTACCAGCATTTTTTTAACGGTCAGATCAGTGGCTCTTCTGCAGATCAGGTTCATGGACGTGCAGCTGTAGCAATTAACCAACAAATTGCTGAGAAGCATACAGGTTATTTATCTGACGATCTGATTAGTCGTATCCTCAATGATTATGCTAAAAATCAATCAGACCTAAAAAGAAGGGTGTATATAGTGTGGTATCACATTATGCTATCTCTCATTTAGTGCCTAAGTCTACTGATAAGCTTATCGCTATTAATAGCACTGATAAGTCTCTGACATTTGACAATGTTCATCTCAAATCACGTGAAGAGTTGGGGTCCGCTCTGCCTTTGAAAGAGTTGAAGTTAGGTAATTTTGCTCCTTGGAATCAGTTGTTTGATGTAACCAATAGTACTTATCTTCTTGTTGTTATGCTTTGTCTTTATATAACGGCTCCTTTATTTTCAGGGGAATCATCTAAAAAGATGAACTCTATCTTATTGACGACTGTTTTTGGACGTGGTAAATTGACTCTTGCTAAATTAGCAGTTAGCATAGCTGTCAGTACTTTGGTATTTGCAATTGCTAGTGGTCTGGTCTTTGCTGTCTTTGCGACCTATTTTGGTTTTAGCGGCTGGGACACTAGCTTACAACTCAATTTGTATTGGATTGATCCAGTGATAAACATTATGGCTTTCCCGGAAAAGATGACCTTAGGCATTGCGTTTGTCTATTTATTGGTGTTTCAGTATATTGGCCTGATATTTATGACAGGCATTCATGCACTAGTTTCATCTCTAACTAAGTCTCCTCTAACCACTTTTGGTATATCTGCTCTTATTGTATATGCACCGGTCTTTCTAATGGGAATTTTTCCAGAAGGTTTGATGAACAAACTGTTAACATTTGTATCCGTACAAACCTTTGGTACACAAGAATTATTATTAAAATTGGCCTATATGTACTGACCCCCAAAAGTTGGACACGACATATTAGTGAAAGGATTTAGTTCTGTATTGCACAGGGCTAAGTCCTTTTAGCTTTGCTTTAATGCGTTTGTTGTTGTAGTAAAAAATGTAATCTGTAATAGCTTGTTCAAGCTCATTAAGGGATTGATAAGTTGTCTCAAGGCCGTAAAACATCTCAGATTTGAGAATACCAAAGAAGGACTCCATCATCCCATTATCTGGACTATTTCCCTTGCGAGACATGGATGGACGAATGCCTTTAGTCTCCAAAAAGTGATGATAAGACTGATGTTGATATTGCCAGCCTTGATCGCTGTGGAGAGTCGTTCCATTGTACGAATCCGCTGGAAAAGCCTTCTCAAGCATGGTTTGTACTTGCTTCAAGTCAGGCGATCGAGACAGGGTGAAATCAATAATCTCACTGTTATAGCCGTCAAGAACAGGCGATAGATAGAGTTTCCCCTCAGGTAAGGTAAATTCCGTCACATCGGTATAGCACTTCTCGTAGGGCTTAGAACCTTCAAACTGACGTTTAATCAGATTATCAGCCTTTTTGCCAACCTCACCTTTGTAAGAAGAATACTTGCGCTTACGACGGATACGAGCTTTTAAGCCCATGACAGTCATCAAACGTTGTACTTTTTTGTGATTGACGATAAAACCACGATTTCTTAGTTCCAGATGAATGCGACGATAGCCATAATTGCCATGATGTTCATCATAGATGCCTTGAATGAGCTCCTTTAAGTCCATGTCCTTATCTTCTTGAGCTAGTTGCTTGACTTGATAATAATAGGTTGACCGCGATAAATCAAGGATTTCAAGCAAAGTTGCTAGAGAAAATTGACCGATTAATTCTTGGATGATTTCTGTTGCTCTTTGAGCTTTGCTTCGTCCCTCAACCGGTATTCTCTCAGCTTTTTTAGCACAGCATTCTCCGCTCTAAGGTAGTCTAATTCTTTTTGGAGTCGCTCCAACTCTGTCATTTGTTCTAAAGTCTTCTTTGGTTGACGTCCCATCTTTGGTGGCCTCCCTCTTCTTTTCTCAAGAATAGTATAGCCGTTTTTCTTGTATTGCGCTATCCACCTTGAAAGCATACTAGAATTTGGTAAAGCATAGTCTAAGGACGTCTGTTTTTGAGATTGACCATCAATCAGAACTTTATCTATTATCTCTTGCTTCAGTTCTGGAGAATAATAACTATTCTTACCTTTTTGGACAATGGCTAACCCATACCTGTCAATCAGGCGAATCATGTATTTGAGGTCAGATTCTGCAATACTAAACTTTTCTGATAAGCATTTAATGGACTTTCCAATGTGCCGTAGCTCATAGATTTGAACCTTGTCTTCATAACTCAATGTCATAAAAATAGCCCCCCAATTGTTAGATTTTATGTCTAACTTTTGGGGGGCAGTTCAATATGTTAGAGGAGATGTTCTTTTAAGGAAATTTAAAGCAGAAAGTAATAAAATAAATGGACAGATAAAAACGATAAAAAATGAATTAAAGGTAGTAGACGATAAAAAGAGGAGCATAAAGAGAAGAAAAGATGAACTCAAAAAATTCATAGAAGCCCTATTTTACTGCTTAGAGGATTACAAGAGTATAGAGGTGGATAAAGAACTGGTTGATACCTTAATTAACCGTATAGAAATCTCAAAATACAAGCAAGTAACTATATACTTTAAATTTAGTTTTGATAAAGATATAGAAAAGCAGTTGGAGGTAGAGCATGAATAGAATAGCCATTTATTTAAGACTTTCAGAAGAAGATTATAAAAAAACGGATGAAAGTGTAAGTATAGTAAATCAGAGAGACTATGTAAGAAATTACATTGAAAATGAGAACTCTCTGAAGGATTGTGAGATAGAAGAATATATAGATGATGGTTTTTCTGCTACAAATACAAACAGACCTTCGTTTTTAAGACTTATTGATAATATAAAAGCTGGGAGAATAAATACGATAATTGTAAAGGATATGTCGAGATTTTCAAGAGATTATATATTGCTTGGAGACTATCTGAGTAATATATTGCCCTTTTTGAAAATACGGTTTATTGCTATCAATGATAACTATGATTCGATAAACGAAGATGGAAACGGGATAGATACAGATATACAGTTTAAGACCTTGTATTATGATTTATTCAGTAAGGAATTATCGGAAAAAGTAAAAAGTTCTTTTAAACAACTCAAATCACAGGGCAAGAATACAAATTGGGCAGCACCTTTTGGATATATAAAAGATCCAAAAGATAAACATCATATTATACTTGATGAAAAGACAGCTTTTATAGTGAAAGAAGCTTTTGACTTGCTGTTAGAGGGATATTCTTGCAATCAGGTAGCAAATATATTCAATGAAAAAGATTATATAACCTGTTCTGAAAGAAAAGAAGAACTAAAAATTTCAGAGTATACAAGAAATCTTGTTACTGGTAGTAAAATAAATAAAAGAGTTTGGACAAGTGCGACTATATCCAGAATAACGAGTAATGAATTATATACAGGAGATTATGTATATAATAAATACAAAGAAACCAAAATGGGAGGAAGAAAAAGAATCTTGCTTCCTGAAGAAGAATGGGAAATAATTCATAATACTCATGAAGCGATTGTTTCTAGAGAAGTTTTTGATAAGGTAAGGATAATAAAGAAAAAAAGAATTTTCGGGGGATACGCAAAAAACAGAGAAGAATCTGTTTTTTCTGACAAGATTTTTTGTAAAGAATGCGGTAGACATATGGGATTTAGATGTGATAGTAGGCAAAAGAAAAATCCAAATAAAGTGTATAAATATAGAAATTACTATTGTTATTTCTGTAAAGCTAGTAGAACTCCCAACAATGTCAAAGAAAGAGACATTATAGAGTTGATAAGACCAAAATTAGATGAATTTAAGTTACAAAATACAGAAAAAGATAAAAAAACGATGGATTATGAAAAGATAAAGGAAGAGTATTTAAGAGAAATATCTGCATTAAATAGTAACTTGCAAATAATCTATGAGAATTACAAGAAAAATAGTATTTCAAAAGAAGAATATTTACGAAAAAAAATTCTTGTTCAAGACAGAAAGAAGTTACTGGAAAACAAGATAAAAGAATTAGAAAATGTAGAAGATGATTCCAAGAAAGAACTGGATATTAATAACTTAGATGAAGATAATTTGTTGAAAATATATGTAGATAATATAATTGATAAAATAATTGCATCAAGAACTGGAGAAATAGAGATTATAGAGAAATAGATAATTCAGGAAATTCTATATCAATTGCTTGACATTGTAGGGAAAGTCCTCTATCATGAATTTGCTGTATCGCTTTTATGATGTACAATCAGGCCTCATTACAGTTGATGGGCAAAATATTCAGGAGTATTCTAGAGAAAGCCTGCGTTCACAGATGGGTATTGTCTTGCAGGATCCTTATTTGTTTACAGGAACGATTGCTTCTAATATCACGATGGGAAATCCAGCTTATTCGGATCAGGATATTTTAGATGCTTTGGAAAAGGTCGGAGCCTCTTCGATGATTGCTCGTCTG
This sequence comes from Streptococcus equi subsp. equi, assembly GCA_900637675.1. Classification (NCBI taxonomy): domain Bacteria; kingdom Bacillati; phylum Bacillota; class Bacilli; order Lactobacillales; family Streptococcaceae; genus Streptococcus; species Streptococcus equi. The sequence goes on from LR134389.1 coordinate 1,090,537, forward strand.
GAAAAGGGCATTCATGAGCCTGTCTATGAAAAAGGCTCCTCTTATTCAAGTGGCGAGCGGCAGCTAATTGCTTTTGCTAGGACATTGATTGCCGACCCTAAAATTTTGATCTTAGATGAAGCGACCTCGCACATTGATACTGAGACAGAGGACATCATTCAACAGGCTATGGAGGTCTTAAAGAAAGGCCGAACAACCTTTATCATTGCCCATCGCTTGTCTACCATTCAATCTGCTAATCAAATTTTAGTATTGGATAAGGGGAGGATCGTCGAAAGAGGAACACATCAGGAATTGCTAGATCAGCAAGGCATTTATGCTGAAATGTCCAAGCTACAAGAAAAGGTGGCTGTACAGTAATGCTTTTTAGTGATAGCTATCAAAAAATTCCTTTTCTAGGCCGTGTTAAGCAGCAGTAGTCTGTGAAGTAGGAGCTATATTTAGGTTTTGTGCCTAAGCCTTTAAGGTTTTTAAGAGGCTGGATTAGGGCTTAACATCAATAAAATCATATGTCACTTTATCACAGCATGTTGTGGTGAAGTGTTTTTTGTGTCGTCCTGCTAAAGGGAAGATCCTCACAGTCAGGGCTTGGCTGGCTCCTTTATCAGAGTCAGATCATTCATACGTACTTCCTGTCAGGCTTGGCTAAGTTGAATTGTATGTTGAGATCAGCATGTCAGCAATTTATGCTTTGTGTCTGACTTTTAGCAGCTTGTACATGAAATAGGACTAAAGGACACTTGAATTGATGAAGAATCAGCTTAAAAACCATTTGTCCTAGATAGGATAAGAACTGTCTAAAAGGGGGATAGATCATCGCAATTTTTAACAATTTAGTGTAAAATAGTAAGGTGAATGTTTTGATGAAATAAACGAAAAGATTTAGGATATGAATAAGACAATTGGATATGGCAAGGCACACAGCAAAATCATTTTAATGGGTGAGCATTCTGTGGTCTATGGCTACCCTGCGTTGGCCTTGCCCTTAAAAGATATTGAAGTGACCTGCCGGATTTTCCCTGCTGCAAAGCCCTTAGCCTTTGATTTTTATGATCCCTTATCAACGGCAGTTTATGCAGCCTTGGAGCATTTGGGGTGCTTGGCAGAGCCCATTCATTATGATATTATGTCTCAGGTACCACAAAAGCGGGGCATGGGCTCCTCAGCAGCTGTTTCGATTGCAGCTGTTCGAGCTGTTTTTTCTTATTTTGGGCAGCCCTTGTCAGATGAGCTGTTGGAAATCTTGGTGAATAAGGCAGAAATCATTGCTCACACCAATCCCAGTGGCCTAGATGCTAAGACCTGCCTCAGTGATAAGGCCATCAAATTTATTAGAAATGTTGGTTTTGATACCATTGATATTCAGTTAAATGCTTATTTGGTCATTGCTGATACAGGGATTCAGGGGCATACGCGTGAGGCTGTCAATAAGGTGGCTCAATTTGAGGAGGAAAATCTTCCTCATTTAGCCAAGCTTGGCTGTTTCACAGAGGCTGTTGAGCAAGCAATTAAGACAAACGATTGCCTAGCTATTGGACGATTCATGACGCAGGCACATGAATCACTAAAGGCTATTGGTGTCAGTGTGGCAAAGGCTGATCAGCTGGTTGCAGCAGCTCTTGAGGCTGGCGCTTTAGGAGCTAAAATGACTGGTGGTGGCTTAGGAGGATGTATGATTGCATTAGCTGAAAGGATAACAGACGCTCAGCAAATCAGTAAGAAACTAAAAGAAGAGGGAGCTGTAAATACGTGGATTCAAATACTGTAACGGTAACTTCCTACGCTAATATTGCTATTGTCAAATACTGGGGGAAAAAAGATGAGGCTAAGATGATCCCATCAACCTCTAGTATTTCTTTGACCTTGGAAGGCATGTACACGACAACAAGTCTTTCTTTTTTGCCTGCCTCAGCAAAGGGAGATCAGTTTTATATCAATGGTGTTCTGCAGGACGCCAAGGAGCATGCTAAGATTACTGCGATTTTGGATCAGTTCCGTCAGAAGGACCAGACTTTTGTCAAGGTTGAAGCCAGCAACAGCATGCCAACTGCGGCAGGCTTATCCTCAAGCTCTAGTGGCTTATCTGCTCTGGTAAAGGCCTGCAATCAGCTTTTTCAAGCTAAGCTAAGTCAAGAAGAGCTTGCCCAAAAGGCTAAGTTTGCCTCTGGCTCTGCTTCGCGTTCTTTTTTTGGCCCTGTTGCTGCCTGGGATAAGGATACAGGCTCTATTTATAAGGTCAAAACAGATTTAAAGCTGGCCATGATTATGCTGGTCTTGAACGATGCTAGAAAGCCCATTTCGAGTCGAGAGGGGATGAAGCGCTGCAGCACAACCTCAACAAGCTTTGACCAGTGGCTGGCCCAGTCAGAAAGTGATTATCAGGCCATGTTGCGTGCCCTTAGTGACAATGATTTTGAAACGGTTGGTTGGCTGACAGAAGCAAATGCTCTAGCCATGCACGCAACGACCAAAACAGCCAGTCCTTCCTTCTCTTACCTAACAGAGGCCTCCTATCAGGCCATGCTAAGGGTCAAAGAGCTTCGTCAAGAGGGCTATTCTTGCTATTTTACGATGGACGCTGGTCCAAATGTCAAGGTGCTTTGTTTAGAAGAGGACTTAGAGCGGCTGTCGCACCTTTTTGAAAGGGAGTATCGTATCATCGCCTCAAAAACAAAGGAATTACCAGATGTCTAAATATCATGTTCAAGCAGGAGGAAAGCTGTATCTGACAGGCGAATATGCGATTCTAAGGCCGGGGCAAACGGCGTTGATTTGCTATATTCCCATAATGCTGACAGCTGTCATTGAAGCAGCAGAGGCTGTTAGTATCAGCTCAGATATGTTTGACCATGCTGCTGATTTGTCACCGGATAAGGATTATAGGCTGATTCAAGCCTCTATTGAAGCCTTTAGTTTATATATAGATAAGGATATTAAGGAGCTGCCAGCCTTTTCTTTGTCTATTACTGGTAAGCTTGAGCGTGACGGTAAAAGTTTGGGATTGGCTCTAGCGGTAGTGTTGTTGTACTAACGCTAAGAGCTTTGGCAGCCTTTTATCAGGTTCAGCTGCTACCAGAGCAGCTCTTTAAGCTGGCTGCTTATACCCTGCTTAAATCAGGAGATAATGGCTCCATGGGGGACATTGCCTGCATTGCCTATGAGAGCTTGGTTGCTTATACATCCTTTGATAGGCGTAAGGTTGGTCAATGGTTGATCGAGATGACCCTAAAAGAGCTAATGGCAGCACATTGGGGGTATACGATTGAGACTATTGAGCCTGCTCTGCCCTGTTGGTTTCTTGTTGGCTGGACCCAAGTCCCTTCTATCTCAAGAGAGATGATTCAGCTGGTTAACAAGAGCATTAGCTGTCAGTTTTTAGAGCAAAGCCAGCTGGTCACACAGGAAGTGATGACTGCCCTGCAGCTTGGTCAAAGAAAAAGGCTCAAAGCTAGCATTGAAAAAGCGGGTCAGTTGCTGCAAGGGTTGGCTTCAGTTATTTATCACCCTAAGCTTACGCAGCTTGTCCAGGCTTGTCAAGGGCTTGATGCTGCTGCCAAATCATCAGGCTCAGGAGGTGGGGATTGTGGTATTGCACTCGTTTTTGAGGCTAAGGACATTGAGCCTATCCTTGCCAGATGGCAGCAAGCAGGGATTGTATTACTATATCAGGAGGAATGGGGATAAACATGACTAATCGTAAGGATGACCATATCACACATGCTTTGAGCTATCATTCTCCTTACAATGCATTTGACGACATGGAGCTCATTCACTGTTCCTTGCCGAGCTATGATTTAGCTGATATTGATCTCTCAACCCATTTTGCTGGCTGTGATTTTGAGTTTCCTTTTTATATCAATGCGATGACAGGTGGTAGCAAGAAAGGCCAAGCAGTCAATGAAAAGCTGGCCAAAGTGGCTGCGGCTACAGGTATTTTAATGGTGACAGGCTCTTACAGTGCAGCCTTGAAAAATCCTGAGGACACTTCCTTTCAATTGCGAGGTGTAGCACCAGATTTACAGTTGGCCACCAACATTGGTCTTGATAAGGCTGTTGACCTAGGGATTAGAGCTGTCGAGGAAATGAAGCCCTTGTTTTTACAGGTACATGTGAATGCCATGCAGGAGCTGTTAATGCCAGAGGGAGAGCGCAGCTTTAAGCATTGGAAGGATCATTTAGCGGCCTATGCCAAGCAGCTTCCAGTCCCTTTGATTTTAAAAGAGGTTGGCTTTGGTATGGATATTAAGACCATCACTATAGCACGTGATATGGGAGTAAAAACCTTTGATATTTCAGGAAGAGGAGGAACCTCCTTTGCCTACATCGAAAATCAAAGAGGAAGTAATCGCTCTTACCTAGACGATTGGGGACAGACAACAGTGCAATGTCTATTAAACGCCAAAGGTCTGGTTGATGAAGTGGAGATCTTAGCCTCAGGTGGTGTCAGACACCCCTTAGATATGGTTAAATGCTTGGTGCTGGGGGCACGTGCTGTGGGCCTATCGCGAGTGGTATTGGAGTTAGTTGAGACCTATCCAGTTGAGCAGATCATCGCTACGATCAATAGCTGGAAGAAGGAGCTTAAGCTCATCATGTGTGCTTTAGATTGTCGAACCTTGAGCGATTTGCGTCAGGTGGATTATTTATTATATGGTAGGCTTTATCAGGCAAACCGCTAAAGACTTTTTAGCCCTGAGCTAACTTTCCTTAGAAAATCATCACAGGAGTTAAGAAGCTGCCTGCTTGGTGCTGCAAGCTAATTCAGCTGATTATGGCTCGTAAGATTTTTAGATGTCTGAATGAAATGATAGGACAGATGACATAGTATAGCGCTAATTTCTAGTGAAAATCAGTCCTTGGTCAGGTTACTGAGACTGAGGTTAAGTTTATGTTTACACTAACACTTAAAGGATATGAAAACACTTGGTAGCTGCCACTGAAGCTGTTACCAAGTGTTTTTAGTCTATGATTGGCTTAATCGTATGGCTGTTAAGAGCTGTCCTGCCTTTTCTAGGTTCATTGGCTTATCCTTTAGTAGAGCCTTAACTAGTTGAGGCACCTCCTGCTCACTAGCACCTGCTAATAGAGCTAGAGACTTGGCCTGCAGCTTCATGTGACCAGCCTGGATACCAGTTGAGGTCAAAGCCTTTAGAGCCGCAAAATTTTGCGCCAGCCCAACTGCAGTGGTGATTTGGGCGAGAACCTTAGCATTTGGTTGCTCTAAAAGGCTATGAGCAACACTGACGGTTGGGTTGAGACCGATCGACCCTCCTTTACTAGCAATGGGCATTGGCAGTGTTAGCTCTCCGCATAAGCTATTTTTAGATAAATCAACGTGCCAGCTACTTAGCCCTCTATAAGAGCCAGTCCTTGCGGCATAGGCATGTGCTCCAGCCTCAATAGCTCTCCAGTCATTTCCGGTAGCTATAGCTACCGCATCGATTCCATTAAAGATTCCCTTATTATGCGTTGCTGCTCGGTAAGGGTCAATCTGGGCTAATTTGCTTGCCAGCTCTATTTTTTTGGCCAATTGCTGAGCTTCTTCCTTATGTCGACTTAGGTATCTGAGGTCAACCTGACATTTAGCACTAACTAAAGCTTTTGTTGCATAGTTTGAGAGGATAGCCATTAAGCATTGACCACCGCTTAGGGCCTCCAAATCAGGTACTAAAGCCTCCATCATCGTGTTAACGATGTTGGCTCCCATAGCCTCTTGGGTATCAACGCTCAGATAGACAATGAAAAAATCCTCCTTACGCTCAACGGTAAGGCTCTTTGCGCCACCACCACGCTTAACAATAGAAGGGTAGGCATTGTTTGCAACGTCAATCAATGTATCTGCGTTAGCTAGAATAGCCAGCCTAGCCTGCTCGTCATCTTTAACATCATAAAGAGCTACCTGCCCAAGCATTTGACGACTGAGTACCTCAGTCTGAAAGCCACCTGATCGCTTGATGATTTTGGCAGCAAAGGAAGCAGCAGCAACAACAGAAGGCTCTTCAGTCACAAAGGGGACCTGATAGGTATGCCCATTGATCAGAAAATCAGGGGCTAGACTAAAAGGCAGAGCCAGTCGACCGATGACATTTTCGGTCATTTGATTGGCAATAGCAATGGGTAAGAGCTGGTCTGTCTCTAACAGCTTTTGCTGCTGCGGGCCAAGCAGCTGGTCATCTGCGAGCTGTTGAATGCGTTCTGCAAGGCTTTTTTTATAAAAGCCGGCCCAATTTGGTTTAGTTTTTGTCATCATCTTGATAAATTCGTTGGTGTTCCTTAATTTCTTTGAGGGCAAACCTGCCAGTTAGATATGGTGAAAAGCTGGCATTGCCATCTTGGTCTAGTCTAGGCTCTTCATAAAAAAGTGCTTCATAATCAGCCACTGAAATCACCTGACGTTGGTCTAATAGGGCTTGTCGATTAGTCAGTAGCATGTCCTTGTAACCGTCAACAAGCTGCCCTGAAAACAGCTCACTAACAGCTCCTGAGCCATAGCTAAACAATCCAATCCTATCACCAGCCCTTAGCACCTGACTATTCTCTAAAAGTGATAATAAGCCGAGGTAGAGTGAGCCTGTGTAAATGTTGCCGATTTGCTTGCTGTAGGCAATAGAAGCTTGAAAGTTTTCATAAAGCCTTTCTTTGTGATCATCTGCTAGTGATTTTGTCATGATCTTATGAAGTCCCTTTAGAGCAAGCTTTGGAAAGGGGATATGAAAACAAACAGCAGCAAGGTCTGATAGCTCAATACCTTCTTTTTCTTGGTATTTGTCCCAGGTTGTTTTTAGGGAATCAAGGTATTGCTTGGTCGAATAAATACCATTGACAAATGGTGTTGAGCTGTAATTTGGACGCCAAAAATCCATCACATCACGTGTCTGTGCGACATTGTCATGATTTAACTGGAGAATACGAGGATTAGTAGTAACTAGCATAGCAATACTTCCAGCACCTTGTGTTGGCTCTCCGGCGGATCCAATGCCGTATTTGGCGATGTCACTGGCAATGACCAAGACCTTGGAGGCTGGGTGTGCAGCAACATGTAATTTGGCATAATCTAAAGCAGCAGTAGCGCTGTAGCAGGCTTCCTTTATCTCAAAGGAGCGTGCAAAGGGCTGAATATCAAGCAGCTGATGAACGTAAATACTGGCTGCCTTTGATTGATCAATGCTTGATTCGGTTGCTAAAATGACCATGTCAATGCTTGCTTTATCGTCTTTGGTAAGGATTTGGTCAGCAGCTGATGCAGCAAGCGTTACAATATCCTCTGTAACAGGTGCAATGCTTAGAGCGTCAAGCATTAGCCCCTGATGAAATTTTGCTGGATCAGTGCTGCGAGCAAGTGCCAGGTCTTCCATTTTTAAGACGTATTGACTGGTCGCAAAGCCAATCTTATCAATTCCGATGTTCATAAATATCCTTCTTTTATCCATTTTATAGTCCTATCCATTTTATCATATTTTCTTAGAAAATTAGCTGATTTAATACGATAGTTTTACCTTTCAAACCAAAAACAGCAGCATATAGCTTTCTTCTGGTATTTTTGAAGGAAATTAGATAAAATAATATGGACTGTGCTTACAGAAAGGGGTTTCCATGACAAAAGCAGATCATATTTTTAAAGCTAATATCAAAAAAATTATGGAGGAGGGAGTCTTTAGCGAGCAGGCTCGCCCAAGGTACAAAAATGGTCAAACAGCCAATTCCAAATACATTACAGGTGCTTTTGCAGAGTATGATTTGTCTAAGGGAGAGTTTCCTATTACAACTCTAAGATCAATCCCTATCAAGTCAGCTATTAAAGAGTTATTTTGGATTTATCAGGACCAATCAAACAGCCTTGATGTTTTAGAAAACAAATACAACGTTCACTATTGGAATGAGTGGGAGGTCGGTCAGACAAGAACCATCGGTCAGCGCTACGGTGCAATCGTTAAAAAGCATGATATCATCTCAAAAATCCTCAAGCAGCTAGAGGACAACCCTTGGAATCGCCGAAATGTGATTTCTCTGTGGGATTACGAAGCCTTTGAAGAATCAGAAGGACTGCTACCATGTGCCTTTCAGGTGATGTTTGATGTTAGGCGAGTAGATGGTGAGCTGTATTTAGATGCCACGCTGACCCAGCGCTCAAATGATATGCTAGTGGCTCATCATATCAATGCCATGCAATATGTTGCCCTGCAGCTAATGATTGCCAAGCATTTTGGCTGGAAGGCTGGTAAGTTCTTTTATTTTGTCAATAATTTGCACATCTATGACAACCAATTTGCGCAAGCCAAGGAGCTATTGGAGCGTCAGCCAGCAGCCTGTCAGCCCAAGCTTTTGCTGCATGTTCCTGATGGGACAGACTTTTTTGATATAAGACCAGAGGATTTTGAGCTACAGGATTATTACCCAGTGAAGCCTCAGCTCACCTTTGACTTGGCGATTTAAGCGAAAAAGACGATTTTTTCTGAGCATTTTGCCAAGAAATTTGATAGAATAAAAGAAGTTCATATTGAGGAAAGCTAGTGATGACAAAGAAGATTATTGCTATTTGGGCAGAGGATGAAGCAGGACTTATCGGAGCGTGTGGCAGGCTTCCTTGGTACCTACCAAAAGAGTTGCAGCATTTCAAGGAAACAACATTGAATCAAGCTATCCTGATGGGACGAGTAACCTTTGAGGGCATGAAGGGTCGTTTGCTGCCAAATCGCCAAACGCTTGTTATGACCAGAGACAGTTATTATCATGTGGAGGGCGCTTTAACCATAACCAGTGTGCAGGAGGCTTTGGATTGGTATCATGCGCAGGATAAGACCTTATATGTGATTGGTGGCAGCAAGGTTTTAGAGGCCTTTGATGGTTATTTTGATGTCATCATCAAAACAGTGGTACATCACCAGTTTGAGGGTGATACCTACCGACCTAGGTTAGAGCTGAGTGATTTTGTAGAGGAGACCTCTGTATTGTACCCAAGGGACGATAACAATCCTTACGATTTCACTGTTACAGTATTGAGACATCGCTAATATAGGGAGATGATAGTCTATGCAGCGTAGTATTTTTGGGGTATTTACGGCCTTTTTGTGTGCGATTTGTGTTTTATGTGCCATACCGGCCTTTAGAAAAAATCGCTATGGCTTAGGATTACTTTTTTTATTAAATGCCTTTACTAACCTAGTGAATACCATACATGCCTTTTATGGAACACTGTTTTAAGCCTAAGAGAATGAAAAGAGAAAGATAGAGGAATCATGGCAGGAAATCGTAGTAACGATATTAAGGTTCATTGCTCGTTTTGCGGCAAGAGCCAAGACGAAGTGAAAAAAATTATTGCAGGTAATAACGTCTTTATTTGTAACGAATGTGTTGCCTTATCACAAGAAATCATCAAGGAAGAATTGGCAGAAGAGGTTCTCGCTGATCTGACTGAGGTACCAAAGCCAAAAGAGCTGCTTGAGATTTTAAATCAATACGTCATTGGGCAGGAGCGTGCTAAGAGAGCCTTATCAGTTGCAGTTTACAACCACTACAAGAGGATTTCATTTACTGAGAGTCGTGATGATGATGATGTGGATTTGCAGAAGTCCAATATTCTGATGATTGGACCAACAGGCTCAGGAAAGACCTTTTTGGCACAGACCCTGGCTAAGAGTCTGAATGTTCCGTTTGCTATTGCTGATGCAACCTCTTTGACTGAGGCAGGCTATGTCGGAGAAGATGTGGAAAATATCCTCCTGAAATTAATTCAAGCCGCTGATTACAATGTTGAGCGTGCAGAGCGCGGCATTATTTATGTTGACGAAATTGATAAAATCGCTAAAAAAGGTGAGAATGTCTCTATCACTCGTGACGTATCAGGAGAAGGTGTCCAACAAGCCTTGCTAAAAATCATTGAAGGAACGGTTGCTAGTGTTCCACCGCAAGGTGGTCGTAAGCACCCAAACCAAGAGATGGTACAGATTGATACCAAAAATATCTTGTTTATCGTCGGAGGCGCCTTTGATGGTATCGAAGAAATTGTCAAGCAGCGCTTGGGAGAAAAGATCATTGGCTTTGGGCAAAATAGTCGAAAGATTGATGACAATGCTTCCTATATGCAGGAGATCATTGCTGAGGATATTCAAAAATTTGGTCTGATTCCCGAATTTATTGGACGCTTGCCTGTTGTGGCAGCGCTTGAGCAGCTTAATACTGAGGATTTGATTCGTATTTTAACAGAGCCTAGAAATGCCCTTGTGAAGCAATATCAAGCCTTATTGTCATATGATGGCGTAGAGCTTGAGTTTGAAAAGGGGGCTCTGGAGGCTATTGCAGGTAGGGCTATTGAGCGCAAGACTGGTGCGCGTGGTCTGAGGTCTATTATTGAAGAAACCATGCTGGATATCATGTTTGAGGTGCCAAGCCAAGAGGAAGTAATCAAGGTACGCATTACTAAGGAAGCTGTCGAAGGTCAATCAAAGCCTATTTTAGAGATAGCCTAAGGAGGTATGATGTCTGAAGAGCAAATCCTTAACACGCATAATGCTTCGATATTGCTTAGTGCGGCAAATAAGTCTCATTACCCACAAGACGACCTTCCTGAGATTGCTTTGGCAGGTCGGTCAAATGTTGGAAAATCAAGCTTTATCAATACTATACTAGGACGTAAAAGCCTTGCTAGAACCTCAAGCAAACCTGGTAAAACTCAGCTTCTTAATTTTTTTAACGTTGATGATAAGCTAAGGCTTGTTGACGTTCCTGGCTATGGTTATGCTAAGGTATCTAAGGCAGAGCGGGCTAGATGGGGAAAGATGATCGAAGAGTACCTGACCACACGACAAAATCTCAGAGCAGTTGTTAGTCTGGTTGATTTTCGCCATGAGTCATCACAGGACGACATTCAGATGTATGAGTTTTTGAAGTATTATGAGATTCCGGTGATTATTGTGGCTACAAAGGCAGACAAGGTTCCTCGTGGTCGCTGGAATAAGCATGAGTCTATGGTTAAAAAGTCCTTAAACTTTGATCAAACAGATGCGTTTATTATTTTTTCATCTGTTGAGCGTATCGGTATTGATGAGTCTTGGGATACCATTTTAGAGTATTTATAAGCATATGGTAAAAAATTTAAGTATCTTTTAGACAGGCACTTGTGTCTGGTCTGAGAGGTGCTTTTTTATTGACAAAAAACAATTTGTTGATGACGAGCTTGTGTTCAAAAATGTCAGTTTGCTAAAAAATGATGATAACAAACAAGACTTTTATGATATAATGCTTAGCAGGATAATATGGAGACATGAGAAAAAGGTCAGAGACAGCTAATTTGCTATCCCTGATTATAACTATGATGACCAGCATTATTATAATACTCATGGTGCTAGCTATTAGTAGCAGCACCTAACCTATAGTGTTGCTTTTTAGGTTACAAGCACTGGCGCTAGGAGTATTATAATATATTTAGAAAGGTTTTTTATGACAATAAAAAATGCCCTCAAATACTTGCCTTATTCCTTGCTTTTGCAGCGCTAGCTAGTCAGGGGCAAACCGTCCATGCTCTGGAGCGGCAGGAGACATCTGTCAAGCAAGCTCATGAATCAGATGATTGGTTTGATGAGGACGAAGGAGTTAGCGATATCAAGTCTAATACCCCTACAGAGATAGACTCAACAGTAACAGAGTTATTTGGTGATGCTGAGCCTAAGACTAAGGCTGAAAAAGAAGAGTCAAAAGCTCCAAGCCCTAAGCAAGAAGCACTGCCAGCAGAGTCTCAAAAAGAAAAAGAGACATCTGCTAAATCGACTGACCATGCGACAGTACAAGCAGAAGAGGCACAGCCTGAGCAAGGCTCAGATAGTCCTTGGCTAGCAGATGACTTTGTTACTAAGGGAGATACCTTGGTTGGGCTATCTAAGGCAGGTCTTGCTAAGTTATCAAAGACACCTGTCTTGGTACTACCAAGGATAGGGATTGACAAGACAGTGTTGACAAGGATTGCTAGCTTTGCCTTTACTCCAAATAAATCAGTCGCTATTGCTGATTATACAGGTAGAGCAGGTGAACATGGCGAGATCAATCATCTGGACGTCGAAGGCAGAGATATCCTTACTGAGGGAGAGGATTTTGGTGCCTATGCGATTAAAAAGCTTGTGATTCCTGAAGGCTATCTTTTTATCGGTCAAGATGCCTTTAATGACAATAAACAGCTAGAAGAAATCAGTCTACCTGATAGCTTACTCAGTATTTCAGACTATGCCTTTGCTCACATGAGTTTATCTAAGCTTAAGCTGCCAAAAAGCCTACAGTCCATTGGAGATCAAGCCTTTTTTGATAATCGGATTGCAGGCACTTTGGTATTGCCAAAAGCTCTAAAGCAGCTGGGAGAACGCGTCTTTAAGTCCAATCGCCTCACTGGACTTGTCTTTGAGGGAGAAGGCTTGTCTGTCCTAAAAGAAGCAGCCTTTCAAGACAATGCTTTCATTAGTCTTGTTATCCCAGATAGCATTCAAGCCTTAGAAGAGGACGTCTTTACAGGAAACCTTGGCGATGAAGAATACGGTAATCATGCCGTTTTACGAACCAAAAATGGTCAGAATCCTTACAGACTTCACAGTGCCAATGTTCTTGTCAATCCAAGTGATCAGGCTAGAACACCACAGCCACCAATTGATTACAACAGGTGGCTTGCAGAAGATTTTACCTATACTGGACAGACGATAACCGGTTTTTCAGCTAGTGGACTGCGCAAGGTCAAACGCAATAAGCATTTGGTTCTGCCTAAGAATTATCAGGGTCAGCCCTTGACAGCCATTGCAGATAATGCCTTTAGAAATGTCAATTTTCATGATAAAACCTTGCGTAAATACGACCTAGAAAGCGTGACGTTACCATCTACCATTCAAAAGATTGGTGCCTTTGCCTTTCAGTCAAATAATCTAGAAAGCTTTGAGGCCAGCGAGGACTTGGTTGAGATTGGTCAAGGAGCCTTTATGAATAATCGCATTGAGATTCTGGCCTTGAATGATAAGCTGAAGGTCATTGGAGATGCGGCCTTTCATATCAATCGGATTTATGCTATTGTTATCCCTGAGTCGGTCGAAGTAATTGGCATTTCTGCCTTTAGGCAAAATGGTGCTAAACATGTGATGTTTATGGGAGATAAGCTAATAAGTATTGGAGAAATGGCTTTTTTGAGCAATACTCTGGAGGAAGTGGATTTGAGCAGCTTAGCAGGGCTTAAGACCATCGCTGTTCAAGCCTTTGCAGACAATCACTTGAGAGAGCTTAAGCTGCCAGATAGTTTGATGCGTATTGAAGCAGAAGCTTTTAAAATTAATAGACTTCAAAGAGTGACCGTTCCAGACACTGTCATTAGCATTAGCTTTAATGCCTTTGATCATAATAGTGATGACAAGGTTGTCCTAAGGACCACCAATCACAATAAAAACCTGCTAGCTGATGGAAATGGCTTTATTGTGGATCCAGACCTATTAAGTGCGGATCAATCGACTGTTCAAGCAGTTTTAGAGGACCTGCGGCGCTTAGATCTAGCTAGTCTACGTGCTGATACAGCAGCTCATTTTATGACACTCATCACAAGAGGTAAGCAGCTACTAAAAGAATCCGCTGTACGGTTAGGTTATCAGCTTAGGTTCCTTGCAGAGTCACGATTTTTCTTAGGGCGCGTGAGACTGGATCAGCTGATTAAAACTGCTGACATAACCCTATCTAGCCATCAAGACACACCTAATGCTAAGCTGTTGATGGCTAAGCTAGACAAGGCCAAGCTGCATTACAATAATAGCGCAATGACTGCTCCAAAAGTAAGTCGCTTGGAAAAAGAGCTCAGCCTGTTAATTGATCTTGTCCAAGGGGTAGGCGCTATCTCTAAAGCAACAATGACTCAAGGTGTCTATAAGCTTCAGACAACCCTACCTATTCCAGAGTATTATATTGGGGTTAATCTTTATACTGATGATCAGGGGAATATTTTATTTGTGCTTGACATGAGTGATACGATTGGGCAGGGACAACTTGATGACTATGGCAATCCTATTTTAAATGTTGATGAGGATAATGAAGGCTACCATGCTTTGGCCATTGAGTCCTTAGCAGATTACGAAGGCCTTACGATTAAGGATATATTGACCAAGGAGCTAAATCAATTGCCTATTCGCGATGTCAAGCAAGCAAGAGAGCATCGTGTTGGTCTTTTTATGGCAATCAGAGATGCTGCAAGGGAAGCTCAGCTTCTACTAGAAAAGCAGAGCAAAGCCTTATCAGAATCAGCCGGCAAATCTAATGGCTCAAAAGTAGCTGACTCAGGACTTGAGCCTTCTGTGACACTATCAACCAATAAGACTAAGCTGCTACCAAAAACAGGAGCCTTCAAAGAAGCTTGGGTGACAATGATCGGAATGCTTGTTCTTTTGGCGGCTACCCTACTTAAAGGCGATAGTCGCTACAAAAAGAAGTAAATAGGCTTGCTTAGCAAGCACACTCTAGCACCAGTAAGGCTTGAGGGGCTTACAAAGCCTATCTAATCTAGCAATAGTATATTGCCAGTGTGAGCTGGTGCTTGAGCTTCAAAAAAACAAAAGAGCCTGAAATGACTTTTACTAGCATTTCAGGCTCTTTTTAGCTTGTGATTCTTTTTTGTGTGAAGCTTACTTCTCACTTATCGTAATAGTATCTTGATCAAGGCTTGCTAATAGGTGTTTAGCAGTCGGGTGATCCAGGTAGTAATCCGTAATGCGGTCACGAATTTCTTGTTCGATGACACGTCTAAGTGGACGAACTCCCATCGCATGATCATAGCCCAGATCAATCAAACGCTCTTTAACATCGTCAGTCACCTCAAGGCTAATGCCTTTTTTAGCAAGGGTTTGGTTCACTTCTGTTAGCATTAAAGCAACAATTTCTTGTAAATCCTTTTTCGCTAAATGGTTGAATTCGATGACACCGTTGAAGCGATTCAAGAATTCTGGTCTAAAGTAAGGTGCAATACGCTCCATGATAGCAGGCTCTTGATCAGCACGATCTCCTGCTTGATGGCCAAAACCAGCATTAGAGGTTGCGATGATAACCGTATTTTTGAAATTGATCGTGTTGCCTTGTCCATCTGTCAATCGCCCATCATCAAGCACTTGAAGAAGCAGTGTAATGACCTGTGGGTCTGCTTTTTCGATTTCATCAAGCAAGATGATAGAGTAAGGACTGCGACGGACACGTTCTGTAAGGGTATTTTGATTATCATCATAGCCAACATAGCCAGCTGTTGTTCCGATTAATTTGGAAACAGCTGTGCGGTCACTATATTCAGACATATCTAAGCGAATGATAGCGTCCTTTGAGCCGAACATATCAAGGGCTAACTGCTTAGCCAGCTCGGTCTTACCAACACCAGTTGGACCAACAAAGAGGAAGGAGCCAATTGGGCGATTACCGTCATCAAAGCCTGCGCGGTTGCGTCGAATCGCACGAGCAACAGCCTCAACTGCACCATCTTGTCCGATAACATGGCCTTTAAGACGGTTACTGATTTCCTTGAGCCTTTCTAAATCACTAGCCCCCATATTTGATACTGGAACACCAGTTAGACGTTCAACAGATTCTGCAATATCATTAACAGTGGCAGTGACCTTTTGCCCTTCACTGTGATGATTGATTTGCTTTTGGAGCTCCTCAATGCGGGTCTTAGCAGTTAAGGCCTTTTCAAAGTCTTCTTCTGCAACAGCCTTTTCCTGTAGCTCCTTTTGCTTAGTGATTTCTGCTTCAAGTGATTTTAGATCAGTGACAGGGTGCTGAGCTGCTAGATGAGCAGCAGTCATATCAACAAGGTCAATGGCTTTATCTGGTAGGCTTCGTTGTGGAATATATTGGATAGCATAATCAATAGCTGCCTTCAAGACAGAGTCTGGTAGGATCACATTGTGGTGCTGCTCGTAGAGGTTGCGAATGCCCATTAAAATGTGGAAGGTATCCTCTGCTGAAGGAGCATTAACCTTAACCTCGTTGAAACGACGAGCAAGAGCAGCATTTTTTAGAATGGTGTTGCGATACTCATCTTGAGTTGTGGCACCAATCAGGGTCAACTCACCGCGTGAGAGGGCTGGTTTTAGAATATCAGCTAAGCCCTTAGAGCCTGAGTCTGAACCAGCTGACCCTGCACCAAGGATTTGATGGATTTCGTCAAAGAAGAGAATGATATTGCCAGCCTCCTTAACCTCTTTAACCATGTTTTGAATGTTTTCTTCAAAGGAGCCACGATACTGTGTGCCAGCCTCAAGGCCAGAAATATCAATTGAGATAATCTCTTTATTTTTGATGGCAGCTGGCACATCACCGTTGACAATAGCCTGGGCTAGGCCTTCGACAACAGCAGTTTTACCAACACCAGCGTCACCGACAAGAACAGGGTTATTCTTGGTTCGTCTTGCTAGAATTTCTGCGGTCGCTTGAATCTCATCGTTTCGTCCGATCACAGGATCTAACCTGCCTTGCCGAGCTTCTTCGGTCAGGTTTGTTCCGAGCTTGGTTAGAATGCCGTCTTTTTTAAGGCTGCTAGCCTGTTTTTCTTGTCCCTCAGCTGCAGCTAGCTTACCGGTTTTCCGGTATTCTTGAAATTCCTCTGGTGTCATCTCACGTCCATTGACAAGATAGCGACGATTTTCGCTGCGGTAGCCGCCGATGTTTCCCATTAACTGATTGAAAATATCGTCCATATTTTCAAAGGGGTCTTTTCCATAATAGGTTGCCATATACACTTACCTCACTTGTATTATATTTACCAGTCATTATGAGCTACTGGTATAGGTAGAAGGTGATCGGTGTTGGCTCATACAGAGATCATAGAGAGGTCTTATGAGAGTCTATTGCTCAGGCTTATTACTCACCTTCTAATAATATTATATCCAAAAGGTCAGTAAAGGTCAAACAAAAAGTATGAATAATTAACCTTTATAATCAGGTGCTTATAGCCCTTGAAACATCAGATGACTATGCCATAAGCTGCTGGTGCTTTTTTGCTAGCAAGGCTATCTGTAAAGAAGAGACTTTTGTCAAAAATGGTTTTACTTTTTGTTCTAAAGGCTTTCATGATATAATAAAAGAAAAGCACAGAGGTCAATTATGGAACAAACATTTTTTATGGTGAAGCCTGATGGTGTGAAACGTGGCTTGGTTGGAGAGATTCTACGCCGGATTGAGCGTCGTGGCTTTACCTTTGATAGGCTTGAATTGCGACAAGCAACCCCAGAATTGCTAGCTAAGCATTATGACACCTTAATCAATAAGCCCTTTTATCCAGAGCTAGAGGCCTATATGACAAGCGGACCTGTTTTAATCGGCATTATCTCCGGTAATCGTGTGGTCTCTTCCTGGCGAACCATGATGGGGGTAACCAATCCTAAAGACGCTTTACCGGGGACTATTCGTGGTGATTTTGCTCAAGCCCCTGGTGATGATGGCGGCATTTTCAACGTGGTGCATGGTTCGGATTCGAGAGATTCAGCCAAGCGAGAAATTGCGATCTGGTTTGGACATAGCTGACATTGGGCTTGGGCCTATTCTTTTAAGAACTGATAAAGCAATTGCATAAGGAGTTGATAAGCCCATCATCAATAGTAGCTCAGCATTAGAAGGGTAACAGCCTTGATGTTGGGCTATTTTTTTGCTTGCCTAGGGTCTGTATGCTTGTCCTGATGAGCAGGTAGACAAAGCAGCATAAGTTTAACAATCCTTTGCGGCAGTGATCAATTGTAGCTCTAACCATAGCATCAGCTATTTGAAAGCCTTGAAAAAGAAAGCTAAGGCTAACAAGCTAGTCTAGGTCATTTACTACAAGCGACTTTTTTCAATTAGCTGCTCAAGGCAAGTATTGAAAAAAGTCCATTTTTCATGTCATTTGTAATAATATGGTATATTTTTAACGAAAAGTCGTTTTAGTTGAGAAAATATACAAAAAAGGCTATGATATAGTTAATAAAGTTGTTATACCCCCTGTGTCTTGTACACTATGACTTGTAGAGAGTTTATCAAAGGAGGATAAGATGAACAAACAAAGCATGACCCATTTTTCTAAGAAGCTGATGAAGTTAGCCCTTTTAGGTTTGGCATTGCCATTAAGCTTGGTGTCGGTGGTAGATACTCCGGTTCTTAACCAATCCGAAAAAGCTGTTTATGCCAATGATTTTGGATCTGGAAATCGAGCCAGTGATTATGTACCGGCGGCTAACGCTTGGAGCTTTGAGGCTTATCCAGATTACTACAGTATTTTAGGAGCTAGTCATCTTAATCCTGCTGTCTTTCCAGAGCCTAGTAAGATGTCATACAGTCCTTTAGACGAGTTGGGCCGCACACAGGTCGCAAGAGGAACAATAACCTATCACAATATCGTGATGAATTACAATGTTCGGCAACGCTTTGCTAAAAATCAGAACCCTTCAGGCTGGATTGGTAACCCTAGAAATGTTCGCTACACTATTGAGTGGCTAGATGGACTATCCTATCAGGGAGATTTTTGGAATCGGAGTCATTTGATTGCAGATAGCCTTGGTGGAGCAGCCTTACGTGTCAATGCTATTACTGGTACAAGAACACAAAATGTTGGCGGCAGAAATCAAAGAGGCGGTATGCGCTATATTGAGCAAAAGGTGCAGCAGTGGATTGAGCAGCATACAAGCGCAGTTGTTTATTACGAAGCGGTGCCAATTTACCAGGCAAATGAGCTAGTTCCAAGAGCTGTTGTTGTTTCAGCATTGTCATCAGACGGAGGTCTTGACGAAAAGGTCATGGTCTATAATACCGCCAACGGCTATACCATTGATTATGCCACTGGCGCATTCCGCAGTAACTAGGCTTTTGTACTAAGCTGTAGCTGATCAAGGTCTGACTAAGACAAGCTCATCAGCAATTGGTATATAAAAAGACGTGGCAACAACATGTTTTAAATGAGTTGTCATGTCTTTTTAGTGTCGTCAGCTTTTCACATTGTCTTAGAATGATCACACCTAGCTAGCCGCTAAAAGCATTGGTCCAAAGAAATGTTAAGAATAGATAGAATGCCTTTTAATCAGTGGTATGGGACTGCTAGCTAATATAATGCCTGCAGTTGAGCCAATTTCTCATCTAGGCTAATAACTAACAAGCTATTGACTTATCGTGTTCATTAGAATGTCAGCTGTTGTAGTTGGTAGTATTCGAATACGATTAAGCGATAGCAGGCCATTAGCAGCACTTGCTAGTCCTTCATTTGTTGTGACCCCTAATTTGTAATGCAGATCCTCAGCAATCTTTAATGTGGTATCAGTATAACGACCTGCTGGATAGGCAATTGCAATGGTATCTTGGTGTAGCTCTCTATCTAGGTATTCTTTAGAATCTTTCATTTCAGCGGTTTGACTAGCAGCGCTTGCCTGAGATAGATCAGGGTGGTTAACCGTATGATCTTGGAAAGACATGCCTGCCTGCTTCATTTCCTTCATCTGATCCAATGTAAGATTGGCCGCATTACCTGCCTCTGTAAAGCCAGTGATAACGTTATTGGTGGCCTTGATGTCATACTTTTTCAGGATTGGAAAAGCAACGTTGTAAAAATCAACCATGCTATCATCAAAGGTTAGCCAGACAACCTTTTCAGCAGGAAGCTCGTTAGCTGATAAGACTCGGTAGGCTTCTTCGGGAGATAAAAAGTAGTAGCCGGCCTCCTTCATTGCCTTTAGCTGGCTTTCAAAAAGATCTGGAGCAACGATGAGATTGGCACTTGCTGCCTCTTCTGGTGCCATAACGTGAATAGCATGATACATTAAGATAGGAAGCTTAACAGGGTTTTGCTGCTTGGTCCAGCTGACAGCTCCTTTTTGCTGCTGACTATTTGTATGGCTAGCTTCCTTATTAGTTGCTTTTTTGCTAGGCTTGGGAGCTGGTTTTTTATCAGTTTTTGAAAATAGGCTTATTTTGGGGATTGCCTGCGATAATTGAGAGATGCTTATCTTTGAATGGCTCTTGTAAAGGTAGACAATAGCTGATAAGCCTATGATACAGGCAAGTAGTAGCATGAGATTAATCATTTTGAAGATTTTTCTTTTCTTACGCCGTTTGTTTCTGTTGTTCATCACTTGCTCCTTGTTTATTGATTAGTCTATTGTAACATTTTTTTAAGTAAGCTGTCTTTCGTTAACTTAATTTTTTGCTAACATTCTATTAGTGTTATGCTTTGTAAAACAAGACCTAGATTTGCTATAATAAGACAGAGTATTTAAGACAGTCAAAAAAAGGAGGATAGGATGTCAGTTAAGGTTGCATTATTAGGCTTTGGGACTGTTGCTAGTGGCATTCCCTTGCTATTAGAAAACAATAGTAGCAAGATTCGTGCAGTGGTAGGTGATGATTTGGTGATTGCAAAGGTTCTGGTTAGAGATGAGACCACTAAGAAGCGTTTGTTGGATCAAGGCTATTCCTACCAATTTGTGACCTCCATTGATGATATTGTTGATGATGAGAGCATTGATATGGTGGTCGAATTAATGGGTCGTATCGAGCCTGCAAAGACCTTTATCTCGCGTGCTCTATCAGCCGGAAAGCCTGTTGTGACTGCTAATAAGGATTTGATAGCCTTGTACGGAGGAGAGCTCTCGACTTTGGCAGCTAAGCATCAGGTAGCTTTGTACTACGAGGCTGCTGTTGCTGGTGGTATTCCAATACTAAGAGCTTTGGCTGATTCCTTTGCCTCAGATAAGCTGACGCGTCTGCTCGGTGTGCTCAATGGAACAACTAATTTCATGTTAACCAAGATGATTGATGAGGGCTGGACCTATGAAAGGGCCCTGCAAAAAGCGCAGGAGCTGGGCTATGCTGAAAGTGATCCGACTAATGATGTGAAAGGGATCGATGCAGCTTACAAGGTTGCTATTCTTAGTCAGTTTGCTTTTGGAATGACCATTGACTTTGAGGCTATTAGCTATTCAGGGATTGATAAGGTTCGAGTAGAAGATGTGACAGTAGCGCAGAAGCTGGGCTATGTGATCAAATTAGTTGGTCTACTTGAAGAGACGGCTTCTGGGCTTAACGCAGAGGTATCCCCAGTCTTTTTACCAAAGACACACCCGTTGGCTGCTGTAGACGGTGTGATGAATGCTGTTTATATCGAGTCAATTGGGGTTGGGCAGGCTATGTTTTATGGTCCAGGTGCCGGTCAAATGCCAACAGCTACAGCTGTTGTGGCAGATATGATTCAGACTGCCTGCACCTTACGTGACCATACAGTCTCAGTCTTTAATCGTTTTGCTACAAAAACTAGACTAGCTAAGTCTGAGGATATTATGAGTCCCTATTACTTTGCTATTCAAGCAACTAATAAGTTTGGTCAGCTACTAGAGCTAACAAGGCTATGTGATGTTTGTGGCATTAGAGTTGAGCAGCTGTTATCAGATGAGATAGATAGTGACAGGTTAGACTTTGTGATGATTACTCATGAGATGAGCAAAAAGGAGCTTGCTTGCTTTACAGCGCTACTACAGGATCATCAGGATTTCCGTATGTTAAGTACATTTAAGATTTTAGGAGATTGACATGAAGATACGCGTACCTGCAACCTCGGCTAATTTGGGACCTGGATTTGACTCAATGGGGATTGCTGTTTCAAAATACCTAGAAGTTGACATTTTAGAAGAACGTGACCAATGGTTTATTGAGCATGATTTGGGTGATATTCCAAATGATGATAGCAACTTACTTATCCAAACAGCCCTTAGGCTAGCACCAAATATTCCAGCACATCGTCTAAAGATGACGTCTGATATTCCATTGGCACGTGGCTTGGGATCGTCCTCCTCGGTGATTGTCGCTGGTATTGAATTAGCTAATCAGCTAGGGCATTTAAACCTAACAGACGACCGTAAATTGGCCATAGCAACTCGTATTGAGGGGCACCCTGATAATGTAGCTCCAGCGATTTTTGGTCAATTGGTAATTGCTTCACAGATTGGTAAGGACGTGGATTACATCATTGCGCCTTTTCCTGACCTTTCTTTGGTTTGTTTTATTCCTGATTATGAGCTGAAAACCTCTGATTCCAGAGATGTATTGCCCAAGCAGCTATCGTATAAGCAGGCAGTGGCTGCTTCCTCAGTTGCTAATCTTGCTATAGCTGCGCTATTGACCGGTAATTTGAAAAAGGCCGGTCGGGCGATTGAAAATGACCAATTCCACGAAATCTACCGGCAAAGATTAGTCAGAGAGTTCCAGCCGATTAAGCGAGCTGCAGCAGCTAATGGTGCTTATGCAACCTACTTATCCGGTGCAGGGCCTGCTATTATGGTTATGTGTCCCAATAAGAAAAAAATGGCGATTTATGAGGCCATCGAGCAGCTAGGTCTAATTGGTCAGTTGGTGTCTCTAGAGCTGGATCGTCAGGGGCTGTGTCTTGTCTAGACTGGCAAGGTACTGGTATGCTTGCCTAGTAGGCTTATTGTTGATATCAGATGGACTTAAAGCTTAGTCATTCAAATACATCAAAAAAGTGAGGCTTGATCGTTTTATCGGCTTTCACTTTTTTCTTGATATGTTATACTAGAGTAGACTTTGTGAGGTGTGTGATGAATTATCAAGAAACATTAGACTGGATTCATGGTCAGGAAAGATTTGGGATCAAGCCAGGTGTAAAACGCATGCGTTGGGTGCTTGAGCAGCTAGGTAATCCTCAAGATAGGATTAGAGGAATCCATGTGGTCGGCACAAATGGTAAGGGATCGACGGTCAATGACCTACAGCATATTTTTACTAGAGCAGGCTATGAGGTTGGAACCTTTACCTCGCCTTATATCATGGATTTTAAGGAACGTATCTGTCTCAATGGTGAGATGATCTCAGAGACTGACCTTGTTAAGGCTGCTAATTGTATTCGTCCACTAACGGATCGCCTTATCAGTGAGACAAGTTTGGGTCCTGCAACAGTCTTTGAGCTGATCACTCTGATCATGTTTCTTTATTTTGGTGAGAGTCACCCGGTTGATATTGCTATTATCGAGGCAGGATTAGGGGGGCTTTATGACTCCACTAATGTGTTTCAGGCGATGGCTGTGGTTTGCCCGTCTATTGGTCTTGATCATCAAGCTATTTTAGGTGATACCTATGCTGACATTGCCTATCAAAAAGCCGGTGTGCTAAAGGGTGGTGAAGACCTTATTTTTGCCATTGATAACAAAGAGGCCAGACAGGTTTTTCTAAAAAAAGCAGAGCAGCTTGGCGTGCCTATTTGGGAATGGCGTCGACAGTTCAACATGCTACAGGGTGAAGGTGGTTATCAATTTAACAGTCAGCTTGGTCAGCTGTCTCATCTAGTGCTTGCAATGCCTGGTCAGCATCAGGTAGCCAATGCAGGCCTAGCCACTATGACAAGCTTGATATTACAGGATCGGTACCCAAAGGTAACTGAGTCTGTTATTAGAGAGGCTCTGGCAAGCAGCTTTTGGTTGGGACGAACAGAATTGTTGGCACCCAACCTGATGATTGATGGTGCTCATAATAATGAAAGCATTGCCGCCCTGATTGATGTGATATCATCAGACTATCAGGATAAGCAGATTCATATTCTATTTGGTGCCATTGATACCAAGCCTGTCTCAGATATGCTGCAGAGTCTGGAGCGTCTTGGAGATGTGCAAGTAACAAGCTTTCACTATCCCAATGCCTATCCTTTGGAGGCTTATCCAGATAGGCTAACAAAAGTAGCAGATTTTAGAGCATTTTTAGACCGGCTTGAGCAAGCAGCTGCTGATGATTTTTTCCTGATTACAGGCTCTCTTTACTTCATCTCAGAGGTCAGGCAGTATTGGAAAAAGGTATTAAGCAAGTAATGCTTTCTCACATCAACTCATCAAACAAGATTAATCAACTAAAAAGGGGAAAACCATTGCCAATCAATCAAAAAAAAGCAGAAGCCGCTATCTATCAATTATTAGAAGCTATCGGTGAGGATCCAAACCGAGAAGGGCTACGAGATACCCCAAAGCGTGTTGCCAAGATGTATCTAGAAATGCTCTCAGGGCTGGAACAGGACGCTAAGGATGAATTTACAGCTGTTTTTACAGAGCATCACGACGATTTGGTGATTGTTAAGGATATTAGCTTTTATTCCATGTGTGAGCACCATCTGGTGCCATTTTATGGTAAGGCGCATATTGCTTATTTGCCTAGTGATGGGCGTGTGACAGGCTTGAGTAAGCTGGCAAGGGCAGTTGAGGTGACGAGCAAAAGACCTCAGCTGCAGGAGCGTTTGACAGCTCAGATTGCTAATGCTCTTGTTGATGCCTTGCAGCCCAAAGGGGTTTTTGTTATGGTAGAAGCAGAGCATATGTGCATGACCATGCGAGGTGTCAAAAAGCCAGGCAGTAAGACCATTACGACAACTGCTAGAGGGATTTACAAGGATAGTAGAGACGACAGGCGTGAGGTTATGCAATTAATCATGGAGGGCTAGGGTATTTATGACTATTGGACATTATTCAGCCGCTGGTGAGGCAGCTATTATGGGGATTTTAAATGTGACTCCGGATTCGTTTTCAGATGGTGGCTCCTATACTAGTGTTAATCAGGCCTTGGCACAGGCCGAAAAAATGCTGTCAGAAGGAGCGACTGTCATTGATATTGGAGGCGAGTCAACACGACCGGGCTGCCAATTTGTGCCGGCAGAAGAAGAGATTGCACGCGTTGTTCCAATCATAAAGGCCATTAAAAAACGGTATGATGTCCTTATTAGCATTGATACCTACAAGACAGAAACTGCTAGAGCGGCCCTTGAAGCAGGAGCAGATATGCTCAATGATGTCTGGGCAGGACTATATGACGGTCAAATGCTAAGTCTAGCCGCCGAATACGACGTTCCCATTATATTAATGCATAATCAAACCAAAGAGGCTTATGCTGATGTTACAAAAGAGGTTTGCAGCTTTTTACAGGCTAGAGCAGCTGCAGCCCTCAAAGCAGGTGTCAAAAAAGAACATATCTGGCTTGATCCAGGATTTGGCTTTGCTAAAAATGTTGAGCAAAATATAGCCTTATTAAAAGGGCTAAATGAGGTTTGCCAGTTGGGCTATCCTGTTCTTTTTGGGATTTCCAGAAAGCGTGTTGTAGACGCCCTACTTGGTGGCGGCACTAAAGCCAAGGATCGTGACGGGGCTACTGCCGCCCTATCAGCCTACGCTATTAATAAGGGGTGTCAAATGGTGCGCGTGCATAATGTCGGTGCTAACAGGGATATTGTCTCTGTATTGAGTCAATTAAGGTGAGAAATGATGGATAAAATCAGATTAGAGGCTTGTCGCTTTTATGGTTATCATGGTGCCTTTAAGGAGGAGCAGGTCTTAGGTCAAATTTTTGTAGTGGATTTAGAATTATCAGTTGACTTGATGGCTGCCTCTCTTTCAGACTGCCTAGAGGATACTGTTCATTATGGTTTAGTTTTTGAAACAGTCCGTCAAATTGTTGAGGAAAAGACCTTTACGCTTATCGAACGTTTGGCTGGTGCCATTTGTCAAGAGCTATTTGCCCAGTTTTTGCCTATTAAAGCGATTAAAATCGCTATTAAAAAAGAAAATCCACCGATTGCAGGCCATTATCAAGCTGTCGGTATTGAATTGGAGAGAAAGAGATGACACTTGTTTATTTAGGCTTGGGAACTAATATGGGAGATAGGGCAGGCTACCTACAGG
This sequence comes from Streptococcus equi subsp. equi, assembly GCA_900637675.1. Classification (NCBI taxonomy): domain Bacteria; kingdom Bacillati; phylum Bacillota; class Bacilli; order Lactobacillales; family Streptococcaceae; genus Streptococcus; species Streptococcus equi. The sequence continues at coordinate 1,116,207 of LR134389.1, forward strand.
CAGCAGTTAATGCCCTATCTAAGCTGCCAGAGACTGAGTTACTGAGACAATCCTCTATCTATCAAACAGCAGCCTGGGGAAAAACAGATCAAAATGCCTTTTTGAATATGGCTTGCCAGCTAGATACTAGGCTGACATCAGAAGCTCTTTTGGCAGCTACGCAGGCTATCGAGCAGGCTCTGGGACGAGTTCGTCATGAAAAATGGGGCCCAAGGACAATTGATATTGACCTCTTGCTGTTTGGTGATGAGCCGTATCAATCAGAGACCTTGGTTATTCCTCACCCTTACATGACACAAAGAGCCTTTGTTTTGATTCCTTTATTAGAGATTGCACCCGATGTGACCTTACCTGGTAGCCAGAAAAGCCTGAGGTCTTACCTTGATGCTTTAGAGCAATCAGATGTAGCCTTGTGGTCACATGAGTATTCAAATAAGTTTTCTTAAACTGTCGTTATTTTTACTAAAATTTGATATAATAGTGCTACTCTTTGCTGATTTTTTGTCTTATATTAAGAAATGATTGAAGAAAGAAGAAGATTATGATAGCTGAACTTGAAGGCATTGATATTCGAGAGAATGAAGCCTTAAAACATTACACCTATACCCAAGTAGGCGGTCCAGCAGATTTCTTGGCTTTTCCTAGAAATCATTACGAACTATCCCGTATTGTTGATTATGCCAATCATAATCATATTCCTTGGATGGTCCTTGGAAATGCCAGTAATCTCATTGTTCGAGACGGTGGTATTCGTGGCTTTGTTATCATGTTTGATAAGCTCAACGCCGTCCGCCTTAATGGTTATACCTTGGAGGCAGAGGCAGGCGCTAACCTCATTGAAACAACAAAAGTTGCCAAATTTCATAGCTTAACAGGCTTTGAATTTGCTTGTGGCATTCCTGGAAGCATAGGGGGTGCTGTTTTTATGAATGCAGGTGCTTATGGTGGAGAGATTGCTCATATTTTTTTGTCGGCCAAGGTCTTGACACCAGAAGGGAAAATAAAAAAGATCTCAGCCAGAGAGATGGCCTTTGGCTATCGTCACTCTGTCATTCAAGAAACTGGTGATATTGTGATTTCAGCCAAGTTTGCTTTAAAACCGGGTAATCATGACAGTATTTGTCAGGAGATGAATCGCCTCAACCACCTTCGAAAGCTCAAGCAGCCCTTAGAATTTCCCTCTTGTGGGTCCGTTTTTAAGCGTCCTCCTGGGCATTTTGCAGGGCAATTGATTATGGACGCTAACCTAAAAGGGCATCGTGTTGGCGGTGTTGAGGTCTCTAAAAAGCATGCAGGCTTTATGATTAATGTTGCTGATGGCTCTGCCAAGGATTATGAGGACTTAATTGCTCATGTCATTAGGACAGTTGAGCAGGCATCTGGCGTTAGGCTTGAGCCGGAGGTTCGTATTATTGGTGAAAGCCTTTAATGATTGTGTTATCAAAAAAGAAAAATTGTGGAGGATTTATGACAATTGACTAAGCCAATTATCACATTTGACAATGTCTCAAAGACATTTGAGGACAGCGGGACACAGGTCCTAAAGAACATTAATTTTGAGCTTGAGGAGGGAAAATTTTACACCCTGCTTGGTGCCTCAGGATCTGGGAAATCAACCATTTTAAATATTATGGCTGGGCTGCTTGATGCGACCAGTGGTGATATTTATTTAGATGGTGAGCGTATCAATGATTTGCCGACCAATAAGCGTGATATTCACACTGTTTTTCAGAATTATGCTTTGTTTCCTCATATGACGGTTTTTGAGAACGTTGCCTTTGCTTTAAAGCTGAAAAAGGTTGACAAACAGGAGATAGCAAGACGTGTCAAGGAAACCTTAAAAATGGTTCAGCTGGAGGGCTACGAAAAGCGATCCATTCAAAAGCTTTCCGGTGGTCAGCGTCAGCGTGTAGCGATTGCTCGTGCGATTATCAATCAGCCTCGTCTTGTCCTATTAGATGAGCCACTTTCTGCCCTTGATTTGAAATTGAGAACAGAAATGCAGTATGAGCTGCGTGAGCTGCAGCAGCGACTGGGCATTACCTTTGTTTTTGTTACCCATGATCAGGAAGAAGCACTAGCGATGAGTGATTGGATTTTTGTCATGAATGATGGTGAAATTGTGCAATCAGGCACACCTGTAGATATTTACGATGAGCCGATTAATCATTTTGTAGCTAGCTTTATTGGTGAATCAAACATCATCAATGGTACGATGATTAAAGACTATCTGGTTTCCTTTAACGGGAAAGAATTTGAGTCAGTTGATGGTGGTATGCGACCCAATGAGCCAGTTGAGGTGGTTATTCGACCGGAGGATTTACAAATCACCCTGCCAGAGGAAGGAAAGCTTCAGGTAAAGGTAGATACACAGCTCTTTCGTGGTGTTCACTATGAAATCATTGCCTATGATGATTTAGGCAACGAATGGATGATTCACTCAACCCGCAAGGCCATTGAAGGAGAAGTGATTGGTTTAGATTTCACACCAGAGGATATTCATATTATGCGCCTCAATGAAACAGAAGAAGAATTTGATGCTCGTATCGAAGAATACGTTGAAATCGATGAGCATGCGGATGGCTTAATCAATGCTATTGAGGAGGAGCGCAATGAAGAAAACCTCTAGCCTCTTTGCAGTTCCCTATTTTTTATGGATTGTCCTCTTTGTTATGGCACCGGTTGCCCTTTTGCTTTATCAATCCTTTTTTGACATCGAAGGACGATTGACACTAGCCAATTACGAGACTTTTTTTAGCTCATGGACTTACCTGAGAATGGGCTTAAACTCTATCTTATATGCTGGTATCGTTACCTTGGTGACCTTTTTGATTTCATATCCCACAGCTTTATTGTTAACGCGTTTAAAGCACAAGCAGCTGTGGTTAATGCTTATTATTTTACCAACCTGGGTCAATCTGCTCCTCAAGGCTTATGCTTTTATGGGGATTTTTGGGCAGCAGGGTGGTATCAATAGCTTTTTAACCTTTATGGGCTTAGGACCACAGCAAATTCTGTTTACTGATTTTTCGTTTATTTTTGTGGCCTCTTATATTGAGCTGCCCTTTATGATTTTGCCTATTTTTAATGCTTTAGATGATATTGATGATAATATTATCAATGCCAGTAAGGACCTGGGTGCCAATGACTACCAGACCTTTTCAAGGGTTATCTTTCCTTTGTCGCTAAACGGTGTTAGAGCAGGGGTTCAGTCTGTTTTTATTCCCAGCTTGAGTCTCTTTATGCTTACGCGTCTCATCGGTGGAAATCGTGTGATTACGCTGGGGACAGCTATTGAACAGCATTTCCTAACAACAGAAAACTGGGGCATGGGCTCAACCATAGGTGTTGTCCTAATTATCGCGATGATTGTGATTATGTGGCTAACAAAGGAGAAAAGTAAATGAAAAAATTTGCCAATCTTTACTTAGCGTGTGTTTTTATTTTGCTCTATATTCCAATCTTTTACTTGATTGTTTATTCTTTTAACAAGGGTGGAGACATGAATGGCTTTTCTGGCTTGACGCTAGAGCATTATAAGACCATGTTTGATGATAGTCGCTTGATGGCGATTTTATTGCAGACCTTTGTGTTAGCCTTTACAAGTGCCTTGCTTGCAACCATTATCGGGACCTTTGGGGCGATTTTTATTCATCAGAGTAAAAAGAAGTACCAAAATGCGATACTGTCTGCAAATAATGTGTTGATGGTTTCCCCTGATGTGATGATAGGTGCCTCTTTCTTGATTCTCTTTACGTCCTTGAAATTTCAATTAGGAATCCTCTCGGTTTTGATGAGTCATATTGCTTTTTCCATTCCGATTGTGGTCTTAATGGTGCTTCCTCGGTTGAAGGAAATGAATCAAGATATGATTAATGCAGCTTATGATCTAGGAGCAAATCACTTTCAAATGCTAAAGGAGGTTATGCTTCCTTATCTGACACCGGGCATTATCGCAGGCTACTTTATGGCCTTTACTTATTCCTTAGATGATTTTGCGGTGACCTTTTTTCTAACAGGAAATGGCTTTACAACCCTGTCTGTTGAGATCTATTCGCGTGCTCGAAGGGGTATTTCATTAGATATCAATGCCTTATCAACGATTGTCTTTTTGTTCTCAATTCTATTAGTCATTGGCTATTATTACATTTCACAGGACAAGGAGGAAAAGCATGCGTAAGCTATACTCTTTTTTAGCGGGAATTATCGGGGTTATCTTGCTGCTTGCGACCCTGTCCTTTATTTTGCAGAAAAAAACGAGCTCTGCTAGTCAATCTGATAAGCTGGTGATTTATAACTGGGGTGATTACATTGATCCCGCTTTGCTGAAAAAATTCACTAAGGAAACCGGTATCGAGGTTCAGTATGAGACCTTTGATTCCAATGAAGCCATGTACACCAAGATCAAACAGGGTGGAACGACCTATGACATTGCTGTTCCGAGTGATTACACGATTGACAAGATGATTAAGGAAAAGCTTCTTGTTAAGCTAGATAAGTCCAAGCTTGTTGGTCTAGATAACATTGGTCAGGAGTTTTTAGGAAAAAGCTTTGATCCGCACAATGATTATTCCATTCCTTATTTTTGGGGAACGGTAGGCATTGTCTATAATGACCAGCTGGTGGATAAGGCTCCTATGCATTGGGAGGATTTATGGCGGCCAGAATACCAAAATAGTATCATGCTAGTTGATGGTGCTCGTGAGATTTTAGGTGTTGGATTGACCACATTTGGCTATAGCGTTAACTCAAAGCACCTAAAGCAGCTTGAAGCAGCTGAAAAAAAACTACAGGCCTTAACCCCTAATGTAAAAGCAATCGTCGCTGACGAGATGAAGGGGTATATGATTCAGGGTGACGCTGCTATTGGTGTTACCTTCTCAGGAGAGGCTAGCGAAATGCTGGACAATAACGACCATCTACACTATGTTGTACCATCAGAGGGCTCAAACCTTTGGTTTGATAATCTGGTGCTTCCCAAAACAATGAAGCATGAAAATGAAGCCTATGCCTTTATCAACTTTATCATGAAGCCGGAAAATGCAGCACAAAATGCTGAATATATCGGCTATGCCACTCCCAATACAAAAGCGAAGGCTTTATTGCCAGATGATATTAAAAATGACCCAGCCTTTTACCCAACTGACGAGACCGTAAAGAAATTAGAGGTTTATGATAATTTAGGCTCTAAATGGCTTGGTATTTACAACGACCTTTACCTACAATTTAAGATGTATCGAAAATAGGTCATGCAAGATTGAAGGAGCTATTCATTGGAAAGCTTCTTCAGTCTTTTTTAGCTTGGTCTGGTCTCAATAATCTCATGAGATTAAAAAGAACTAGAATCTTGCTTTCGTCTTTGATACAATAGTAGTGGTTTATTAAAATGAAAGAGATGACAAAATGGAAAATCATAAAAACGAGTTTACCTTTTCCAAACATTCAATCATAGCCTACGTTTGGCGTGGCATTTTAGTCGGGATAATTGCTGGAGCTATTGTCAGTTTGTTTCGCTTATTGATTGAGATGGTTAGTGAGGCTGTTGTTGGCTATTATCACCAAGCTCACAGCAATCGCATGCTCCTTGTTCCGATAGCAGGCTTTAGCTTATTAGCTGTTTTTTTAGTTGGTCTTTTGGTCAAGTCTGACGCCAACATTAAAGGCTCTGGTATTCCACACGTCGAAGGGGAGCTAAAGGGCTTGATGTCACCCAATTGGTGGAGTGTGCTTTGGAAAAAATACCTTGGTGGAACAATTGCCATTTCTATGGGCTTAATGCTTGGAAGAGAAGGCCCTTCTATACAATTAGGGGCTATGTCAGCTAAAGGCTTAGCTAAGTACCTGAAATCTAGTCGTCTAGAAAAACGTGTCTTGATCGCTAGTGGAGCAGCTGCTGGCTTATCAGCTGCTTTTAATGCGCCTATTGCAGGACTGCTTTTTGTTGTTGAGGAGATTTACCACCATTTTTCAAGATTAGTGTGGATCACTGCCTTGGTTGCAAGCCTTGTTGCGAACTTTATTTCGTTGAATATTTTTGGCCTTAGACCTGTTTTGGCCATGCCTAAGGCCATGCCCTTTCTTGCCTTACATCAATATTGGCTGCTCTTAATCTTAGGCCTTGTGCTTGGCTGTCTGGGCTTTCTTTATGAAGAGGTCATTTTACATTTTCATAGGGTTTATGATTTTCTTGGAAAGAGCTTGCGCCTAGCGCCGCATTTTCATGGGCTGATTGTTGTTGCTATTATCCTGCTGATTGGCTATTATTTGCCACAGCTATTGGGCGGAGGTCATGGTTTGATTATGTCCTTGTCAGAGCAAAAGCTACCACTGTTGACTGTTCTTGCTTACTTCTTTATTCGATTTTTAGGGAGTATGTTTAGCTATGGCAGTGGCCTGCCTGGAGGAATTTTTTTGCCTATTCTAACCTTAGGTGCCTTGTCCGGAACTATTTTTGGATTGATTCTTCAGCAAATAGGACTGTTAGATCGCCAGATGATTCCTCTCTTTTTAGTATTGGGAATGGCAGGCTACTTTGCTGCTGTATCAAAGGCACCCTTGACAGGAATGATCTTAGTGACTGAAATGGTAGGGGATCTGAAGCCCTTAATGGCCATTGCTGTTGTGACCTTCGTGGCCTACTTGGTGATGGATTTGTTAAATGGTCAGCCTATCTATGAAGCAATGCTAGAGAAAATGGCTATCAAACACCCAACAGATCTAGTGGAGCCGACCCTGATCGAATTACCTGTAAGTGAGAAAATTGCAGGCAGATATGTCCGAGACCTGAAGCTACCTAAAAACGTTTTAATTACAACGCAGCTCCACCATAAGAAATCACAGGTCGTCTCAGGTGATACGCTATTGATTTCAGGTGCTACGATCTTTTTGGTGGTCAATGAAGCTGATACAGGCTTTGTTCGAGAGGTCTTGATGTAGAGCAAGGTCGGTTAAGCAGTCAGCAGTAGCTGTGCTACCGATCAAAGAAGCAGATCAGTGCTTTTTCTCATCTGATGAAAGGTATTGATTTGCTTTTTTTGTGTTATTAAACCTTTGTTAGCAAGAGCCATAGCCTTAGCAGTCGTATCTGATGAATACCTGCTGTCTTTTTGTTATACTTAAGTATCAATCAAAGGAGCTTTATATGCTAGAAGTTATTTCAAAAGAGCTGCGCCATTACCAAAAGAATAAGCTTGCCGCCTATCAAAAAAGAACCAAGGCATAGAAGCTGGTGGAATTGTTTTTGCTGGCGATTCGTTAATCGAATTTTTCCCGTTGAAAAAATATTTCAAACAGGTCTCAACCATTTATAATCGCGGAATTGCAGGGATAGACAGTCAGTGGTTGCTAGAGCATATTGACAGTCATGTGAATGATCTGGAGCCCAGTCATGTGTTTATCCTGATTGGCTGTAATGATATTGGGCTTGGCTTTGATCAATCGCATATCGTATCGACCATTGTTGATCTTATTAGTCGTATTCGCAGTCAGTCTATTTATACTAGGATTAGCCTTCTGTCCTTATTGCCGGTTTCTGAAAATCCCGCCTATCAGGCGACTGTCAAGCTAAGGACAAATAGGGCTATTGATGAGATTAATCAAGCATTAGCAATGATACCAGCGATTGAATTTATTGATCTTAACGCCTGCTTAAAGGACGAGACTGGTGGCTTAGCAGCTGCTTATACGGTAGATGGCATTCATCTTAATGCCCTTGGCTATGAACACTTAGCTCAAGCTATTAGTCCCTATCTATGAAAGGTAAAGGCTGGAGCTGCTAATTTGTAAGGGATCTTTAAAAAACAAGCACTGATGAATCATCATTGAAACCCTTCAGAGTGCCGATAGGCTGCACAATCAAAGAAGCATTAGGTTTGTCTATGACGCCCTTGTGTTAAGCTGGCTTTTAGGTTTATACTGCGAGAAAATCAGTCATTGGGCTGGGAGTCTCAAAGCTTAGCTGTGGTAATTAAATGCGAGCTCCTGCTAGCTTGTGCTGATCAAGCAGTATAGCAAGGAGGGACTGAACTTTTAGTCTCAGATAATATTAGACTTTTTATCCTATATTAAACGATTTAGTGTATAATAAACAGGAAGGAGTTAAAATGAAATTTGAAAAAAAACAAGTCTTTTATGTTGTGCTTGCCTTTGTGCTTTGTTATGCTATTCAAGCTAATTGGGATAATGGGGCTAATATTGTCACAACCGTTTATAAGACAAGCCTGCCCTTTCTTTATGGAGCAGCAGTCGCCTATATTGTTAATATTGTCATGAGTGCCTATGAAAGAGCTTATACTTATACCCTAAAACCCTTTCCTTTTGCCATGAAGGCTAGAAGAGGGCTCTGTATGCTTTTGGCATATTTTACCTTTATCAGCTTGATCGTATGGATTATTTCTATTGTAATCCCTGATTTGATTGCAAGCATTAGCTCGTTAACGCAATTTGATACAAGAGCTATCAAGGAGGTCATCAGTGATTTAGGTCACAATAAGCTGATTGCACGTGCCATTAATTACATTGGTGGAGATGCTAAGCTGACAGAAACAATTACCAATTATAGCCAGCAGCTGCTCAAGCAATTTATAGGTGTTCTAACCGGTATTTTGACATCGGTTACAGCAGTTGCCTCAGCCATTATCAATGTGGTTATCAGCTTTGTCTTTTCCCTGTATGTGCTTGCTAGCAAGGAAGAGCTTTGTCAGCAGGCAACTACCTTAATTGACACCTATACTGGTAAATACGCAAAGGCCATTCATTATTTAGTGGGTTTGCTGCATAGTCGTTTTCGTGGCTTCTTTGTGAGTCAGACGCTTGAAGCAATGATTTTAGGCTCCTTGACTGCCATTGGCATGTTTATCCTGCAATTACCCTTTGCAGGAACTATTGGAGTCTTGGTTGCTTTTACTGCCTTGATCCCTGTTGTTGGTGCTTCAATCGGTGCTGCGATAGGCTTTGTTTTGATTATGACTCAGTCAATGTCGCAGGCAGTCGTCTTTATTGTCTTTCTTGTTATACTACAGCAAATCGAGGGGAATTTTATTTATCCCAGAGTGGTTGGTGGGTCTATCGGGTTACCAGCTATGTGGGTCTTAATGGCAATCACCATTGGTGCTGCTCTCAAAGGCATTGTTGGTATGATCGTTGCAGTGCCATTAGCGGCAACGCTTTATCAAGTGGTAAAGGATCACATTCATAAAAAGCAGGCCTTACAAAATCGTCAGTCCAGCTAATTAACAGCATCAGATCAAGGAAAACGTCTATTACAAGACCGATTTCTTGGTCTTTTATGCTGTCTGATTGACTGCGTATGGCCTTATTTTTATGCTGTGGTAATGAAAAAAGCCGTCTTATTTATCGAATATCATTAGTGGAGGTAATAAGATGTATTCCATCAAAACTGATCATAAATTAATGCCTAGAGAGCGTTTGATTCGACTGGGTCCAGAAAAGCTAAGCAATCAAGAGCAACTAGCGATCCTACTTAGGACAGGTAACAAGGAAAAGCATGTCTTAGAGTTGTCTGCTTATTTATTGTCAAGCTTAGATAGTCTAGCTGACTTGAAGAAATTTTCTTTACAAGAACTACAGCGCTTATCCGGGATAGGAAAGGTCAAGGCTATTGAGATTAAGGCCATGCTGGAGCTGGCAGACCGTATTCAGATAGCGGGACAAGCAGTAGCAGATCCTGTCTTATCTAGTGCTCAGGTGGCTGAAAAGATGATGATTGAATTAGGAGACAAGCAGCAGGAGCATTTAGTCGCTATTTATCTCGATAGTCAAAATAAAATCATTGAAGAAAAGACGATATTTATAGGAACCGTCAGAAAATCAATTGCAGAGCCTAGAGAAATTCTTTATTATGCGTGTAAAAATATGGCGACTAGCCTTATTGTTGTTCACAATCATCCCTCAGGCCTGACCAAGCCAAGCGCAAATGACTATCACTTCACAGAAAAAATAAAACGATCATGTGATTATTTAGGACTTATCTGCCTAGATCACATTATCGTTAGTAAGTATGACTACTATAGCTTTCGGGAAAAATCAGATTTATTTTGAGTTAGAAACTATGGATAAACCAATCAAAGAGCCTTAGGTCTTCTTCTCTAATAGCCTGAAGCAGCTCTGGGTGCCACTGGACACCGAGAAAGGGAATATCAGGATTGCAGGAGATAACAGCCTCGATGGTGCCATCGTTAGGATCCCTTGCAATCACTCTTAAGTCCTCTGCGACCTGCTTTAGGCTCTGGTGGTGAAATGAATTAATCAGCGCTCTTGGACCATAGATAGGGTACAAAGGTGAAGTCTTTTCGATCACTATCTCCTGTGATAAACAGTCAGAGGCAGTCTTTTGCCAATGGCCCTCAATGTGCTGGTTTAGACTGCCACCTAGAGCAACATTTATTAACTGCATACCGCGACAAATCCCTAAAATTGGTTTTTTCTGCGCTAGGGCTTCTTTAATGATGGCTAGCTCAAAGATGTCACGCTGGGGTGAAAAATCACCATCAAGTGCAGCTCTTTTTCATGATAATATTTAGGATCAACATGCTGACCACCAATAAGAATGATTTTATCAACCATTGCGACATAGGATTTGGCAGCCGCCTCATCCCCAATCGGAAGAAGTAAGGGTAGGCCACCAGATCTTGTCACAGCCTCGATGAAGCTTGTTGGAGCATAGGAGCAAGGCAGGTTATCTAGAGCCTTGGTCCCCCTTTGGTTAGCAGTTATCCCAATAATTGTTTTAGACACGACCTTCTCCATTAATCAAGATGATTTTGGTTCATAAAGTATAGCAAGGTTTGCAACTCGCTGGTCAAATCAACAGATTGGACGATCACACCTTTTGGAACCTGTAAGTGAAGTGGAGCAAAGCTTAAAATACCGCGAATGCCAGCTTCAATCAGTTGATCTGCAACCTCTTGAGCATAGATGCTTGGGACTGTTAGAATAGCCGTTTCAATGCCTGAATTATCCAGGTGCTCCTTAATGGTAGAAATGCCATAAATAGGAATATCATCAGGCGTTTTGGTGCCGACCATAGGATTATCATCAGTGTCAAATCCCATAACAATCTGCATTTTGTTTCGATCGTGGAAGCGGTAGTGAAGAAGTGCACGACCAATATTGCCGCAGCCAACTAAAATCACATGCGTTGTTGAGTGATCATTTAGCAAATCTGCAAAAAAATTCATTAATTTTGTGACATCATAGCCAAATCCACGTCGGCCTAATTCACCAAAGTAAGAAAAATCACGTCGAACAGTTGCAGAATCAATTCCCATAGCATCAGCAATCTGTTTTGAGCTTGCCTTTTCAACCTGATCAGCATAAAAGCGTTTAAAAATACGATAATAGAGTGATAAGCGTTTTGCAGTCGCTTTTGGAATAGATTTATCAATAACCACTTTTGTAGCTCCTTCTATTGTTATTTTAATGTTATCTATCACCATTGTAGCAGATAGATTGTGAAATATGCAACTATTTGACCATTCTTTTTGTGTTTTTCGTTATAAAATGACTTGACAGCACAAGCATTGGTATTTTTCAAACCCAGTCACCTCGAGTATAAAAAAGCAGACAATGAAGCACTTGCCCTTTAGGTCAGCTGCGATGGCTGGGCTTGTCTTGTTAAAGGCAAATGTACTGTCATTGTCTGATATTTCTCTGAGATTAGAAGAGCTCTTGTGTGCTTAGCATTCTTTTTTAATGAAAATATCACGCTCAACAAGGCTATCCATTAAAAAGTAAAACTTGTCCTGTAGTATGCTATGCTCTTCAGATTTAAAAATGTTCACCAGTCTTAGACCGGATTGGTCTGTTATAGCTAGCTTAAAGCCATCTAAATCTTTATTAATCGTAATTTTTAAAGGGAAGCCCTCACCCGAATTAGGGACTTTTTCCAGTAGTCGTGTTAACTGATAGTGACCAATCTTGGTCTGACTAAAGGTTGTGTCTCTTAGGGTGTATTTTTTAATCTTTGGGCTAATCCTGTAGCTGTATTTGCAGTCTTTAAGGGCAATTTCTTTTTCAAATGCCATATGATCCTCCTAAAATATTTTTGAGCTGGGTTGCTAGTGCGATAACGTCTTTTTGAGTATTTTGCTCTGAAAAGCTAACTCGAATAGCTTCTGTGAGACGATGGGACTGCTTGCCGAAATAAGCTGCCAAAACGTGACTTGGCTCAACAGCACCAGCTGTACAAGCAGAGCCTGACGACACAGCAAAGCCTGCTAAATCAAGCTGAGTCAGTAATACATGATTTTGGTAACCAGGAAAGCCGATATTAATGATATAGGGAAGATGACACTCATTATGATTGAGCTGATAAGAAATACCTTCTAATTCACTAAGCAAGAGCTGTGATAGCTCTTTAGCATGCTGGTAATGCTGTGGCAGCCTTGAGACAGCCTCATCTAATGCTTGGGTCATGCCGACGATATTAATCAGGCTTTCAGTGCCGGCTCTTTGTTTGTTTTCTTGATTGCCGCCATGTAAGAGGGGGGCCAACTTTAAGCCTTTATTGTATAAAAAACCAGTCCCCTTTGGTCCATGAAACTTATGGGCAGAGGCAGAGAGCAAATCAATCCCCAAATCTGCCGGCTGTATTGGGACCTTGCCAATAGCTTGGACAGCATCAACATGAAAGACAGCCTGATGCTGCTTTAGCATGCTACCAACAGCCTGAATAGGCAGCAAATCTCCCGTTTCGTTGTTAGCAAACATCATGCTGACTAAGATTGTATCCTCTCTTAAGGCAGCTTGGAGCTGATTTAGATCAATGATTCCATTTTTAGCCTCAAGGTAGGTCACCTCAAAGCCAAATCGTTCTTCCAGATAGGCCATTGTGCTTAACACGGAATGATGCTCAATAGCAGTTGTAATCAAGTGTTTGCCTTTTTCCTGATGAGCTAAGGCATAGCCCTTGATAGCAGTATTGTTACTTTCAGTACCTCCTGAGGTAAAGATAATGTGGTTTTCTGCAGCTCCTAGGCAGTTGGCAATAGCTTTTCGGCACTCTCTTAATTGTTTGTTTGCCTGCCGCCCATAAGCATGAATACTAGATGGGTTACCAAAATCATCAGCCATAGCTTCAGTCATCGCCTTGATAGCAGCCTGACTAAGCGATGTTGTAGCAGCATTATCAAAATAAATCATGATTAGTTAGTGCTTTCAGGTTTGTAAGAAAACAGTGGACTTAGTGGTTTTCTTTCGTGAATGCGAATGATAGCCTCTGCAATTAAATCACTGGCACTAAGATAGGTTACTGTTTTAGGGATACGATTTTTAGTCTTGACAGAGTCCGTGACAATGATCTCTTTGATTGGAGCAGTCTCTAAAATATCAGCTGCACCTCCTGCAAAAATCCCATGACTAGCCACTGCATAAATGTCAGTTGCGCCTGCACATTCTAGGATCTTAGCTGCCTCTGCAAAGGTTTTTCCTGTGTTGAGAATGTCATCAATCAAGATAGCCTTCTTGCCAGCAACATCACCAATCACATAGCCTTCTTCGCGCTCAGCATCGTCTTGTGCATAATCGATAATGGCAATTGGAGAGTTAAGATACTCTGCTAAGCTTCTAGCACGCTTGATACCAGAATTTTTAGGGCTGACAATAACCGTATCAGGTCCTGAGAGGCCCAGTGGATAATAGTGCTTTGCAAAAAGAGGCACTGTAAATAAATTATCAACTGGAATGTCAAAAAAGCCTTGGACCTGAACCGCATGCAAATCAAGGGTTACAACGCGATCAATCCCTGCTTTGGTCAGCATGTTTGCGACCAGCTTTGCTGTAATAGGCTCGCGAGACTTTGCAACACGATCCTGACGCGAATAACCAAAATATGGCAAAACAATATTGACTGTATTAGCACTTGCACGCTTACAAGCATCAATCATGATGAGCAGCTCCCATAGGTTATCGTTGACAGGAAAGCTTGTTGATTGAATGATATAAATATCATCACCACGAACTGTTTCTTCAATGTTAATCATGATCTCACCATCAGAAAATTGACGAGATGAGACCTTTCCAAGCGGAATACCAGCAGCCTTAGAAATTTTTTCAGCGATTGCGAGATTTGAAGTGAGTGAGAACAGCTTGATTTGCTTGTCAGCATATCGTTCAGTCATGATAAAATTAGCTCCTTACATTACATTAACGATAGAATAACAGGTTAACAGTTATTCAAGATTACAAATAGACAGTACTATTTTAACAAAAAAACAGAAAAATTTCAGTCTTTCTGTTGATTTTCTGTCCTCTCCTAGGATTTTTTAAGGGTCTTGCTAAAGCGAGCGACCTTGCTTTTGGAATATTTAAAGGTGATCTGATGCTGGGCTAAAAAGTGGTCAAAATCAACCTTTCCTCTTACAGGATCAGTCACCTCTAGCTCAAGCTCATAGTCTTTGATACCAGCATATTGATTATAATCCAGCGCTAGCTTGCCAATAGGAGTATCTGCCTCTCGACGAATGGTAGTCAGGTTTCCGAAGGTTTTTATAGCAGATAGGTCAACGTCAAGAGTGCTGATAATATCAAGGATAGCTGATTTTGGTAGCTGTCCTGTCTGAATGATAGCTTTTGCTTGGGTGTCATCAAGCTCTAAATTGTACTCGCGATTACCAACCTTTTCAGGGACTTTTAAGGTTAATTCAGCAGGAGCAGCAACAAAGGTGCGAATGCGAAGTGACATTTTATGAGCCTTGAGATCAAAATGATCAGTATCAATGTAATAATTTGTCTGGGTAACTGGTGGGACATGAGTCATTTGAGAGAGGAGGCGATTATATTCGTCCTTTGTCAGTAAGGTCTTGTATTCGATTTCTAGGTTAGTCATGCGAACGTTCCTTTTAACTATATTTTATGCTATAATAAATTGTTATCTTAATTTTATATTAATATCCGAGGTTTGACAAGAAAGGAGAGAAAGGATGGCTTTAGATTGGGAAGAATTTTTGGATCCTTATATACAAACGGTTGGCGAATTGAAAATTAAGCTGCGCGGTATCCGAAAGCAGTTTCGCAAGCAAAACCGTTATTCTCCTATTGAGTTTGTGACTGGACGTGTCAAGTCGGTTGAGAGCATCAAGGAAAAAATGGCCTTGCGTGGTGTCTTGGAAGAAAATATCGCTCAAGATATTCAAGACATCGCTGGGCTTAGGATTATGGTGCAGTTTGTGGACGATATTGAGGACGTTTTGTCCTTGCTTAGACAAAGACAGGACATGACAATTGTTTATGAGCGAGACTACATTAGAAACATGAAATCTAGTGGTTATCGCTCGTATCATGTTGTCGTTGAGTATCCTGTTGATACCATTGAGGGTCAAAAAAAGTATTAGCAGAAATTCAAATCCGTACTTTAGCAATGAATTTTTGGGCAACCATTGAGCATTCCTTGAACTACAAGTACGGTGGTGATTTTCCAGAAGAAATAAAAAAACGATTAGAGGTTACAGCAAAAATTGCTTTGGAGCTTGATGAAGAAATGCGAAAAATTCGTGAAGACATTCGTGAAGCACAATTGTTATTTGATCCTGTAACACGTCATTTGAGTGATGGTGTAGGAAATAGTGATGACACAGATGAATTATACAGATAAAGTAAAGCGCGTTGCTATCATTGCAAACGGCAAATATCAGAGTAAGCGCCTTGCCTCAAAGCTTTTTGGCGTCTTTAAGGACGATCCGAGTTTTTACCTATCCAAAAAAAATCCGGATATTGTGATTTCAATTGGCGGAGATGGCATGCTTCTATCAGCCTTTCATATGTACGAAAAAGAATTAGACAGGGTGCGATTTGTAGGCATTCACACTGGACACCTTGGTTTTTACACTGATTATCGTGATTTTGAGGTTGATCAATTGATAGCCAATCTTAGAAGAGACACCGGTGAGCAAATTTCTTACCCTATTTTAAAGGTAGTTATTACGCTTGATGACGGTCGCCTGTTTAAGGCTAGGGCTCTCAATGAAGCAACTATTAAGCGTATCGAGAAAACGATGGTTGCAGATATTATCATTAACAATGTCAAGTTTGAAAGCTTTCGTGGTGATGGCATCTCTGTATCCACACCAACTGGAAGCACAGCCTATAACAAATCCTTAGGTGGAGCTGTATTGCACCCAACGATTGAGGCCCTTCAGCTAACAGAAATCTCGAGCCTGAACAATCGTGTATTTAGAACCTTGGGGTCCTCAGTGATTATTCCTAAAAAAGATAAAATTGAGCTTGTTCCAAAAAGACTAGGCGTTTATACTGTCTCTGTTGACAATAAAACCTACCACTTAAAAAATGTGGTTAAGGTGGAATATTTTATCGGCAATGAAAAGATTCATTTTGTGTCCTCACCTAGCCACACCAGCTTTTGGGAAAGGGTTAAGGACGCTTTTATTGGGGATAGTGAATCATGAGGTTTGAATTTGTTGCAACTAAAAAAACAAAGGTAAAGACCCTTTTAAAAGAGCACGATGTGTCAAAGGGATTGCTCGCTAAGATTAAATACAAGGGTGGCAATATATGGGTAAATGGCGTTGCGCAAAATGCCATTTATTTATTGGATATTGGTGATGTGGTGGCTATTGATATTCCAAATGAGGAGTCCTTTGAGCAATTGACAGCGATTTCGCATGACCTTGATATTGTGTATGAGGACGAACATTTTCTCATTCTCAACAAGCCTGCTGGCTACGCTAGCATTCCAAGTGCTATCCATTCTAATACTATAGCTAATTTTATCAAGGCTTATTATATCAAGCAGGACTATCCCAATAAACAGGTTCATATTGTGACGCGCTTAGATCGGGATACCAGTGGCTTAATGCTCTTTGCCAAGCATGGCTATGCCCATGCCAGATTAGATAAGCAGCTACAGCAAAGAGCTATCAATAAACGCTATTATGCTCTTGTTTGTGGTCAGGAGAGGCTTCCAGATCAAGGTGAGATTATAGCTCCTATTGGCCGTACGGACGACAGCATTATCACAAGAACTGTCACGCCAAAGGGAAAGTATGCTAAGACAAGCTACAAGGTCATTGCCCGCTATCCTGAAAATGTCTCTCTAGTGGATATTACGCTGCACACTGGTCGGACCCATCAAATTAGGGTACATTTTGCTCATCTTGGTTTTCCACTTTTGGGAGATGATCTGTATGGTGGTCGATTGGACCTTGGCATGACTAGACAGGCGCTGCATTGTCACCATCTTAGCTTTACGCACCCATTTACAGAAAGTAGAAGCGATCATACAATATGCTTGACAGATGACTTTGAGAGCGTTATCATAGATTTACAGAAAAAAGATAGAGGTTAGTTAATGAGTATTCGTAATTTATTTGGTGGTTTAAGGGAAAAAATTGTCGGCAAAAACATGAAGATTGTTTTCCCTGAGGGAAATGATGAGCGTGTTGTACGTGCAGCAGCACGTCTAAAGTTTGAAGGTCTTGTTGAGCCAATTATTCTTGGTCAGGCAGATGATATTCGCAGCCTGCTAACACAGCTAGGCTTTGCTGAGCAGCACTATACAATCATTAACCCAAATGATTATGCTGATTTTGAGAAAATGAAAGCAGCCTTTGTAGAGCTTCGTAAGGTCAAGGCAACGCTTGAAGATGCTGATAGACTGCTTAGAGATGTCAATTACTTTGGTGTTATGCTGGTTAAGCTAGGCTTAGCAGATGGCATGGTTTCAGGGGCTATTCATTCAACAGCTGATACGGTGCGTCCGGCGCTTCAGATTATCAAGACAAAGCCAGGCATTTCTAGAACATCAGGTGTCTTTTTGATGAATCGCGAAAATACAGAGCAGCGTTTAGTGTTTGCTGATTGTGCCATTAATATTGACCCAACTGCTCAGGAGCTCGCAGAAATTGCGGTAAACACAGCAGATACTGCGAAAATTTTTGATATTGATCCTAAGGTTGCCATGCTTAGCTTTTCAACAATGGGCTCTGCTAAAGCCCCACAGGTTGAAAAGGTTCAAGAGGCCGTCCGTATTGCTAAGGAATTGAGGCCAGAGCTTGCTTTAGACGGTGAGCTTCAATTTGACGCAGCCTTTGTACCAAGTACAGCAGCGATCAAAGCCCCTGATTCATCAGTGGCAGGCCATGCGAATGTTTTTGTCTTCCCAGATTTACAGTCTGGAAATATTGGCTATAAGATTGCTCAGCGCTTAGGCATGTTTGATGCTATCGGACCAATCCTGCAAGGATTGAACAAGCCTGTTAATGATTTATCACGTGGCTCTAGTGCAGAGGATATTTACAAGCTAGCTATTATTACAGCAGCGCAAGCGCTTGAAAATGAGTCTATCAATTAACTGCTAATAGCCATTAAGTTCACAAGGCTTAGCTATAGTAGATGTTGCTTAAAACGAGTTGGATAAGCCAGCTCGTTTTTTCAGAAAGTGAGGAAGGAAATGACAAAGATTGCATTAGTAACAGGCGCCTCTGCTGGCTTTGGTAAAGCCATTGCAGAGCAGTTAATAGCCCAAAACATCAAGGTGATCGGAGCAGCCCGCCGCATAGAAAAGCTAAGAGAGCTAGAAGGTATTTTTGGTTCTGAGAGGTTTTATCCGCTTCAAATGGACGTTTCAGAACCAACTGCCATTGATAAAGCACTTGCAGAATTACCTAAAGAATGGCAGGCCATTGATATTTTAGTTAATAATGCAGGACTAGCCTTAGGACTTGATAAGGCCTATGAGGCTGATGTCGCCAACTGGCTAACCATGATTAATACTAATATTATTGGGCTTATCTATTTAACACGTCAGGTATTACCGCAAATGGTAAGCAGCAACAATGGCATGATCATCAATATCGGCTCAACTGCTGGCACTATTCCCTATCCGGGAGCTAATGTTTATGGGGCTTCAAAAGCCTTTGTTAAGCAGTTTTCGCTTAATTTAAGGGCAGATTTAGCAGGAACAAATATCAGGGTGACCAATATTGAGCCTGGCCTTTGTGAGGGAACAGAGTTTTCTCATGTTCGCTTTAAGGGTGACCATGAGCGTGTTAAAGCACTTTATGCAGGTGCACATGCTATTCAGCCAAGGGATATCGCAAATACTGTCTCATGGATTATTGATCAGCCAGAGCATGTTAACATTAACCGCGTGGAAATGATGCCTGTCTCACAAAGCTATGGTTCTCAGCCTGTTAGCCGTCATGACTAAGAATTACAAGAGCAGATGTAAAAGGATTGTCGAAGTGCAACCCAAAAAGACTTAAAGCCTAGCTGTTTTATAGCCTGGCTTTAAGTCTTTTTCTCTAATTTTTCTTAGAAATGATCCGAAAGAGAAGGTCCAGATGTGACATCTGACCACCCAACAATGGCCTGCCCTGTTTCTTCCAAATAGTGCTGCAGCATAGGCTTGAAGTCCAAAATCATGTCATAGACCCCAACAAATTGCTTGGTATCATCGTACAAGGCTTGATATTGCTGCATATAAATATGATCCTGTGAAGCAGTCGGAATAAGATACAGCTTACTGCCAGTTGCCGCCTTGTGCAAATCAGTCAAGATCCAATCCTCAATGACATCATGCTTATCAGAAGCAAAAAAATTGCCATTAAAGCGATGATTATCAAAGATGATCTGCCCCTGATGATCAGCAATTCTAGCCTGAAGGGGAAGATAGGTTAAAAAATGTGGGGCTAAGGCTTGGTAAAATTGCATGAGGTATTTAGCAAGTCTTAAAGTTTGCTGACTATCAGTAAAGGTATGATCACTAACGGTAAATCCTTGCTCTTTGTCTGCCTGATTAAAATAAAGTACAGGTAGTGAGGCTTCAAGGTTCTGAAAGGTAAAAATGGCCTGAGCCTTTTTGAGCTGCTCAGTAGTCAGCTGACGGACAATAGTGATATGAAACAGATAGCTAAACTCTTGTGATAAGGTGGTAAAAAAAGTCTTTTGCAGATTATTCTTATCATCAACCAGTGCTAAGGTATAAATCGTTTTAGTCATAAGGCTATCATAGCTTTATTTTGTTTAAATAGCAATGAAACAGCCTTTTAGTCTACAGACTTAGTTGATAGCTTAATAAAAGAAAGCAATATGAAAAAATGATTAAAGCAAACTAGTTGACTTGTTAGTTTAAACTTTTTATAATAAATCAAATGAGAAGATAATATGAGGCTTAGCCTAAGCTGCTGAGCTTATCTGATAATCATTCTTCTTAGCACTGAGATAACCCCCTTTATCGATTAATTGGAGAATCTATGATACGTTTTAATAATGTTTCCAAAACCTTTGGTCACACCAAGGTGCTGCAGGAGCAAAGTTTTCAAATACAGAATCGCGAATTTTTTGTGCTGGTCGGTCCAAGCGGCTCTGGCAAAACAAAGCTCTTAAAAATGATCAATTGCCTTACTGAACCAAGCTCTGGCGAAATTCTATTAAACGGAAGGCCACAAAAAGAGCTAGATTTGCGAGATATGCGCTTATCTATTGGCTATGTTCTTCAGCAAATTGCCCTGTTTCCAAACCTTACAGTTGCTGAAAATATCGCTATTATTCCAGAGATGAAGAAGTGGTCAGACAAAGAGATTAGAACTAAGACAGAGGAATTGTTAGATAAGGTTGGATTGCCTGCAAGGGATTATCTAAATCGCTATCCCAGTGATTTATCCGGTGGAGAGCAGCAGAGGATTGGTATTGTTCGTGCCATCATTTCTCACCCCAAGGTGCTGTTAATGGACGAGCCGTTTTCAGCCTTGGATCCTATTTCACGCAAGTAATTACAGGACTTGATGTTAAGTCTTCACAAGGAGTTTGATATGACAATTGTCTTTGTTACTCATGATATTGATGAGGCTATCAAGCTTGGAGATCGTGTGGCTGTTTTAAATGAAGGGCAAATTGTTCAACTGGATCGACCAGATGCGATCATAGCTGCGCCTGCTAATGATTTTGTAGCAAGTCTATTTGGAGGTCGTGATTATGCCTAGTTTACTGATGACCTTTTGGGATCGTTTTGGTGATTGGGCAAGGGCATTAGGAGAGCACTTGCAGATTTCTCTTCTTTCTTTGCTGGCTGCCTTGCTGATAGGCATTCCGCTTGCAGCTCTGTTGAGTAAAAGTAAGCGCTGGTCAAATATCATCTTGCAGCTGACAGGTGTTTTTCAAACCATTCCTTCCCTAGCCTTGTTGGGACTATTTATCCCTCTAATGGGAATCGGAACTGCTCCAGCTGTAACAGCTTTGGTTATTTATGCCATATTTCCTATTTTACAAAATACGATTACTGGCTTAAATGCTATTGATCCAAGTCTTGTAGAGGCCGGAACAGCCTTTGGAATGACCAAGTGGGAGCGACTGAAAATATTTGAAATTCCTATTGCTATGCCAGTTATTATGTCAGGTGTTCGGACCTCAGCAGTGATGATTATTGGAACAGCCACCCTAGCTTCTTTGATCGGAGCTGGCGGCTTAGGGACCTTTATCCTATTAGGAATTGACCGTAATAATGCTCAGCTGATTGTGATTGGTGCTGTGTCGTCAGCCTTGCTTGCGATAGTGTTTAACAGTCTTTTGTGATACCTTGAGAAGGCCTCACTGAGGCGTATTGCGATAAGCTTTGCTGCGACCTTATTACTGCTCTTAATTTCCTATACTCCAATGTTTGTCAAGCGGTTTGTTAATCAGTCAAATACTCTGGTGATTGCTGGCAAGCTAGGAGTAGAGCCGGATATTTTGATCAATATCTATAAAGAGCTGATTGAAGACCAGTCCAAGCTTAAGGTTGAATTGAAACCTAATTTTGGCAAGACAAGCTTTTTATACGAGGCGATTAAATCAGGAGATATTGATATTTATCCAGAATTTACAGGAACCATCACCTCTAGCCTATTAAAGAAAAAGCCTAAGCTTTCTAATGACCCTAATCAGGTTTACTTAGCTGCTAAGGAGGGGATTGCTGAGCAGGATCAGTTGACGCTTTTAAAGCCCTTTGCCTATCAAAATACCTATGCAGTGGCGATGCCTGAAAAAATAGCTGACGAATTTAACATTCAAAGTATTTCAGATGTGAAGAAATATGAAAAACAGCTAAAGGCTGGTTTTACACTAGAATTTAAGGATAGAGAGGACGGCTATAAGGGCATACAGGATAAGTATGATCTACATTTATCAGTTGCAACGATGGAGCCAGCTCTTAGGTACCAAGCCATTCAGTCAGGAAACATTCAGCTGACAGACGCTTATTCAACTGATGCTGAGATCGTGAAATATCAGCTTCGAGTCTTAAAGGACGATAAGCAGCTCTTTCCACCTTATCAAGGAGCGCCATTGATGAAGGCTTCCTTACTAAGAAAGCACCCTCATCTCAAAACGATTCTCAATCAGTTATCAGGAAAGATTACTGAAGAGGAGATGCAAGCAATGAACTATGAGGTGTCCGTAAAGGGCAGAGCAGCTAGCCTTGTGGCACATGACTACCTTGTAAAGGCCGGTCTTATTGCAAGAACCAAATAAGCAGGCATGCTAGTCTTATTCTGGACTGGCATGCTTTATTTATGTGATTTTTAGTCTGTCTGGCTCTGCAAGGTGTGTGCCAAATAACCGCTCGTTTGATGTGTGGTTATTGATTTAGTAGCTAAGGATTGGAATCTTAAAATAAAATCCGAACGTTTGTCTAAAAAAAGCTTTAAAAATTGACAAAACATAAACGAAAGGATAAAATAAATTAAGGAAAGGTAACATTTTACCTAGCGATGCCTCGGACAAGCTTGAGGTCATAGGAAGGTCATTTTATATAGAAGCTTATGTCAGCTGCAGATCAGGGAAGTCCTTGCTGGATTAGTAGCTGAATGTTGAAAAAGGAGAGAAATGATGTTTAATGACATGCCTGTATTTGATTATGAGGATATTCAATTAATTCCTAACAAATGTATCATCAATAGTCGTTCAGAAGCAGATACGAGTGTAAGACTTGGTAATTATACCTTTAAGCTACCTGTTATTCCCGCCAACATGCAAACCATTATTGACGAAACAATTGCAGAGCAGTTGGCAAGAGATGGTTATTTCTATATTATGCACCGCTTTGATGAGGAGGGGCGCAAGCCCTTTATCCAGCGTATGCATGAGCAACAGCTCATCGCCTCTATTTCGGTTGGTGTAAAGGATTATGAATACGATTTCGTCTCTTCTTTGAAGGAGGACGCACCTGAGTTTATCACGATTGATATTGCTCATGGCCATGCTGATAGTGTGATCAAAATGATTAAGCATATTAAGGCTGAGCTGCCTGAGACCTTTGTTATAGCTGGAAATGTCGGAACACCAGAGGCTGTTCGAGAGCTCGAAAATGCTGGTGCTGACGCAACAAAGGTCGGGATTGGGCCTGGTAAGGTTTGTATCACAAAGGTTAAGACAGGCTTTGGAACAGGGGGGTGGCAATTAGCTGCTGTACGTTGGTGTGCTAAGGCTGCTCGTAAGCCGATTATTGCTGATGGCGGTATTCGTACTCATGGTGATATTGCCAAGTCGA
Organism: Streptococcus equi subsp. equi; assembly: GCA_900637675.1. Classification (NCBI taxonomy): domain Bacteria; kingdom Bacillati; phylum Bacillota; class Bacilli; order Lactobacillales; family Streptococcaceae; genus Streptococcus; species Streptococcus equi. Next base: position 1,139,707 of record LR134389.1, read on the forward strand.
TTCGATTTGGGGCAACAATGGTGATGATCGGTTCACTCTTTGCAGGTCATATTGAAAGCCCAGGCAAGATGGTAGAAATCGACGGACAGTCCTTCAAGGAATATTATGGCTCTGCCTCTGAATATCAAAAAGGGGAGCATAAAAATGTCGAAGGCAAGAAGATTTTGCTTCCAACCAAGGGTCATCTAGCTGATACTTTAACCGAAATGAAGCAGGATTTACAGTCATCAATCTCATATGCTGGAGGCAGAGATTTGGAGAGCCTGCGTCGTGTGAATTATGTTATCGTGAAAAATTCTATTTGGAATGGTGACTCTATTTAAAGCCTTGGCTAAAGACCTAGTCTAAATAAGGATAAGCAAGCTGATTGATGCTGAGAATAAGCACAGCGTGTCTATAGGACGCCTGAATGTCTAGTAGCCAGTAAAGCTTTTAGGCTTGCTGATTGGATAGGTCATTGTGCCTATGTGCAGCAGGGCTCTAGGGACTTAGATAAAAAGGAGACATGATGAGGTTACTGGAGGAGCGTATCCTAGCTGATGGAACTGTTTTAGGTGAGACGATTTTGAAGGTGGATCAATTTTTAACACATCAGGTTGACTATCGCTTGATGAAGGAAATCGGTAGAGTATTTGCTGATCAATATGCTGATTTGGGCATTACCAAGGTGGTCACCATTGAAGCCTCTGGTATCGCACCAGCAGTTTATACCGCAGAAGCTCTTGAGGTTCCGATGATTTTTGCCAAAAAGCACAAAAATATCACGATGACAGAGGGAATTTTAACAGCAGAGGTTTATTCCTTTACCAAACAAGTGACAAGTACTGTTTCTATTGCAGGAGGACTGCTATCAAAAGAAGATAGGGTTTGATTATTGATGACTTTTTGGCTAATGGTCAAGCGGCAAAAGGCTTGATTGATATCATTCATCAAGCAGGGGCCAAAGCTGTTGGCATAGGCATTGTCATTGAAAAATCTTTTCAGGCTGGACGGCAATTGCTTGAGGATTTGGGAGTAGAGGTCACTTCATTGGCTCGTATTAAGCATTTTGACAATGGAATAGTAAGCTTTTTGGAGGCTGATGCCTGATGACTGCTTCTTATCTCTCAGCATTAAGCTTTTTACTTGTATAGCTATACCAGCTTTATTTCAGTAGCTATTGGCTGGTGATAAGGGATATTGGTATGGCGGTGCATTACGGCGAGCCGTGGGCAGTTGCCCTTGCGGCTTTACGATTTAGTATAGACTATCAAGAATTGACTGCTTCCTTTTTATCGAGATGAATCATTAGACAGACAATCATGATTTGGCGTGAAGGCTGCTTTCAGTAAACATTACATCATCAAAAATCAGCTAGGTATTCACTTAGCTGATTTTTAGTGCTTATAATGTAGCCGAAAGGCTCCCTTTAACCCGTCTGAGATAGTAACCTGACCATCTTTGGTAATGATAATGCCTTCCACCTCAGGCAGCTTATTTAGCTGACTTAGGACAAAGGAATGCTCTAAGCCAAAAAGACGACTACTCCATAGCTCACCATCAAGTGAGAATTGGCTGACAATGGTTAGGCTAGCCATATTGGTCTTGATAGGATAGCCGTTGTGAGGATCAAGAAGGTGATGATAAGTTTTGTCTTTGATTTGTAATTGTCTCTCGCCGATTCCTGAGGTTACTACAGATTTATTGTTAACCTTAATCACGCCGACATGCTGTCCTCTTTTTTGATTGGTCTGCTGGATCCCAACGTAAAACAAGCCATTATGTCGTTGCTTGTTGGTGCCATGCACAAGGACATTTCCACCTAGATTGATAAGAGCAGCAGTGATACCGTCTTTAATAAGAAATGCCATGAGCTTATCAGCAATATAGCCCTTTGCTAGGGCACCTAAGTCGATAGACATGCCCTTTTCTTTCAAAAAAATACTTCCAAGGCTTTGATCTAAGATGTACTGACCCCCAAAAGTTGGACACGACATATTAGTGAAAGGATTTAGTTCTGTATTGCACAGGGCTAAGTCCTTTTAGCTTTGCTTTAATGCGTTTGTTGTTGTAGTAAAAAATGTAATCTGTAATAGCTTGTTCAAGCTCATTAAGGGATTGATAAGTTGTCTCAAGGCCGTAAAACATCTCAGATTTGAGAATACCAAAGAAGGACTCCATCATCCCATTATCTGGACTATTTCCCTTGCGAGACATGGATGGACGAATGCCTTTAGTCTCCAAAAAGTGATGATAAGACTGATGTTGATATTGCCAGCCTTGATCGCTGTGGAGAATCGTTCCATTGTACGAATCCGCTGGAAAAGCCTTCTCAAGCATGGTTTGTACTTGCTTCAAGTCAGGCGATCGAGACAGGGTGAAATCAATAATCTCACTGTTATAGCCGTCAAGAACAGGCGATAGATAGAGTTTCCCCTCAGGTAAGGTAAATTCCGTCACATCGGTATAGCACTTCTCGTAGGGCTTAGAACCTTCAAACTGACGTTTAATCAGATTATCAGCCTTTTTGCCAACCTCACCTTTGTAAGAAGAATACTTGCGCTTACGACGGATACGAGCTTTTAAGCCCATGACAGTCATCAAACGTTGTACTTTTTTGTGATTGACGATAAAACCACGATTTCTTAGTTCCAGATGAATGCGACGATAGCCATAATTGCCATGATGTTCATCATAGATGCCTTGAATGAGCTCCTTTAAGTCCATGTCCTTATCTTCTTGAGCTAGTTGCTTGACTTGATAATAATAGGTTGACCGCGATAAATCAAGGATTTCAAGCAAAGTTGCTAGAGAAAATTGACCGATTAATTCTTGGATGATTTCTGTTGCTCTTTGAGCTTTGCTTCGTCCCTCAACCGGTATTCTCTCAGCTTTTTTAGCACAGCATTCTCCGCTCTAAGGTAGTCTAATTCTTTTTGGAGTCGCTCCAACTCTGTCATTTGTTCTAAAGTCTTCTTTGGTTGACGTCCCATCTTTGGTGGCCTCCCTCTTCTTTTCTCAAGAATAGTATAGCCGTTTTTCTTGTATTGCGCTATCCACCTTGAAAGCATACTAGAATTTGGTAAAGCATAGTCTAAGGACGTCTGTTTTTGAGATTGACCATCAATCAGAACTTTATCTATTATCTCTTGCTTCAGTTCTGGAGAATAATAACTATTCTTACCTTTTTGGACAATGGCTAACCCATACCTGTCAATCAGGCGAATCATGTATTTGAGGTCAGATTCTGCAATACTAAACTTTTCTGATAAGCATTTAATGGACTTTCCAATGTGCCGTAGCTCATAGATTTGAACCTTGTCTTCATAACTCAATGTCATAAAAATAGCCCCCCAATTGTTAGATTTTATGTCTAACTTTTGGGAGGCAGTTCAAGATGATATGATTAGGATTGGTTAGTCTTAGTCTGCGATCAATAGTTGCTTCATCTGGAAGCTTAGCGTCTGAAAAGCCGATGCGCCAGCTTTGCACTAAAGGACCAAGTGTGATATTAAGGTTGCTTGGATAAGCCAAGCTATGCTCTTTTCCGATTGAGATTAAGTCAAACAAATCTGAATGCACACGCACTGGCTGAATACCTGCCATATGGTTGATTGCCATTAATTCAGAGCTGTCGTCACTGGCCGAAAAACGGTGATTGTAAAGGGTTAGTAGCTCTCGGATAGTAGCTGCTTGCTGCTTTGCTTTTGATGAGTCAATGCAAATATCAATGATTGTTCCCATCATCTTGATCTGATCAGTAGCTATCATCAGGCCCTCCTTTTCAAATAGGAAAAGCCCACCTAGATAAGTGGGACTTAGGCATTAGGCTTTGGTTTTCATCTCACCATGCGGGAAATAGGTCCCCTCAGGCATGTCATTGATTACAACATGAATCGCTTCTTTTGGAGCCTGTGCGATACGAGAAACAACCTCTGTCACCTCACGCGCTAGGGCAATTTTTTGTTCTTGGCTACGCCCCTCAAACAGGTCAATCGTTACAAATGGCATAATAGTCAATCTCCTTTTTTTAATGATACCTCTATTGTAGCATGTCAGCTTCAAAAAGCCTAACCTTAGCTCAACAGCACAGGATTTAGCTGTTGTGAAAATAAGATTTTCAGATAAGGCAATCGCCAAATAGGGACAAATATGATAGAATAAGTAGGACAAAAGAAGAAGGTAGGAATCTCCATTTTGGCTCAATTATATTACAAATATGGAACAATGAATTCAGGAAAGACCATTGAAATCTTGAAGGTAGCACACAATTATGAAGAACAGGGGAAGCCTGTTGTGATTATGACAAGTGCGCTAGACACACGTGATGGCTTTGGCATTGTTTCTAGTCGGATTGGCATGCGTCGTGAGGCTGTACCAATTTCGAATGATATGGATATTTTTGCATTTATTGCTGAATTGCAGGAGAAGCCCTATTGCGTCTTGATTGACGAATGTCAATTTTTAAGCAAGCAAAATGTCTATGATTTAGCACGTGTGGTTGATGAGCTAAATGTTCCAGTGATGGCCTTTGGCTTAAAAAATGATTTTCAAAATGAATTGTTTGAAGGCTCCAAATACCTGTTACTGTTAGCTGATAAGATTGATGAGATAAAAACCATCTGTCAATATTGCAGCAAAAAAGCAACTATGGTATTGCGAACAGAACATGGTAAGCCCGTTTATGAGGGAGCACAGATTCAAATTGGTGGCAATGAGACCTATATTCCAGTTTGTCGCAAGCATTATTTTCACCCACCAATCTAATAACAACTAAAACAAGTAAAAAGAGGAGAGAATACCCCCTAATGAATATTTATGATCAATTACAGGCTGTTGAGGACCGTTATGAAGAATTAGGCGAATTATTAAGTGATCCGGAGGTTGTTTCTGACACCAAACGTTTTATGGCTCTGTCAAAGGAAGAGGCTAGCACACGAGAAACAGTAGCAGCTTATCGTCAGTATAAGGCTATTATCCAATCCATTGATGACGCTGAGGAGATGATTAAGGAAGCCGGCGGCGATCCTGACATTGAAGAGATGGCCAAGGAGGAGCTAAAAGAGGCCAAGTCTGCCAAGGAAGCCTATGAGGACAAGTTAAAGCTTTTGCTGCTTCCCAAAGATCCAAATGATGATAAAAATATTATCTTGGAAATTCGTGGTGCCGCAGGTGGTGATGAGGCTGCTCTATTTGCCGGTGATCTCTTAGCCATGTACCAAAAATTTGCCGAAAGCCAAGGCTGGCGCTTTGAGGTAATGGAGGCTTCCTATAATGGTGTTGGAGGGATTAAAGAGGTTGTTGCTATGGTTTCAGGACAATCTGTTTATTCCAAGCTAAAATACGAATCAGGTGCTCATCGCGTACAGCGTGTTCCTGTAACAGAAAGCCAAGGGCGCGTGCATACTTCAACTGCGACTGTCTTAGTCATGCCAGAGGTAGAAGAAGTTGAGTACGACATTGATCCAAAGGACCTTCGTATTGATATTTACCATGCTTCTGGTGCTGGCGGACAAAATGTCAACAAGGTGGCAACCGCTGTTCGTATCGTCCATCTCCCAACAAACATCAAGGTTGAGATGCAAGAGGAAAGAACGCAGCAAAAGAATCGTGACAAGGCTATGAAGATTATTCGGGCACGTGTAGCAGATCATTTTGCACAGATCGCACAGGACGAGCAGGACGCAGAGCGTAAATCAACTATCGGTACGGGTGATCGTTCTGAACGGATTCGGACCTATAATTTCCCACAAAATCGTGTGACAGATCACCGTATCGGTCTAACCCTGCAAAAATTAGACACCATTTTGTCTGGAAAGTTAGACGAGATTGTTGACGCTTTAGTGCTATATGATCAAACTCAGAAATTAGAATCGCTAAATAACCAATGAACTATGCTAAGCAACTAAGAGCCTACGAAGACAGGCTAGAAAACATAGGTGAGGATCGTGAAAACCTCGCCTATGTTTTTAAAGAATTAAAGCAGTGGACAAGCCTTGACTTTTTGCTTCATCAAAATCAAGAGGTCACTTCAGAGGATCAAGCCTTATTAGAGCGGATTTTTTTAGCGCTTAGCCAGCATGTATCGCCACAATATATCACAGGCAGGGCTTATTTTAGAGATCTGGTGCTTGCAGTGGATTCGCGCGTGCTAATCCCAAGACCAGAGACGGAAGAATTAGTTGAGCTTATCTTGAAGGAAAATGACGCTACTCGCAAATCCGTTTTAGACATTGGAACAGGCAGTGGTGCTATTGCAATTGCTTTAAAAAAAGCAAGACCTAACTGGCAGGTCACAGCCTCTGATATTTCAGCTGATGCCTTGAGCCTTGCTTACTCAAACGCTTTAGATCATCATGTAGAGATAGCCTTTGAGCAGTCAGACCTTTTTAGCAAGCTATCAGGGCAGTTTGACATCATTGTTTCTAACCCTCCCTATATTGCCTATGAGGATAAGGACGAGGTTGGCTTGAATGTTTATCAATCTGAGCCGCATTTGGCCTTATTTGCTGCAGAAAATGGCTTTTCTATTTACCGACGCATTATCGAACAAGCTAGTGCTTATCTGACGACAAGTGGTAAGCTCTATTTTGAAATAGGCTACAAGCAGGGAGAAGGCTTAAAAAGGCTCTTATCCAAGCGTTTCCCTCAAAAGCGTATCAGAGTGCTTAAGGATATGCTGGGTAAAGAAAGAATGGTGGTTGTTGATGATAACACATTTGATAGAGACAATTAAGGCTGGTGGAGCTCTTATTTTACCAACTGAGACAGTTTATGGTCTTTTTGCTCAGGCCTTAAATGAAGAGGCTGTTAATGCTGTTTATCGTCTCAAAAAAGGCCTCGCGACAAGGCTATGAACCTTAATGTGGCTGATTTTGAGAGTATTTTGGCTTTTTCTAAGCAGCAGCCTGCCTATCTTAACAAGCTGTACGAGGCTTTTTTACCTGGTCCACTTACGATTATCCTAAAAGCCAATGCCCAGACACCCTATTGGATTAATTCTGGGCTAAAAACAGTTGGCTTTCGACTACCCAGTCACCCTCTCACAGCTAAAATTATCAGAGCAACGGGTCCCTTGATTGGGCCATCTGCTAACCTGTCAGGCTCAAAGAGTGGAAAATGCTTTAATGACATTGTCAAGGCATTTGATGGAAAGGTTGATGGTTATGCTGATGATGCCTATTTGACAGGGAAGGATTCTACTATTTTGGATTTATCGTCACCTAAGGTCAGTATTTTACGACAAGGTGCTATTACTAAGGAGCAATTATTAGCTAAGGTTCCAGAGCTGCCATTTTAGAGGAGGTAAGGCTATGCTAAGACCACTAGATCAAACAGATTGTCAAGCTATTTGTGACATTAATGATCAATCCTTGGGGTACAAGGTTTCTCTTGAATTGACAAAAAGCCAATTGGAAAAACTAAGATCCGATAAGCATCATTATTTGCTGGGCTATGCTGATACTAAGACCAATCTGCTCTTAGGCTATCTGCATGCTGAATGCTACGAGTCGCTTTACTCGGAAAAAGGCTTTAATATTTTGGCCTTAGCAGTGAGGCTGGACCATCAAGGTAGAGGTATCGGTCGTCGCTTACTAGCTGCTTTAGAGGAGAAGGCTAAGCAGGAGAAAGTAAGCTTTATTCGGCTTAATTCTGCTAGTCACAGGACCGAGGCACATGCCTTTTACCGTAAGCTGAGCTATGTAGATGATAAGACACAATTACGATTTATGAAGCTATTATAGAGGAGACAATAATGATGTTTAACAACGAGAACTACAAAGACTATGATCAGGAGCTTTGGGAGGCTATTCAGGCCGAGGAGGACAGGCAAGAGCATAATATTGAGCTAATTGCTTCTGAAAATATGGTCTCAAAGGCTGTTATGCAAGCACAAGGCTCTGTCTTGACCAACAAATACGCTGAGGGCTATCCAAGCAAGCGTTATTATGGCGGCACAGAGTATGTTGATATTGTTGAAAGCCTTGCTATTGAGCGTGCCAAAAAGCTCTTTGGTGCAGCCTATGCCAACGTTCAGCCTCATTCTGGTAGTCAGGCCAATGCTGCTGCTTATATGGCACTGATTAATGCTGGTGACACTGTGCTTGGTATGGATTTGGCAGCTGGAGGTCACTTGACACATGGCTCACCTGTCAATTTTTCTGGAAAAACCTATCAATTTGTCGGCTACACTGTCGATAAGGAAACTGAAAAGCTGGACTACGCAGCTATCCTAAAGCAAGCTAAGGCTGTTCAGCCTAAGTTGATTGTTGCAGGTGCCTCAGCCTATTCTCGGCAGATTGATTTTGAGCAATTTCGTTTTATTGCAGACCAGGTGGGATCCTATTTGATGGTGGATATGGCACACATTGCAGGCTTGGTTGCAGCAGGTCTGCATCAAAATCCAGTACCTTATGCTCATATTGTGACCTCAACCACTCATAAAACCCTTCGTGGTCCTCGTGGTGGCCTGCTTTTGACAAATGATGAAGCAATTTCAAGGAAAATGAATGCAGCTATTTTCCCTGGTCTACAGGGTGGGCCTTTGGAGCATGTCATAGCAGCGAAGGCTGTTGCGTTTAAGGAGGCGCTTGATCCTGCCTTTACAGACTATGCAAGGGCTGTTATAGCAAATACAGCAGCAATGGCAGAGGTTTTTGCCAAGGATGATCGTTTTCGTCTGATCTCAGGCGGTACAGATAACCATCTTTTCCTTGTTGATGTGACTAAGGTGATTGAAAATGGCAAGCTTGCTCAAGCCTTGCTTGATGAGGTTAATATTACCCTTAACAAAAATGCTATTCCTTTTGAGACCCTATCTCCCTTTAAAACATCAGGCATTCGCATAGGCTGCGCTGCCATTACCAGTCGTGGAATGGGAGTAGACGAAAGTAGGACTATTGCTCATTTAATTATCAAGGCCTTGGTTAACCACCAGCAGCCTGAAATCCTTGAAGAGGTCCGTTATGAGGTTCGCCGATTGACTGACGCCTTCCCATTATACAAGAAGAACTAACAATGCTAGATATTTATATAAAAGGAATTGTGATCCACCAATTCACACCAAACGATACCGAGCTGATCTTATCAGATGCTTTAGTAGCTATAACACCAAGAATTGATGAGTATTTTCGCAAAAAATTAGCCAAGGTTTTTTCTGACGACGCTAAACGTGGGCAATTAGAAGCTGATCATGCTTTTTTTACCACAATCGGTACAGAGCTTTTGGAAACATCAGTAACAATTGCCAAGCTTTGGAAGGAAGAATTTGTCGCTTCTGAACATCAAAAGACAAACGATTTGGTTTTTATTCAGTTTGATAAGGAAGGAGTGCCTTATCTGGCCTTTTTACGCATTGCCCTAAAAGAGCATTTTGCCCATCTATCAGACGATCATGAAAATCCTATTACGATCACGCAAAATAATTTGCCAAGCCCTACTCAGGCACCTGATGAAGCCTTGGTCATTAACCGTCAAACAGGCTATTACTACTTAATCGAAAAACGCATGAAGCACAATGGAAGCTTTGCTCATTACTTTTCTGAGAAGCTGCTAAAGGTAACACCTGAGCAATCTGTCAAAAAATCTATTCAAATGCTTGAGCAGACCGCTCAAAAGGTTGCCGAGAATTTTAACCAAGATGACTTTGCTTTTCAATCAAAGATGAAAGTAGCACTGGCTAAAAATCTAGAAGAAGAAACAGCTCTATCTCCAGAAAAGCTAGCAGATCAATTATTTGACCAGAACCTGACTGCAAGGTTAACCTTTGTGGATCAGGTCAAGGAAATGATTCCCGAACCAATTCAGGTCAGTGATATTGATCATTCTAGACAGCTAAAAAAGCTAGAGACGCAAAAGCTGTCGCTGTCAAATGGAATTGAGCTTCTTGTCCCTAATGCAGTTTATCAAGATGCTGAGTCAGTAGAGTTTATCTTGAATGACAACGGAACCTATTCCATATTGATAAAAAATATAGAGGATATCAAAAATAACTAAATGTTTAGAGTGTTAAAGCGTATCTTAGGATTAGCCGTCCTCATTTTTTGCCTGTACGAAGCAGTTACCATTCATAAGAATGTGCACAGAGTCCTACAATACAAGCCAACAGTAGAGCGTATTTTAGCAGAAAACGGTAACAAAGCAGACGTCGATCTGGTACTAGCCATGATATACACGGAAACTAAGGGAGGAGAAGCTGACGTTATGCAGTCAAGCGAAAGCAGCTCTGGCATAAGGGATTCGATCACCGATAGTCAATCTAGCATTGAGTATGGTGTCAGATTGCTATCTCACAATTTAGCTTTAGCAGAAAAAGCCGGCGTAGACCCTTGGACAGCTGTTCAAGCTTACAATTTTGGAACCGCCTATATTGATTACGTTGCTAAAAATGGCGGTCAGCATACAATTGAACTAGCCACTAACTATTCTAGAACTGTCGTTGCACCCAGCCTAGGAAATACTACTGGAAAAACCTATTTTTATTACCACCCCTTAGCCCTCCTCTCTGGTGGAAAGCTTTATTGCAACGGCGGCAATATTTATTATGCTCAAGAGGTACATGTCAATCTTTACCTGATTGAGCTTATGAGTCTTTTTTAGAAGTTAACGACAAAAAATGGTCTTAATCATGTAATGAATTTGGGAAAATAGTTGAATAAGAATGTCGTCTTGACTTAACTGAAGCAAACCGGTCTTTGTACGACCCTTCAACAAATGATAGGCTGTCTTATTTATTGACTAAAAAACGGTATAAAAAAGCAAGAAAAATGAGCATTTTAGTTGGAAGCGCTTTTTCCCTGTGTTATAATAGAGACCTAATATAAATTGTGAAATGAGGAACATAATCATATGAGTAAAATCGTTGTTATCGGTGCAAACCACGCAGGTACGGCATGTATCAAGACTATGTTAACAAACTATGGTGATGCTAATGAGATTGTTGTATTTGACCAAAACTCAAATATTTCATTCTTAGGCTGTGGTATGGCACTTTGGATTGGCGAACAAATTTCTGGCCCAGAGGGCTTATTCTACTCAAATAAGGAAGAGCTAGAGTCCCTTGGTGCTAAGGTTTACATGGAATCACCAGTTCAATCTATTGACTACGATGCTAAAACAGTGACAGCCCTTGTTGATGGCAAAGAGCATGTTGAGTCATATGACAAATTAATTTTTGCAACTGGTTCACAGCCTATCTTGCCACCAATTAAAGGTGCAGAAATCAAAGAGGGCTCATTAGAGTTTGAAGCAACACTTGAAAATCTTCAATTCGTTAAATTGTACCAAAATTCAGCAGATGTCATTTCGAAATTAGAAAACAAAGACATTAAGCGCGTTGCAGTCGTTGGTGCAGGCTACATTGGTGTAGAGCTTGCAGAAGCCTTCCAACGTAAGGGCAAAGAGGTTATTCTGATTGATGTTGCGGATACTTGTCTAGCAGGCTACTATGATCGTGATTTGACAGATGTCATGTCTAAAAACCTAGAAGAGCATGGTATTCAGTTGGCCTTTGGGGAAACTGTCAAAGAGGTTGCTGGTGATGGCAAGGTTGAAAAGCTAATCACTGATAAGAATGAATATGATGTTGATATGGTTATCCTTGCAGTTGGCTTCCGTCCAAATACAGCTCTTGGTGCTGGCAAGATTGAGCTTTTCCGTAATGGTGCCTTCCTTGTTAACAAACACCAAGAAACATCTATTCCAGGGATTTATGCAATCGGTGATTGTGCAACCATCTATGACAACGCAACTCGCGATACCAATTATATTGCCCTTGCTTCAAATGCTGTTCGTACAGGGATTGTCGCAGCTCATAACGCTTGTGGCACAGCTCTTGAGGGTATTGGTGTGCAGGGATCAAATGGTATCTCTATCTACGGCTTGCACATGGTATCAACTGGCTTAACTCTTGAGAAAGCAAAATGCCTTGGCTTTGATGCAGCAGTAACAGAATACACTGACAATCAAAAACCAGAATTTATCGAGCATGGTAACTTCCAAGTAACCATTAAGATTGTCTACGATAAAGAATCACGTCGTATTCTAGGTGCTCAAATGGCCTCACATGAAGATATTTCAATGGGAATTCATATGTTCTCACTTGCTATCCAAGAAGGAGTGACCATTGAGAAATTAGCTTTGACTGATATTTTCTTCTTACCGCACTTTAACAAGCCATATAACTACATTACAATGGCAGCACTTGGTGCTGAATAACAAGCTAATAAGCAGCCAGCTCATAAAGCTGGTTGTCTTTTTTGTGACTTAAGACTATAAGCATAGCACACACGATGCTTAATGAAAGCGTGCTTTGTCTTGCACCTCGCTGTTAGACGCATGAAAAAAGCCTATCCGATTGGATTAGGCTTTTTGTAGTGATTCCAAAACGTTAGAGCAAGATCTAACACATTCATTTTTTAATTAGTTTTTAGCAGCAGACGCAAACTCTTCTTTAGAGAAGGCTTCGTCGATAATAGTCTTCAATTGGTTTGCTGAAGCTTGCATTTTTTGAAGCTCAGCGTCATTCAATGGGATATTGACTGGACGAACAATACCATAGGCACCAACAATAGCAGGCTGACCGATATAGCAATCCTCAACGCCTTCGTATTGGCCTTCTTGGAAAACAGAAAGTGGAAGAACTGCATTTTCATCATCAAGGATAGCTTTTGTAATACGTGCTAGGGCGACTGCAATACCATAGAAGGTAGCACCCTTTTTATTGATGATAGAGTAAGCTGCGTCACGTACAGAGATAAAGAGGTCTACCAAGCCTTGTTCATCAACGTCACGATTAGCTTGAAGCCAGTCGTACAATCCAACCCCTGCAACATTAGCATGTGACCAAACAGCAAATTCTGAATCTCCATGCTCACCCATGATGTAGGCATGAACAGAACGTGCGTCTACACCAATTTTGGCAGCAAGTGCCTGACGGAAGCGTGCTGAGTCAAGTGATGTTCCAGAACCGATAACGCGTTCCTTAGGGAAACCTGAGAATTTCCAGGTTGAATAGGTCAAAATATCCACCGGATTAGCAGCAACAAGGAAAATTCCCTTAAAGCCTGAGGCCACAATTTGAGTAACCACTTCTTTATTAATACGTAGATTTTTCTCAACAAGGTCAAGACGAGTCTCACCTGGCTTTTGAGGAGCGCCAGCTGTTAAAACAACTAGGTCAGCATCGTGACAGTCAGCATAATCAGCAGCATAGATCTTTTTAGGGGAGGTAAAGGCAAGCGCATGGCTTAAATCCTCAGCATCTCCTTGAGTTTTTTCTTTAAAAATATCAATAATACCAAGCTCTTGGGCAATATTTTGGGTTACTAGTGCAAAGGCATAAGAAGAGCCTACAGCACCATCGCCAACCAAGATGACTTTTTTATGTTGTTTAGTTGCAGTCATTTCTAAACATCTCCTTCATTTTAGTTAGAGCAAATTGCTCATACGATCTTATTTTAACACATTTTAATGTCTTTGTCATGATATTCGACCAAATTATGAAAATTGTTTTCGGACAGCGTTTCCAATCAGAAAAAATAAGGATTTTATGGTATAATTAAAAGAGTATTGACTAGAAAAGGAGCATTCCTTAAATGCAAGATAAACATTTAGTTGACGTCAATCTGACAAGTGAGATGAAAACGAGTTTCATTGATTATGCTATGAGCGTTATTGTAGCAAGAGCACTTCCAGATGTACGAGATGGCTTAAAGCCTGTTCATCGTCGTATCCTTTATGGCATGAATGAGCTAGGCGTCACACCTGATAAGCCACATAAAAAATCTGCTCGTATTACCGGTGATGTCATGGGTAAGTACCACCCACATGGGGATTCGTCCATCTATGAAGCGATGGTCCGTATGGCCCAGTGGTGGAGCTATCGTCACATGCTTGTCGATGGTCATGGAAACTTTGGTTCTATGGACGGTGACGGTGCTGCGGCTCAGCGTTATACTGAGGCTCGTATGAGCAAAATCGCGCTAGAGCTCTTAAAGGATATTAATAAAAATACTGTTGACTTTCAGGATAACTACGATGGTAATGAAAGAGAACCCTTAGTCTTACCGGCTCGCTTCCCCAATTTATTGGTCAATGGTGCCACCGGAATCGCAGTTGGTATGGCTACCAATATTCCACCTCATAATTTAGCTGAGGCCATAGACGCTGTTAAGATGGTCATGGAAAATCCTGACTGCACTACCAGAGATTTAATGGAGGTTCTTCCAGGGCCGGATTTTCCTACAGGTGCCTTGGTGATGGGACGTTCAGGAATTCATAAGGCTTATGAGACTGGTAAGGGATCAATCGTTTTGCGTTCACGCACCGAGATTGAAACCACTAGTACAGGACGGGAGCGGATTGTCGTCACAGAATTCCCTTATGGCATTAATAAAACAAAGGTCCATGAGCATATTGTTCGCTTAGCCCAAGAAAAGCGTATTGAGGGCATTACAGCTGTTCGTGACGAATCAAGCCGACAAGGGGTACGATTTGTCATTGAAGTCCGTCGCGATGCATCTGCTAATGTGATTTTAAATAACCTATTCAAATTGACAAGTCTCCAGACAAACTTTAGCTTCAATATGCTAGCCATTGAAGGCGGGATTCCTAAAATCTTGTCACTGAGACAGATTATTGATAATTATATTCTACATCAAAAGGACGTCATTACACGCAGGACTCAATTTGACAAGGACAAGGCAGAAGCTAGGGCACACATTTTAGAGGGCTTACTTATCGCTCTTGACCATCTAGATGAGGTTATTGCCATTATCCGCAATAGCGAGACAGATATTATCGCACAAGCAGAATTGATGTCTCGTTTTGACTTGTCTGAACGCCAAAGTCAGGCTATTTTAGACATGCGTCTTCGCCGTTTGACCGGCTTGGAACGTGATAAAATTCAATCAGAATACGATGACCTACTGGCTTTGATTGCAGATTTGGCAGATATTTTGGCAAGGCCAGAGCGTATCGAAGCCATCATCAAGGAAGAAATGGAGGAGATCAAGCGCAAGTACGCTAATCCTCGCCGCACAGAATTGATGATTGGTGAGGTATTGTCATTAGAAGATGAGGATTTGATCGAGGAAGAAGATGTTTTGATCACCCTATCAAACAATGGCTACATTAAGCGCCTTGCTCAAGACGAGTTTCGATCTCAAAAGCGTGGTGGTCGTGGTGTACAGGGAACAGGTGTCAATGACGATGACTTTGTTCGTGAGCTTGTCTCAACAAGTACACATGACACATTGCTTTTCTTTACCAATTTTGGGCGCGTCTATCGCTTAAAGGCCTATGAGATTCCAGAATATGGACGTGCTGCAAAAGGACTTCCTGTTATCAATCTACTAAAGCTAGATGATGGTGAAACCATTCAAACAATTATCAATGCTAAAAAAGAAGACATTCTTGATAAATATTTCTTCTTTACAACAAAGCAAGGGATTGTCAAACGAACTGAGGTATCAGAGTTTAGCAATATTCGTCAGAATGGTCTACGAGCCCTTAATCTCAAGGAAGGAGATGAGCTGATTAATGTTCTCTTGACAAATGGTCAGGAAGATATTATCATTGGAACAAGATCAGGTTATTCTGTTCGCTTTAATGAAGCTACCATTCGAGGCATGGGGCGTAGCGCTACGGGTGTTCGTGGTGTCAAGCTTCGTGAGGAAGATTGGGTTGTCGGAGCTTCTCGTATCAATGACAAGCAAGAGGTCTTAGTCATCACCGAAAATGGCTATGGTAAGCGTACCAGTGCAGCCGAATACCCAACTAAGGGTCGAGGTGGAAAAGGAATCAAAACAGCTAATATCACCGCAAAAAATGGCCAGTTGGCTGGCCTGATGACTGTTGATGGCAGTGAGGATATTATGGTGATCACAACGAAGGGTGTGATTATTCGTACCAATGTTTCAAGTATTTCTCAGACTGGCCGTTCAACACTTGGTGTTAAGGTTATGAGGCTAGATACAGATTCTAAGATTGTTACCTTTACCTTGGTACAGGCTGAAGACAACGATCCAACAGCAATCGCTCAGACTGATACAGCTTTAACAGAAGCACCAATAAATTCTAGCAAGGAGTAAATGAATGGCAAAAAGAACCCACAGGAGAAGACAAAAACGAAGAAAGATGTCCTTTGCTAGAGGTATTCTAGTCGTCTTATTGTTAATCATAGGCTTAGCCTTGTTATTTAACAAGCCCATTAGAAACACCCTGATTGCTTGGAATTCTAATAAATATCAAGTTACAAAGGTTTCAAAAAAGACGATTAAAAAGAATAAGGAAGCAAAGTCAAGCTTTGATTTTCAAGCAGTTCAGCCAGTTAGCACCGAAAGTGTCTTACAGGCTCAAATGGACGCCCAGCAGCTTCCAGTAATAGGAGGTATTGCCATACCAGAGCTTGGTATTAACCTACCAATCTTTAAAGGGCTTGGCAACACAGAGCTTATATACGGTGCTGGTACCATGAAAGAGGACCAGGTTATGGGAGGAGAAAACAATTACTCCTTAGCCAGTCATCATATTTTTGGACTAACAGGCTCTTCTGAAATGTTATTCTCACCGCTTGAAAGAGCAAAAGAAGGGATGTCTATTTACCTTACAGATAAGGAGCGTATTTACGAGTACGAGATCAATGCCGTCTTTACGGTCACACCTGAGAGAATAGATGTTATCAATGACACACCAGGGCTAAAGGAGGTAACCTTGGTCACCTGTACGGATTATGAGGCAACAGAGCGAATCATTGTCAAAGGAGCAATCAAAAACGAGTATGAGTTTAACAAAGCACCTGACGATGTTTTGAAGGCCTTTAATCACTCTTACAATCAGATGTCAACCTAAGCCTAATCTAGGCGAGGGGTCGCTACGAGGGGTGAAACAAAGTAATCTTGGCATTGCTTTGTTTCACTTTTTTTATTTAATAAAGGAACTAAATCATATGGAGCTTAAGGCTATTCATCATATTGCTATCATTGTTTCGGATTATGAGGTCTCTAAGGATTTTTATGTCAATAAGCTTGGCTTTGAGATTATTCGTGAAAATCACCGGCCTGATAGACATGATTACAAATTGGATTTAAAATGTGGAGCCATTGAATTAGAGATTTTTGGCAATAAAAAGACTGATCCAGCTTATCAGGCACCGCCTAAGCGTATCGGTAGGCCCGAATATGACAAAGAGGCCTGTGGGCTTCGTCATTTAGCTTTTCATGTTAAGCCTATTGAAGCTTATATTGAACAATTAATGGCTAAGGGCATTGCTGTCGAGCCTCTTAGGTATGATGATTATACTGGTAAGAAGATGACCTTCTTTTTTGATCCTGATGGCCTGCCACTGGAATTACATGAATGAAATGCCAAGATAAGCTGTTAGTCATAACTAAGACGGATGCATGGCTCAGTCACCTCTTCCTTGAGTAAGCTTGTTAATTGAGAGGCAGGCTTTTGATGGTGGCCAGGAAATGGTTAAGCCAGCATCAGTTCAGTTGGTAGGCGGTTCACTAAAATCACGACAAAAGCAAGAAGACATTTACGCTTTCTGGTAGCGGTTTTTTATCATCACTATGGCCTTTTTAGCAAAATGTGATGAAGTCATCACATTGAAATTGACAAACTGATGATATTGCAATGTCAAAACGCTAGAAATAGATTAAAAAATGCATGGGGCTAAAAAAGGCTTACATGCATTTTCTTCATGCGTGTACGTCGTGCGCTAAAATGATAAAATATTGACATTTCAGTTAAATCATGGTATCCTTTTTAGGTCATTAACTAGTTAAGAGAGTAGATATGATTAGAGGATTCAAGAAAACAATTGTCGCAGTAGGACTATTAGCAGTACTTTTGGGTCTATCAGCCTGTCATCAGAGCTCTAGCAGTAGGAAGGCCGGTTTGGTCATAAAAACAAGCTTTTATCCTATTTATGCTATGACAAAGGAGATTTGCGGGGATTTAAATGATGTTCAGGTCATTGCCCAAAACACTAGCATACACTCGTATGAGCCAAGTCCGACAGTTGTTGCTAAGGTTTACGATGGAGATGTCTTTATTTACCATTCCAAGATATTAGAAGCTTGGGCTGCGGATTTGGCACCACAGCTGGAAAAAAAGGGATTAGCAGTCATGGAGGGGACATCACATCTAACATTAGACAAGGTTCAAGGCTTGGAGCACTTCACCATAAAAAAAGGAATGAATACCGATGCCTTGTATGATCCTCACACTTGGACTGATCCTATCTTAGCTAGTCAAGAGGCAGAGCAGATTGCAGCTTTATTGAGTCAAAAAGATCCTGCTCACAAGGCAGTTTATTTGCAAAATGCTAAGCGTTTTAAGGCTAAGGCTCAAAAATTAGTGAAGACCTATAAGGAAAAGTTTGAATCTCTAGGTAGGAAAACCTTTGTGACACAGCATACAGCCTTTTCCTACCTAGCTAAGAGATTTGATCTAAAGCAATTGGGAATTGCAGGGATATCTCCTGAGCAAGAGCCTAGTCCTCGCCAATTAGCTCAAATTGACCGCTTTATCAAAAAATATGATGTGAAGACGATTTTCGTCGAAGAAAATGCTTCAGATAAGCTAGCCAAAACCTTGGCTCAAAGTAACGGTGTAGCAATTGATATCCTAAGCCCGCTTGAGGTGGTTCCAGCTGATCAAAAAACTTATCTAGAGCATTTAAAAATGAATTTAGAAACACTATATCGTGTATTGGAGAGTGAAACATGACCAAAAAAGCTTATTTATCGTTATTCACTATCTTACTATTATTTCCTTTGTCCGCTTGTGACTTTAAAGCCCAAGATAGCACAGGCAAGAAGCTAAAATCATCTCATCAATTGGAAAAAAGGTGCAAAGCCTTAAAGAAAGAGACTGACAAAAGTCCTAATGAAGTTAGCAAGGAAGAGGGGATAGCAGCAGAGCAAATTATTGTGTCTATCTCGGATGATGGTTTTGTTACCTCTCATGGTGACCATTACCATTTTTACAATGGTGAGGTGCCTTATGATAGCCTTTTTTCCTCAGAGTTATTACCGCCTAAGGACTACCAGTTTGATCAAAAGGACGTGATTAATGAGGTTAAAAATGGCTATGTCATCAAAACTGATGATCATTATTATTTCTATTTAAAGGACAATAACCATCAAGAAAACCTCAGATCATAAAGACTGGTTGCTGCATAAGATAATCATTGGACTAGTGATAGTAGCTACATCTAAGCTGCCATTATGCACTAGTTTTTTGTTGTAAAAATAGTGCTTGGCCATTCTAGCTATGCTTTGTTTCAGCTTTTTAATCGTCTTATTGAGGTAAAAATGCTACAATAGAGGCGTTAGATTTTGAAAAAGACTAGGAATATTGCCCTTTGCAGAGCTAAGTAAAACGGTCTTACTAGGCACCTAGATACTTTGGCTTTAATCGTCTTTTCTGGAGGATTCTCGTAAAGGAAAATTTATAACACAAAAGAGGTAGAAAAATGACTTATCAAAAGAAATTAATAGCAGCCAGTATGGCTTTGGCTTCGGTATTTATGCTTCAAACAGTACACGCTGCAGCTAATAATGTTCAACAGGTAATTGATGAAACCTATGTTCAGCCTGATTACGTTTTAGGCTATTCACTGTCTGCTGAGCAAAGAGAGCAAACCTTGGCCTTGCTTCACTACAATAGTGCTTCTGATAACAAATTAAGCACCCTAAATACAACTGCCTATGCTAGTATCATGAATGTAGCAGATGATCCGAGCCTACAGCTTTATTCCTCAGTTAGGATTCAAAAGCTGGGAGCTAAAGAAACGCTTAAGGTAACTATTGTAACACCTGAAAATATCACTAAGGTGACGCAAGATATGTATCGTAACGCCGCTGTGACCTTGGGCATTGAGCATGCCAATATTACTGTAGCTGCACCAATCCCAGTTACTGGAGAATCAGCTTTAGCCGGTATTTATTATTCACTCGAAAAAAATGGTGCCAAAGTCCCAGAGGAAAACAAGAAGCTGGCACAAGAGGAGCTATCAACCCTATCTAATATCAATACCGAAAATGCAGGTAAAACAGGCTATGATGCAGATAAGCTAAATGTTGCGCTTACTGATATTAAAGCTGCTGTCGCAAAGGCTGGAGAAGGGGTTAATGAGGAAAAGGTGCGCCAAATTGTAACAGAAACCTTAGATCATTATGGGTTAACCAAGGCAGTAACACCTGATCAGATTAACCTTATTATCAATTTCGCGCTTAACCTCTCAAATAGTGGCGTGATTTCCAATGAAAACTTCACCAAAACGCTGAATGCTTTAAAGGATAGTATTGTTGAAAAGGCCGGATCTACCTTTAAAAATATCAACGTGAACTTTGATGCTACTGAAGCCTTAAAGACTGGACAGGGAATCCTTCAGCAAATTATTGATTTCTTTAGAGGATTGATTGACAGCCTAATGGGTAACTGATAAATAGATAAAAGTAGTAGGACTAATTCCTGATTTCATTAGGAATTAGTCCTATTTTTTAAACTTATTTAAACCGAAATCGATTATTCATTTGAGCAGCTAAAAATAATCAAATTGAAAATCAAAAAAAGCAATTATTTTTCAAACTATTTTTCGAATAAATTAAGTAGAAGCAGATCTATTTCAAGATCAGATATTTAGATACTTAAAGATGAGGAAATATGATGATAAATGTAGCTTTTAATTCAAAAATCGGTATTTCAGCTCAAGAGCATGACCAATTTGTCAAACAGCACCAGCAGGTTAACCTCTTGCAGAGCAGCTCATGGGCAGCTGTTAAAAATCAGTGGCAAAATGAACGCATCGGTATTTTTCAGGGAGATAATCAGGTGGCTTCTATGTCCTTGCTGATTAAGCCTTTGCCGTTTGGTATGACGATGATTTATATTCCAAGAGGTCCAGTGATGGACTATACCAATGCTGATCTAGTGGCATTTACGATTAAAACCTTGAAGGCATATGGTAAGAAAAAAAGAGCTCTTTTGATTAAATTTGATCC
Organism: Streptococcus equi subsp. equi; assembly: GCA_900637675.1. Classification (NCBI taxonomy): domain Bacteria; kingdom Bacillati; phylum Bacillota; class Bacilli; order Lactobacillales; family Streptococcaceae; genus Streptococcus; species Streptococcus equi. Next base: position 1,160,700 of record LR134389.1, read on the forward strand.
TATGATTCTGCTAAAGCAGCATCAGCTTGGTGAGAAAGCACCTGATAATTCCAAGGCTCTGACCATTATTAAGCATTTAAAGCGATTTGGTGCCCATTGGACAGGCCCAACAACCAAGCTATCTGATACTATTCAGCCGCGTTTTCAAGCAAATTGTTACACTAATGCTGATATTGAAGCGTCCTTTCCTAAGCATACCAAGCGATTGATGAAGGATGCTAGGCAACGTGGCGTGATAGCTTATCGAGGTAATCAGTCTGATCTCCATACATTTGCTGACCTTATCTCTTTAACTGAAAAGAGAAAAGGAGTTGCTCTAAGAAACGAAGCTTATTTTAGACAGCTGATGACGACTTATGGCGACAATGCTTATTTGCATTTAGCAAAGGTTAATCTTCCAGAAAAACTCAAGAATTACGAGCTTCAGCTGAAAGCTGTTGAACAAGAGCTTGCTCAAACGCAAGCGCATCAAAAAAAGCGACTGGCTAGACTAACAGATCAAAAGCAATCGCTTCAGCGTTATCTATCAGAATTCAAGGACTTCTTGGATAAATATCCAGATGAGGTTGTCATTGCGGGCATTTTATCGATTTCATATGGCAACACGATGGAAATGCTCTATGCTGGCATGAATGATGACTTTAAAAAGTTTTATCCTCAGTACCTGCTTTATCCTAAAGTCTTTATGGATGCCTATCATGATGATATAGCTTGGGCGAATATGGGCGGCATTGATGGCTCCTTCAAGGACGGATTGACAGCATTTAAGTCCAATTTCAGTCCAACTATCGAAGAGTTTATTGGAGAATTCAACCTAGCAATCAGTCCTTTTTATCACTTGGCTAATTTGCTATATAAGATCAGAAAGCAATTAAAGCACAGGCACTAACAGCTAATAGTGAAATGATATCATGTTTAATGGTTAGAACCAAAGATCTAGTGATTGTATTTATAAAAAAGATGGTCGCTACTGACCTGCACTCCAAATTAGAATAGCATCTAACGATTAGAGGCAGAATACAAGGCAACCATTCTTTTAGTCTATTTTCGTTTTTTCTTGGCCTTTTTAATCTTATTAGCTTGACGCTTCATGGCCTGCTTCATGGCAAATTGACCAATCTTACCCTTTAGACCACCTCCAAAGAGCTGGCTCATATCCATATCACCACCCAATGCAGACATGTCAGGTAAACCACCTTGCCCCATCATTCCTTCAAGGGCAGACATATCAGGCATGCCTCCTGGCATATTTGGCATGTTTTTAGGGAGGTTATTAGGGTTGATTCCCATTTGTTTCATCATTTTAGTCATATCACCTGACATGACACCCTGCATCATGGCTTTGGCTTGGTTAAAATCTTTAATAAATTTGTTGACTTCAACGAAACTATTACCTGATCCAGCTGCAATGCGACGGCGGCGACTTGGTGTTAAAAGCTCTGGCTGCTCACGCTCCTCAGGTGTCATAGAAGAAACGATAGCACGCTTGCGAGCAATTTGCTTGTCGTCAACCTTAATATTGGCTAGAGCAGGATTAGTTGCCATACCTGGAATCATTTTTAACAGATCTTCCATTGGCCCCATGTTTTGCACTTGGTCTAATTGCTCGATAAAGTCATTAAAATCAAAGGTATTCTCACGCATTTTTGCGGCAAGCTCTAATGATTTTTTCTCATCATATTCCTGACTTGCTTTTTCGATCAAGGTAAGAAGGTCTCCCATTCCCAAGATACGACTTGACATACGGTCTGGATGGAAGGTTTCAATATCGGTGATTTTTTCACCAGTTCCGGTAAATTTGATTGGCTTACCAGTTATTTCACGTATAGAAAGGGCCGCACCACCACGAGTATCACCGTCAATCTTTGTTAACACTACTCCAGTGATATCGAGCTGATTGTTAAATTCATAGGCAACGTTGGCAGCTTCTTGTCCGATCATGCTGTCAACAACAAGAAGGATTTCGTTTGGTTTAGCTAGTGCTTTAACCTCACGAAGCTCGCCCATTAGTTTCTCATCAATTTGTAACCGTCCTGCCGTATCAATCAAAACATAGTCATGACGGTTCTCTTTTGCCTGTGCCAAACCATTGGCAACAATATCAACTGCTGAATGATTTGTCCCCATATCAAAAACAGGAACATTTATTTGCTGTCCCAAGGTTTTCAACTGGTCAATAGCAGCCGGACGATAGATGTCTGCTGCAATCATCAATGGACGAGCATTTTCTTCCTTGATGAGCTTATTGGCTAATTTTCCTGCAAAGGTCGTTTTACCAGCTCCCTGCAAGCCCACCATCATGATGACAGTAGGGATTTTAGGTGATTTATCAAGCTCCGCGGTTTCTGATCCTAAGATACCAGTTAATTCCTCATTAACAATTTTAAGTATTTGTTGCGTTGGATCAAGGGTATCAATAATTTCGTGGCCAACAGCTCGCTCACGTATACGCTTGATAAAGGTCTTAACAACTGGAAGTGCAACATCTGCCTCTAATAAGGCTAGACGAATCTCCTTGGTCACTTCCTGAACATCGGCTTCAGATAAGGTTTTTTTACCACGAATGTGCTTAAAAACGTCCTGTAAACGTTGGGTTAGGCTTTCAAATGCCATAGCTATAACTCCTCTTAATCTCTGTTGTCAATACTAGTTAAAATGGAAATTTTGTCACGTAAATAGTGGTCACTGGGATATTTTGCAAGAATATCATCAAATATTTCACTACGTACAATATAATCTGAATACATATGAAGCTTCATTTCATAGGCTTCCAGAATTTTTTCAGTGCGCTTAATATTATCATAAACTGCTTGGCGGCTGACACCGAATTCTTCAGCAATTTCAGCCAGACTATAATCATCAGCGTAATAGAGCTCGATATAGTTCATCTGTTTATCAGTCAATAAGGCAGCATAAAATTCAAAAAGAGCATTCATTCGGTTTGTTTTTTCAATTTCCATAATCTTCATTTTATCACATCATGAGCATTTTTAACAGTGGTAAATGATAGCGATCAGCCTTTTATCAGGAAGCTTTCTTAGAGCAAAAATGAGGATAATAGTAGCTTGTTTTAATAACTGTTCTTGAAATATTGATATACTTGACAAGTGTTGAAAAAAAGAAGTGGTGAGCCACTTCCTATCAATGTTATTTAAACATCATTGCTTATGATTAATTATTTTCTAAATAAAATTCAAAGCGATCACCTACATATTGGCTACGCACATATTCAAAGGGCCTACCGTCTGTAAAAAAGGAAACCTGAGTCAATGCTAAAATAGCATGCCCCTTAGCGACCTCTAGATAAGAGGCGACACGCTCACTGGCTATTTTCGCGTAAATGGTTTGTTGACTTTTGCCGATTTCATAACCGTTTGAGGTTAGGGTTTGGAAAAAGTGCTCTGTAATATCAGTTTTTTTGACATTTTTAATAAATTTCTCAGGAATAGATGCTACCTCGTAAACTAAGGGAACCTTATCTGCATAACGAATGCGCTCCATTCGAATAACGTAATCTGATTCTTCTAAGTGCAATTGATTTATTTCTGTATCACTTGCTAGCTGACGTTGATAGGAAATCAGTTTTGAAGATGGCTTACGTCCCTGAGAATTCACGATCTCTGTAAAGCTAGTGGTCCCACGCATTCTCTCTTGTACGCGATGGCTGGCAACATAAGTACCACTACCAACACGCCTTTCTAGAATTCCCTCCTCTACAAGCAGTGTTATTGCCTGACGCAACGTCATGCGACTGACCTCAAAATGTTCTGCTAAATCTCGTTCGCTTGGCAGGCGACTACCAATAGTCCAAACTTCTTTTTCGATGTCTTTTTTAATAGCGTCATGAATTTTTATATAAGCTGGCAGCATGCTTTACTCCTTGAGGGTGATGATGGTTTTATTTTATCATATTTTCAGCCTAAATAGCAGCCCAATTATTACCAAAAACACTCATCATCAATCAGCTTTTTCATGCTAAGACTGACAATAGTAGTCATACATAAGATAGTTGAGGTCATTCATTTTAATATCTCTGCAAAAAGCTTATTTTTTCATCACATCACCTGAAAAGCTAATGCCTTTTTAGTGAAAATATGCTACAATTAATTGAAAACTATCAGCTAACAAGGTTCTGGTATATAATGAAAGGGTTATAATGACTGAAATTTCAATGTTGAATGATATTCAAAAAATTATCGTTCTTGATTATGGTAGTCAGTACAATCAACTGATTGCAAGACGTATTCGGGAGTTTGGTGTTTTTTCTGAGCTCAAAAGCCATCACATCACTGCGCAAGAGCTTCGTGACATCAATCCAATCGGGATTGTCCTGTCTGGTGGGCCAAATTCTGTTTATGCAACTGATGCCTTTGGTATTGATCCTGAAATCTTTGAATTAGGGATTCCAATTTTAGGGATTTGCTATGGCATGCAGCTAATCACACATACCTTAGGAGGTAAGGTAGTCCCAGCTGGTCAAGCAGGTCACCGAGAATATGGTCAATCATCATTACGTTTACGTTCTGCATCAGCATTATTTGCGGGCACTCCAGATGAGCAGCTTGTTTTGATGAGTCATGGTGATGCTGTTACAGAAATCCCAGAGGGCTTTCATCTTGTAGGAGATTCTAACGATTGCCCTTACGCTGCTATGGAAAATACAAAAAAGAGGCTCTACGGTATCCAATTCCACCCAGAGGTAAGACACTCTGTCTATGGTAATGATATTTTGAAGAACTTTGCTATCTCTATCTGTGGTGGACGTGGTGATTGGTCAATGGATAATTTTATTGACATGCAAATTGCTAAAATTCGCGAAACAGTCGGAGATCGTAAGGTTTTGCTAGGTTTGTCTGGTGGTGTTGATTCTTCAGTTGTTGGTGTCCTTTTACAAAAAGCTATCGGAGATCAATTAACCTGTATCTTTGTTGACCATGGACTTCTTCGTAAAAATGAAGGTGACCAAGTTATGGAAATGCTTGGTGGAAGATTTGGTCTCAATATTATTCGTGTTGATGCCTCAAAGCGCTTTTTAGATCTTCTTGCAGGCGTTGAGGATCCTGAGAAAAAACGTAAAATTATCGGTAATGAGTTTGTTTACGTCTTTGATGACGAGGCTAGCAAGCTTAAGGGCGTTGACTTCCTTGCACAAGGAACGCTTTACACAGACATCATTGAATCTGGAACAGAAACTGCTCAAACGATAAAATCTCACCACAATGTTGGTGGTCTGCCAGAGGATATGCAGTTTGAATTAATCGAACCCCTCAATACACTCTTTAAGGATGAGGTTCGTGCTCTTGGTACGGCCCTTGGTATGCCAGATGAAGTCGTCTGGCGTCAGCCTTTCCCAGGCCCAGGCCTTGCCATTCGCGTCATGGGAGAGATCACAGCAGAAAAGCTTGAAACAGTTCGCGAGTCAGATGCTATCCTTCGAGAAGAAATTGCTAAAGCAGGACTTGAGCGTGATGTGTGGCAATATTTTACAGTTAACACAGGTGTTCGTTCCGTCGGAGTTATGGGAGATGGTCGCACCTATGACTATACCATCGCTATTCGTGCTATCACCTCAATTGATGGTATGACAGCAGACTTTGCCCAATTGCCTTGGGAAGTTCTAAAGAAAATCTCAGTTCGAATTGTCAATGAAGTCGACCACGTTAATCGCATTGTCTACGACATCACCAGCAAACCACCAGCAACCGTTGAGTGGGAGTGACAGAAGCAAATATATTACTGCCATGAAAGTGTTGAAAACAGTGGGTTTTTGCGGTTTGTGGAAACAAAAAACTCTTGAGTGATACTGCTTTGATACTAAAAAGCTAAAATAGCAAGTTCAAAAGGGAGTTGTTGAATTTAGGTGAATGGTTTAAAAGCCTTCCATCGTTTTGGTGGAAGGCTTTTGAGGGAATAGTTTAAGAACAATATTGGTTGATTGAAGAGATACCACAATTATATAGCAAAGATACAATTATTTATGTATACGAGGAGAAAATCATAATGATGAAGAATATTGTTTCATAGGTTATTGATAAAGCAGTTGGTCAAATTACTGATATTTTCAAAATGAAACTTAAAACTTTTATAGAAGAGCGTAATAAAAATGCTTTCTGGAATAATGTTGTCCAAGAAGCTATTAAGGCTACTGAAGGTATTGACGAAGAAATAGGGAGATACATATTTAGTCGGCTATCTATTGTGGGTTTGGAAAGGCAATTATTTGATGAAAATTACGATAATATTCACAGGAATTTTGTATTGACTTTGGCAGTGGAATTGTGTAAGTTTGATAAAGAAAAAGATTTTTCAATTTCTTTGGGAATAGCAGTGGTTGATAAGTGGCTTGAAAAAAATAAACTGCCAACAGATTGTGATGGTTATAATGTTGAGGAACTTAAGAGGATAATACGATTATTTGGATTAGATAACAAACTTCTCTATGAAATAATAATCTATTTATCTCAGTTGGTTAATCAAGCATATAGATAAGTTTTTATACAAAAAACACATAACTTTAAGATGGTAAAATCTTTTAGCGATGTGTTTTGTTCGTTTTATGAAGTCTGTCACAAAATGCAAGGTACATGACAAATAAACCACCACCGGTTGGTTATGATTTTTAATAGAGCCTTTGTCTAAGTAATAAGTTTCAAAAACCTTTAATGGGCTTTTTAATGCAGAAAAGTAAATCAAAGAAGTAGAAGCCACTTCAAAAATAATGCACCAATGTCATGCAATGAGTTTGGTTGTACAACAGTCATGCTTTTAAGCTAATACAAAGGCTTATACATCTAAGGGCATAAAGTTGGCAATGATTTTTCCAATAATACGCGGATTGTCATCAAAGGAAGCGAATTTATCAGGGTATTTTTTGTTCAATGAAACCAAACGCAGACCATTTTCTTCACGATATACTTTTTTGATATAGGTTTGTTCTTCCCACTCAACAGCATAGATAGCACCGTCATAATCAAAGCTATCCTGTTTGATGAGAACAACCTCGCCATTCAAATAGGTTGGCTCCATGGAGTCACCAAAAACCCATGAAGCAAAATCATAATCTAACTGCTCATCGTAAAAGACAACATCAAAATTACCATCACCAAAGTAAGAATAGCCAGTCCCTGCAGACAACCTTTCATAAACACGATAAGGGTAAAGTGTCTTTTTCTTAGCTGGTAAAGCAATTATTTTTTCTTTTTGTTCAAGTAAGCTCTCAGAATAGCTGATAACTTTTTCTTTATTAGAGGCGCTTAACTGACTATAGGGAAGTAAAAGACGATTTTCTTGATAAAAGTACTCAGCAGGTAATTGAAAAATGCTCACAAGCTCTTCAAAATGCTTTTGATTTGGTCTATTTTTCTCCTTTTCCCAATTGGAAATAGTCATTTTATTAACTCCTAAAAGCTGTCCTAGCTGTTCTTGGCTAATATGCCTTGATAAACGTGCTGTTTTTAATTGAATACCAGAAAACATCAGCATAAATCTCCTTTGTCAGTATACTCTAGTAAAGTATTAACTTTACCAGAGTATAACATAGCTTATAAGAATATTCAAGCTTTTTATGTTTATATCGAAAAGACAGTAAGCTGTCTTAGGTTTAATGCCAAACATGTTATACTTATATAGATCCATCAAAATATAACAGTCAAGATAAATACACATAGGAAAGAAAAATGCTTAGCAAACAAAAATTATCACTTGAAATCAGTCATTACCTGATATCTGGTCTTCTAACAACCATTCTTTATTTTGTTTTTCGGTATGTCATCTATTCATGGTTACATCAGGCCACCATATCAGCAGGCTTTGCCAATATTATAGCGATCATAGCTGCCTTCTTGATGAACGATAGCTATGTTTTTAAGCAAACTTCTGAAAAACGCTTGTTTAGATTTGCCATGTTTTTCCTAGCTAGAGTAGTAACATTAGGCTTAGATATGCTATTAGCCTATTTATTAGTCGAAAAATACCCAGAGGTCATTGGAAGCCTTGTTGAACATGATTCTGAAAGCATTAATTCTGTTGAAAGCATTTTGAGCCAAGCCATAATGATTAGCTTGAATTTTATTGTTAGTAAATACTATATTTTTAAGCAGCATCGTAGCAGATAAAACAGCCTTAGCTTAGCAAAATAACTATTAAATAATTTTATATCTTTCCGAAAAACTATAATTTTCTTGAAAAATACCCCAAGATGTGATATACTACTATCAGTCTGATATCCAATGGATAATTCATTTGTTGACGAAACATTGTGAGAATTTATTATGAAACGTGATTTACTACTTACTAAAATTGAAGAATACAAAAACATCATGCCTTGGTATGTCCTTGATTATTATCAATCTAAGCTATCTGTTCCTTATAGCTTTACGACCTTGTACGAATACCTGAAAGAATACAAACGCTTTTTGAGTGGTTAATTGATTCTGATCTATCAAAAGCTGCTAGGATTGCTGATGTGGACTTGACTACTCTGGAGCATTTGAGTAAAAAGGATATGGAAGCCTTTATTCTCTATCTTCGTGAGCGTCCTTCCTTGAACATCTATTCAACTAAAAAGGGGGTATCGCAAACCACCATTAATCGTACCCTTTCTGCACTATCCAGCTTGTATAAATACCTTACTGAGGAGGTTGAAAATGAGCATGGAGAGCCTTATTTTTATCGAAATGTCATGAAAAAGGTGGCAACCAAAAAGAAAAGAGAAACCTTAGCAGCCAGGGCTGAAAATATTAAACAAAAGCTTTTTTTAGGCGATGAGACGATGGCATTTTTAGACTATGTGGATAAAGAATATGAATATAAGCTGTCAAATCGGGCAAAGGCTTCTTTCCGAAAAAATAAAGAACGCGACCTAGCCATTATCGCCCTACTGCTGGCATCTGGTATTCGGTTATCCGAGGCAGTTAACCTAGACCTTAAGGATGTCAACCTCAACATGATGCTGGTTGAGGTTACCCGTAAGGGAGGTAAGAGAGATTCGGTCAATGTTGCTGCTTTTGCCAAGCCTCATTTAGAAGCCTATTTATCAGTTCGAAAAGACCGCTATCAAGCAGAAAAACAGGATGTAGCCTTCTTTTTAACAGCCTATCGTGGGCTCCCCAATCGGATAGATGCCTCAAGCATTGAAAAAATGGTAGGTAAATATTCTGAAGGCTTTAAAATTCGTGTAACTCCTCATAAGCTACGCCATACGCTTGCAACGAGACTTTATGATACTACAAAGTCACAGGTCCTAGTAAGTCATCAGCTTGGTCATGCCTCGACCCAAGTTACAGACCTCTATACTCATATTGTTAACGATGAGCAAAAAAATGCCCTAGATAAATTATAAATTTACATAACTAAAATTATGTAATCTGTACTTTCAGTCTTTTTTTGCAATGTTTTAATCCTCTTTGTCACTATTATAGGGATTTATAGCTGTTATTTTTTACAGCAAAGAAGTCGAGAATTTGGTCTGTTTAGAATGCTTTTTTTGAATTACAACTAAAGTTCCTTGGTCAACTTGACTGGAAATAGTTATGTTTAAATTTAATTTATCAAGGATTTGCTTTGTCATAAAGAGGCCTAAACCAGTTGCCTTTTGATGCTCATGGCCATTGTAGCCAGTAAAGCCTTCTTCAAACAGACGTGGCAAATCTTCCTCTAGTATTCCAATACCATTATCTGATATAAAAATACTGCCTTCCTTAATGCTGACTTTGATGTGGCCTTGTGGCTTAGAATATTTGATTGCATTGTCAATGATTTGTGTCAGAGCAAATGACAGCCATTTGTTGTCAGTGCTCAATTGCCAATCGCCATCAACTGCAATGCTAATCCCCTTAGCGATACAAGTCTGGCTGGACTTTTGATAACTGAGGTCACAAGCTGCTTTACAGAGCAAACCTGAAACCGAAAATCATCACTATGCTGGTTAAACTTCAAATAGCTTAATAGATTGTTGAGGTAATGCTCCAAGCGTAGAACCTGAATCTGATAATCCTTAATATCAATATGATTGGTTTGAAGCATTAAGGACATAGCCGCTAGGGGAAGCTTCATTTGGTGAGACCACATTTTAATCAGTGCTTCTGTATTCTTTTGGTTGTTAAGTTGGTACAGTGCTACCTCTGCTTCTGCTTCCTTAAGCTTAATAATCAAAGACCTATAGGCTTGTTCGCTAGGGGAGTGCAGCTGATCTAGTTCTTTTACATAAATAAATTCTTGTAAAATCTTCATCTTCTTTTTGAACCTAATATAGTTTCCAAAACCTTGCAATATTAGCAAGGTTAGTATGGTTAGGCTAGTCACTTTAAAATAGCCTAAAGGAAGCCTATAAAGCCAAAAGATCAGCAGATAACCAGCCATAACAACCCCATACTGGATATACCAGGAATAATATTCCTTAAAAAATGCTCTTATCATTTGATAATATAGCCTACTCCTCTCACTGTGTGAATACGGTCAAAACCAATAGCTGATATTTTTTTGCGTAGACGCGTCATGTTAACATTAAGCGTGTTTTGATCAATAAAGCTCTCGTTTTCCCAAAGCCTTGCTAGAATATCCTCCTTTGAAACAATTTGCTGCGGGTGAGTAAATAAAATCGTTAAGATTTTGTGCTCTGTTGGCGATAAATGAATGCTATCTGTGCCATTAGATAAGGTGCCATCAAAATGTAGCTTAAATTGATCTATGGTCACATCATCACTGCTAAATTGCTGTGAGCGTCTTAAAAAGGCTGCGATTTTTGCGTCTAAAATGGTTAGAGAAAAGGGTTTAGAGATGAAATCATCTCCCCCCATATTAAGTGCCATGACCGTATCCATCTCATCATTACTGCTTGAGATAAAAACAATTGGCACTGTTGACGTTTTACGAATTTCTGTTGTCCAGTAAAAGCCGTTAAAAAACGGTAAGGTGATGTCCATAAGGATGATATCCGGTTTATAATCAATCACCTCTTGCTTAATGTCTCTAAAGTTAGAGACGGTAAGAACCTGGTAGTTCTGACTCAGATGCTCTTTTAAGGGTGTTAAGATAGCAGCGTCATCTTCGACAATATAAATTTTTCCAGCTTTAATCATAATATTATTTTATCAAAAAAGTGGCGAAAAATCGCCACTCGTCTTATCTTTCAATAATATTGTAATAGGTTTTGCTTGTTATCCTGTAAATAGTAAAGTAAATAACGATAATAACAGCAATGGTCAGCGCACTAACTAGGTAAATAAGATTAGTGTCTAAAACGCCAAAGAGAAAGAGCATTTGCTTAAGCATAACCAGAGCGACACAAAAATGTAGGACTGCCATAGCTATGGGCATAAAGAACACTAATACAATTTGGGAATTGATGGTTTTTTTGACTTGTTGTTTGCTCATGCCGACCTCTTGAAGAATATTGTAAGATTTTTTATCCTCATAGCCTTCAGAGTATTGCTTGTAATAAATGATCAGTGCAGCCCCAAGTACAAAGCTCAAGCCTAAAAGAAAGCCTGTAAAAAGGAAGCCACCGGTTAGGACATAGGTTGTGAACTGCCCCCCAAAAGTTAGACATAAAATCTAACAATTGGGGGGCTATTTTTATGACATTGAGTTATGAAGACAAGGTTCAAATCTATGAGCTACGGCACATTGGAAAGTCCATTAAATGCTTATCAGAAAAGTTTAGTATTGCAGAATCTGACCTCAAATACATGATTCGCCTGATTGACAGGTATGGGTTAGCCATTGTCCAAAAAGGTAAGAATAGTTATTATTCTCCAGAACTGAAGCAAGAGATAATAGATAAAGTTCTGATTGATGGTCAATCTCAAAAACAGACGTCCTTAGACTATGCTTTACCAAATTCTAGTATGCTTTCAAGGTGGATAGCGCAATACAAGAAAAACGGCTATACTATTCTTGAGAAAAGAAGAGGGAGGCCACCAAAGATGGGACGTCAACCAAAGAAGACTTTAGAACAAATGACAGAGTTGGAGCGACTCCAAAAAGAATTAGACTACCTTAGAGCGGAGAATGCTGTGCTAAAAAAGCTGAGAGAATACCGGTTGAGGGACGAAGCAAAGCTCAAAGAGCAACAGAAATCATCCAAGAATTAATCGGTCAATTTTCTCTAGCAACTTTGCTTGAAATCCTTGATTTATCGCGGTCAACCTATTATTATCAAGTCAAGCAACTAGCTCAAGAAGATAAGGACATGGACTTAAAGGAGCTCATTCAAGGCATCTATGATGAACATCATGGCAATTATGGCTATCGTCGCATTCATCTGGAACTAAGAAATCGTGGTTTTATCGTCAATCACAAAAAAGTACAACGTTTGATGACTGTCATGGGCTTAAAAGCTCGTATCCGTCGTAAGCGCAAGTATTCTTCTTACAAAGGTGAGGTTGGCAAAAAGGCTGATAATCTGATTAAACGTCAGTTTGAAGGTTCTAAGCCCTACGAGAAGTGCTATACCGATGTGACGGAATTTACCTTACCTGAGGGGAAACTCTATCTATCGCCTGTTCTTGACGGCTATAACAGTGAGATTATTGATTTCACCCTGTCTCGATCGCCTGACTTGAAGCAAGTACAAACCATGCTTGAGAAGGCTTTTCCAGCGGATTCGTACAATGGAACGATTCTCCACAGCGATCAAGGCTGGCAATATCAACATCAGTCTTATCATCACTTTTTGGAGACTAAAGGCATTCGTCCATCCATGTCTCGCAAGGGAAATAGTCCAGATAATGGGATGATGGAGTCCTTCTTTGGTATTCTCAAATCTGAGATGTTTTACGGCCTTGAGACAACTTATCAATCCCTTAATGAGCTTGAACAAGCTATTACAGATTACATTTTTTACTACAACAACAAACGCATTAAAGCAAAGCTAAAAGGACTTAGCCCTGTGCAATACAGAACTAAATCCTTTCACTAATATGTCGTGTCCAACTTTTGGGGGTCAGTACATTGATCGGAGGTATTCCTTTTTAGTTTCGATATGACCTATAACAGTATCACCATCACTAATGATTCCCTTATCATCACTAATACTCCTAAGATCAGCCTTAGTTAAATCAGCATAGGCCGAAATGCTGGCCCTTCCGCCAGTATGATTAATGCTTTGAATGCTATCTTGAATGTCCTTTAGTGTTTCCATATCTTTGACCACAAGAACTGCACCATTATAAGTGTTAGCTGCCTCTGGGAAGGTTACTGATGTTAAATTTTTGACATTGGTATATGATTTGCCCAAAATATCCAGCTGTCGTAATTGACTATCCCCTCTTTGCTTAAAGAAGGCAGTCTGATTGTCCTTTAATTCAGGCAATTGATTGCCCAAGGCGCGGAAATCATCTTGAGTGACTAAGTAGACATAGCCTGTAGTGACTGGACTAGGATTTAGCAAGGATTCTTTGGTTACTACAATGGTTTCTTTTTGGGATACTTCAAAAGAAACCATGCTACTATAATAGACTAGAAAATCCGAGGCAGGCTTATTGGTCTTTTCAACAATAAGTCTGTTAAAAACCTCTTTTTGATTGTCAATCTCTGAATTATCAAAATTAATATGAGTATTTTTAGGAAAAAGCTGGTTAGACATTGCCTCGCTATTAGCATAAAGCGCAGTTGTTGTTGCTATTGCAACAAAGGCCATAACAGCTAAGAGGGTAATATTTGCCAAGCCTACAGCATTTTGCTTCATTCTAAAAATCATCTGAGAGGTGCTGACAAAATGCTCTGGCTGGTAAAAATAAGCCTTGTTTTGACGACGACGCTTTAAGTGCCAAGTCATAAAGGAAATGTAAAAGAGATAGGTCCCGATAATAACGATAATAACTGCTATAAAAAACCGATATAAAGTGTCTAATGCTGTCAGCTTTGTCGATGATAAGGAGATGTAATAGCCAATACTAAGCAATATGATGGATAAGGCTGCTAGTAATAAATTACCCTTTGGCTCTTTTTCACCCTGTTCTTTATGACGAAAGAGCATTAAGGGAGAGGTCTTTCTGATTTTAATCAAGCCAACAACCTCTAATAAACCAAAGATAGCAGCAAAGATTAAAGTGGTGTAAATAAAAGCAACGGGATTGATTTGTAATTCTAAATGGACTGCTCCGACCAGATTAGCGAAAATCAAATAAAAGACGTGTGAAAAAATAGCTGATAGGATACTTCCTACGACTACTGTCCCTAAGTACATAAAAACAAGCTCGATCGTTGAGACTAAACCAACCTGCTTTTTATTCATTCCCAAAATATTGTACAGACCAAATTCTCGACTTCTTTGCTTTAGTAAAAAATTATAGCTATAAATCTCCATAATAGTGGCAAAGATGATTAAAACAAAGATTGCTAGTCCTAATAGCATAAACCCATGTCTCATCGATTCTGATACGGGGCTCATCATGATAATCAAGACAATACAATTGAGCATATATAAAACAGTGCTTGCCAGTAAAAAAGGAGCTGTGACGGATAAGGACTTTCGTAGATTATTCCAAGCTAGTTTGAGATAAAACATCTTTATTCACCTCCTAAAAGACCGGCCATGGCAATCGAGATGTCTTTGCTAAATTCTAAATTCGTTTTATTTCCACGATAGATTTGGTGGAAAATACGGCCGTCCTTGATAAACAGTACTCGCTTAGCATGGCTAGCAGCATTGGCAGAGTGTGTTACCATCAAGAGTGTCTGACCGTCTAGGTTAATGGCCTCAAAAAGATTGAGAATATCCTCTGAATTGCGGTAATCAAGTGCTGCTGTTGGTTCGTCAGCTAATAATAATTGCGGATTGGTGATTAAGCTTCTTGCAATAGCAACCCTTTGCTTTTGACCACCAGAAATTTCAAATGGACGTTTATCTAAAAGCGTTTCAATGCGCAGCTTAGGGGCAATGATGTTGAGCCGTCTTTCCATTTCTTTAAATGGCTTACGGTTTAAAACAAGGGGTAAAAAGATATTATCTCTGATCGATAGGGTGTCTAGGAGGTTAAAATCCTGAAAAACAAAGCCTAGGTTTTGAAGTCGGAAATTAGCTAGGTCACCCTCCTTAATTTTTGTAATGTCAGTGCCATTCAATAAAACAGATCCCTTGGTTGGTTTTTCCAGAGTTGCCAGAATATTTAATAGGGTTGTTTTCCCTGAGCCTGACTCTCCCATGATGGCAATAAACTCACCCTTGTCAACCTTAAAATCAACATCTTGTAAGGCTCTAGTTTCTTCCTTTGAAAAGCGTGTCCGAAAAACCTTCTCTAAATGATTAATTTCTAATAACATATGAAACTCCTTTGTGTCTATTATACTCTTTTAGCTTTAAATATAGCCACTATCGTGACGTATTTAGCTAGTGATGCATTTAGTGCCTTTTGTCAGCCTTAACCACTCCTTCTTTCATGAAGCAGCCCAGCTCTCAACAAGAATCGTCTTAGCTGACTGAACCTATTGCTCTAAACTCTTTTTTCTTTACAGCTTATAGTTTACCCTAATTAATAGTCTGGTTAGCTTACAAGATTTGATGGGTGACTTACAGATTTGTAAGTTTTATAACATCATTTTTCTTATCATTTTGATATAATGAAAGGAGAATTCTATTTAGGAGAAGCGTCAATGGCTAAGAAAATCAAAAAAACGCTAGGGACTGTCGGAAAGCTGTTTTCCATTATCCCTGATACCACTGAAATTATAGGAAAAACGATAGATAACACCCGTCCCATTATCGAAAAGCATATGGAACAAAAGCATGAAAAGGAAATGCAGCTAACGCTTTTAGATGATGTGATTAATTTACCTGTTGATAAAGCGCAAAAGCATCTGGAACAGCTAGGTTTTGTTGTCGCACTATTGCCGGTCAAGCCTAGTAAAAAATGGATACATGCTAGCTTAAATGAGGTTGTTTCCATGTCACCTAAGCCTGGAAAGCATAAGCTGGGAAGCTTAGTAAAGCTTTATTATGTTACTGTAGATGTCCTTGAGAAAAGTCAGGCTATTTTAGATCAAGAGACCCTAAAGGCTGTCGAACGAAATCAAAAAATCGCTGATACCATCGAAGCTGTTAAGCAAATCAAGCTTCCTTTTAAAAAGAGATAAGGCTATACTGTAAAAATAAGCTGATACCGTTAGGATCAGTTTATTTTTTATGTTGTGACTTTAAGTCTATCTCGCTTAGCAGGTGCCAAACAAATAAACCACCCGTTATGTACCGACCTTCAATGGTTAAAGTTTGGCTCAATAATTTCTGTAGTGGGTAAGTCCACTGCAGGGGTTATAGGGCTTTATGAGTATCAAAAAAGTCCCATATGACCTATAATGAAAAGCGACTAAACTATCATTTAGAAAGACTCATATGGAACAATCACATGTTATCACACAACTACTGGGAATTAAAGACCCTCATATCACATTCTCCAAAGAAATACACGACATGAAAACTCATAAGGAATTGAAAGCTGTCCTTGACTACGATGCCCCACCTTGCCCTAACTGCCAAAGTCAGATGGGCAAGTACGACTTCCAACGGGAATCCAAGGTCCCTTTTCTCGATTGCGCAGGCTACAAGACTTTGATTCGCCTCAAAAAGCGCCGTTTCAAATGTCAGTTTTGCGGAAAAATTACTGTCGCTGAGACTTCTCTAGTCCCTAAAAACCATCAAATACCAACCATCGTCAAACAGAAGGTGGCCCAGCTTCTCATCGAGAAAGTCTCCATGACCGCTATCGCTGATAGACTATCCATCTCCACCTCAACCGTCATGCGAAAGCTCAACGAGTTCACGTTCAAGTCTCATTTGACTTATTTACCCGAACATATGTCCTGGGATGAATATGCCTTTAAGAAGGGCAAGATGAGCTTTATTGCTCAGGACTTTGACACCAACAACATCATCGCTATTTTGGATGGACGGACGAAAGCTGTCATTCGCAACCACTTCCTGAGATATCCTCGGCAGGTCAGAAACGACGTTAAACTCATCACCATGGATATGTTTACCCCCTATTACAACCTGGCTAAGATGCTTTTCCCAAACGCTTAGATTGTCCTTGATCGTTTCCACATTGTGCAACATTTGGGACGTGCCATGAACCGTATCCGTACTCAAATCATGAACTCTTTTGATCGAAAATCCCACGAATACAAGGCTTTGAAACGTTACTGGAAGCTGATTCAACAAGATAGTAGCAAACTTAGTGACAAGCGTTTTTACCGCCCGACTTTTCGCATGCATTTGACAAACAAGGAGGTGGTCGAGCGTCTTTTGAGCTACTCTGACGAGCTTAGAAAGCATTATGACCTTTATCAGCTTCTGCTTTTTCACTTCCAGGAAAAGCAAGCTGACCACTTTTTCGGCCTGATTGAGGAGCAGATAGACAGTAGCAATCCTCTCTTTCAGACCGTTTTCAAGACCTTTTTGAAAGACAGAGACAAGATTGAGAACGCACTGGATTTGCCTTATTCTAACGCTAAACTGGAGGCTACCAATAATCTCATCAAAGTCATCAAGCGCAATGCTTTTGGATTTCGGAACTTTGAAAACTTTAAAAGACGGATTTTGATCGCTATCAATATTAAAAAAGAGAAGACCAATTTAGTCCTCTCCAGATGTTAGCTTGTCAACTACCCACTACAGTTGACATGGAGCCTAAAGTTTTGGACTAACCTTTTGGGGGCACCTCATTAGACGGGTGGTTCTGATTAAGGAGTTTATTGGTAGGTAGCTTTGACTAATAATTAGGA
This sequence comes from Streptococcus equi subsp. equi, assembly GCA_900637675.1. Taxonomy (NCBI): domain Bacteria; kingdom Bacillati; phylum Bacillota; class Bacilli; order Lactobacillales; family Streptococcaceae; genus Streptococcus; species Streptococcus equi. The sequence continues at coordinate 1,178,418 of LR134389.1, forward strand.
GATTGATTTTATTAGTTATCTTGCTTTTTATTCTTTTGATTAATCCATTGCTATATCAACGGTGACGTACTGAACTGGGATATCATAAAAGGGATCCTCTCTGCGTCCTAGGAAATCCTTTGCCTGCTGAGGGAAAGAGGCATAGCTCAGCACATCCTCCTCACAGCAGGCATAGCCTGCAATTTCTTGACGAAGCAAGGGCAATTGTGGCTCAATCAAATCTGCTGGACGACAAGTGATAACAGCTTCATCACCAATGATTTTCTCTTTAATACCTTCACCTAGTGGCGCAGGAGGTTGGCCATAAAGTCCTCTGACATAGTCTTTGATTTCGTTTGGGACAACCTTGTAGCGTTCACCTGAAATAACATTCATTAAGGCCTGTGTGCCAACCATTTGCGATAGCGGAGTCACCAGTGGGGGGTAGCCTAAATCAGCTCTAACCTTTGGAACCTCAGCCAGAACCTCTTCATATTTGTCAGAGAGTCCCTGTTCCTTAAGCTGACTTAGCAAATTGGACAGCATGCCGCCAGGAACCTGATAAAGCAAGGTCTTAGGCTCAGTGTCTTTAACCTTGGGATTTAAAATGCCCTCTGCCCTGTAGTGATCTCGGATAGTATTAAAATACTCGGCAATTTTTGTCAGCCTTGTCATGTCTACTCCGGTATCAATCCCCAAGTCCTCTAAAGCAATAACCATCGATTCTGTTGCTGGCTGGCTTGTCCCGCCGGCAAATGAGGATATGGCAGTATCAATAATATCTGCACCAGCCTCTACGACCTTGAGATAGGTCATTTCAGAAATACCACTGGTAGCATGCGTGTGAACCTCAAGTGGTAGAGCAATGCTTTCCTTGATACGCTTCACTAATTGATAACCGGTCTCCGGGGTTAACACACCAGCCATATCCTTGATACAAATCGAATCTGCACCAATAGCCTGATAGGCTTTTGCTAAGGCTACAAAATAATCGATAGTATGAACTGGACTTGTTGTGTAAGAAATAGCAACCTGTGCATGGCCACCGAATTCTTTTGTTGCTGAAACAGCTGTCTCTAGATTACGTGGATCATTTAGGGCATCAAAAATGCGCACAATATCAATACCGTTTTCAATTGATTTTTGGATAAAGCTGCGGACGACATCGTCAGCATAATTACGATAGCCCAAAAGATTTTGCCCACGCAGGAGCATTTGTAATTTAGTTTTCTTGACTACTTTACGAATGGTTCTTAGACGCTCCCAAGGGTCTTCATTTAAGAAACGTAGGCAAGAATCAAAGGTAGCTCCTCCCCACATTTCTAGGGCATGATAGCCAGCATTATCTAGTGTTTCTAAAATCGGAATCATTTCCTTTGTAGTCATGCGGGTAGCAATTTGACTTTGCTGACCATCACGCAAAACTGTTTCTGTTATACGGATTTTTGTCATATCATTCTCCTTATAAGAATACCGTTGAGTCTAACTGAGCTGATTGCCTCCGTCAAAAAATGATTGGAGTAAGTGTACAAGGGCTGTCTGCATGTCTGCTACCGAGTGACTGCGATTTCTACTACAAGCCTTAGCCTCTTTTGAGCAAAGATAGCAGCTGCGAGGAGGAAAGCCTAAGGCTGTTCGACTGATAGGGGTTGGCAGCTGATTTGTCAGCACTAAAACGTCCAAATCCATTAGCCTGCCAATCGGTAAATCAGTCTCAAGCTCAATCATTTTGAGCTTTAATGCCTGACTATCTAAGGCTGTCACAAGGTAATATTCATAACCCGTTTTTGGCAGCAAACGAAGCTGATAGCTGATCTGATTGCCAGACAGCTTTTCTAGGATTGCCTTGATAACACTATCAAATACCTCAAGTAAAGCAGGTGACGTTTTAATGGGGCCTGGAATATTCATGGTCACAGAAAGCAGGCTTTCGTTTGAGAATTCTGTTAAAAGCTTTCCTTGACGAAGGCTTCTGTCCTCGCGTGCCCTTAGCATATCAGCTAGGGTAACAGCTTTCCCCTTGAAAATCAATTCCTTAGACATTGTAGACAACGTCAATCAGGCTGCCATCACGATACTCAATAAGAGCTACAACCTTATCACCGTATTGGATACGATCAGGTGTTCCAACAATCGAGTAAGCCTTTTCTTTTAATTCTTCGATACTAAATTGAGGAACCTTCAAGTCCTTGAAATGCTCTATCAAATCTGGACGGTTTGGATTGATAGCAATACCTATTTCTGTGACAACCACATCAACGCTTGTTCCAGGTGTAATTACTGTATTTACCTCATCTACAAAGGTTGGAATGCGTCCGCGGATAAGGGGTGAAATCACCAGACTCATTTTGGCAGCAAAGGCTGTGTCACAATGCCCTCCGGAAGCCCCACGAATAACACCGTCAGAACCTGTCATGACATTAACATTGAAATTAGTGTCAACCTCAAGCGCTGATAAAATACAGGTGTCTAATTGATTGATAACCGATCCCTTGCTTAGTGGTGAGGCATACATGTTAGCATCAATTTCGTAATGCTGAGCATTTTTACCAAGCGAAACTGCTGAAGGGTAATCAAAATCCTGTACATCTAGGATTTTCTCAACTAATCCTTCTTCGAGCAATTCTACCATAGCGTTTGTAATGCCTCCAAGGGCAAAGCTTGCCTTGATATTTTCTTGAAGCATGGCCTCACGCATGAACCTAGTCACTGCTAAGGAAGCTCCTCCTGTACCTGTTTGGAAGGAAAAGCCATTTTTAAAGTAAGGCGACTGTGTGATAACCTTAGCGGCATATTCGGCAATTAGGAGCTCCTTAGGATTTTTGGTGAACCGCGTTGCTCCCTTAGCGATTCCTTGTGGATCACCAATAGCATCAACTGTCACGACATAATCAACATCAGTTTGCGGAATGCTAATTGGGGTGTTAGGATAATCAACTAGGTGATCTGTCAGCACCACCACCTGATCTGCGTACTTGGCATCGATCATAGCATAGCCAAGTGAGCCGCAGGTAGCCTTACCAATCGTACCGTTGACATTACCATATTCATCTGAGCTTGGTGCTCCTAAAAAGGCAACGTCAATATGAATATCACCACTAGCAATCGCACGAGCACGTCCTCCATGAGAACGAATCACAACAGGCTTTTCCATAATCCCTGATGAAATAGCTGCCCCAACCTTATCACGTAAACCTGATGAGGTAATGCTTGTAACCACTCCGTTTTTAATGTGCTCAATTAATGGCTCATGCACATTGGCAATAGAGCTTGGAGCAATAGCTAAATCTTTGATTCCCATGCTGGCTATCTCATCAAGAACCATATTCATGACGAAGTCCCCCTCACGAAAATGATGGTGAAATGAAATGGTCATGCCATCTTTTAGGCCTGTCTTTTCAATAGCTTCACGAATAGAGCCAAGCAATTTACTGTCACCTGGCTTTACAGGCTTAATGCGGCGGCTTGATTCATTGTAGCTAGTGATACGTGCTAGCTCTCCTTCAAATACTCCATAGTGATCAGCATACTCCTGAGGAATATCACGACCAAGTTTATTTTTAACCATGCTAAATGTCCTCCTCTGTTAATACCCCAGCAGCTGTTGCCAAAGCGATAACACGCTGTGCACGCTCTACGATTGGCTTATCTACCATTTTTCCATTTAATGAAATGACACCTGATCCCTTACTTTCAGCCTCACGAATGGCCCAGATCACTTGCTTGGCGTGACTAATCTCTTTTTCGGTTGGTGTATAAATCTCATTTACCAATGGAATCTGACGAGGGTTGATGACAGATTTACCATCAAAGCCTAATTGCTTGATATGACGCACCTCAGCTTGGAAGCCTTCTGTATTGTTGACATCTGAATAAACGGTATCAATTGCTGCAATCCCAGCAGCACGTGCTGCGTGAAGAATCATGCTGCGGGCAAAGAATAATTCTTGTCCATCTGGGTAGCGACGTGTTTTCATATTAGTCACATAATCCTCTGCGCCGAGGGCAATACCAATGAGACGATTTGAGGCCTTTGCAATCTCACGAGCTTTTAAGACCCCTTCTGCAGACTCGATAGCTGCCATCATGCGTGTACGACCAACAGCAATCCCATTGTCACGCTCAACACGCTCAATGACTGCCTCAACATCAATAATATCCTGGGCAGTTTCTGTCTTTGGCAGGCGAATAACATCAACACCTGCTAACACAACTGCCTCAATATCCAGAGCACCACAAGAGTCTAGGCTATTAACGCGCACAACTGTCTCAACATTTGAATAATCAAAGGTTTTTAGGGCAAAATGAACAAGGGCGCGAGAGGTGTCTTTTTCTTTTAAGGAAACTGAATCCTCTAAATCAAACATGATAGAGTCCGCTCCAAACAAGGGTGCATCTCTTAGCATAGCCGCATTAGCGCCCGGAACAAACATCATCGTTCTTCTTAAGCGTTCCATGAGTCGATCTCCTTCCAGTTGTAATGCTCAACTCCAGCAGCACGATGGACTGCTGCAATTGTTCTTGCCTGAATGGTACAATCCAAGGCTCCCTTATCAACAGCTTCGATCGTTGCTGACTCAACGCCCAGCCTGGCAAGTGTTGTCTTGATTAATGCTCTGATATGATTGCCAAATTGTTTTTCAACGCTTGAATCCAATTCCAAAACGATTCCCTGACCATCATTAGGTGATATTGTTATCATCATGTCGCTAGATTCAAGCGAACCAGCAACAGCAATTTGTTTGATCTCCATTTGATTGACCTCCTTGTTTAGATCATATTCTATTATTTTTCTACTGGAAATAGCTTAATCAGAGCCTCTGCTACAATATAGAGAATTCCTAATACAACAAATACTCCTGCCATTCCAAGTGCCATTAGCTCAAAGGATTGGATCAAATGGTCTATATTGATTGTCATAAGCACGTCCTTTCTTAGCTAAAGTAAGCAAGCAGCAAGCCACCTGCAATAACTGAGGCGATTTGACCAGATACATTAGCACCCACAGCATACATCAAGATGAAATTCTGCGGATCCTCATCAGTGGCCATTTTTTGAATCACACGACTTGACATTGGAAAGGCTGAAATTCCAGCAGCTCCGATCATTGGGTTGATTTTTTCCTTACGGAATAAATTCAAGAATTTGGCAAACATCACACCACCAATCGAATCCATGATAAAGGCCAACAGACCAAAAATGATAATAAGCAGGGTTTGCACATTCAAGAAAAGCTCGGCCTGCATTTTGATAGAGATGGTTAGTCCTAGTAAAATACTGATGATATTGACCAATTCGTTTTGAGCGGTCTGTGACAATCGGTCCAAGACACCACATTCACGAAGCAGGTTCCCAAACATCAAAAAACCAACCAATGGTAACGAAATTGGAGCAATAAAGCCGGCTACAAGTGTGATCACAATAGGAAAGAGGATCTTCGTTAATTGTGACACATTCTCAGCCTTATAGGTCATACGAATACGACGCTCTTTTTTGGTAGTAACTAGCTTGATCGCAAAGGGCTGAATGATCGGAACCAAAGCCATGTAAGAATAAGCTGCCACTGTGATAGGCCCTAGCAAATCCTTTGCCAATTGGTTTGCTACAAAAATTGATGTTGGACCGTCAGCAGCACCAATGATACCAATTGAAGCTGCTTCCTTAATATCAAAGCCAGCTAATACGGCTACAACGACAACAAAGAAAATCCCAAATTGAGCTGCCGCACCGAATAATAGCATGAAAGGATTTTGAAGTAAAGGACCAAAGTCAATCATGGCACCAATACCGATAAAAATAAGTAATGGAAACAGCTCTGTACCGATTCCAAAATTGAATAAGGCATCAAAGACCCCTTCTTGCTCAACACCATTAACAACCTGTGTTAAGACTCCTGTGCCGGGAAAGTTGACTAAAATAGTACCCAGTCCCATGGGAACTAGTAAGGTTGGTTCGTATTCTTTTTTATTCCTAGATACATTAAGACAGCACCGATAAGCATCATAATGATTTGAGGAATAGTGATGGAGGTTACTCCTGCAATTAATGTTTCCACAAATGTACTTCCTTTTCTACAACATTTTAAATCAAGACACGACTTAGGATTAGCTAATGGTGATTAAGCCTTCACCAGGGTTGACCACCTGACCTGCAGTAACATGAATCCCTGTGACTGTACCAGCTGTTGAGGCGACAATCTCATTTTCCATTTTCATAGCCTCTAAAATCAATAGAGGCTGATTTTCATGTACGACATCACCAACATTAACTAAAACCTTTAAGATAATACCAGGCATAGGTGAGGGCATTGCATCTGCCCCTGCTGATACAGGTGCTGCTGGAGCTTGCGGAGCTTCTGCTGCCTTTTTTTCGGCTACAGGGGCTGGAGCTACTGCTGGTTGAACAGGAGGTACTACTGGGGCTTGGGAGGGAGCACCGATTTCTTCCATTTCAACTAGGTACTCTTTTCCGTCAATGGTAATTTTAAACTTACGCAACATAATCTTTTCTCCTTTTACTATTTGTGGCTAACGTTTACTTTCTTACTATAAATGGACCTAACCAGAAATTGACTCTCTGGATAAACACCAGCTGCAATGCTTGATGCTATTAAGGATACGGTTAAGGCCTCAGGATTGCGCTGTAGGATTCGTTTTACCTTAAACTGACTGCTAGCTTGCTCGCCAGCTGCAATGGCACTGGCAATCAGACTAACTGTCTGATAATCCTTTTTATCTGCAGCAATGTAGCTAGGCACTGGCTCCCAGTCATCTAACGGAAATTCAGGCTTATTTTCTCTGTCTTGATGGCTTGTGGCTGCCTCTTTTTTAGAGCGTCTAAACATGTTTTGAAAAAACTGCATAAGCTACCTCCTTTCTTAGTTTGCCCACAAATGGGAAGCTTCTATGCTTATTATATACCACCTCATCCTTTTGGAATGGCTTTTTTGTGTTCTTTCTAAGAGCGCTTTCACATTTTCAAGGATTTTCTTATTTTAGTTAACCATTTTTATAAAAACAGTTAACTAAAATAAATATGACTGATTTTAAAAAATGCTGAAACACACTGCGATTACTGAAGATAAGAGCAACTAACTGCTGTTGAAAACATTAATGTAACCATTTATTTTTTCAGGATCTGCTTTCAAAATGTTTTTTTTGTGTTTTTCCGTACATGGAGGTATTTCTTTTGCGAACGCTTTCATTTATACTGAAGTCATAAAATCAAAAAGGAGATAACAATATGTTATTAACAGTTCTAGCTTATGCTATGATTATTATCTTCATGTATGTCGTCATGAAGAAAAAAATGACCCCTTTTACAGCTCTGGTCATGATTCCGTTGATAATGACAATTGCTGTTATATTAACAGGCTCTGCTGATTTTACATCAGACGCCAAATTTGTTGCCTTTGTTGGTGAGGATGGGCTTGCTAAAAATCTGACAGCTATTGGTCCTATGATCATGTACGGTATTAATAACACTGCTAAGACAGGTATTATGCTGCTTTTTGCGATCCTGTTCTTTTCCATTATGCTAGATGCTGGCTTGTTTGACCCGATTACTGAAAAAATGATTCGCTTTGCTAAGGGAGACCCGATGAAGGTCTTGATGGCAACTGCAATTGTTGCAGCAGCTGTTTCACTTAATGGTGATGGTACAACAACAACCTTGATTTGCTGCTCTGCTTTTTTACCAATCTATAAGAAATTAAACATGCGCATCATGAATCTTGGTGTCTTGATTATCCTGCAAAACACTATCATGAACCTGCTTCCTTGGGGTGGTCCAACTGCGCGTGCCATGTCTGTGCTTAGTGTGGGACCTGAAATCCTTGGATACCTTGCACCTGGTATGGTTTTGTCTCTTCTTTATGTCATTTGTTGGGTTGCGCCAAGCATGGGACGCAAGGAGCGTGCAAGACTTGGTGTTGTTGATTTGACCGAAGAGGAAATGCGTAAGCTAACAGACATTACAGATCCAGATACGCTTTCTATCCGTCGTCCTAAAAACTTTGCCTTTAATGCTATCTTAACCATCGGCTTAATCACTTGGCTGGTTGCTGGCTCTTTCTATAAGGCTATTGCTATGGCACCACTTCTTTTATTTGCAGTGGGAACCTGTATTGCCCTTATTGTTAACTATCCTGTCCTAAAGGACCAAACAAAGCGTATTGGTGATAATGCCGGTGATGCTGTTCAGGTTGTTATTCTGGTTTTTGCTGCTGGTATCTTCATGGGACTTTTCCAAGGCTCTGGTATGGCTAGTGCTCTTGCTCAAAGCTTTGCAACGATTATTCCAAAGCAATTGGCTGGCTTCTGGGGACTTGTTATTGCCCTGATTTCAGCTCCTGGTACTTTCTTTATCTCAAATGATGGCTTCTACTATGGTATTTTGCCAGTCTTAGCGGAGGCTGGAGCTGAATATGGCTTTAGCAACATGGCGATGGCTCTTGCTTCTCTGATGGGACAAGCCTTCCATTTGCTCAGTCCATTGGTGGCCTTTATTTACCTGCTTCTTCGTCTTACTGGGCTTGATATGGGAGAATGGCAAAAAGAAGCTGCTAAATACGCGATTATTATCTTTATTATCTTTGTTGTAACCATTATTGCAATGGGACAAATGCCGCTTTACATTCCACAATAGGTCACGAGCTATTATTAGGACTGTAGTGTGGGCTAATGAAAGCCATGTTCTTTCACGAGCATGGCTTTCGCCTTTTAGGAGGCTAATTATTATTTTCATTAGTAATGATTTTCAGTATAATAATATCATGATATGAACATTAAGGAGATTATATGAATCCTATTATCGAAGCAGTAAAGAATAATCTTGACCTATCCCGCAATATCCCTTTGAAAATAGCTTTTTATAACGCCCTAAAGAAAACTATTATTTTAAGACAAATTCCTGCTGGCAGTCGTATCAACGAAAAAGAATTTTCCATTGCCCTAAATATTAGCAGAACACCAATCAGGTACGCTCTAGGATTGTTATCAGAGGAGCATTTGGTAGAGCATATTCCTAAAAAAGGCATTATTGTCAAGGGTGTTAGTATTCAAGATGCTTGTGAAATCTTTGAAATCAGAAAAGCGCTTGAAACACTGGCAACAAGCACCGCTATGTATTTGATGACAGAGGAAGATTTTCAGGTCATGCATGATTTGTTGGCTGATTGTGAAACCTTTATAGAAGATGACGATCTCAACAGAATTCTAGATAATTTCAACAGCTTTAATAATCTGATTTACAGCTATAGTCAGATGGTCAGATTAAAAGAAATTGTCACTGAATTGCAGACCTACCTTGTTTACTTTAGAAAAATTTCGATCTCTTCCCTAGAAAGACGAAAACGCGCTTTATCTGAGCATTGGATGATTTATCGTGGCATGAAAAATCGTGACCACGAGCAAATCACCCTTATTACGCATGAGCACCTCAACAGCTCACTAGAATTTATCCTACAGGAAATGAGCAGGCGTCAGGATGACTAAGAAGGTATTTGATGATATTAGCAGGCTTGCTCTAAAGGCTTTACTTTACGAAGTGTCCTTATATCCTAAGCCTGGGCTTGTGGATCAGCTTGATAACGGGGCTCATGATGACATGAGCTTCTTAACCTTTGTTGATAGCGCTCTGGCCTTAGCCCCCTTTTTTAAGATTTATTTAGACATTGGTTTTTACCATGCTAAGGAAGATCCTGGTCTGATCTTTGAGCGCTTGCGTGCCTCAGGCATTGAGGCTGAGCAAGCCATGTTCAGCGCAACTAAGGGAGTCAATACCCATAAGGGAGTCAATTTTTCCTTAGCACTTCTGCTTGGGGCAACGGGAATGTATCTTGCCGATCAACCACAGCTCTTGGACCATGTAACAGCCTTTACTGAGGAGGATAGTCTGGCTATTTGTCAGCTTGTCAAGCCTCTAACAGCTCATCTCCTTGAGACTGATTTTGGTAGCTTAGACCTAAAAAAGAGCTCACCTATGGTGAGAAGCTCTTTCTAGATTACGGTATAAAGGGCCCTAGAGGAGAAGCCAGCGAGGGCTATCCTACAATTGCTCACAAGGCGCTGCCTTTTTTGCGCAAGAGCCTTCGCAGCACTGATCAGGAGACCGCTCAACTGCAACTGCTGGTTTACCTCATGTCTATTGTGGAAGATGGCAACCTGATTCACCGAGGAGGCATCAAAGCTTGGCGGCAAGTCAAACAGGACATGCTGCTATTGCACAACAGCTCTTTGAGCACTGCTGACTTAAAGGCTGCCTTGTCAGCCTACAACGACAAGCTGATCCAAAAGCATCTCAGTCCTGGAGGGACTGCTGATCTGCTAGTGCTAAGCCTCTACTTTGCTTTTTTAGAAAATCAATTATAGCAGCTCCAAGCCTGAACAAGATCCTTGATATGTTATTTGGTAATGACTAGGTATCTCTGGTTTATGCTCTGAGGGGCTTTTCTGTTTACCATATACTAATGAGCCATTTAACCAACAAGGGCATGATGACAACAGTATAGAGGGTTCGACTGATTTGAATACCAGCGATTTTAGGCATATCTCCGCCAAGCTCACCAGCCAATAGTGAAATGTCTGTCGCACCAGCAGGCGATGAGGCAAAGAGTGCCGATTGCAAATCCAAGATACCTTTTTTATACATGATATAGCCAAAAAGAGATTGATGATCAGATAGCTACTCAAAAGTAAAAGAATAGGAACAATCAGACGTCCCATTTGAAGCAAACTATCCTGAGTAAAGCTTGTTCCAATAATAGAGCCAGCAAAAACCTGCGCTATATAACGAAGTGTACTTGGCATTTGACTTGTTTGCCGAAGCACCTTCAGTGCTGTTGAAAAAAGCAAAGAAACAATCAGAGCGCCTACAGGTATCTTTAGCCCTAAACCGATCAAACCTCCAATGGTAGCAATGCTTAAAACCTGGACATTATTCCATAGCTGCTCTTTCCTAGAAGGTCTTGTATCTTGGGAGCTAGCGCTTTTGACTATCTTTTTTTTTAGTAGCTTTTGCTTTTGGGTCAAAGCGATTGACCCAAAACGTCACCCAAACAGGAAGAAACAAGAGCATACCGACCAGTCGAGCCGACTGTAATGTCGCAACTATATCAGCCTTTGCTCCCATATCAACTGCCATAAGAGAAACGTCCATAATGCCACCAGGTAAACAGCTCAACAAGGCTGTTACAGGATCAAGATCAAAGCAGTAAACAAATACCCCACCAAGAAGAAACATATTCAGCGTGAACAAGGACATGAGACTAATAATAGACTTGGCTAGCTTGGGCAGATTAAGCAGGTCAGATTTGCTGACGCTTTGGCCAATATAGGCACCACTAATAATCTGAGCAAAAATCTTCATGGGGTTAATAGCCTCTACCTGCTTTGTCAGGATAGAAGCTAGGGCAACAGCTACCATACTGCCAATCATAAAAGGGGCAGGAATACTCAGCCGCTTAGCAACAAGCCCTCCCAGCGTCCCAACAAATAAAGTCATTAGAATCGAAAGCATACCAGCCCCTTTATCCCCCTTAATATCAATAGCTCTATTATAGCATAAGTCAGAATTATTATTGCCACCTTTTGCAGGCTTAAATCCTCCATACCTTAATCATTTATCTAAAAGTCCTAATCATATCATAATGACATCAGAGACAATAGGTCATTGATGTCTTTTTTGTGCATTCTTTTCATAAACCAGCTAAGATGCTTAAGAATAAGCCCTATAGCGTGCTATAATAAAGGCAAGAGGATAATTTCGTAATAAGAGGTGAGCATATGACGCAGCACTTGATACAGCATATTTTTCCCTTTGACAAGCAGCAAAAAGCAAAAATTGATCGTTTGTTACAAAGACAGCACATTAGAAGAGACCCTCATTTAGATTATACCTGTGCTATTATTGACGAGCAAGGCGAGCCTATTGCTACTGGCTCTTTGTACGGCAATAGCCTGCGCTGCTTAGCTGTTGATCAAGCCTACCAAGGAGAAGGCTTACTTAATCACATTGTCTCACATCTGATTGAGGAGGCCTACTCACGTGGGCATCATCATCTGTTTATCTACACTAAAATAGCAGCTGCCCCTCTATTGCTAAGTCTTGGCTTTCATGTCATTGCAATGGTTGATGATACTCTTTGTTTTTTAGAAAATAAAAAAAGGGGCTTTGAGCACTACCTGTCACAGCTAGAAAAGCCCCAGATCAGTCCTCAAAAGACCGCAGCAATCGTTTTAAATGCTAATCCATTTACCCTTGGTCATCTGCATCTGATTGAAAAGGCCTGCGCTGACAACGAGCTCGTTCATCTCTTTATGGTCAGTCAAGACAGTAGCCTGATCCCCTACCATATCCGAAAGGAATTAATCATCAAAGGAACTGCACACCTAGCAAATATCATATACCACGATAGTGGACCTTACATGATTAGTCAGGCAACCTTTCCTGCTTATTTTCAAAAAGATGAGCTAGCAGTTATTGATAGTCAAGCTAAATTGGATATTGTCATTTTCCGTCACATTGCAGAAAAACTCCAAATCAAGAGTCGTTATGTTGGCGAAGAGCCTACTAGCATGGTCACACAGCATTACAACACTGTCATGCTCAAGCAGCTGCCTTGCTATAGCATTGATGTGCAGGTTATCCCTAGAAAAACCTTTGCAGAAGGCAAAATCATCAGCGCCTCTCTTGCCAGACAGGCCATCAAGGACGATGATTATGCTCTCTTAGAGCTACTCCTTCCTAAGACCTCACTTGACTTTTTTAGGAGCGAGGCTGCTCAGCCCACGATAACTAAGATCAAAGCAGCAACAGACCTTAAGCATTATTAACCAACAACTACCCCCTCTCTAACTGTGTACTGACCCCCAAAAGTTGGACACGACATATTAGTGAAAGGATTTAGTTCTGTATTGCACAGGGCTAAGTCCTTTTAGCTTTGCTTTAATGCGTTTGTTGTTGTAGTAAAAAATGTAATCTGTAATAGCTTGTTCAAGCTCATTAAGGGATTGATAAGTTGTCTCAAGGCCGTAAAACATCTCAGATTTGAGAATACCAAAGAAGGACTCCATCATCCCATTATCTGGACTATTTCCCTTGCGAGACATGGATGGACGAATGCCTTTAGTCTCCAAAAAGTGATGATAAGACTGATGTTGATATTGCCAGCCTTGATCGCTGTGGAGAATCGTTCCATTGTACGAATCCGCTGGAAAAGCCTTCTCAAGCATGGTTTGTACTTGCTTCAAGTCAGGCGATCGAGACAGGGTGAAATCAATAATCTCACTGTTATAGCCGTCAAGAACAGGCGATAGATAGAGTTTCCCCTCAGGTAAGGTAAATTCCGTCACATCGGTATAGCACTTCTCGTAGGGCTTAGAACCTTCAAACTGACGTTTAATCAGATTATCAGCCTTTTTGCCAACCTCACCTTTGTAAGAAGAATACTTGCGCTTACGACGGATACGAGCTTTTAAGCCCATGACAGTCATCAAACGTTGTACTTTTTTGTGATTGACGATAAAACCACGATTTCTTAGTTCCAGATGAATGCGACGATAGCCATAATTGCCATGATGTTCATCATAGATGCCTTGAATGAGCTCCTTTAAGTCCATGTCCTTATCTTCTTGAGCTAGTTGCTTGACTTGATAATAATAGGTTGACCGCGATAAATCAAGGATTTCAAGCAAAGTTGCTAGAGAAAATTGACCGATTAATTCTTGGATGATTTCTGTTGCTCTTTGAGCTTTGCTTCGTCCCTCAACCGGTATTCTCTCAGCTTTTTTAGCACAGCATTCTCCGCTCTAAGGTAGTCTAATTCTTTTTGGAGTCGCTCCAACTCTGTCATTTGTTCTAAAGTCTTCTTTGGTTGACGTCCCATCTTTGGTGGCCTCCCTCTTCTTTTCTCAAGAATAGTATAGCCGTTTTTCTTGTATTGCGCTATCCACCTTGAAAGCATACTAGAATTTGGTAAAGCATAGTCTAAGGACGTCTGTTTTTGAGATTGACCATCAATCAGAACTTTATCTATTATCTCTTGCTTCAGTTCTGGAGAATAATAACTATTCTTACCTTTTTGGACAATGGCTAACCCATACCTGTCAATCAGGCGAATCATGTATTTGAGGTCAGATTCTGCAATACTAAACTTTTCTGATAAGCATTTAATGGACTTTCCAATGTGCCGTAGCTCATAGATTTGAACCTTGTCTTCATAACTCAATGTCATAAAAATAGCCCCCCAATTGTTAGATTTTATGTCTAACTTTTGGGGGGCAGTTCACTGTTAGAGAGGGGGTAATGATTATAGGCTCAATAATTTCTGTAGTGGGTAAGTCCACTGCAGGGGTTATAGGGCTTTATGAGTATCAAAAAAGTCCCATATGACCTATAATGAAAAGCGACTAAACTATCATTTAGAAAGACTCATATGGAACAATCACATGTTGTCACACAACTACTGGGAATTAAAGACCCTCATATCACATTCTCCAAAGAAATACACGACATGAAAACTCATAAGGAATTGAAAGCTGTCCTTGACTACGATGCCCCACCTTGCCCTAACTGCCAAAGTCAGATGGGCAAGTACGACTTCCAACGGGAATCCAAGGTCCCTTTTCTCGATTGCGCAGGCTACAAGACTTTGATTCGCCTCAAAAAGCGCCGTTTCAAATGTCAGTTTTGCGGAAAAATTACTGTCGCTGAGACTTCTCTAGTCCCTAAAAACCATCAAATACCAACCATCGTCAAACAGAAGGTGGCCCAGCTTCTCATCGAGAAAGTCTCCATGACCGCTATCGCTGATAGACTATCCATCTCCACCTCAACCGTCATGCGAAAGCTCAACGAGTTCACGTTCAAGTCTCATTTGACTTATTTACCCGAACATATGTCCTGGGATGAATATGCCTTTAAGAAGGGCAAGATGAGCTTTATTGCTCAGGACTTTGACACCAACAACATCATCGCTATTTTGGATGGACGGACGAAAGCTGTCATTCGCAACCACTTCCTGAGATATCCTCGGCAGGTCAGAAACGACGTTAAACTCATCACCATGGATATGTTTACCCCCTATTACAACCTGGCTAAGATGCTTTTCCCAAACGCTTAGATTGTCCTTGATCGTTTCCACATTGTGCAACATTTGGGACGTGCCATGAACCGTATCCGTACTCAAATCATGAACTCTTTTGATCGAAAATCCCACGAATACAAGGCTTTGAAACGTTACTGGAAGCTGATTCAACAAGATAGTAGCAAACTTAGTGACAAGCGTTTTTACCGCCCGACTTTTCGCATGCATTTGACAAACAAGGAGGTGGTCGAGCGTCTTTTGAGCTACTCTGACGAGCTTAGAAAGCATTATGACCTTTATCAGCTTCTGCTTTTTCACTTCCAGGAAAAGCAAGCTGACCACTTTTTCGGCCTGATTGAGGAGCAGATAGACAGTAGCAATCCTCTCTTTCAGACCGTTTTCAAGACCTTTTTGAAAGACAGAGACAAGATTGAGAACGCACTGGATTTGCCTTATTCTAACGCTAAACTGGAGGCTACCAATAATCTCATCAAAGTCATCAAGCGCAATGCTTTTGGATTTCGGAACTTTGAAAACTTTAAAAGACGGATTTTGATCGCTATCAATATTAAAAAAGAGAAGACCAATTTGGTCCTCTCCAGATGTTAGCTTGTCAACTACCCACTACAGTTGACATGGAGCCTGATTATACCGTTAAATAAGCTGCCAGATCAGCTAAGGCACGTTTAGCGATAGCTTCATAGCGTTCCTTTTTATCTCTGATACGAGGTCCGTCAAGCTCTTTAATAATACCAAAATTGACATTCATTGGTTGAAAATGCTTGCTGTCCGCGTGTGTAATATAATAAGGCAGGCTGCCAATTGCTGTTGTATTTGGAAAAACAAGTGGCTCTTCTTCCTTGAATAGCCGAGCAGCATTAATGCCAGCCACAAGTCCAGAAGCTGCTGACTCGACATAGCCCTCCACACCGGTCATCTGACCTGCAAAGAAAAGCCTGTGATTAGCGCGTGATTGGAAGCCTTGTGTCAGAAGCTTTGGTGAATCCATATAGGAATTACGGTGCATCACACCGTAACGCACAAACTCAGCATGCTCAAGGCCTGGAATCATTTGGAAAACCCGCTTTTGCTCTCCCCATTTTAAATGTGTCTGAAAGCCCACGATATTATAAAGGCTGCCTGCAGCATTATCCTGACGCAGCTGCACAACAGCATAGGGCGTCTTGAAATCACCGTCACGTGGTCCCTTGTAATCATCTGGATATTCCAAGCCAACCGGCTTCATTGGACCATAAAGCATAGTCTTAATCCCACGCTTTGCCATAACCTCAATTGGCATACAGCCTTCAAAATACTTTTCCTTTTCAAAAGCATTTAAAGGAGCTTCCTCTGCTGTTGTCAAAGCCTCGTGAAAGGCCATAAACTCTTCCTTGGTCATTGGACAGTTCAGATAAGCAGCTTCTCCCTTATCATATCGCGATTTTAAATAAACCCTATCCATGTTAATGGTTGACTTATCGACAATTGGAGCTGCTGCGTCGTAAAAATAAAAGCCAGCACCACCATTTAAGGCATGTATTTTTTCAGCAAGGCTGTCACTGGTCAAGGGGCCAGTTGCAATTACTGTAATAGCATCGCTAGGAATGTCAATAACCTCCTCACGAATGATTTCAATCAGAGGGTGATTTTCAAGCTCAGCTGTAACAGCCTTGGCATAGCCTTCGCGATCTACAGCCATTGCTCCTCCGGCAGGGACACGATGGGCTTCGCCAGCACGCATAATAATCGAATCCAGACGACGCAGCTCTTCCTTTAAAAGCCCTACTGCGTTGGTTAAGCTGTCACCACGAAAAGAGTTGGAGCAAACCAATTCTGCAAAATGGGTGGTTTTGTGTTGCGGTGTTGCCTTGACACCACGCATCTCATATAGCTTAACAGGAATACCACGCTTAGCAATTTGATAAGCTGCCTCTGATCCAGCTAGACCAGCACCAATAACATTAATATAAGATTGAGACAATAGACCAATACCTCTTTGGGGACTTATCCATCACTGATTGCCCCGCAACTCTTTCTTTCAAGTAATTACCCTGCCTATTATAACAGAAATAAGAGCAAAGCAAAAGAAGGAGCTGAACAGCCTCAGTCTTTTATATAAAGGAGATAAGCCCGTACCTGCACGCTCTCCACAAAGCTAGCTGCTTCAAGCATTTTAGCTTTCGCCCAATACCAGCTATCCACATATCTTGTTCACTGCAGTAGTTACTGGAAGGCTTTTTAAGGCTTATTTTTCAAAATCTAGCCAAAAATATTTCACCGGACCTCATCATCTTGCTGGTAGCAGCTAAACAAGCCTTTTCCAGTAAAAAAAAAGCAAGCGAAAGCCTGCCCTTGTTCTTGTTTAGAAAAAACACATCCATGCTGCGATAAAGACACTTAAGACACTAAACAGCGATCCAATCAAATAATATTCAGCAAAGGCTGGGCTTTCAGAGATTTTATTGTAGCGAGCAATAGACTTAGCGGTAAGCACCAGTCCGATTGAAGCAAATTGTCCCAACACCATACAAACGCCCATAACAATACGCTCTAAATTACCAATAGCCGCACCCGCCCCTACAATGGTATCCATTGGTTTATCACTAGCTGGCTGGAATTTATTGAAGCAGAGCTTAAAGATAATATTGACAGGCTTGGTGATCAAAACCATAAAAAGCACTAACAATAACTGCCGAGCATGTAACCAATCAGGGATCTCAGCCTGATTAACACGAGCGACTAAAGCCAGAATAATGAAAAGATGCAAGAGCTGGTCCAACACAAAGACCCACGACCGATCAAGCTTAATGATACGAGCCCATTTTGGCTTAAAATAATCAATAACCGCATGGCTACTAAAAATAAGGATCGCTGTTAGCCAAAGCTTAGGTATACACATCACCACTAGAAACAATGGAGCAGCTACCCCTAATAAGTGCAGCCCCAGATAAGCAAGCTGCTCCTCCTTCTTATCAGCAATAACCTGACTCTGAAGGTGATAATCTGATAAAAAATGACAAATCACTAGCAGCACTAAAATAGGATGCTGATAAAGGTAATCAGATAAGCCCTGCATAGGTGGCTCCTTTCCTCTTTTTATTCTTGTAGGTAGGTCAAAGCTGCATGGCGACTTCTAAGATAAACCTTTACACTGCTGCTTTTTAAGCGCTTTGACAAGGCACTTGATTGGAGGTCCAATGTATCGCCAATGAGCTGTTGGTCAAATTGTTCTTCATAGATCCCTAAGTCTAAAAGCGCATGAAACACCTCTAATTGACTAGCACGCCAGCTAGCTTTTATCGCCTCACCAGCTGCTAAAAGGCTATTGAGCACCAGATCCTTGTGCTCCTTATCAGTCCGTATAGCTACCTGGGTATTGCCATAATCATTTTTTTGATGAATGTAATGAATAGCCTCTCTGGCACGCCAATAGGCTGGACCGTCAGCACCAATACTAATATCAGGGTTAATATCAGTCAAAATAGTCCCCTGTCCAATACCAAACCTAACAGGGTAGCCTGTCATGGCTTGATTAATTAAATCAATGAGTTGAAAAACAGGCGCATCATTAGTCAACAAGCCTTGAAATTCATCACCCAGAGTCACAGATAAGTTAGAGACGATATAGGAAGAAAAATCATGGTTGAGCTGATCCAGACAGGCCTTTAAGGACTCTTGCACCAAAGAACGCGACTGAATTTGCTTAGAATGGACCAAATCCCCAATAACAGCGATATATAGCATGATTTTCCCTCCTTTTATGACTTCCATTATAACAGACAAAAACCAAAAAGTCCATTATAATGGAAAATCATCTATATTTCCGTTATAATGGACCTCTGCTAAAATAGTTCAAACCTACTTTACAATCTCTTCTTTATAGTCACAGACTTCATTGCTACACACAACCTGCTTACCTCCACGAATTTTTTTCTCAACAAGGTAATCGCCTGACTTCGGACAAGACCGTCCTACCGGCAAATCCCACGAGGTAAAGTCACACTCAGGGTAGCGGTCGCAGCCATAGAAAATACGGTTACGCTTTGTTTTGCGCTCAATGACTTGGCCTTGCTGACAAGCTGGACAAGAAACTCCAATTTCCTTTGTGATGGCCTTTGTATGATGGCACTCAGGAAAGTTACTACAAGCATAAAACTTGCCAAATCTACCCAGCTTAACAACCATCGGGTGGCCGCACAGCTCACAATCAAAACCAGCCGGCTCGTCCTTGATTTGAATTTTTTCGATCTCCGTTTCAGCCTTGGTTAACTCCTTAACAAATGGCTTGTAGAATTGGTCAATCACATTCTGCCAGGCTTCTTTGCCGATCTCTATCTGATCAAGCTTATCTTCCATATCAGCTGTAAATTTGACATCAACAATATCAGGGAAGAATTCCACAATCAATTGATTAACAATTTCGCCTAATTCCGTCGGCTCAAAGCGTTTAGCAGCCAGCTTAACATAATAACGACGCTGAATCACATCGAGTGTTGGAGCATAGGTTGATGGCCTTCCAACACCGTTTTCTTCCAGTGTTTTAATCAGGCTTGCTTCTGAATAACGAGCTGGCGGTTGAGTAAAGTGCTGTTCAGGTGTTAAGGTAACCTTTTTAACCACTTCTCCTTCTGTCATTTCAGGAAGCATCTTGCTTTTATCAGAATCATTGTAAACAGCCATATAACCGTCAAATTTCATCTGACTGCCATTGGCAACAAAAAGGACACTATTTTGCTCTAGGTTAACCTTAACAGTATCAAACACAGCAGCTGTCATCTGACTAGCGACAAAGCGGTTCCAAATCAAGGTATAGAGCTTTAGCTGATCCTTATCTAAAAATTTAGCAATAGCCTCTGGCGTATGGTTCACATTAGATGGTCGAATAGCCTCATGAGCGTCTTGAGCACCAGTAGCATTTTTAACTCGATTGCCATGCTTAGAGTACTGACTACCGAAACGTTCAACAATAAAGCCTGCGGCATCATTTTGAGCAACTGGGCTGATACGAGTAGAGTCCGTACGCATGTAAGTAATTAACCCTTGTGTTCCATTAGGACCAAGACTAATCCCCTCATAAAGCTGCTGAGCAACCATCATTGTTTTACGAGTCCGAAAGTTAATCTTATTGGCTGCGTCCTGCTGCAATGAGGAGGTTGTATAAGGTAAAGGAGCATGACGCCTGCGTTCTTTTTTCTCAACCTTACTAACCATAAAATCATCGCTACTTAATCGAGACAAAACAAGCTTAACATCATCATTGGTATTGAGCTTCATCTTTTTGCCATTGAGGCCGTAAAAGCTTGCTTGGAATTTTTTTGTCCCTTTTTTAAAGAGACCATCAATTGACCAATATTCTTCAGGAACAAAGGCCTTAATCTCATGCTCTCTGTCAATGATTAGCTTTAGAGCAACCGATTGCACGCGCCCTGCTGAAAGCCCCTTTTTAACCTTTTTCCAGAGAATTGGCGAAATGGAATAACCAACAATACGATCCAGTACACGACGTGCCTGCTGTGAGTCAACCAAATCCATATCAATTTTTCTTGGGCCTTCAAAAGCTTCTTTGACGGCATCCTTTGTGATTTCATTGAAAACGACACGATTGTTATCATCAGGATCAAGTCCCAAAATATGTGATAAATGCCATGAAATGGCCTCTCCCTCACGATCCGGGTCACTTGCTAGATAAACCTTTTTAGCATTCTTTGCTTCTTTTTTTAAGGCATTAATCAGCGGACCCTTACCACGAATATTAATATACTGTGGCTCATAATGATTGTCAAAATCAATAGACATTGATGATTTTTTCAAATCACGAATATGACCAACCGAGGCAACGACCTTATACTGACGTCCCAAATATTTTTCGATGGTTTTAGCCTTAGCAGGTGATTCAACAATGACTAGATTTTTTTAGCAGCTGCTGATTTTTTCTTTGTAGCAGATCTTTTCGTCTCTTGTTTTGACTTAGTTGCTGTTTTTGTTACCAATTGACACACTTCCTATAACAGTTATGGTTAAAGCTTCTAGCATAATATCCCATTTTTTAAGAACTGTCAACAAAAAATTTTCTATAAATAGGAAGAAAAGTTAAGAATAGTGGTATTCTGAAAGAATGTCTCTGCCATGAGTGACACAGCTGGCACCATCTTTGATCAGCTTCAAACAGCCCGCCGATGTCCCATTAAGAATATTGTCAGGTACGACAAAAATATCACGTCCCTCTTCCATAGCTAGCTGACAGGTAATCAAAGAGCCAGAGCGCTGCTTAGCCTCAACAACAAGGACACCTCGACTAAGACCTGCGATAATACGGTTTCTTTCAGGGAAATGATAAGACAAGGCGGCCTCTCCAGCCCCATATTCACTGAGCACGAGATGACGCTGAGATAAAAACTCCTGTAGCTGGTGATTTTCCTTTGGATAGTAGCGATCTAGGCCAGTCCCGATAACAGCTATGGTTTGCCCACCTGCTTTCAAGCAAGCGAGATGAGCACTGGTATCAATACCTCTAGCAAG